>JACRBL010000023.1 GCA_016234485.1 Chloroflexota bacterium
GAGATGGTGATGCCCGGAGACAACGTGAACCTGACGGTGGAATTGATCGTGCCGGTGGCGCTCGAAACGGGCTCCAAGTTCGCCATTCGCGAAGGCGGTCTGACCGTCGGCGCGGGTGTCATCACCAAGATCATCGAGTAGAAGGTAAGAGATGGCTTCCAAGAAGAAAGACGTGCGCCCGGTTATCACACTCCAATGTGGCGACTGCAAAGAGCGCAATTACACCACCGAGAAAAATCGCCGCAACGATCCCAACCGGCTGGAATTTAAAAAATTCTGCCCGCGTTGCCGCAAGCACACGTTGCATCGCGAAACCAAGTAGTTTGATAGTCAAATAGTCACTTGGTCTCGTGGTCAGGACTACCCGACCACGAGACCAGCAGACCATTTGACTAAATAGGCCAGTAGCTCAATTGGTAGAGCACTCGTCTCCAAAACGAGCGGTTGTGGGTTCAAGTCCTGCCTGGCCTGCCTGAATGGCAACGCCGTCGTTACTGGCGGCGTTTTAGCCGTCAAAATGAGCAAGAGGAGCATTCAAGTGGCTGACGAGAAAAAAACCAACGCGATTACGCGTTATGTTCGAGAGACCACTGGCGAATTACGGAAGGTAAGCTGGCCCACCCGCCGTGAAGCCCTTCAATTAAGCGCAATCGTCATCGCCGTGATGGTCGTGATGGGCATCTACCTATCGCTGGTTGATGCGGCTGGCGAGGCGTTGATCAAACTGGCGCTCTCCGCCCGTTAAGAATTTGAGGATTGAATGGACGTGCAGGATCCCGAAAAACAGTTCAGCCAGGAGCCGATCGAACCGGATGAGGCGTACGTGAACCCGTCGGATGAACCGGTCTTGTCCGATTCTTCCGAGACGGAGGAGATTCACGCGTCTGTCCCGACTGAGATGCCGGTTGTGGCCGAGCCCGTCCTCCCGTCCAGCCTGGGCGCGCCCGTGGACCTGCCCGCGGATGGCGGCCCGGCTTGGTATGTCATCCATTGCTATTCGGGCTATGAGAATAAAGTCCGCCATAATCTCGAGCAACGCATCGAGACGATGGGCATGAAGGATAAGATCTTCGATGTGGTCATCCCCACGCAGGAGGAGATCGAAGTCCGTGATGGCAAGCGCCGCACGGTGGAGCGCCACATTTTTCCTGGTTATGTTTTGGTGAATTTGGCGCTGACCGAAGAATCTTGGTACGTTGTTCGCAATACGCCGGGTGTGACGGGGTTCGTGGGAATGGGCAACCTGCCTACCGCCCTTCGCCCCGAGGAAGTGAACCAGATCATTAAGCGCATGGAAGCCGAAGCGCCGACGGTGAAGGTGACTTATAAAGTGGGTGAGCGCGTCCGCATCATTGACGGGCCGTTCAACGACTTCCGCGGCAATGTGGCCGAGATTGATATGGAGCGCACAAAGGTGCGCGTGATGGTCAATTTCTTCGGGCGCGAGACGCCCGTGGAGTTGGATTTCTTGCAAGTCGAAAAAGCGTAATATCAGTGTTTGCTGAACACTGTATTCGTGGGAGGGTCCCCAAAAATGACCCGCTAAAACCACATAGGAGTAACTATGGCAAAGAAACTGAAAGCAATCGTACGTCTGCAGATTGAGGCCGGTAAGGCCAATCCTGCGCCCCCGATCGGCCCCGCGCTGGCGGGGCACGGCATCAACATCATGGCGTTCTGCAAGGAATATAACGCCCGCACCTCGAACCGTCAGGGCGAGGTGTTGCCCGCCGAGATCACGGTCTACACCGACAACTCGTTCACCTTTGTTTTGAAGACGTCGCCCGCGGCGGTTCTGCTTCGCAAGGCGGCGGGCGTGCCCAAAGGCTCGGCCGTCCCCAATAAGGACAAGGTCGGCAAGGTGTCGCGCAAGCAGGTGCGTGAGATCGCTGAACTGAAGATGAAAGACCTGAACGCCATTGATATCGAAGGCGCGATGAAACAGGTTGAAGGCACTGCCCGCTCGATGGGCTTGAATGTGGTTGATTAATTTTGTGGGAGGGTGCTTAGCCTTATAGTCGTTTAGTCCCATTGTCTCATAGTCGCTTTTATGGACTATTTGACTACCAGACTATCCGACCGTGCGACTAACAAACCCGCTCGTACCACGGAGGAACCTATGGCAAAACATGGTAAGAAATACAAGGCCGCCGCGGCCAAAGTGAACATTGACCAGCTCTACGATCCGAAGGCGGCGATGACGCTGGTTCGCGATACGTCCACGACCAAGTTTGATTCGACGGTGGAAGTGCATATTCGCACCGGTCTCGATCCCCGCCAGGCGGATCAGCAGGTGCGCGATGTCGTTGTGCTTCCGCACGGACTCGGCAAGACGGTGCGCGTGCTCGTCTTCGCGGCTGGCGACGGCGCTGCCGCGGCCCGCGCCGCTGGAGCGGACCTGGTTGCAGACGACGACGAGTCGCTGAAGAAGATTGAAGGCGGCGCGCTCGATTTCGATGTCGCGATCGCCACGCCCGATATGATGGGCAAGGTCGGTCGCCTCGGACGTGTGCTCGGCCCGCGCGGTCTCATGCCGAACCCGAAAGCAGGGACGGTCGTCCCGCCCAGCGATCTCGCACGCGCCATCAACGAATCTAAGGCTGGCCGCGTGGAATTCCGCCTCGATAAAACCGCCAATATCCACGTCTCGGTTGGCAAGGCTTCTTTCACCGCCGACAAACTGTACGAAAATTTCACCGCGCTGATGGATGCCCTGCGCAAGGCTCGCCCGTCTGGGGCCAAGGGTATTTATCTTAGGCGCATCACGGTCGCAACCACCATGGGACCTGGCATTAAAGTAGATCCCAACGCGGCCCAATCCCTGGAGGAAGGCGAATAATCTTCGCTTAACTTAAACCAGCCACTTCGCCAAAGACGGCAGGCGTCCTTCGACTGCGGGTCTCGGTACGTTCTTCACTACGTTCAGAACTACTCGACCCTCCGCCCAGGACTTAATTCCCTGCTTAGGTGAAGACGAATTGCAAATAGCGGCCTTTACCGGCTGTTATCCCTTCTGGGAGCAAAAGTCTTTGCCTCGCAAAACGAGTGGCAAAGACTTTTTTATCGAAAGGAGGTGATTGTCCTTTGGCCATTTCTAAACAGCGCAAGGAAGAAGCGCTCAACCAGTATGCTGACTGGTTTAAACGCAGTCAGGCGATTCTATTGGTGGAATACACCGGCGCAAAGATGAAAGATCTGGACGCGATCCGCGCCAAGATCCGTGACGCTGGCGGCGAGTTCCATATCGTGAAGAATACGCTGGCGAAGCGTGCTCTCGAAGCGAATGGGATGCCCATCCCGGCTGGCATGCTCGAGAAAAGCACCGCGGTTTCGTTCGCGTTTACCGACGCGGCCGGCACTGCCAAGGCTTTGAACGAAGCCATAAAAGGCATGGAGTTCGCTAAAGTTAAAGGCGGCTTCATGGGCGGACAGGCGTTGAATCCCGCACAGGTGAAAGCCCTGGCTGATATGCCCCCGCTGCCGGTTATGCGCGCTCGTTTGTTGGGCGTTCTGCAGGCCCCGGCCGCGAAACTGGTTCGCACCATTGCCGAACCGGCCCGCTCGCTGGCGTCCGTGTTCCGTGCATATTCTGATAAATCCGCCGCGGCGTAAGCTCGCGAAGACGATGCAAGTCGTGAATTTCAAAAATCAACAACTACAAGCAAGGAGTTTGTAAACAATGGCTGCTAATCTGGAATCCCTGGTTGCCTCCCTGAGCGAACTGAGCGTGCTCGAGGCTTCCGAACTGGTGAAGATGCTCGAAGAGAAGTGGGGCGTTTCCGCCGCCGCTCCTGTCGCGATGATGGCTGCGGGCGGCGCGGCCGTCGCCGCCGAACCCGTTGAAGAGAAGACCGAATTCGACGTGGTCATCAAGGACGCTGGCCCCAAGAAGATCGAAGTCATCAAGGTCATCCGTCAGTTGACCAACCTCGGCCTCGGCGAGGCCAAGACCCTGGCCGAAACCGCCGGTGGCAAGGTTCTCTCCGCGGTGGGCAAGGACGCCGCGAACGAAGCCAAGAAGAAACTCGAAGAAGCCGGCGGCGTGGTCGAACTCGCTTAAGGTTTGTTCTGAATCAAAAACGACCGTTCGTCCGAGCGGTCGTTTTTGATTCTTGTACGAAAAATGGGGGATGGGGAGGAATAGTACCAATTTCCCACAAAAATGCATTGACTCCAGCGGGAATCGTCCTATACTAGGCTTGTCTGGTCTGACCACTAGACCACAAAAACCTATGATAAAAATCCAACCTGTATCCCACCAAACCCTGGCCGAGACCGCGGCCGCCAAGCTGACCGCCTCGCTGTTAGACGGTAGCCTGCCGCCCGGAACGCAATTGCCGCCGGAGCGCGAACTGATCAACCAATTGGGCATCAGCCGCGCCACCCTGCGCGAGGCGCTGAAGTCGCTGGAAGAGAATCGCTTGATCGAAGCGCGTCCGGGTGTTGGGTGGTTTGCCCTCGCCATGGACGAGTCAAATATGACTCAGGCGAAGGAGATGGCTCGGGGAGCCGCGACCCCGCCTCAACGTCCAGCCGCGAACGAACCTCCGACGGGGCCGCTCCGCATCCCGATCGCGCCGGAGAAGCCGATCCACATCCCGAATCTGAAAAAAGATCGCCTTGGGACGTTCGAGTTCATCTCGTGGTGGGAGCGCGAAAAAGTGACGCAGGCGAAGGTGTTGGTTATTGGCGCAGGCGCGCTCGGCAACGAAGTCATTAAGAATTTGTCGTTGATGGGCGTCGGAAATCTTTTCATCGTGGACTTCGACAAGATCGAGGCCGCCAACCTGAGCCGCTCGGTGCTGTTTCGCGAAACGGACAACAATCGCAGTAAAGCCGAGGTCGCGGCGGCGCGCTCCAAGGCCATTAACCCGCAGGTGCATGTTCAGTACATGAATGGCGACGTGACGACGCAATTGGGGCTGGGCGTGATCCGCCGCATGGACGCGGTGATCGGATGCCTCGATAATCGCGAAGCGCGACTGGCTGTGAACCGATTCTGTTATTGGATGAACAAGCCCTGGGTGGATGGCGCCATTCAGGAGTTGCTGGGACTGGTGCGTGTGTTCAAGCCTGGCCACGGCGCATGTTACGAATGCACGCTGACCGAACAGGCTTTGCGCGATCTTTCGATGCGCTACTCGTGCCCGTTGCTGGCGCGCCAGAATATTCTGCTCGGCAAAGTGCCAACCACGCCGACCATCGCTTCGATCATCGGCGCGATGCAATCGCAGGAGGCGCTCAAACTGATTCACGACCTGCCGACCGAGCCTGGCAAGGTGACGCATTTCAACGGCATGACCAATGACATGCACACCACCGCGTATTCGCCGCGCGAGGATTGCGAGAGTCACTGGACGTATGGCGAGGTGACAGAACTGCCCGCCCGTGCCGAACGCACGACGTTGGCCGATCTCCTCCGCATCGCCCGCGCGGACCTCGGCCCGGACGCGCTGATCGAGCTGGATCAGGAACTTGTGATTTCGCTGGAGTGCCCGAATTGCCACACCGTCGAAGAGACGCTCAAGCCATTAAGCGAAGTCAGTTTCGAGGCGGGGCATTGCCCCACCTGCGGAATTTTACGAGAGTCTACGCTGACACACGTCATCACTGGGCAGGAAAAATTTTTGCATCGCACGCTGGCGAGCGTGGGCGTGCCTCCCCTGCATATTTTGCGCGCGAACAATGGCGTGCAATATCGCTTCTACGAGTTGACAGGCGACCTGCCCGAAGCCCTGCACTTCCGTCACTTTGAGCAAACGGCGGACGCGGCATCACCCGCCCGTGGACGCGTCCGCTTGAAGGGCGAGGTGAAGGTGAAGGGCGTCAAAATCAATCCCGCGCGTGGACGCGTAAAACTGCGCGGATGAGAGTTTGCAAAATCGGAGATTTTGCAGTCCGAGTAAAAATATGTCCACCCAAATTGCCGCGATGAATCCCCTTATGTCTTCTTCCACCGCTGTCCGCAATTCCCTGTTTTTGAAACTGTTGACGTTGCTCGTGTTGGTGAGCGCCGCTACATTTGGATTGGTATTGCTGTTTCGCGAGAAGAGCGATTATCCTGCCTGGCTGGAGAACTGGTCTGCTGTGGCGACACTGGCGCTTGTGGCAGGATTTGGCTCGCGTTGGATTTTGAATCGCCGAAGTGGTTTCATTCGTTTTGTGGTCGCGATGTTCGTTTATTTGGTTGGGATATTTCTGCTCGGATTGTTCTCGGAATGGAAATATGGAATCGGTCCATTCGAGATATGGCCGACTCAAGTGGATGTGGATGGCTTGCTCCAGGTTGGCGTTGGAACGTTGATTTTCTTTCTGACCTTCCGTGCCTGGAAGAAACGCCCGATCATCGCCGCGGAGATCGCGCCAGCGCCTCAGGCGCCGCCCGTTGTCGTTCCGCCGTCTGCGCGCCCAAAGGCAACGGTTAAGCCGCCGAATCGGAAGTCGGTTTTGGATGCGTTTCGGCCTGCGCGGAAACCCGTCAAGGCGAAACGGACGGAGAGCAAGTGCCCCAGGAAAGTGACGCTGCCTGTGGCGGATGCCAGTCTGCCCGTCGGCCCGAGGAAACGCTCGTTGTGGCGCGCCCGCCCGAAGGTCCAATTGGCGATCGTGGAGGAGCACCGCTGTCCGTTTTGTCTGGAACCCGTCAACCGCGTCGATCCGCGTGGCGTGGTCGAATGCGAAATCTGTAAAACTCTACACCACAAAGACTGCTGGGAGATCACCGGCGTCTGCCAGGTGCCGCACTACAACTCTTGATGGAGGAACCATGCCTGACTTGAATGTGACCATTGTTTTGCCGAGCGGCGGCGCGCGCAACGCCGAAGTCCCCGATGACGTTTCGGTGCGTGACCTGTTGGCGGAGTTCGCCTCTCTGTTGCAACTTCCCACCGTCGGCCCCGACGGGCGACCGATGTCGTATCGTATTGACAGCAAGGCGCTGGGCCGCGAATTGAAGGAAGATGAGACGCTTGGCGCGGCGGCCATCCCCGATGGCGACCGCCTGATGCTGACCGCGGATATCACCGCGGGCGCGGTCTCAGTGGCAGACAGCCCGCGCATGAGACGGATGCGCGCCGACCATGAGTTGATGAAAGAACTGGCCGCGCGCAGCGATCTGATCTCGTTCAAGGCCATTTCGTCTATTCCGTCCCTGCCGCCTGAGCGTTACATCGTGACGTTCAAATGCAAGAGCATCATTGACGTGGATCGCCAGGGCAACCCGAAATATGGGACGAGCCATCAAGTGGAAATTTATTTGCACAATCAGTATCCGCAACGCTGGCCCGGCATGAAGTGGATGACGCCCATCTGGCATCCGAACATCAACCATTTGAACGGGAGCGTGTGCATTGACGCGGCCTGGTGGACGGCCAGCCGTTCGCTCGACCGACTCGTCATCATGCTCGGCGAGATGTTGCAGTGGAAGAATTTCCACGACGACCCGACCAAGCCGCCTTTCCCCTGGGACCCCGAAGCGGCGCGCTGGAGCCGCGAGTATCGCCAGAAAAACCCGAACGCCTTCCCGCTCGACCAGCGCGAGTTGATGCGCCCCGAGCGCGTCAAGTTGACCTCGTCTGCGGCGGAAGCGGCCCCGAAGGTCAGCCTGTTTGAGAAGGCGAAGTCGAAGATCAAGTTGAAATAATCCATATCCCCGCGGTGCACCGGTTTAGAAAGTTTGTATCCACCCATTCGAAAAGGAGTAAACCATGTCCGACATTCCCGTTACTATTGTTTTGCCCTCTGGCGGCGCCCGCAACGCCGAAGTCCCCGATGACGTTCCTGTGAAGGAGCTCATCCCTGAGTTGACCACTTCGCTGGAACTGCCGACGACTGGTCCTGATGGCCGCCCGATGTCGTATCGCATTGACAGCAAGGCGCTGGGCCGCGAGTTGAAAGAGGAAGAAACCCTCAGCCAGGCGTCCATTCCGCAGAACGATCGCCTGATGATGACGGCCGACGTGACCGCCGGCTAGCCATGAACTTCCCCAATCTCTTGCCCGATTCGGCAGCCCCGAGAGGTTTGCGAAAACCTTTCGGGGCACCGATCGGGCGAGGGAAACGGGAGTCCGCCTCCCCGTTCAGCCATGACCGTTGACATTCACCCGCCAAATCCCATGGAACCGATCACACAGTCTCTGCCTGAGAAGAGCGCGCGCCGCTGGAATTCTCCTTACGACGCGCTGGGCCTGGAACCGCAGGTCTCGGTCTACCTCACCCAGTTTGCATACAGCCGCGTCTGCCTGCATTCCGTCAGCGATATGGACAACGAAGTGGGCGGAATCCTGGTGGGCGAGTGGTGTCTGGACGAGGCCAGTCAGCGCCAGTTCATTATTGTCGAAGCCGCGCTGGCGGCGCGTCATACTAGACAAAGCAGCGTCCACCTGACCTTTACGCCCGACAGTCTTGTGGATATTCACAACGAGATTGACAATAAATATCCAGGCAAAAAGATCGTCGGCTGGTATCACACCCACCCGCGCATGGGCATTTTTCTCTCGCATTACGACACTTGGTTGCACAAGTATTTTTTCCCCGAACATTGGCAGGTGGCTCTTGTCATCGAGCCTCACACTGCCAAGGGCGGCATCTTTATCCGACAAGCCAATGGATTATTCGATCCGTCCCGCTATTTCGGATTTCACGAAATGGACGGCAATCTCGAAAATTCGCTGGTTCACTGGACCAACCTCACTCCCGTGGTGAAGGAAGGAGAAACTTCAAATGAGTAGAAGAATGCGAACGTATTTTTACGCCGTGCTCGGCGCGCTGGGCGGACTCTTCGGTTGGCAGGTGAGCGACCGCCTCGGCCTATCCCTGGTCTCGAACCTTTACCTGAGCGAGGCCATCGTGGGCGCGCTGGTCGGCCTGTGCATTGGATTTTTTATCGGCATCACCGAAGGCTTGCTCACGCGTAACTTTGTTCAACTCCTCAAGTCGGGACTCGTCGGCGGCCTGCTCGGACTTGTGGCAGGCGCGGTGGGCCTTCCGCTCGGCGAGTACCTCTTCCAGTCTGTCGGCGCGGGCCTGCTCGGGCGCGCTTTGGGTTGGGCTGTGTTCGGACTTTTGATCGGCCTGGCCGAAGGCGTGGTTGGTAAGAGCCAAATGTGGAAAGGGGTGCTCGGCGGCTTGATCGGCGGCGCGCTGGGCGGAATCGCGCTCGAATACGCGCACAGCCTGCTCCAAAATCAATTGACAGGCAAAGCCGTGGGTCTCGTCCTGCTGGGCGCGTCGGTCGGCGCGTTCATCTCGCTCATCGTTGTCCTGCTCTCGCGCGCCTGGCTCGAAGTCACTTCGGGTAAGCTCAAAGGCGCGGAGTTCATCCTCGACAAGTTCATGCGCGCAGGCGGTCCCGCCATTGCCATCGGCAGTTCGGCGCTCAAATCGGAGATCGTCTTTCCCGACCCCGATATTTCTCCGCAACACGCCATGCTCACAGGCGACGGCAAATCCTTCACCATCAAAGATATGAGCATGTCTGGGACGTTCATCAACAACAAGAAAGTCGAACGCGCCCAACTTTCCAACGGACAGCGGATTCGCATGGGCAACACCGAAATGGTGTACCACGAAAAGAGGTGACCATGAAAACCATCCCTCGCTTCTTTCTAACGTTTAGCCTGTTTCTGTCTCTGACGCTTTTCCCTGCGCTGACGGCTTCCGCGCAGGGCGGGCAGATTATCACCATCACGCAGGTGGACACTTCCAAATTTCCGCAGGTGACCGTTTACATTTCCGTCACCGACGCGGCGGGTGAACCTATCAGCGTATCGCCGTCCAGCCTGCAAGTCTTTGAAGGCGGCGTGCAAATGACTCCCACAGCTATCTCCGCACAGGGCGAGATCGGCCCGTTGACCACCCTGCTGGTGATTGATAATTCTGGAAGCATGTACAACTCTGGGAAAATCGTCGGCGCGCAAAACGCGGCCAAAGCCTACGTGGAGCAGATGCGCCCGCAAGACCAGGCTGGGCTGATCAGTTTCAACACGCAAGTGACGGTTGTCCAGCCCTTAACCACTGACCGTGCGGCCCTGATCGCCGCGATTGATTCGCTCGTCCCCGACAAAGACACCGCCATGTTCGACGCGCTGGTGCAAGGCGTGAATACGCTCGCGCCCATCGAGGGACGCAAGACCATTGTGCTCCTCAGCGACGGCCTGGACAACATGAGCCTGAGCGGCCTTGAAGACGTAATCACCGCCATTGGCCCCGCGGGCTTGTCCATTTCGACGATCGGTCTTGGCGACCCGGAAAAATCAGGGACGAACAACGGCCTCGACGAACCCGCGTTGTCGGACCTCTCGACCCGCGCGGGCGGCGCCTATCGTTTCGCCAGCGGCCCCGACGCGTTGGTGGACATCTACGAACAATTCGGACGCGCGCTGCAAGGTGAGTTCAGTTTTACCTACATTTCCCCGTCCACTCTGCGTGATGGGATCAACCGCGGGTTGACTGTCAAAATAAGCGATAGCGCCGTGAGTAGTCAATACAATCCTGGCGGAGTGCTTCCCGAAGTTTCGGGCAGTTCCCTGCCTCTCTTCGGCGGGATTTTGGCTGGACTGCTCCTTCTGCTGGTTCTGCCCTTCCTCTTCCGCGGCCGGGGCGCAAAGAGAGAAAATGCGACAGCGCAGGCTTCTTCTGCAAAGGGAAGAGTCAAACTGAAATAGAGGAGCGGGTTTGATTACCAATCCAATTTGTAACGAATCAAAAAACCTCCGAGTTCAAAAAACTCGGAGGTTTTACGTTTTACTCGTTTCGTTTTGCTACATCCTCATGGTATCCATCTTGCGGATGACCATCACCACTTTGCCTTTGATCTCCACCTGCTTGTTCTTGCCGATGAAGATCGGCTTCATCGTTGGGTTGGCGGGTTGCAGGCGGTAGCCGTCTTTTTCCTTGAAGAAATATTTGAGCGTGGCTTCGTTGTTTTCAGGGAGCCAGACCGCCACCATTTCACCGTTGCGGGCGTCCACGGCGGGTTTCATCACCACGATGTCGCCGTCGTTGATCATGGCGTCAATCATCGAGTCTCCTTTGACTTCGAGGGCGAAGAGGTCGTTGCCTTTTTCGCGGGCCGGCAGGAGACTGCGGGCAATGTCCACGGCATTGGCTTCGTTTTCGGTGAAGAAGGTCATGCCGGGTTGCAGGTCGGGGAGGGGGATACCAGCCGCGATCGGCCCGAGGACGGGGATGCGGATGAGGTCGCCGAAGGCGCCGACCACTTCCTTGATTTTATCGGTCAGACGTAGTCCGCGCGAGACGCGTCCATCACGGATGATGAAGCCGCGTCGCTCCAGTTGATCGAGATCGTAATTGACGACAGATGTGGATGAAATATCCACTTCCGAGCAGATCTCGCGAATGGATGGCGGGCGATTATTCTTCGCCTGATATTCCGCCAGAAACTGCAGAATGCGGATGTGCTTTTCACTAAGATTTTCGCTTCGTTTTCGTACCATCATCATAGCGGCCTCCTGAGCCAAAACTAGCCCATTTGTGCTACAAATAATAACCGAACAGGCGTTCTGTGTCAAGCGTTTTCGTTAAGCAAAATCGGATGGCGTTTGCCATCCGATTTTTGAATTTACACCCACGTCCGTTTTCGCATCCACAAGTACATGAAAAATGGAGTTGACAGCATCAGTGTCAGTGTCCCATAGAAGACGATGGGGAGAGTCCAGTTTTCGTAGGGCGGGTTGGCGGCGAAGAAATTCATGCCGAAGAAACCCGTTACAAAGGTGAGCGGCATGAACAGTGTGGTGATGATCGTGAGCGTTTTCATCACTTCGTTCATGCGATTGTTGATGACGGAGAGATAGGTATCGAGCGCGCCGCCCACCAGGTCGCGCATGGTTTCGTTCAGGTCGTGCAGGCGGACGAGATGATCGTAGATGTCGCGGAAGAAGATGCGGTCTTTGCGGTCGATTACGGCATAATCGTCGCGCGCCAGCTTGTTGAGGACTTCGCGCTGGGGGAGCAGGATTCGTCGCATTGCCAAAAGCGCTCGTTTAAGCGCAAAAAGTTTTTCCAGCGTACGCGGGGTGGGATGATCGAAAACCTGGTCTTCGATCTCGTCAATCTCCTCGTCAATCCGTTCCACGATGGGCATGTAACCCGTCACCACATTGTCAATGATCTTATAGAGCAGGTGATCGGCGCCGTCCTGGAGGGGGCGAGTGTCGCGTTGTAGCGATGCGAAGGTCGCGTCGATTTCGAGCACAGGCATGTCGTGGTGGGTGACGATGTAAGTTGGGCCGAGGAAGATGTCCAATTCGTCCACCTCAGTGCCCCAATGCTTTTTATCCGCGCCGTTCAAGTGCATGTAGTTCAGCACAAGATAAACGTAATTGCCCCAATCGTCAATTTTTGGGCTGTGGGTTTGCTGCAGGGCGTCCTCAATGGCAAGACGATGGAAACCAAAAGCCTCGAGAATGGGTTGGCAGGTTTCGGGTGGCTCGCCGTCGAAATCCACCCAAAGGACGCCGCGTCGGGAGCGAAACGCGGACTGGACAGAGTCCGGCGAAAGGTCGGTGCGAAGCGGTTTGCCGGGGATGTAGTGAACGGTTCGGATCACGCGTCCTCCAATAGAGGGGAAAAGGTTCGCGCAGGGCGTCCATTCGCAAAAAATATTCGTGTAGGCATGAATTTGGACGCTCAGGCGCGGGAAAAGATCAACAGGAACTGCGAAATATCTCAATAAACCTTGACAATTCTAAAGATAATACTATAATACTTCAAGATTTCAAAAACAAAGTTCAGAAATATTGAATTCGGAGGAAGAAATGCACCCAGCGCTTACACGTTGCCCAGTCTGTCGAAACGAGTTGACCGTCACGCGCTTGCAATGCGCCTCGTGCGACACGGTGGTGGAAGGCCGTTTTACGGCGGGGCATTTTGCCAATCTCACATCCGAGCAACTCGATTTTATCCTGACTTTCGTGCGCGTGGAGGGTCGCCTTAACCGCATGGAAAGCGAGCTCGGGCTTTCGTACCCCACCATCCGCAATCGCCTGCACGACATCATCCGCGCCCTGGGTTACGAACCAGGCAAGGACGAGGCGCCCGAAGTGGCCGAAGACAAGCGCCGCTCGGTGTTGGAAGAGTTGGACGCTGGCAAGATCAGCGCCGACGACGCCATGAAAATCTTACGCGGAGAGGAGAGTTAGCCATGTTGAAAAAGACCCTGACCGTTCGCCCCGACGTGAAAGTGATCGTCTCAAATGTGGATGGCGACCTGCGCTTGACTGGTTGGGACCGCGAGGAAATTTCCGCCAAATCGGGCGGGGACGTGCTCGATCTTTCCTTCGACGGGGAGCGGGTGACTGTTTCCTGCGACGACGACCTCATCTTGAACATTCCTCGCTCCGCCTCCGCGCAGGTGGATAACGTGGACGGCGACGTGGACGTCCGCACGCTGGCTGGCGCGCTGATCTTTGGCGCGGTGACGGGCGACCTTTCTCTGCGCGAGGCGGGTTCGTTGACCGTCTCCGCGTTGGACGGCGATTTGGCGATCCGCTCCTGCGCGGGCAGCGTAACGGCCACCCGCGTGGACGGCGACGTTTCGATCCGCGACGTGGTTGGAAGCGTCACCCTCGATTCTGTGGCCGAAGACCTGTTCGCCCGCGGCGTGATGGGAGCCATCCGCGCCCGCGTGGAAGACGACGTGGTTTTGCACCTCGAGCCGAAGGCTGGCAACGCGGTCGACATCGTCTGTGAAGGCGATATTCTTTTACACATGCCCGCCAACGCGAATGCCACGCTCACGCTGACGGCGGACGATCCCGAAGACATCGAAGTGCAGGTTCCTGCCGCGTCGGTTTCGGGAACGAATCCGCTCTCGGTGGTGTTGGGCGATGGAAGCGGCTCGGTCATCAGCCTTGTGGCGGAAGGCGATATTCTGGTGACGAGCGAGTCGAAGGAATGGGAGTCGGCGGCGGAATTTGATTTCGGCTCAAATTGGCCCCTGCCCGACGATTTCAGCGAGCGCATCAACCGCCGCGTGCAAGAAGCGACGCGCCGCGCTACCCAAAAAGCGGAAGCCGCCGCGCGTCGCGTGGAAGCCGCTACACGGAATATTGACCGAAAGGCGCAGGCGCGCGTGAACATGCGGGTGGGCCGCTGGAACTGGGACCTCACCCCGAAAGGCCACGTGCCGCCGATCGAACCCGTCTCTGATGCGGAGCGCATGACGATCTTGAAGATGTTGCAGGAAAAGAAGATCACCTCTGACGAAGCCGAAAAATTATTGTCCGCGCTGGAAGGAGGCAAGTAATGTCATCCGAGGAACAACGCAGAATTTTGAAGATGGTCGAGGATGGAAAAATCTCGGCCGATGAAGCCATGACGCTGATCCGCGCGCTCGAGCAGAACCCGGACGAGGCGGAGGTGGAAGTGTTTGAGGCCGCGCCCAGCGCAGGTCCCGCGGTCGAAGCGCCAGAGTTCGAGGAAGTCAAACAACGCGCGCGCAAGTTTGCCATGATCCCGTTGTGGATCGGCGTCGGCATCACTGTCCTGTTCGCGGGGTTGATGTTCTCCGCTATTCAGAATCAGGGATTTGGGTTCTGGTTTTACTGCCTGTCGTTCCCGTTCCTGTTTGGCGTGTTGTTGATGGCGCTTTCGGCAGGCGGACGCTATGCGCGTTGGATGTTCGTGGACGTGCGCCAGAAACCCGGTGAAACGCCTGGCCGAATCACGTTTGGTTTCCCTGTGCCGCTGGGAATTGTGGCCTGGGTCTTGCGGAATTTCGGCCATCACATCAAGGGCCTCGATTCGCCCGATGCCGCGCGCGAAATAGCTTCGATGATGAATAAAACCATTTCATCGGATTCACCGCTGATCGTGAATGTGGATGACGACGATGGCACAAAGGTTCGAGTTTATATAGGTTAATTTTTTGTGTTGCTACTGTAAAACGCTGAATACCGTCATTGCGAGGAGGGTGATCTTCCCGACGACACTTGCCCCACCTGCACTGCACCAAACGCAGTGCGGTGCAAGTGTGGCGGGCAGCGCCAGGGAGCAGTCTCCGCCCCACGAGTGGGGGATTGCTTCGGGAAGAACGCCCTCGCAAAGACGGATTTATAGAAAGTTTTTTTAATGATAACAAGGAACAAAAATGGAAACGATTAAAAAGAAACCCCTCCTGAGCGGATTGCTCATCCTGTTTTTGGCGGCGATGGTGTTTGCCAACATCGGCGGAAACATGTACGGCGCGTTGTTGCCGCTTTACCTGAAAGACCTGGACGCTTCGATCACGCAGATCGGGTTGTTCTTCACGCTTTCGCAGATCGTTCCGCTGGCCTTGCAGATTTTGGGCGGCTGGGTTTCAGATACGCTCGGACGCCTGCGCGCCATTGCCATCGGAAGCGTGTTCGGCGTGATCGGATTCATCCCGCTGATTTTGGCCGACACCTGGGAATGGCTGTTGCTGGCGGTGGCGGTCGGATCGGTGGCGCGCGCGTTGGTGGGTCCGAGTTTCGACGCGTTCATCGCGGAACATTCCACCGAGGAGAATCGCGGCAAGGTCTTCGGCATTTCACAGGCCATCTTTATGATCGTCTCGGTGGTGGGGCCTCCGCTGGGCGGTTGGCTGGCAGGCGCGTATGGATTCAAGTTGATGTTGCTGGTGGCGGGCATTTTCTATTTCGTCGCGATGGTGATGCGTTTGGGCATGGCGCGCGAGGCCGCCAAAGGCGCCTCCGCGAAAACAGATAAACTGACCTTCGTGAGTTTGAAGACGAATCTCGGCGCGATGGCCGTGTTGATCTTTTCGGGCGGCCTGATTACGTGGATGTTGATCATTGATGGCTTCCGCGATATTTCATTCCAATTCTCCGAGAATCTCTTCCCCGTTTACATGCAGGAGATCGGCGGGCTTTCGCTTCAGCAGATCGGCTTTGTGATGTCCATGTTTGGCGTTGCGATGATGGTAAGCACTCTGGCGGGCGGCTGGCTTTCGGATAAGGCTGGCGAACGCGTGGGCATTGCCATGGGCATGATCCTGATGGCGGGCGCGTTGTTCACGCTGGTGAGCATTCCCTCGGGCGCGCAGAACCAGTGGCTGTATTACGTTGGTTGGGGATTGGCGGGAGTGGGCGCGGGGATTTCCTCTCCCGCGTACCAGTCGCTGATCAGCAAGGCCGTGCCGCAGAAGAATCGCGGCGTGGCGTTTGGCTTGTTCAGCACCAGCCTGGGACTGGTCTCGCTTCCCGCTCCGTGGATCGGCGCGCAGATGTGGGACAACGTCGGCCCGACCTTCCCGTTCACGGTGACGGCGAGCGTGTTACTGCTCTCGGTCATTCCCATCTGGTTGAAGTTCAAGGCTCCCAAGCAGGTGGAGGAAGCGCTCGCGATCGAAGAGCCAGTGGCCGCGACGGCAGATTAGCGATAATGATTTCCTTTCCCATGTAGTAGCGGCTCTGCGAAGCGCCCTGTAAAGGGTCAGCCGCTGACGACTAAAGTCGTCACTACATGGGGGAGGAAGCGTAGAAATCCGAAAGGAGGCACAAATGACGACGACAGAAGAAAGATTGAAGATCTTGAAGATGATCGAAGACGGAAAGATCAGCGCAGAGGAGGGAGCCAAGTTGCTGGCCGCACTCAGCGAGGGACGCCGCGGGGGGCCGGGAATGCCCACGCCGCCGCGCCCGCCCGCAGGTCCGCGCTGGTTGCGAATTCGCGTCACCGATGTGAATACGGGACGGTCGAAGGCCTCGGTTCAAATCCCTCTCGATCTGGTGGATGCGGGCATGAAGATCGGCGCGCATTTCGCGCCCGAAGTCAACGGCGTGGATATGAACAATGTGATGCAGGCCATCCGCACGGGCATGACGGGCAAGATCATTGACGTGATGGATGACGCCGACGGCGAACACGTGGAAATTTATGTGGAGTAGAGCCATGTCTAACTCAATTCTGGAAAAGACGTTCACCGTCTCTGGCGAGGCCAAGCTTTCTCTGGGCAACATTCGCGGCTCGGTGGATATTCGCGCGGGTGCGGACGGCGTCATTGTTGTGAAGGCCGAGAAATTGACCAACACGGGCGACGCGGAAAGCACCGTCATCGAAATGACGCAAGACTCCGACGGCTCGGTGAAGGTGAAGACGCGCTTCACGGATTATTGGCTGGGCTGGCTGTTTGGCTCGAGGCCCTGCGAGGTGAATTACATCGTCACCGCGCCGCGCTCGTGCGCGTTGAATGTGAACGGCGTGAGCGCCGACGTGACCGTGGAAGGCTTCGAAGGCGATTCTTCTTTCAAGACCGTGAGCGGAGATATGAGCGTGCGCGCGATTAACGGATCGCTCTATTTTGATTCCGTCAGCGGCGATTTGCAGTTGGCCGACCTGGCGGGCGAGTTGCGCTTCAACACCGTCAGCGGCGACATCAACGGCGAGCGGCTGGCGGGCGCGGTGCGTTTGAACACCGTTTCGGGCGACATTGATTTTGAAGAGTCGAACCTGCCTTCGGTCAGCGCGTCCACTGTCAGCGGGGAGGTGACGATGGAGACGGGATTGGGCGAAGGCCCCTACTCGTTCAAATCGGTCAGCGGCGATCTCACGTTGAAAGTTCCTGCGGACGCGCATCTCAGCGCCGAGCTTCAAACTTTGAGCGGCGACCTTTCGGTGAAACTACCTGTCACTTTGATATCGCGGCACAATGGCAGACAATCCGTGGACGCGCAAGGCGGAGGCGTTCGCGTCTCCCTCAACAGCGTCAGCGGCGATATGCGAATTAAATCGTAGTAATTTGTGTAAAAACAACTTCCCGCTTTCAAAGTTCGCGAGCAGTTGAACTGCTGACGAAGCGCCGAACTTAGAATTAAATCGTAACGCGGAATTCATTCCGCAAAGGAAACCTTCATGGAAGACACCGCTCCCCGCCCAACGGGCATGTTCGCATTTACCATCGTCTGGCTTGGACAAATCGTTTCGGTGCTGGCAAGCGCCATGAGCCAGTTTGGCCTCACCATCTGGATGTATGACCAGACCAAAAGCGCGCTGGCCATGGGCATGATGCAGGTCTTTTTCATCACGCCCTTCCTGCTCATTTCTCCCATTGCAGGCGTGATGGTGGATCGTCATAACCGCAAACTGATGATGATGGTGAGCGACATTGCCGCGGGCATCGCCACCACGCTCATCCTGATCTTCATGGCGATGGGATGGTTGGAATTCTGGCACATGTATTTCGCTTCGGTCATCTACGGTTTGGGGATGGCCTTTCAGTGGCCTGCCTATTCCGCCGCCATCACCACCATGGTCCCGAAAGAACAGCTCGGACGCGCCAATGGCATGATGTCGCTGATCGAAGCGGGGCCAGGCGTCTTTGCCCCCATTCTGGCGGGCGCTTTGCTTCCCATATTAAAGTTGACGGGACTCCTGTTCTTCGATGTCGCCACCTTCCTGCTGGCAATCGGCGCGCTGATGTTCGTCCACATTCCGCAGCCGCGTATTACGGAAGAAGGCCAAAAGGCGCAGGGAAGCATTTGGAAGGAAGCCGCTTACGGGTTTCAATATATTTTCAAGCGCTCCAGCCTGCTTGGTTTGCAACTCATATTTTTTACGGGCAATCTATTTTCGGGCATCGCGTATACCGTCCTCGCACCGATGATCCTTGCGCGCACGGCCAGTGACAGCCTTCAATTTGGCGTGGTTCAAACTGCAGGCGCCATTGGTGGACTCGTGGGCGGCGTCATCATGAGCGCCTGGGGCGGCTTCAAAAAGCGCACCCATGGCGTTTTGGGCGGCTGGATCTGGAGCGGGTTGGCGTTTGCCGTCGTTGGTTTCGCGGGCGGGTTGCCGATCTGGATCACTGGCGTGGCCCTCGGTGCATTAGTCGGCCCCCTCATCAACGGCTCGAACCAGGCCATCTGGCAATCGAAGGTCGCGCCCGATTTGCAAGGCCGCGTTTTTTCCGCTCGACGTTTGATTGCCTGGTTCACGAATCCGATCTCGCCCATCATCGCGGGCGTCCTCGCCGACTATCTACTCGAACCCGCCGCGATTGCAGGGACAGGCTTGCCCGGCGCGTTCTCCTGGCTGGTTGGGACAGGCCCCGGCGCGGGCATGGGACTCTTGATCGTCTTCTGTGGGCTCGCCGCCGCGGCCGTCGGGTTGGCGGGTTATTTCAACCCAGCCATCCGCGAAGCCGAAACGATCCTTCCCGACCACGATCAATTGAAACCTGCGGAAGCGGCTGCCTGAGTCCGTCATTGCGAGCGCTGTTCCCTGGCACCGCCTGCCAGGGCAGGTGTGCGAAGCAATCCCCGCGTGGCGAGTGGAGATTGCTTCGGGGAGATCGCCCTCGCAATGACGGAGGAATCTGCGATCTACTAAAATAAAAATTTTCCTCCAGAAAAAAGCCTGACGCGCAACCGCGCGTCAGGCTTTTTGGATTCGCCTACCCTGCCTCTTCAAAAGCAATGGCCCGATCCGATCAATGATCCACCCAAAACTCAACTCCGCCCACGGCACAATCTGCAACCAGCGCGGCACATAAATCACGCGGCGCGGGCGCAATAACAATTTCCAAATTTCCCACGCCACCGCTTCCGACGTCACGCCGATTTTTTCGGTCGGAACATGCCCGCCATTTTCCTTATTCAACGCCGTCTCGCCAAACTCCGTCCGCACGGGTCCCGCGCGCACCACGCTCGCGAACACGCGCGTCCCGCGCAACTCACGCGCCAGAGCCGTGGTGAAATTATCCAGAAACGATTTCGTCGCGCCATAAAGCGCGACGCCCTGACTCGGAATGCTCCCCGAGATCGAACCCACGTTGATGATATGCCCGCGATTTCGCGCCCGCATCCCAGGCAAAAACAGCGACGTGAGATGCGCGGTCGCCGCCACGTTCGTCTCCAACATCTCCCGCGCGGTCTTCCATGTCATCTCGCTGTAATAACCGTACCAACCGAACCCCGCGTTATTGACCAGGACATCCGCCGCCCCGACCTGCTCAAACACCCGCGCTCGCTCCACTTCGGACCTCAAATCGGCCGCGGCCACCTCAGCCCTTCCCCCCGCTGACGTGATCTCCGCCTGCAAGCCGAGCAGTCTCTCCAACCGCCGCGCCACGAGGAACACCCTCATCCCCATCCCCGCGAGCTGACGCGCCGTCGCGGCCCCAATCCCCGACGACGCGCCAGTGACAACTGCGGTTTTATCCTGCCAGTTCATTTTTCCTTTCCGTAGGTCGGAATGGCATTCAGACCTACAACCCCTCCATCAACTCCATCGGCACCACCGCCGCGCCGACGATACCCGGTCCCGTATGCACGCCCAGCACAGGCGAGATGCGCATCACTTCGATTTTCGCCACGTTGAGTTTCTGCTTGAACTCCTCGGCCAGATGATCGGCCTTCTCGGCGAAACGTCCATGTAGCACAGTGACCCATAGCGGAGTCTGCCCGTATTTTTCGCGCAGGTGATCCGCGATGGCGGTCATGGACTTGCCAATCGTCCGCTCGGTTTTAACGGTGGAATATTTGCCATCCGTGTCCACGCGAATGATCGGTTTGAGATTCAACAGCGCGCCTGCGAGGGCTTTCACGCGTCCGATGCGCCCGCCGCGCGCCAGATATTCCAGCGTGTCGAGCGTGTATATGACTTCGGTCTTCTCGCGGATTTTCTCCAACCGATCTTGAATGGCCTGCCAGGCCCAACCCGCCTTATCGGCCAGCGCGGCGGCTATCACCTGGAAGCGCTCGCCGCCCGAGAGGGTGAGCGTGTCCCAGTGGGTCACGTCCGCTTCGGGTTTGGCCTGCTCGCCGCCCTCGCGCGCGGAATTGATCGTTCCGCTCAACCCAGATGAAATGTGGATGGACAGAATCTTCTCTCCCGCGCTCGCCGCTTTGCGATACAACTCCGCGAACAATCCCGTGGACGGCATGGCCGTGGTCGGAATCTGCGGGCGCATGGCTTCCAGCCGATCGTAAAACGCGTCAGCGCTGATGTCGGCGGAGTTCACTTCGCCTTCGGGAAATTGGATGAACAGTGGGGCCTGCACGATGCCAAGCTTTTCGAGTTCCTCGCCTGGCATATCGGCGGCACAGTCGGTAACGATTTTCATTTGAGTCTCCTTTTGAGTTTGCAAATTCTTTAACCGCAAAGGACACGAAGGTCACGAAGGAAGAACGAGTGACGATCTTGTCGGTTTGATTTCGATTATCACGCGCGATGGTCAAAGAGAAATTGCCACGTTGCGCCGTCAAACAAACCTTTGTGTACTTTGTGTCCTTCGTGGTTAAAAAGATTTTCTTTCCTTAAACCACTTCACCGTATCTGAAATGGTCTCATACACCGAACGCGGTTTGTAACCAAGTTCCCGCGTCGCCTTGGCGTGACTGATATTGGAATTGCTCTTCAACACCTCCAGCGAATACGGCGTAAAACGCGGCGTGGCGTGCGCGAGTTTGTAATACATTGGCGTGAATAGCGCCGCGAACTTCGCCAGGTCAAACGGAATCTTCATCTGAAAAAATTTTCGTCCCGTGATCTCGCGCACGGTTTCCAAAAGATATCGCACCGAAATTTTATTGCCCGACAAAATGTAACTCTCGCCTCGTTTGCCTTTTTCCGCCGCGGTGATGAGGCCCTCGGCCACGTCGCGCACGTCCACGAAATCGTACGCGCCGTCCACGTAGAGCGAGGGGCGGGCCGTGGCCGCGTCGTGGATCACCGCGCCCATCATCGAGCCGCGGTAATCATACGGGCCGATCACGCCCGTCGGGCAGGCCACCACCGCCTCCAGTCCCGCGTGAGCCGCCTCCAACACGGCGAGAGTCGCCTCGGCCTTCGAGCGGTCATACGCGCCGTAGGGATTGTCCGCGTCGTAGGGCAGTGATTCATCAATCACGCCCGCCGACGCGTCCACGCGTTGGATCGCATGGATCGAACTGGTGTACACCACCTTTTCCACGCCCGCTTCTTTCGCGGCCTTCAAAATATTTTTTGTCCCATCCACGTTCACCTTGCGGACGAACGGATTCGGCCCAGGCATGATCGAGATGACGCCCGCCAGGTGGAAGATGCCGCGTACGCCGCGCAGGGACGCGAAGACCGAATCCAGATCGAGAACGTCGCCCTGCATCGCTTCCACATCCAGACCTTTGAGCGGGTCGCGGCTTTCTCCCGCGGGAATCAACGCCCGCACTTTTTCCCCGCGTCCCAAAAGTTTTCGCACGAGGACATTTCCAATATGTCCCGTCGCGCCTGTCACCAACCACATACTTGTCTCCTTGCCGTCATTGCGAGCGTTTGTTGCGAAGCAATCCCCTCCCTCAAATTGGAGATTGCTTCGTCGGGGCGAACACCCTCCTCGCAATGACGATAAAATGTTAATTTTCCTCGCGCACTAAACTATTCATCATCAATTGCACGGTTTCGCGCGCCACCTTGTCCCATTTCGCGCCTTGTGGATCGAGCAGGCTTTGGAGCAATAATCCCATCGCCGCAGAGACGATCAGCCGCGCCGCGAGATTGGGATCCACCTCCACGAACGAACCCTCCGCGATTCCCTTTTTAATGAGCGACGCGAAATGTTTGTGGTAGCGGCGATAGGGAGCAATGCTCGCCTGCCAGACCTTGTCGTCGCGACTGGCCTGCAAGAGAAATTCAAGGAACATGGGCAGGTTATCGCTGGCAGATTCAAAAATGTACGGAAAGTAATCTGTCATCTGCTGGAAGGTTTCCGGGACGGGCTGATCCTTGGAAGCCTCCACAGCCTGGTCGAAAATCTGCAACCAGCCATCAAGCAATGCCAGAAAAACATCCTGCTTGGTTTGGAAATGATGATAGAACGCTCCTTTGCTGACTCCGGCCTGTTCGCAAATGTTATCCACGCTGGCTTTGCCGTAGCCGTTGACTGCAAACTGTTTGACGGCGGCTTCGAGAATGCGCGACCGTGTCTCTTCGCTTCGCTGTTGCATGGATCTCCTTAATAACGTGATATCTCTTCGAGATAGTTCGACCGTTTCGCTTCTTGCCTCGTCACGCGTCTCAGTTTGTCGTGGCGCGTGCTAGACATTTGTCAGTTTTGTAGAATAAAACCGACTGGTCGGTATGTTTTTACCAGTGATGATTTGTACTGTCAAGATGACGAACCTTACAGGGAGTTAAGAGGAATCTCACAGCGGAGTTGAAAGACTCCCAACAAAAAAAGCCTCCAGGATTTTCGTCCTGGAGGCAGGTTGCATGGCGGGGAAATCAAGGCGCTGTGTATTCCACAATCAATTGCGGACGCTTGATGAATGCCGCGTTTCCGCTATAGAAACTGAAGACATTGGCGATGCTGTTGTTGTTGTCGTTAATCTGGAACCGAACGCGGATCTGGGTCAGGCCGCTTCCGGTGGTTTTCTTGTTGATGAAATTTTGGGAGCCGTCCAAATTCATCACATACCATCCTCCCTGGATTGGGCTAACGACAAAGGAGCCAAGCGTCACGCTGGCAGTGGCCTTCCAATCTGCGAGTTGGAGAGCGGGCAGGCCAAATGTCCCTTTGCGGACATCCGCCATGAATCCCTGAAACGTGATGATGGGGTTGACGCCGCCCACCACGCTTTCGCGCTGAATCTTGAGCGTCACTTTTGTGACGGTGGCGTTATCGGGCAGGCTGGCCGTGTTGAAGGAAAGGATGCTGATGTATTGCCTGCGTTGCGCGTCGTCGCCCAGGCGCAGGGTGGTGAGGTCGCTCTTCATCGTGCCTCCCGCGTTGGTGTTTTCCCCCGATTCGAGAATCCAACCGTCTTGGAGCGCCACGGATTTGAATGTGGTTGTCGAAGCCCGAACGCTTTCCAGGTTTTCGCCCGAAGCCACACTTACTTGCAGAGATAGGACCAGCGCCAGCAGGATGACGACCAGCGCGCCCTTCCATGTGGAATTACGGTGTTTTTTCATTCTTTGTGGAAACATAATATTTACCTCTTGTTTGTTGCGTTGGGTTGCCAACGGCCGCAGACTCACAATTGAGTCCTTCAATTTCGCTTTTATTCTACCCATGTTTTACTCAAAATCAATCCGAACTGCCTTTCCTGAGAAAATTGATATTTTGTCCGATTTGACTTCCCCACGGACATTTCGCGCCTCTCCTCGACTTGAGCCGGGCGCGGCCTTCGGACGCGTTTTCCTCCCTTTGGGAGAAAAAAACCTGGCGTGTATTGGCGGGTTGCCAATCCGCCCCACGTTTCGCTATCCAAATTCAGAAACTTTGGATAGCGATATTAAAGCAAGTAGGGCGAGATAACATCTCGCCCTACTTTTGAAGTCATTCACGCTTACGGGACGCGATACTCGACGATTAACTGCGGACGAAGATTCGTGCCGGCATTTCCGCTGTAGATGGCGAGGTAATTGGGGACAGAGTTGTTGTTGTCGTCCAATTTGAAGCGCAAGCGAATCTGGGTGAGGCCGCCGCCAGTGTTCAGCTTATTGACGTAAGCCTTGTAACTGGTCAGGTTGATGGAATACCAGCCAGTCTTGAGGGCCGGCTTGAACGGCCCCACCGTTTTGTTGGGGTTCGTCTTCCAGTCCAGCGCCTGGAGGGCGATTGTCCCAAAGGAGCCTTTACGGATATCGAGCATGAATCCCTGGAACGCGGTGATGGGATTTCCTCCGCCTGCGATGGTCTGCTTCTTGAATCGGAGGGTCACTTTGGTGATGATGGCGTTATCTGGCAAAGCGCCCGTGGAGAACGACAGGACACTGCGATACTGTTTGCGCTTGATGTCATCGCCGATGCGGAGGCTGGTTTGATTGGAATTCATCACGCCGCCTGTGTTGGTGTTTTCGCCCTTTTCGAGGATCCAACCATCCTGCGCGCCAGTAGACTTGGAGACGAAGGACAAGGTTTCGGTGAGGTTGCCGATGGCGATGGTGAAGGTCTTGTTGAAAGTTCCGCCATGCCCGTCATTCGTGCGGACGCAGACGCTGTAGCTGTTCTTGGACTCGAAGTCGAACACCACGTTGGTTTGCAGGTTGGCGCCGCTCAGTTTGAAGGACGCGTCGTTTGCGCCGCCGCAGAACGAGTAGATGTGGATGTCGCCCGCGTCCGGGTCGGTGGTGGAGAGGACGCCGACGGTGGCGCCGACGGGCTGGTTCTCATTGACCGAGGCGCTGGAGAGGGCGATGTTCGTGGGTGTGTTGTTGACTGCGGTGACGGTGAGCGTACCCTTGAAGTAGGCAATAACGTAATTGCCGCTCGCGATGCCGCCCGAGCAGATGATGTCGTATACGCCAGCCGAGCCGTGCGGAGCGGGGACGGAGCAGGTGGGGGCAGTGGAGAAGGTATCGGGAGCGACGAAGCCCGTGGCGGTGTAAGTGAAGACGGGGTCTGCCGCGGTATAGCGCTTGGTTTTGCTGTCTGCAGTGACGGTCAGCGTCTTCTTGCCGATGACGATGTCCACCGAGCCGCTGGCGTTGTTGTAGTTGCCTGTAGTGTCAGTAAACATCCAGTTGGCCGTCCCACCTGGAGCATCGGTGAAGGATGAACCGAGGTCGAGGCCAGTCAACGTCGCGCCGCCGAGGCCGGTGCAAGAGCCGCTCGCGCCGTGCGCCGCGCCGTCAAAGTCGCCGGTGAAACCAGTGATGGAGCAGGTGGCTGCGACCTTGTTGATGACGATGTTGGCCGTGCCGCTGGCATCGTTGTAGTTTGCGTTGGTGAACGACCAGTTGGCCGTCCCACCTGGAGCATCGGTGAACGACGAACCGAGGTCGAGGCCTGTCAACGTCGCGCCGCCGAGACCGGTGCAAGAGCCGCTCGCGCCGTGCGCCGCGCTGTCAAAGTCACCAGTGAAGCCGCTGACGGAACACGAGGCCGCGATCTTGTTGATGACGATGTTGGCCGTGCCGCTTTCATCGTTGTAGTTCGTGTTGGTGAACGACCAGTTAGCAACACCGCCCGGCGCATCGGTGAACGACGAACCGAGGTCGAGGCCCGTCAATGTCGCTCCGCCAACGCCGGTGCAAGAGCCGCTTGCGCCGTGCGCCGCGCCGTCAAAGTCACCTGTGAAGCCAGTGATGGAGCAGGTGGCCGCGACCTTGTTGATGACGATGTTGACGGAGCCGCTGGCGTTGTTGTAGTTGCCCGAAACGTCGGTAAATGTCCAGTTGGCCGTGCCGCCCGGAACGTCCGCGTAGGATGCGCCGAGGTCGAGGCCGGTTAATGTCGCGCTGCCCACGCCCGTGCATGATCCGCTCGCGCCGTGGGACGTTCCGTCAAAGTTGCCAGTGAAGCCAGTGACGGTGCAGGTGGGGTCGGCTTTGTTGACGTTGAGACTGCCGCTGGCGCTGGTTGTGATGTAGGCCGTGTCGCCGGCGTAACTGGCTCCAATTGCGGTGGGATACGCGCCCGCGTTGATGCCTGCCAGGCTGACGCCCGCGAGGGACGCCGTGCCGCTGGCGTCTGTAGAGGCGGAGCCAACGCTGGAGCCGTTCACCGTGAACGCAATGGACTTTCCGCTGACGGGCGAGCCGGCGGAATTGGTGAGGGTGGCGGTGAGGGTGGAGTCGCCACCGTACGTTCCAGTGGCGGGGGAGACGCTCAACGAGGTAGTTTGTTTTTCGTCAACAGTCAATATGCCGCTTGCGCCAGTGGCGGCGGCATTCCCGGTACTGCCAAAGTAAATGCGCATGGCGTTTGTCGTGCCAGAGATGGCGCGGATTCGGAGGCCGAGTTTGCTCCCCGCGGGGACTGTGGCAGATTGCCCGCTCAGGCTGATCGTGAAATCGGCGTTTTGATTATTGGCGACTGCCTGGGTTGCTTCGGTTCCGCTGAAGTTTGTGATCGTTCCGCTGGAATCCGCTTACATCAACATGACCCCTGCTGTCCATGTTTGGGCTCCGCCTCCGCCTTGCGCCTCTCGAAGATGGATATTGAGCGACGTTCCCGTGACGATTGTTTCTGCTGTGTAGGCAGTATTGAACCAGACATCGAGGATCGTGCCAGCGGTTGTCACCTGGATGGATTCGCTCGCGCAGGCGTGGGTGGCGGCGGACATCAGGGTTGTTACCGGCCCGGTTGCAACAGCGCCGCCGCAAGTGGCGTCGTTGGTTGTGATTCCCGTAGCAACGGTTGTGCCTGTATTTTGCTGGATGTTGTAGGTGGCCGCGGTGGCGTAGGCTGTGTCAACTGGCAAGGCCGTTAACGCAAGCAAGACGATCATAAACCCCGCGGCAATTTGTGAAAAAAAAGAATGAAATTTCATGCGATCTCCTGTCATTGAATGGAAAACCGAGCGTAGGTTGGGTGATTTTTTTGAACTGGTCATGGACAATTGATGTGAGTGGGTAACAGAATTTGCTCCCGGTTAATCCGGGAGCAGGTTTTTTGTGTTTACTTGCAAAACAGAGGCCGCCTTGCGGAGGTTGCTCAGGTTCATATTGTTGTCGGTAAAGTCGCTGAAATCCTCATATTCTCCCCGCCAGATTTTGATTGCAGTCGGTTCGCTACAACCCAGTTTTCGCATTTCACCGATAAATTCGTAATAGGTCATGTTGATTCTTTCAGCCAATTCCTGGACTCTGCTGGTCATGTTGGGTTCCTCTTTGTTTGCAGGTTGCGTTTTGAAGTAGGTTTTGAAAATCGATTTAAAAATATATTTTTGAAATCGGTTTTGCGGACACATTTTATGAGGCTTTCTATTTCGATGGTTTGCAATTCTGTAAGAAGCGCCCCTCAAGATTAAGAAGGTTACAAAATTGTTAACTAGAAATGGCGGAATCGCCGGGTTGTCTTGACCAATCTTGAAATCTTCAACGCAAAAAAGCGCACTTGCCATCCCTGGCAAGTGCGCGATTCTACTTCCGCCATGTAGTGACGACTTCAGTTGTCCTAGCGGCTAAAGCCGCGACTACTTGGAATACGGCTGACCCACAGGGCGCTACGCAGAGCCGCGACTACTTGGAATTACGTAGCCTACGGCACATGATCCACAGGACACATTCCTACGGAATGTAGTACTCAACGATCAACTGCGGACGATTGGCCGCCGCCGCGTTGCCGCTGAATAGTGTGAGGTAGTTAGCCGCGCCATTGTTGTTATCGTCCAGTTTGAAACGCAGGCGGATTTGCGTCAGCCCGCCCGCGGCCTTGTTGACCTGCGTCGCGGCCGCGCTCAAATCCAGCGCGTACCATCCGTTGACGAGAGCGGGCGTGAACGGCCCCACCGTCTTGTGCGCGGGCGATTGCCAGTCTGCGGATTCGAGCGACGACGCGCCAAACGCGCCGTTGCGAATATCTGCTAAAAATCCGCGGAACAAGTTAAGTGGATTCCCGCCCCCCGTGACTCCCTGCTTTTTCACTTGGAGCATGACTTTCGTAATCACCGCGTTATCGGGCAGGCTGGACGTATCGAACGACAGGATGCCACGATATTGGGCGCGTCCCGCGTCATCTCCCAACCGCAGGGCGGACGCGGCCGTATCTTTCGTTTTGCCTGTGTTCGCGTTCTCGCCCGCTTCCAGCGTCCACCCGTCTTTGGCCGCGATCGAAGCGAAGGTCGCGCTTTGCGTTTGCGGCGCAAGTTTAATCGTCGTCACCTGCGCGCTACTCTGATTCACCAGAGCCGCAATATCGCCATCGTAGATCGAGACATAACGCGGCTCGGCGGCAGGATTCCCGTCCCGATAAACTTTTATCAGCCGCAGGAAATTATAGGCATTGTGCGAACCCGTGGATGTTCCCCAGGCAACCGTCACCTGTCCGTTCGCGTCAGTCGCGGCGTCCAACAACAACTGGCTCGCGTACGGATAAAATCCCTCCACGTTCCAAACCTTCACGTTGACGTTCGACGCGGGTTGCCCGCTCTCGTCCAAAACCTGCACGGTGAATTGTTCAAACGAGGGGATTCCGTTTCGATACGAACCGCTCATCACCGCGGCGGTCAAATTCGAGAATTGGACGGTGGATAAATATTGCGCGCGGCTGGTCGTCTCGGTGAAGCGCAGGAGAGGGTCTCTCATAAAATCGGGCTTGTCGCTCCAGAACGGATCGTTGGCATTGTAGATGTTGATATCCATCAGCGGCGCAACGGACGTGCTATCGGTGACGCTCATCAGAGAGTAATACTCGCCGATGCCCGCGCCCAAAACGTGCGCCAGTTCGTGAAGCATGTGATCGAGTTGCGTGGTGTAATCCCACACATCCGCGGACGTGAGCGCGTCGGGGTCGTAGAGCTTCGTCCAGCGCAGGCCGGCCAGCGCGCCCGCCCCGCTCGCGTCCATGCCCGCGTAACCGCCGTACGAAACGGCCTGGTCGGTGTAAACGGCGTGCGCCCAAATCTCAAAATCTTCGGTCGGAAGCGGAGGCATGGCGCTGTCGGTGTGGGGCTGTGACTCAGCGACGATGATCCCCGTTTGGGCGTCGAAGAGGAGGCGGCGATTGGTATTCTTCGCGAGGATCGCGTTCATGTCGTCCACGTATTTGGGCAGAACCATTTTCGCGAATCCCAAATCCGCCGCGAGCGCGGGGTCGAGATAAAACTTGATTGTGTGCGTTTTAAGGGAGGAGGTTTCAACCTGTCCATCGGCGAGCGCGGGCGAAGGGATGAGCGCCGCGAACATCGCGAGGATCAGGGCAACCAGCGTAAATTTGTGCGGGAATTTGAATGCCATTCGAATCTCTCCTTGATAATGGCATCCCGACTCCCAGCGACGGACTCCAACTTAAGAATCCACGCGATGGTTGCGATTCATCGTTTTCGGCAGCCTGGCAGTCGTGCCCTTTGCAGGGGGTAGACCCATGGCTTTGCGTCGCCGGCTTTCGCCGGGTTTGCCATTATCGGTGCGAAACATTTAAGGTGCAAAAACAAAAAACCTGGAACGAATCCAGGTTGCGAAGCGAAACAAAAGGAGGGTCATCCTATAAACTTCGGCAACCTGGCAATCATAGTCATTCAGACGTTAGACCCAAGGCTTTGCGTCCTCGGCTTTCGCCGAGTTTGCGGTGTCGGTTGTTTTGTTGAGAGCAGTATACTCCCACTTTCCCGATTTGGACTTTTTATTTTTGTTGGGTCCCTTGTGACCATTCTTGCGTTTTCCAGCAGTTGCACTAATGGAAGGCGGCACGATTTGCCAAGCAAATCGAACTGACGCCAAAACTGAGTTCTCCCAGCAGTTGGACTGCTGGGACAGGTAAAAAAACAAAATCCGCCCTCGCGTCTTTTTCTGGACGGGAGGGCTGGTTCTGTTTTTTGAGGCGTTATCCTGCCTTGAGCGGCCTTTGGTGTGCGATCCTCAATGATGAGCGCTGGCTGGGTGTTGGCGGCTCGCTTCATACCAAATCACCGCCTCGCGGCGGTGATGATGGCGCCCCCGCGCGGACTCGAACCGCGCTCTTCGGCTCCGGAGGCCGACACTCTGTCCACTGAGCTACGGGGGCAACGGCAGGGATTTTACCACTTATTATCAAGCCACCTGCGGGCGGAGCGCCTCCATTTCGTGGCGCAGTTTTTCGATGATGGCAAGATTGCCGCCGTCATCGCCGTGCAGGGAATATTGTTCCTTCTTGTGCGCCAATTCGCCCATCACCTGGTAGAAGCGCGAGGTGGCGCGGAACCTTCCGCTGGTGAGCCCGCCGAGGATGGCCATGCTCGCGCCAAATGGAGAAGCGGCGGTCCTCAACTGGGCGTGGGTGACGCGTCCCGCGGTTACTTCTTCGGTGAGATGTTTGGGGAGCAGTTGTCCCTCGCGGCGGATCATCCAGAAGGTGAAGAGCAGCATCACCACCCAGCCGCTCCAGTCCAGGAATGTGCCGAAGGCCAGCCCGTCGAAGCCGGTGGAGAGCGATGCCAGCGTATTGTGGAAGGAGTGGGTTAGGATGGCGATGGTTAAACCCGCCAGCGGCGCGATGAACTTTGCCAGGATATTCTTGCTCATGCGCGCGATGGCGAAGCCGATGCCCGTGAAGGCCGTGTAAAACGGATGTTGCCAGCCGACGAGGATGACGCGCACAAAGACGAGGAACCAAAATCCGCCCCAGCCAGATTCGGCATAACCGTGTTCATAAATATAGAAGGCATTTTCCGTGGCGGCGAAGCCAAGCGCGGCGATGCCCGCGTAGATCATGCCGTCGAGGATCGAGTCAAATTCCTTGCGGAAGATCAAGAACACGATGAAGACGGCGAGTCCCTTCAAGATCTCTTCCACGAGCGGGGCGATGATCGAGCCAGTCGTCAGGTCGGTGGTCACTTCGGAGCCAGTGAACATGTAGACGCCGATGCCGAGCGCGGTGTTGATGATGAAAGCGCCTCCCGCGGCCACGATGAAGCCCCATCCGAAGACTGCGCCCAAAAGCGGAAGCGGTTCCTTCTCATAGCGGTCGAGCCAATAGAGGAACGCCGCGAATAGAAACGCGGGGACAAAACCAAAAAAAAGAGCGCCGATTAATGCCATGATTTTTTCTCCTCAAATTGATTGGCGGAGTCGAACGTCTCTGACGTTCGACTCCAAAGTCGGAGACTTTGGAGTCCGATGGTGAGATTCTGTTCATGCGTAAGGTTGTTTGGATGCGTTGGACTGCATCCTGCTCGCAGTGCAACTGCTCGCAAACGAACTTTGCGCTGTAATATTAACCCTGAAAAATCAATCGGGTTCTTTCCACGCGGACGTCTTCGGGCGGGATATCCAACGCGGACAAGACTTCTTCAGGACGTCCCGTCGCGCCTTCGCGCGCGGTGAGGCGCATGAAGACCCTCACCCCCGACCCCTCTCCCGTATTTCGGGAGAGGGGGGCCGAAGGCGGGGCGAGGGCGAGCGACTCGATCAGCGGTCTGAGATCGTACGTCTTGCCGCGGCGGACGCGGGGGAGAGACAACGCGTCCACGAGCGCGGCCAGCCGAATGGTCAGGTTGGAGGCGTGTTCGTCGGGGATGGTCGCTTCGTATTCGGACGCGATCAGTTGGGTCTGGAGGGCGGGGGCGCGGTCGTCCACGATTTGAATGTCGAGGATTTGAATGTCGCGAGGCAGGGTGGCTTGCAGGTCGCTCCGAAGTTTGGACGCAGAGACTTCGGAGTCCTCTGTGGTTAACCAAATGTCCATCATTTCGGCGCGGGAGGAGAAGCCGAGGGGGAGGGCGGAGGCGAGTTGAATTTTGGGCGTGGGGTGAAAGCCCTGTGAGTAGGCCAGGGGAAGTTGGGCGCGGCGGGCGGCGCGTTCGATCAGGGTATGCAAATCGAGGTGCCCTGTGTAACGAAGCGCACCCTGCTTGGAGAAGGTGAGGCGAATTCGCATTAGCGGATGACGGGGGTTTTGAAATGTTTGCGGATATCAGCCGCGTGGTGGCGATATTGTTCGATGGTGTAGCGCGCGATGCGCTTGACGAGGTTGTTTTCACTGAGTTGTTCTTCGGTGAGCATTTTGATGGACTCGTAAATTGAATCGTAGACGCGCAGTTCGATCTCGATCAGTTCGATGAAGGGCGTGTATTTCAATTTTCGCACAGCCCATTCGTTGGCGTCGGCTTCGGCGAGCAGGGGAGATTCGTAATCGGGATAACCGAAGTCGGCGTAGAAGGTTTCGAGTTCCTCTTTGGTCTGGCAGGGCGGGAGGGTTTCGCCATGTTGAATTTCGTGCAGACGGTCGGCGATGTATTGCTCGCGTGAAAGGATGTGGGCGAGGATATCGCGCGTTGACCAGTGTCCCGAAACGCCCGTGATGCCCAGCCGAATCGAGCCGACAAAGTTAAGCGCGTGTTCCCATCCCTCGCGCGCGTTCGCCATCCGCACCAAAAACTGCGACTTCCTCATCTCAATCTCCCACCACTGCCCCTTCGACTTCGGGGAGTACCCCTCCGCTCACATTGTCCCGATGCACTTGCGGGAGGGCGAGCGCCTGATTACTGATCACTGACAACTGTTTACTGTTCACTACCCGCTCCCTTTTCGGCGTTTTCACATCGGGACATTTCCAGCCCTCGCCAGGATGGTCGCGGCGCACGTCAATGAAGGTGGGCAGGATGCCGCAGGCGAAGCAATTGAGGCGGCAGTCCACGCGGATCTGGCCTTCGAGCGATTGGCGGAAATCCTGGAAGAGGAAGTTTTTCCGCACGGCGGCGGTGATGTGATCCCAGGCGAAAATTTCATCGGTGCGGCGCGGACGGTGGGTGTAGAAGGCGGGGTCGAGTCCATGCTCGGCGAAGGCGTTCATCCACACGTCGAATTTCATCTGGTCGCCCCAGGCATCGAACCTGGCGCCGTTTTTCCAGGCGGTGTAAACCACGTCGGCAAGTTTCCTATCGCCGCGCGATAAAAAGGCTTCGAGCAAAGTGTCGTCGGGTTTTGTCCACGAGAGTTTGATATTTTTGTCGCGCAGTTGGCGGCGGAGCAGATCCTGTTTGGCAAGGATGTTTTCGCGCGTGTCGCACGCCACCCATTGGAAGGGTGTCTGCGGTTTCGGTACGAAGGTGCTAACGCCCGCGTTCAGCTTCACCCTCATGCCCGCCACTTTGCGCCCCTCGGCGATCACGCGTTTGCACAGGTCGGCAATGGCTTGCACGTCTTCGAGCGTTTCGCTTGGATGGCCGATCATGAAATAGAGTTTGATGGTCGTCCAGCCGCGCCGATAAATTTCGCGCGTGGTGTTGATGATGTCTTCGTCGGGGATGAATTTGTTGATGATGCGGCGCATCCGTTCGGTGGCGGCCTCGGGCGCGAGCGTGAAGCCAGAGCCGCGGCGGTCGCGCAATTTATCCATCAAATCCACCGAGACGGATTCGATCCGTAACGAGGGTAGGGAGACGACCAGCTTCTTGTCTTTGAATTCTTCGCCGATGGCAGTGACCAATTCCATGATGTGTGTATAGTCGGAAGAAGAGAGCGACATCAACGCGAGTTCCTCAAAGCCCGAGGATTGGATGGCCTCGCGCGCCGCGGCGACAACTTCCTCCACGCTTCGTTCGCGGACGGGACGCGTGATCATGCCTGCCTGGCAGAATCTACACCCGCGCGTGCATCCGCGCATGATCTCCACCGAGGCGCGGTTGTGGACGACTTCGATATTCGGCACGATGAATTTCGTGGGTGGCGGGGGCAACTTGGCGACGATGCGTTTGACGATGGGGTTGGCGATCCCCTCGGCGAGGGCGTCCATGCGCTCGATTGTGCCATCGTCCATGTAGTGGGGTTGGTAGAAGCGGGGGACGTAGACGCCGGGGATGCGGGCTAATTCCAATAACAGGTTTTCACGTTTAAAGGTTTGAAAGTTGGAAGGTTCAAACATGCCGACCTGCAAACTTTTGAACTTTTGAACTGCATTGATAATATCGTGAATAACTTCCTCGCCCTCGCCGATAACGAACGCATCTATGAACGCGTGCATCGGTTCGGGGTTCGTGGTGGAATGTCCGCCCGCGATGACGATGGGGTGCGACAAATCGCGTTCTTCGGCGCGCAGGGGGATGCCAGCCAGGTCGAGGATATTAAGGGCGTTGGTGTAGAGAGTCTCGTACGGGAGGGTAAAGCCGAGGAGGTCGAACCCGCTCAAAGGTCGTTTTGATTCGAGCGTGTAGAGCGGAATCCCATGCTCGCGCATGAGGGCTTCCATGTCGGTCCATGGGGCGTAGGCGCGTTCAGCCAGGGCGTCTTCGCGTTGGTTGATCTGGTCGTAGAGAATCTTGAGTCCCACGTTGGAGACGCCGATGTCGTAGATGTCGGGGAAGATGAGCGCGGCGCGCAGGGAGACGGAGTCCCAATCTTTGAGGATGCTGTTGAGTTCTCCGCCCACGTAACGGCCAGGCTTTTGTACCTTTAGGAGAATGCGGTCTAGCTTGGTTTCGATTTGTTCAGGGGTAAGCATGGGCGAAATTATAACTGACATTGTCAAATTAAAAACGGACGGCAGTCACCTGCCGTCCGATAAACGGATCACTGAAAACGGTTTACGGATTACTGACCACTGGTTTCCCGAAACGCTCGCGTCCCCACAACCAGAGCGCGCCGAAGCCGAAGAGAGTGATTACAAAGTAAAGCAAGATTCCAGTGGGTTGAATTGGAAGAAGAGGAAATCGCAGGATATCGATTCCAGCAACAACAATTATTACGCCAACGATCATTGGCCAAATCTTGTGTTCAGCAAAGGAAGGGCTGAATAGGCCAAGCAACCATTTACCAACAAATGAGCCAAAGATGATAATTACCAGATAGGCAACGGTAAGGATGATGAAGGTCGTCATAGTAATTTGAATTGTTGAACCGATTATTAATGCACTCCACCCCAGACCGCTTAGGGTAAATGCCCAAAGTGTAATTGCAAGCAACCAAGTTGCAACAAAGATGACGGAGCCAGCAAAGATGAAAATCACTCCGCTTATAAAACCCCAACCCAGACTTGCCCAGAATTGTGAATGTAGTTTTCCTGTGGTATTTCTCAGAAAGTTCGGGAACAGCCAGTTGAGGAGCAAGCCAACTAGAATTACTGTGACTATTCGGCGAACCAAGTCAACAGCCCATGAAGTCACTTGTTCTCCCTTGGTGGGTTGAACTTCAATCGCTTCTGTGTGGATTTCAGGTTCGGTACGAGTCACTTTTCCGCTCACCACGCCGCTGGGAATGGGGAGTTCGAAAGCGCTGGAATAGGTGAGGTCGCCCGCGATGGTTGCGCCTTCGTCAACGGTCAAACCGCCAGGAACCGTCGGGAGGCTGATGGGACTTTGGGTCATGTACATGTTCATCGGCGGCATGTCTTCGGATTCGGCGGTCATTTCCACGTAGGCTTCCACGTTTCCGCCAAATTTACCGCGCAGTTCCAGCGCCGCCGTCCCCGCGATGACATCGCCCGCCACGTCGCCGGCCAGCAGGGCTTGTCCGCTACCGACGACGAGATCGCCGCCGACGTGACTGCCCGCCATCGTCTCAAGCGACGCGCCCCCCGCGACCAAATCGTCGCCGATGGTCGCTTCCGTCCCGACCTGGAGGGCCGCGCCAGCGATGCGGGCGTCGTCCTTCACTTGGCCGTTGATGATGACGGTCTGCCCGGCGGCCATCAGGTCGCCTTCCACTACGCCGTTGATGGTGATGGTCTGCCCGAAGGCCACCAGGTCGCCTTTGATGGTTCCGTCCACCACGACGGTGGCGGCGGTGATGTAGAGGTCGTCTTCTATCACCTCTCCCTTTTCGATGACAACCGTTTCACCTTCGCGGTTTTCGAATGCGCGGACAGGCGATGTAATGGCAAGCGTCAGCAGTCCGAAGACTGCGAGAATAGAAATGAGTTTTGCAAATTTCGACATGGGATTCTCCTGTGGCTTGAAGCGATCAAATGCAATCCTATGTACGTTGTATCACAAAAAGGTTGCGGAGAAAATTCCACTTTTAAAAGGTTCGGGAGCGGAGTTGTCTCCGCTCCCGAAAGGGTGAAACTTAGGTGGGTGAAATTTTAGTTATCCGGGAAGCGGATCGGGTCGCCTTCGCGCGGCACGTTGGGGTTGACAACGCTGGGCGCGACGGGCTGAGCCGCATCGGGGGTCGGCACGCCGAGGATGGCGGCGGCTTTGGATAACTGCCAGTACGCCATTTTGGCGTAACCAGCGGCCTTGGTGTAGAACCAGCCATCATAGGAGGCCATGGCGGCGGTGGCGTAGTCGTCGGCGCTGCTCACATAGCCCGCGACCGACGCGAAGTTCGGGTGGGCGGCGAGGGCGGCATAGAGTTCATTGGACCAGTTCATGTAGCCAGCGAACTCCCAGCGACCGAGGTTGTCCATGTTGAACCTGCCAAATTCACTCGTGAGGTTCATGTAAGACATGACGGTGTGGCTCTCATCGCCCGATTGGGCAAAGTAGAGAGGGCCGCTTGCGCCGAAATCAATATCGTATTCGGCGTCGTAGCCATCATGCGGATGCGAGAACCCGAAGTGATGGCCGCCTTCATGGATGGCGGTGTCTGTGAAGCCATAACCGAGGGCGCGATATTCAGCCGCGCCAAATTCAAAGACGTAGCTGGGTGTGCCATCAATCCAGTTGTCGTCCGCGAAGCCGAGCAAGCCATACTGGCCGCCCAATTTAGCCGCGGTGGTGTTGAAGGCGTGGATGGGGAACACGTAGTCGCGGGTGCGGTAGGGGGGGATGTACTTGTCGTAGTTCGTGTCGAAGTAGCAGAACAACTGGGCAAAGGGCGTGCCATAGGCATTCCAGCAGTCGTTTGCGCTGCTCAACCCGGCGAAGATGCGGAAGGCCTTCTTGGCGCCCGCGTCAATCGGGTTCACGTCGGTCATCTGGGTGGACCAAACATAGTACGGTTGCATGGCCTTGAATTCTTCGGTCACCATGGCGGTGTTCATCCAGGACGTACCGTTGCTGGCGGGATCATCTTCCATCATATTGACATGGGTGATCTTGCGACCATTCACGCTCGGCGTGGTAGCCATGGGGTCGTAGAGTGGGGAGCCTGTGAAAAGCATGTCGATCGCGACGAAGCGGGTCACGAGGCCAAGGTCGCCGCCAAGTTCGGCAGGATCGCGATAGCCAGCGGCATCGTATTCCCAGATAGCAGGCAGACGATAGTCGGCGACGGAGTCGCCATCGAGGTCGGCGTCATCCACATTGTAGGAACCAGCCCAAGCTTCGGGGCCGGCGGAGAGATCGTAGAACCACAAGCGGCTGTTGCTACCGCCCCACGCCATCATCTTGCGGGAACCGCGCGCCAGGCCGAAGTTGTAGCCCGTATCAGGATCGGACTCGTCGGTCTTGGTGTAGACGTGGAAGCGGAAGTCGGGGCGGTCATACCAGTTGATGAACACGATGGTGTAGGAGTTGGCTGAGAAGCCCAGGTTCTTGTTCAACCAGTTTTCAACGGTCGGCGCGTCGATCCACAGCACAGGCGCGGTCACGTTCATAATATTGTTGACCTGGTCGTTATAGGCCTGCTGGTAGAAATTCAAACCGCGGTCTGTTCCTTTGAACTTCAGGAAGGTGAAGAACTTATTGTTGAACGCGGCGGACTTGAAAATATATTTGTAGTTAAAGTTGTACTTCAAGCCCATGTCTCGGCCTTCAATCCCGTAGAACGCCGGGTAGCGAACAATTGGCGTGTAGGTGGCCGGAAGCCAGGACTTGTAATCCGCCATGTTGATATCGGCCGCATCGTAACCAATGAAGACGACATTGATCCGAACGTTTTGAGCAAACACTTGCGCCTGACCGGGCGTCAGCGGTCCCGCCTCTTTCGCTTCCGGTTTGGTGGCAGAAGCGGTCCCCGTCAGGGCGAGCGAAAGCACAATTACGATGCTAAGCAATACGATGAATTTTCTTTTCATTTTATTCTCCTGAATATTTAGGTGAACTTGCTTATTCATGCTGGATTGCAATTGACCATTTTTCTTTATTCTCAAATGACTCTAACGACCACCTCCTATGCTTTTCTGATTGAATACGATCCATTCAACGATCTCAATTTTAGGACAGAATATAAACTTGTCAAGTATTTGTGATGTTTTAGGGAAGAACTCGAAAACGTTTTGTAATTTCTCGTTTTAGGATCTCGACCGCGCGTGAATGACCTTTTTCCTGCGCCAGGTCAACCGGTCTTTGTCCATTGTTCGCTTTTATATGCAAGTCGGCTCCTGCCATGATGAGTAACTGGATGGACTCGAGGTCGCCGTTTTGGGCCGCGGCGTGCAGGGGAGTGAACCCGCCTCGCTCGCGGACATTGGGCTGGGCTCCGTTTTTGAGCAACATCTTCACGATGGCCGTGTGGCCGCCCGCTGTGGCTGATTGAAGCGGCGTGACCGTCAACTCATTGTTTGACGCGGCGTTTATCTGCGCGCCGGCCCTAACGAGGTATTCCGCCGCTTCCGCATGGCCGAAGAAACAGGCCAGCCCCAGCGGTTGGAATCCGTCGTCGGCGAAGGAATTGACCAGATCGGGGGTGCGCGCCAAAAGTCGGACGAGATGCGTGGTGCGTCCTGTGGCCGCGGCTTCAAATACGTTCAGCGTCACAGTTTTGTCGGCCAAAAATTCTGCCAGTTGGGCTTCGAGGCAATAGGCCGCCACCAACACCGGGCTGAGGCCATGATTTCTTGCGTGAATAAGGCTCGCATCCAGAAGAAGCATGCGTACCACTTCTTCGCGATTCCCCGCACGGATCGCGTCAAAAAAGGCTTGTGACATATTCATATTATACCCCTCACGCTCGCGTTCCTGAATTGCTTTTTAATGCGCCGTCAACCATTTTTCTTCCTCAAATACTCGATGATGCTCCGCGCCGCGCGCCGACCTTCGAGCGAACAACGATCGGCCGTTTCGACTCCGCGCAGGAGATTCCCCGCCGCGAAGACTCTTGCCGCCGACGTGCGATACGCCGCGTCCACCTCGGGTCCGCGCGTGACGGGAGAGAGGGCGAGGCCGCCCGATCGTGCCAGCTCGTGCTCGGGAATCCAATTCCCTGTGAAGATGAGCGTGTCGCAATCAATGTAGGACAATTTGCCAACACTTGCCCTGCCGAAGGCGTGGGATTGTTCCAGTTCGATTCCCTCCACTCGTTTCTGCCCAACGATATTTGATATTCGGGTATTCGTAACAATCGGCGTGCGCGTGAGAATGTCCGCGTACAACCATTTCATCGCGACGTACGGAAACTGAATCTGGTGACGCGTCTCTTCTGTGACCATCGCGGCGCATTCCACGCCCGCCTGCCTGAGCGTGAGTAGCGCCGAAAGACTCACCAACTCCGCGCCGATGATGACCGCGCGTTTCCCGACGGGAAATTTTTCCTGATAAACGAATCGCTGTAATGAGCCAGTTGTGAAAATCCCCTGCGGACGTGCGCCCGGAATCAAGCGCGCCGAGCGCGGACGTTCGCGCACGCCCGTCGCAAGCAGGATCGCGCGGGCCTCGATTCTTCCCAACCCATTTGGCGATGTGAAGGACAGGGAATGCATCGCACCAAACGGGCCGGTGTTTTCCTGCGGGGTAAGGTGCGACGCATCCTCGCGCCCCCACCCCAAAATTGTCGTTGATGTCCGCACATCCACATCATGTTTTTCTGCCAACTCGCGATAATACTTTGCATACTTCGGCCCCGACCACATGCGCCATAAATCTTCGCGTCCAAACCCCGTGTGATGACAGAATCGCGGCATCCCGCCCGCTTCGGGTTCGCGGTCAACAACCAGCACATCGCGAATCCCTTGCTTCTTCAATTCGATGGCGGCGTTCAATCCTGCCGGCCCGGCGCCGACGATGAGGACCTCCGTGGCAGACCTGACAGGTTTCATTGTGGCGCTGGCAGGCGGAGTGACTTGTGTATCAGACTTGACTTGTTCAATCGTGGCTGTGTGGAAACCTGTCAGGTCTTTGAGTAACGCCGCGTGACAGTTGAATCCCTGACATCGTCCCTGTGATGCGCGCGTGCGGCGACGCAGACCATCGAGAGTCGTCGCGGGGACGGGCGCGCTCATCGCGTCGCGCAATTCGCCGCGTGAGACGCGCTCGCAATGGCAGACCATCTCCGCGTAGGATGGGTCGCGGGCGAGCGCCTCTGCGTCTTGATGTGGACGAATCTGCGCCTGTCCAATAGATGGCAATCGCACGGGTTTGAATTCGGCTTTGCGGGTCAACTCCAAGCCCGCCTCTTGCAACAGCTCGACCGCGTATTCGGCGATGCCCAGCGCGGCAGAGATTCCTGTTGAGCGAATCCCTCCGACGCACAAGTATCGTTGTTCACGGTGCATTTCAATTTGATAGTCGCTGTGTTCGGTGGCGGCGCGCAGACCAGAGTAGGTGGCGGTCACTTCTTCGTCGAGCAGTTGTGGCAGGATTTGTCGTCCCTTTTCCAGCAACATGTTCAAGCCATCGGCAGTCGTCTGCGTGGCGGACTTATCGTCCAAATCCTCCGCTGTCGGGCCGAGCAGAATATTGCCGTAGACGGTGGGGGAAATCAAAACGCCTTTTGTGATTGAAGTCGGCACAGGCAAGAGCACATGATTGACCAGCGGCCGCGCCAGCTTGTCATAAACGATCAACTGTCCGCGCCGCGGCGTGACTTTGAACTGGCGATGCCCAAACAGGTTGTTGACTTCGTCCGAGCCGAGTCCCGCCGCGTTGACGATGTAGCGCGCCTGAATCGTTTGGGTGGTGGACGATAGACCATTGACGATCAACCATGGTTCATCGTCTGTTGTCCGTGGTCGAATCTCTTTTACCGCAAAATTGAACATCGTTTCCGCCCCATTTTCCACCGCCTGATACGCGCACGCCAACGGGACAGAATACGTGCAGAGAATCCCCTCGCCCGGTACGAATAGTCCGCCCAGCGCGTTGGGATTGATGCGCGGCTCACGCTGGCGAATCTCATCGGCGGAAATGATTTGCACATCCATCTCGCCGTTGTCATGTGCTTTCTTCAACAACTTTGGCAGAGACTCGAACTGCTCCTGATTCCAGGCGATGAGCAGACCGCCGAGACGCTCGTGCGCGATGTTGGCTTCGGGCAGGAACGTCTCCATGAGTTTGTAACTGCGTTTGAGCAGAGTCGCTTCCAATGAGCCGGGCGTGGCGTCGTAGCCCGTGTGCCAGATGGCGGTGCTGGCTTTCGAGGTTCCCATCCCTACGTCGGGGTTGGAATCCAGTAACACGACTTTCAAGTCGTAGCGCGAAAGTTCGCGGGCGATGGCGCATCCCACCGCGCCCGCGCCGACGATGGCGATGTCGTAGGTTGTGTTAGTCATGGGGAATCCTGTTGCGTACTTCATATTGCGTATTGCGTGGAGTGTGGTACGCGGCGCATAATCTTTGAATGTGTAGCGCTACGAAAACCCCGAAGGGGTGACCTGATTATAGAATTACATCATGGGATGTGGTCAACCCCGGAGGGGTGAAATTGAATTGCCGGGAATATGCCATCCCATCGGGATTGTTTGCCCGACAAGTCGTTCGTTACAATCATTTCATTCCTTCGGGATTGTGATACATCTTCACCGCCGAAATCGCCCGCGACCATTGCTCTAATTTCTTTCCTCTTTCTTCTTTCTTCATATTCGGGACATAAACCTTTTCTGCTTTCCAATTTCCCGCCAGCGAATCGAATGACGTCCCCAGCGCGGACAGGCCTGCCAGATTCGCGATGCCAATTGCTGTCGCTTCGAGCGCGGCCGAAACGCGAACTTCGAGATCGAGCAAGTCGGCGATCATCTGCATGAGGTAGGGATTGCCCGAGGGACCACCGTCCACTTTGAGGTAGGGAGGAGGCGTGCCCGCGTCCTGCGCCATGGCGGTGACCACTTCGTAGACGCGGCACGCGATGCCATCCAACGTGGCGCGCACGATGTCATCGGAGGTGGTGCTGCGGTTCAGGCCGAACATCGCGCCGCGCACGTCGGTTCTCCAATGCGGCGCGGCGAGACCTTGCAACGCGGGGACGACGACCACACCCGCGTCGGACGATCGTTTCGCCGCATCATTGCTGGACGGGGAATCGGGGATGGCCTTCAAGTTGTCGCGCAGCCACTGGACAGCGGATCCCGTCACGAAGATGCCGCCATCGAAGGCATACGCGGTGTGCCCGTTGAAATTCCAGCCGACGGTGGTGAGCAAGCCGTTGTTCGAGAGTTTCGGTTTGTCTCCGATGTTCATCAGCAGGAAACTGCCCGTGCCGAAAGAGCATTTCATCTCGCCTGCTTTGAAACAAGCCTGACCGAAGAGTGCGGCTTGTTGATCCACGAGCAGGGCATGTAGGGGCAGGGGCTTGCCCGTTCCCACGAAATCCACGTCGCCGATGTAGCCCGCGGACGGTTTGACTTCGGGGAGCATCGCGCGCGGCACGTCGAATAATTTCAGCAGTTCTTCATCCCACTCGAATTTGTTCATGTCGAACAGCAACGTGCGCGAAGCCGTGGAAGGGTCTGTAACGTGAAGTTTGCCTTGTGTCAGAGTCCAGAGAGTCCACGTTTCTGTCGTGCCGAATTTGAGCTCGCCCGCGTGGGCGCGTGCGCGCAATTCGGGATGATTCTCAAAGACCCACTTCAGTTTCGGCGCGGAAAAATAACTGTCCAGGAGTAAACCTGTCGTGCGCCTCAGCCGCTCGAGGTCGACGCGGGAAGCGAGCGCGTCGCACACGGATTGTCCGCGCGTGTCCTGCCAGACGATGGCGGGAGTGACCGGCTCGCCCGTGGCCGCGTCCCAGACGATGAAGGTCTCGCCCTGGTTGTCGAATCCGACCGCGGCGATTTCGTATTTTTCCAGCAGGGGCGCACAGGCCTCGCGCACGGTGCGGACGATGTCGCGCGGATCCTGCTCCACCCAGCCGGGTTGCGGGAAGAGGGCGGGCAGTTGCGCGGAATTTTTGGCGATCATCGCGCCGCGCTCGTCCACGATGACGGCGGTGGTTTGGGTGGTGCCTTGATCTATGCCGAGGAGATTGGTCATGGAGGCTCCTTGGGAGACCTAATAGGTTTTTGAAACCTGTTGGGTCTTAAGTGAAACGCGGCGACCCTTGGTGCGAGTCGCCGCGTTCGTGGCAGGTATTACGCTTACTGCTCGCCGTATTTCTTTTCGATATCGGCGATCATCTTTTGGCGTTGAACGATCTTATCGCCTTCGGGCACGCCTTCGAAGCGGTTTTCTTCACCACCGGTGACGTAGGTGATCACCAGCGCGGCCAATCCAACAACGAGCGCAGCCCAAGCAGTGCCGGTTGGCGGGATGAGGAAGTGCAGAATGTTTTCCTCCGAAACAGGCAGGAAGTAGGCTATCAACAATCCAACAACCGAAAGCACGACACCCATGATGGCGTACTTCTTCGACCAGAAGCCGAGCAGGGCCACAACGAAGAGGAGGGTGAAGTAGAAGACTTTTTCGTTGGGCGGGAAGAAGCCGCTGATGGCCAGCGTGATGCCGAAGATGATGGCCAGCACGGCGTTCGGCTTGGAGAGGCCGCCGAGGTTGAACGGTCCCTTCTCTTTCCACTTGGCGCTTCCTTCAGCCATCAAGCCTGCCGCGATCGGCATGACCATGGAAATGTACAGGAATACCGCGCAGGCCACGGCCAGTACGAGGTAGTATGGAGCGTAGACGGTGCTCAACAGCGCGAAAGCCGCCGAAACCCAGATGGCGTAGGTAGGGGTGCGGTATTGGGTGCTGACTTGCGCGAGGGTCTTGGAGACAAAGGGGATACCGTCATCGCGCGAGAAGGCATACATCATTCGAGAGGTGGATGTGAGGCCAGCCAGCGCACAGATGTAGTTCACGACCACGAGGCCGACAGCGAGGAAAATGCTCAACCAACTCGGCATGCGTGAGGCGCTCCACATATAGAAGAACGATCCCCAGCCCGCCGCGTGGGCTTCTTCGAGACTGGGCATGGTCAACACATAGGCGGCCACGGCCACGAGACCGAACACCCACGACCAGAACACGGCTGTCCACATGCCCTTCGGCACGTTCACCTGCGCGTCCTGCGTCTCTTCGGAGGTGTGCGCGGATGCATCGAAGCCGGTGATGGTGTAGCAAACATACGAAAGGCCGAGCAGGAAGGCGAAGGCTACGCTCTCGGTGCGGAAGGGAACCACGCCGCCGCCCGCGTCGCCGGTCACGTTTTGGAAGTCGGTCAGACGTCCGAAATCGAGCGCAACCGGGCTGAAGGCAAAGAGGACAACGATGAGGACGACCGTCAGCGCAAGAATGGCGTACCCGCTGAAGTCGGTCAGTTTGGTGGTCAGGTCAATGCCATAGTGGTTCAGCATGGACTGGGTCGTGAGTACGACAACCATGAAAGCGAACTGGTGCCAGTAGCCAAAGGTGGAAACGTCCACGCCGAGGGCGGTACCGAGCAGGAGGTCCTTGAAGAAGACGGTGTAGAGCAACACGTCCACCGAGGAGACCACGCAGATCAGGCCGATCAGGTTGAACCAGGCCGTGGCCCAGCCCCAGAATTTTCCGCCGAGGTGCGAGGACCAGTGGTAGAGGCCGCCCGCAGTCGGGAAGGAGGATGCGATCTGTCCCATGCCGACGGCGACGCTCATGGCAAGGACGCCGCCCACCAGCCAGATCAGGAACGCGCCGCCCGATCCGAGCGCGTTGAAGGCCGCGGGGAAGGCCGAGATACCGCCTGCCAAAATACAAATGATCGAGAACGAAATCGCGAAGTTCGAGAAGCCGCTCATGCGGCGGGAAAGCTCCTGGGCATAGCCCATGTTATGCAAAACTTTCTTATCGTGCTCAGCGCTTTTGTCAGCCATTGCTCAATTCTCCTTTTTGGGTTTTGAAAAAAAATCAGGCAGGGGGATTAATTCGTCGTGCATTCGGCCATAGGCTCTCCTCGAACAAATGAATTCGTTCACAACCTTGACGCGTTCATTTGAAATAGAAACCCGTCTGGGTTGGTTCCGTTGCGGAATTACAGCCATCGGCGCACGCGCGATTTATACGCTTCGTACTCTTTTCCGAATCGGCTGGCAAGAATTTTCTCCTCTGGCTGGATCACGAACAAATTGAACGACACCATCAACGCGGGCGCGATCAAAAGTCCCCACACCGAACCGACGTTGAGAGTCAACCCGATCAGCATTAACACGAATCCCAGCGCGATGGGGTTGCGGCTGAAGCGGTACACGCCCAAAGTCACCAGCGCGCTCTTGCCGCGCGCCCGGCGAAACGCCATCAATGCGGCCAGTCCCAGCAGGAAGCCGAGCGCGGCCAGCCCAAACCCAATCCAGCGCGCCGCGGGCGGAAGCGGCACGGGGAGCGGTTGCAACAGTCCCAGCACGAAGGCCAGCGCGATGAAAATCATCGCCAGCAACGGCGCCTGGATTTTTACTTTTTCATTCAATGGTTTCATACACCTGAAACTCCGCTCGTCGGCCTGAATAAAATTTCATGATCTGGATGAACCATCTGCAATACAACTGCGGACTCTGCTCCATGCTCGCGGACAATTCCGACGGGTGAACGTACGCCACCTCGCCGACCTCTTCCGCATCAAACCTGACCTGGGCGGGCTCCACCTCGCCGGCGTACACCACGCTGATCTCGTTGTCGTTCGGCCCGTACTCCATCCGAAACTTGAACAGCGGACGCAGGCCAGAGACATCCACGCGCATCTCCTCTTTCGCGCCGCGCACCGCCGCGTCGAGATAATTCTCGCCTGCCTGCACATGCTCCGACACCGAGCAATCCCACAGCGACGCGTACTGCCGCTTGTCCGCGCTGCGCTTTTGGACGAGCAGGCGCCCCTCGCGGTCGAACAGCAGGAGATGAACCCCGCGATGTTGCAACCCGCTGCGATGGACGTCGGAACGGGCGGCCTGCCCGATCACGTTGTCGTTGTCGTCAATGATGTCGAAGAGTTCTTCCATTAAATCCTGTCAAAAGTCGAAGGTCAAAAGTCAAATGACCCTTCGACATGGCTCAGGGCAGGCTTTCGACCTTCGACAGATTTGACTTTTACTTCCCAAACAACGCCGCCACGTCTTTCACGTGGACAACGCCGTCGAAGCCCGCGATGCCGCCTTTGCGCATGGTGGCTTTTTGTCCGTCGGGATCGCCGAGGCAGGAGACGATGATGTCGCCCGCTTCGATATCTTCCTTTTCGGTGTAGCCGTTGAAGGTGACGATGGTCTTGATGCCCGCGGCTTTCGATGCCTTCACGCCGTTCTTCGAGTCTTCCACCACCATGGCTTCATCGGGCGAGATGCCGAGTTTGGAGAGCGCCAGGTTGTAGATTTCGGGATCGGGTTTTTTGTTCTTCACCACGTCGCCCGCGAGGACGATCTCGAACTTGATATCGCTCAAGATTTTTTCCGTGATGGCTTTCGCCGCCTGCTCATTGGACGTGGTACAGACGCCGATCTTGATGCCCGCGTCCATGGCCTCTTTCATGAAGCGATGGATGCCCGGACGGAGGGGGAGTTTGCCGGTCTCGATCAATTCCACGAAGAGCGCGGTTTTGCGTTTGTGCATAGCCTTGACGAGTTCATCAAGTTCCTCGGCGGGGATCGGTTTGCTGAAACCTTTTGTCTGGGCGTGATGCTTCATGCGTTCCTTGCCGCCCGCGATCTGGAGCAGTTCGTGGTAATACTCCACGCTCCATTCGTCGGTGAAGCCGAATTCCGCGAAGGTCATGTTGAACGAGACGCGGTGACCATCGCGCTCGGTGTCAATGATCACGCCGTCCTGGTCGAATAGTACTGCTTTGATTTGTGACATATCTGCCTCCCCGTCATTGCGAGGAGGGCGCACGTCCCGACGAAGCAATCTCCGCGTCGTGTAGGAGATTGCTTCGGGCGAGTACGCCCTCGCAATGACGATGATAGTTTTACTTCTTCACTCCAAAAAACTCCAGCATCGTGTTCACGAACAGCTCATTCTCTTCCTTCGAGCCGACCGTCACGCGGAACCAGCCGTCGGAGCCGTACTTCTTGCTCTCGCCGCGCAGGATGATGCCTTTGGTCTCAGCGTAGGCGAGCGCTTCCTTGCCGGTCTTGCCGGTCTCGCCGCAATCGAACAGGATGTAGTTGGCCTTGGACGGCATGACGTAGAAGCCGGGGATCACGCTCAACGATTCGGAGATGAAATTGACCGCGTCGTTGTTGAACTTGACGCGCTCCGCCAGGCCTTCGGTGTCCTCAAAAGCGGCGAGGGCGGCCCACATCGGGATGGTGCCCACGTTCCACGGCAGGAGCGATCCAGCAACCTGCTTGAGGGTCTCTTCGTGGGCAATGGTGTATCCGAAGCGCATGCCCGCCAAACCGTAGGCCTTGGAAAGCGTGCGGGTGATGAACACGTTCTTGTATTTCTTGATCAGTTCCACCTGCGACATGCCCAGGCCAGCATATTCGATGTAGGCCTCGTCCACAACCAGCGGGATGCCGAGTTTGGCAAACGGCTCGAAGTACTGCGGGTCCATGAAGTTGCCGCTGGGGTTGTTGGGGTTCGGGATGACGATGATCTTGGTCTTTTCGGTGATGGCTTTCATCAAGGCGTCGGGATCGAAGTGCAGAAGGTGATCTTTGTAGATCATCGGCACAGAGACCATCTTGGCTCCGAGCAGGCTTCCGCGCAGGCCGTAAATGCCGAAGCAGGGCGTGTGCTGAATCACCTCGTCACCGGGCTCGATGAACATGCGGAAGATGTTATCGTACACTTCGCTCGAGCCGTTGCCGATCATCACGTTCTGCGGACCCGCCACGCCGTTGATCTCCGCGATCTTCGAGCGGACGATGAGTCCCTGATCGGGGTAGCGGTTGGTCATCTTGGCGTACTTGAACATCGCGTCCAAAACCTTCTCGGACGGGGGCAGCGGGTTCTCGTTTGACATCATGCGGTGCAGTTCGGGCTTGCGCCACGCCAATTCAATATGCTCCGAAATGTACATCGGGATGCCCTTAACCCACGGGGCGTAATATTCTTCGATATTCTTTGTCATGGTTTTCTCCTGAAAGTAGTTTTATCCTCGTCATCGTCATTGCGAGGAGGGCGATCTTCCCGACGAAGCAATCTCTTCCAACTTGCGCGGGGATTGCTTCGTCGCTCACTTCGTTCGCTCCTCGCAATGACGGAATCAAGTGAATTTATTTCAAAGAAGTTACGCACTACGTAATACGCAACACGCAACTCCTAACTCACTTACGCCTTGCCTACCGACTCCACCAACTCCATCCAGTGCATGACGGCCTTCTTCGTCGCTTCGCGCACTACCTTGTCGATCTTGCCGGGATCGTACTCGTCGCGGTGGGCGTTGATGTACTCCCACTTCGCGTCGATCAGCGTGTGCTTCAACTCAGTCGAGACGTTGAATTTCGCGCCGCCTGCCGCCAGCAGTTTCTTGATGATATCTTCGGGCAGACCCGTTCCCCCGTGGACGACGAGCGGGGTCTTGATTCCGTTCCCGTTCAACATCTTGTGGATGATGGCCATGCGCTCCGTGTCAATCTTCGGATTCTTGGTCTTGTAGACGCCGTGCGCGGTGCCGATGGCGGGCGCGAAGATATCCACGCCCGTGCGCTCGACGAATTCCACCGACTGGGCGGGATTCGCCAACTGCGCTTCATCTTCCGCGACCTTGATCTGGTCTTCCACGCCGCCGACGGTTCCCAGCTCGCCCTCGACCGAGATTCCGCCGAGCTTGTGGCAGTAGTCCACCACTTCCTTGGTCTGGCGGATGTTCTCCTCGTAGGCCTGCTTGGACGCGTCGATCATGATGTTGGTGTAGCCCGCGTCGGCGCACTTCTTGCAATAGTCAATCTCGGTGCAGTGATCGAGATGAAGCACCACGGGGACGGGCGCTTTCTGCGCCAGTGTGCGATAGATCGCCACCATGATGTCGGTGCCCAGGAACTGAGACGGCTTAACCGAAGTCTGCACGATGACTGGCGACTTCGTTTCGACGGCCGCGTCAATGACAGCCTCGAATTGAAGCAAGTCCGTGACGTTGAACGCGCCAACGGCATAGCCTTTCTTCGCGGCTTCGATCATGACTTCTTTTGCATTTGCGATGGACATTGTGTTACTCCTTTTTAGTAGGTGAAATTCTTTGGTAGCGCGTTAAACGTTTACCGTTTAACGGATTTCCTTATTTCTTTTTCTTCCTCTTCGCCTTCGTTCCCGCCACATCCTTCAACCACTGCTCCCAGCGGAAGTCTGTTACATGCAAGCGCAGGCGTCCAAACCACAGATCGGCATAACCCTGGAAATCCTCCTCCAGCGTCGAGATGCCCGTCTGCGTCGTGCCCCACATGGACTCGTGCAACTCGGACATTGGCTCCATCAGTTTCAGGCGGGCGAAGTTCTTCGGGGTGACCTCGCCAAAATATTCCTGAAGGAAGAGGCGTTGTTGGTCGTCGCTCAGGCGGTGGTGGTGACTGAAGTTGCCGAGGTCGAAGAAGATGTCGCCCATTCCAGCGTACTCCCAATCCAGCAGGCGCAACTCACCAATTTCGCCCGGCACATCCTCGTCCAGCCAGTTCAGGTTGAGCAGGTCATCGTGACAGGGGGTGGGGGTGTAGGGATCCTTCGCCAGCGCATCCTTCACCTCGCGCGTTTTTTGCATGATCCAATCCCAATCGAAGGGGAACTTGCAGTTATTGCTCTTCGAGACCTTTGTCAGATTTTCCACGCGGCGGAAGACGTTGAACTCGCCTTTGAGTTTCGGCGCGTGACGGTGGAACAGGCGCAGTTTGCTCGCCACACGCGCCAGGTTGTGCGGCTTGACGATCTCCTCGGGCATGACGCGCTTACCGTTGATGAAACGCGTGACGATGTAACCTTCGGGTTCGATGAAGTAGACCACATCGGGCGCGATGCCCAACTGTCCCGCCGCGTAATTCGCGGCATACTCGACGTCGCGCTTGATGCCGAGTTTTTCGGTGTTCGCCCCCGCCAGGCGAATGACGTACGCGCGGCCGTCGGCGTCTATCTTGAAATTCATGTTGGTGATGCCGCCGCTGAGGGGCGTCTTCTTGAGGTTCTTCGACTCGGCGAGGAACGGCACTTTGGCGATGGCCTTGTCAATTGCGAGTGTCATGGGGTTGGGTTCTCCTTCGGGTTGGATTCTTATTTTTTAAATGAGACGCGTACGAGCGCAGATTTACGCGGAAAAGCTGAAAAGAGAACTAAAGAATCTCCGTGTCCATCCGTGTCTGTCCGCGTTTTCCGCGTCCCATTTCGTTTTTATGCTCGCACCCGCTCACCCTTCGGATCCCACAACGGCGAAGCGACCACTTCCGCGGCCATCTGTTCGCCGAAGAACTCGATGGTGAGTTTCGTGCCGGGCTTGGCGTACTCGATGGGCAGGTAGGCGTAGGCCATGCTCAGTTTCACTGAGTAGCCGTATCCGCCCGCCGCGACCCAGCCGATGATCTTGTCGCCCGCGCGGATGGGTTCCTTGCCGAGCGCGATGGTGCGGTCATCAGAGATGCTCATGCAGACCAACTTGCGGGTCAGGCCTTTTTCTTTGGCCTTGACCAGCGCGTCCTTGCCGATGAAATCGGGCTTGTCGAGTTTCACCGCGAAGCCGAGACCCGCCTCATACGGGTTGTAGTCCGGGCTGATTTCACTGCTCCAGTAGCGATACCCTTTTTCCAGGCGCAACGTGTCAATGGCTTTGTATCCAGCGGCCACCATCCCTTCGGGTTGACCGGCTTCCCAGAGCGTGTCCCAAAGACGGAGTCCGTACTCCATGGGGGCGTAAAACTCCCAGCCGAGCTCGCCCACATAGGTCACGCGCGAAGCGAGCAGGGGCACGTCTCCGACGGTGATGCGTTTGGCCGTCATGTACGGGAAGCCCGCGTTCGAGACATCGTCCGTGGTGACCTTCTCTAAAATCTTGCGCGCCTTCGGCCCCCACAGACCGATACAGGCGTACTGCGAACCGACATCCTCGAGCGTGACCGTTCCATCGTCGGGCATTTGAAGCGAGAGCCACGACGCGTCATGCTGACCGAAGGCGGTGCCGGTGATGATCAGGAATTTTTCCTCGCTGAGGCGCGTGACGGTGAAGTCGCATTCGATTCCGCCAGTTTTGTTGAGACATTGGGTATAGACCACGTTGCCGACGGGAACGTCAATTTGATTCGCGCAGACGCGGTTGAGGAAGGTCAACGCGCCGGGGCCGCGTACTTCAAATTTGTTGAACGAGGTCTCGTCGAAGAGACCCGCGTGCTCGCGCGTCATCAGGTGTTCGTGACCGATGGCGCGGCTCCAGTTGTGACGCGCCCAGCCGCGCGGCTCGTGACCGTGATCGGCTTTCTCCTCGTAGACGTTGTACCAGTTCGGGCGCTCCCATCCAAATTTTTCGCCGAACGAACAGCGCAGGTCGCGCAGGCGGAAGTAGGTGGGGGAGACGCGCTGTCCGCGGCGCGAGAGGCGTTCCTCGCCGGGGAAGTGAATATCGTAATACTGCGTGTACGTTTCGATGGTGCGCGCGGCGGTGTAATCGAGACTGCTGTAATTCGGGCCGAAGCGGCGCACGTCGAGTCGCCACATGTCCCATTCGGGGTTGCCATCAATGATCCATTCGGCCATGGCTTTGCCGATGCCGCCCGCGCCCGCGAGTCCATGCGCGCAGAATGCGCACGCGACCCAGAAGCCTTTGACGGATGTCGGGCCGAGCAAAAACTCGCCATCGGGCGTGAAGCCTTCGGGACCGTTGAGCAGTTTGACGATTTCCGCGTTTTCGATGGCTGGCACGCGTCGAATCGAATTTTCCATAAGCGGCGCAAAGCGATCCCAATCGGGCGCGAGCAATTGATATTTGAAATCGCGCGGGATGCCGTTCATGCCGAACGTGGCGGGCTGGCGTTCGTATCCGCCCGTGACGAGGCCGCCCGTCTCTTCGCGCCAATAAACGAGATGATCGGGGTCGCGCAGGTTCGGGAACTTCGACGTGACGCCTTCGATCGGTTTGGTCAAAATATACAAATGCGCCATCGGGATGACGGGCAATTGCAGTCCCACCATCTTGCCGACTTCGCGCCCCCACATGCCCGAAGCGTTGACGACCACCTCGGTCTGGATCGTCCCCTGATCGGTCACCACCTCGCTGACTTTTCCGTCCTTCAAGTGGATCGCTTCCACGTTGGTGTTGATGAAAATTTTTGCGCCGAATTTTTTCGCGCCTGCCGCGAGGGCGTTGGTGAGTCCTGTCGGGTCGATGGAACCGTCATTGGGGGTGTACGCCGCCGCGACCACGCCCGTGATGTCCATCAGCGGGAACATGTCCTGCGCCTCTTTGGCCGAGACCAATTCCATCGGCACGCCGAACGAACGCGCTAAGCCAACAAGACGTTTGGTCTCTTCGAGGCGCTCGTGTGAGGATGCTAAACGCAGGCCGCCCACCTCACGCCAGGAGGTATCCACGCCCGTCTCGGCTTTCAACTTGCGATACAGATCGGTGCTGTAGTGCATCATGCGCGTCAGGTTCGCGTCCGAGCGCATCTGCCCGACGAGTCCCGCCGAGTGCCACGTTGACCCCGCCGTCAGTTCGTGGCGTTCGAGGACGACAACATCTTTCCACCCCATTTGCGCCATGTGATACGCAATGCTCGCCCCGCCCACCCCGCCGCCGATGATGACGGCCTGTGCATGTTTTGGTAGTTCTGCCATGATGATAGTCTCCTAGTCTGATAGTCAAATTATCTTATCGTCAGTTCCAACCCGCAATCCCGAAGGGATGACATAGCGCTCGATCAATGACACCCCTTTGGGGTTGGTAGCAATTGCGATCTGTGTTCTACAATTGTTACATCCCTTTGGGATTGGGTTGCACAAGAAATTAGAAAGGTATTACCTTGAGGCAATACCTTTGAGGTTGAATCACTTTTGCCAGATGGAATCTGGTCGCGCCATTTGCGCCACAATATCAAACGAGGAAATCATGCCGAGAGGGAAGGCTTCGGGGTTTTTGTCGTCCACTACGACGAGGCGGTGATAATGGTTTTGGATCATCTTGTCGGCAGCGGCGCGCAGGCTGGCGTGGATGTCAATCGTCAAGGCGGGGTGCATTACGTCGCTGACGGTCATGGTCTCGTCAATGCCATTTTGGATGAAGGAGAGCAGGCCGCGTCCGCTGACGACGCCGAGCGGCTTGCCCTGCGCGTTTACCACGAGGACGGAGCGCCAGCCGGCCTGCGTGATGGTGCGCGCGGCGGAGCGGATGGGCGTCTGGTCGCGGCAGACGAGAATCGCGTCCGACATGACATCGCCCACCACTTCGCGCCGCGGCTTCTCGTCACGCGCGAGCGAGGCGACAAAGTCTGAGATGGAGATCACGCCCACGGGCTGTCCATTTTCGGTGACGAGCAGTCGGCTGATTTGCTTGTCCAGCAGGACGCGCACGGCCTCGGCGAGGGTCAGATTCGCTTCGACGGACACGGGCGGCGCGGACATCAGGTCGGCCGCGGTTAATCTACGCATAATGGTGAGAGATTCGGGGTCGGAGGAAAGCCATTCGCCAGCCAGCAGGTCGGTGTCGGAGATGACGCCGAGGTAACGCCCGTCGCGGTCGCTGACGACGAGCGCGTGAACGTGATGTTGATCTAATAGCACGGCAACCTGCCCCAGGGTGGCGCTGGGACGGCAGGTGATCAAGCCGCGGTGCATGAGGTCACGGACGAGGTGGGTCATGGCAATGCCCGCATTATACTAAAAAGACAAAATCTTGCAAAGTTCATCACATTCTTATATAATGTTCGAGCAAAAGGTTGCATTTTCCGTCATTGGATTCGAGAGGCTCATGGGCAAACCCCTTATCCCGGCACAGAGGCGAGAACGAATTCAGGAATTTTTGACGATCCACCAGATCGCCCGTATTGGCGACCTTTGCGCGCTACTCGAAACCTCCGAGGCGACTATTCGCCGCGACCTTGAACGTTTGGAGGCGGACGGCGTTCTCGAGCGGACTCACGGGGGGGCGATTCTCAACCAGCGATTGACATCGGAACCCGAATATTTACATCGTGTTCAAAAGTATCCCGACGAGAAAAAATTGATCGGCGCGCTGGCCGCCTCGTTGGTCGAAGATGGGGACATCGTGTTCATTGATAGCGGAACTACAACGACGCAAGTGTTGCTCAATATCCGCGCCAACCCCACTGTAACTGTTTTTACGAATAATGTGAACGCGTCGTTGGAACTCGGCGACGCGGGATTTTCGCATCATCTTCTTGGAGGCGAATACCAGCCGCGTTCGAAATCCACGGCGGGACGTTTCGCCCTCGAGAACCTGCGTCAAGTCTACGCGGACAAGGCCATCATCGGCGTGGACGGGATCAGCCTGAAACATGGTTGCACTGTCCCGACCAATGTGGAGGCGGAAGTGATCCGCATGATGATCGAACGCACAAAGGGGAAAGTGATCGTGGCGGCGGATCATAGCAAATGGGGTGTGGTATCCAATTTCCAAATCGCTTCGATTGATGAAGTGGATATTCTCGTCACGGATGAGAAATTTAGCGCGTCGGCGATTGAAGATTTGTCCTTGCATTCGGTGAAGGTTTTGGTCGCGAAAGCCGATGTGAGCAAGTAGTCACCTCAATCCCGAAGGGATGGCAGTAGCGATGGTATTTGACGGACGCGAAGCATGCCACCCCTTCGGGGTTGTGGAAAACAATTGCGAATTGTTCAAATCTGTTTGAAACACAACAACGAAAAGGATGAAGCATACATGAAAGATCAAGCAGAGATCGTAATCATCGGCGGAGGGATTGTCGGTGCGCAGGTCGCGTATCACCTTGCGAAGATGGGCAAGAAGGATGTCGTTCTCGTGGAAAAAGGCGAGATTGCCAGCGGCGAGTCGTCACACGCGGCGGGACTGGTGACGCAGTTCGCCACGTCGCAGACCATGCTCAAGTTCCGCATGTACAGCATCGAGTTGTACAGCGAGTTGGGATTGTTCGATCATGTTGGCAGTCTGCGCGTCGCTTCGACGAAGGAGTCTCTCAAGGATTTGGAGCGAAGTGTCAGCCGCGCGAAAGCGCTGGGACTCGAGTGCGAGGTCATCGGGCGGGACGAGGCGGTGAAGCACATGCCGCAGATCACGGACAAGGAACTCTACGGCGCGATCTATTTGCCGCGCGATGGTCAACTCGATCCGTATTCCGCCACGACGGGCATGGTTAAATTCGCGAAGGAGTTGGGAGTCACCATCTACACCAACACGCGCGTCACGGGCATCAAACTTTCCCCGAAGGGAGAGGTCCGCGAGGTGGTGACCGATAAAGGGTCGATTCGATGCGAGCTGGTCGTCAACGCCGCGGGGATGTGGGCGCCGCGCATCGCCGCGATGGCGGGTCTGCATTTCCCGACCACGCCTATTGACCATCAGCACATCGCGTTGAAGGCTGTGCCAGGCCACGAATTTAATTCCAAGACACCGTGCCTGCGCGACCCAGAAAATTTGGTGTACATGCGACAGGAGCAGGGCGGGCTGGTGATCGGCGGTTACGAGGGCAACCCGCTCGAACGTTGGATTGACGGCGCACCGTGGGAACATGGCGGTCGGACGTTGCCCTCGGACATGGATCGCTTCGAACCCCTGCTGGAGGGCGCGATCCGTCGCCTGCCGTTCCTGGATCAGGCGGGCATCATCACGCTTGTCTGTCACCCTGGCGCGTACACGCCCGATTGCCAACCCGTGCTGGGACAAATGGCGGGCGTGCGCGGCATGTGGATGGCGGCGGGATTTTCGCTCAACGGTTACGGCGGCGCGGGCGGCGTTGGAAAATTATTAGCCGAGTGGATCATCGGCGGCGAACCGACGATGGATGTGTACGCGTACAAGGCGACGCGTTTTGGCAATTATTACGCCAATCCCAAATACGCCGCCCAGCGGACGCGCGAGTGCGTGAAGTATTACTACCGCCTGCGCTTCCCTCACGACGAATTCGAGTGGGCGCGCCCGCATCGCATCAGTCCGGTCTATCATCGCCAGTTGGAGATGGGCGCGGTCTTCGGCGAGAAATTTGGCTGGGAGCGCGTGAATTATTACGACCCCAACAAACCGTCGCGTCGCATGGGCGAGGATCAGCGCAACTGGGGCGGCTGGGTCAAGCCGCCGTACTTTGATCGTCTCGAAAAAGAACACGTCGCCACGCGCGAACGCGTCTGTCTTTATGATTTGACTCCGTTCAGCAAAATCGAAGTGACTGGCGCGGGCGCGTTGGCATTGTTGAATCGCGTCGCGGTCAGCAAGATGGACAAACCCATCGGCTCCGCGACCTACACTCAGTTCTGCAACACGAATGGCGGCGTGGAGGCGGACGTGACCGTGACGCGTCTCGGCGCGGACAAGTTCTGGGTCATCACGGGCGCGGCCTTCATCGGCAACGACAAGTCGTGGCTCGAAATGCACGTGGAAGAAAACGATGGAGAAGTCAGCATCCGCGACGTTTCGGAAGAGTGGGCGTGCCTTCCCATTTGGGGACCTCGCGCCCGCGACTTGTTGATGAAAGTGACGAGCGATGATGTCTCGAATGAAGCGCATCCGTATTTAATGACGAAGCAAATTTCCATCAACGGCGCGAAGGTCTACGCCCAGCGCGTCAGTTACGCGGGCGAACTGGGATGGGAGTTGTATGTCCCATACAATCGCGCCACGATGGTCTGGGACATGTTGCTCGAAGCAGGCAAGGAATTTGGAATCGAAGTCGGCGGCTACAAAGTGTTGGACGCGCTCCGTCTCGAAAAAGGCTATCGCTACTATACCGCCGACGTGACCCAACTCGAAACGCCCTACGAAGGCGGTCTCGGCTTCTGCGTGGACTTGAACAAGAAAGACTTCATCGGCAAGGCCGCGCTGGTCAAACAGAAGGCCGAAGGAATCAAACGCAAACTCTGCACGCTGACCGTGGACGGAAACGAGTTCACGCAAATCTACGGTGGCGAGGCCATCTACCACGAAGGCAAAGTCCTCACCCGCGTCCGTAGCGGCGGATGGGGATATACTGTGAAGAAGAATATCTTCTACGCGTATCTTCCCGTGGAATTGGCGAAAGTCGGCAACCGCTTTGAGGCAGAACTCATCGAAGGAAGGAAGATGGTCGAGGTAGCGCCGATGGTGTTGTTTGATGCGAGAGGTGAGCGCCTTCGCTCTTAAAAAATGAATCGCAGTAAACTCGTCCTTCGACTACGCCGCCGAAAAGCACGGCGGCTCCGCTCAGGACTGTGAGACTATCAGACTATGAGACTACATGACTGATTACATCGGCTTCGGCATGTTAACCCCCGTGACCATTATGACAGTGGATCGTTTCCCGCGTCACAATACGGGAGCAATGGTCAAGGAAATCAAAGAATTCGTCTTCGACGACGCGGCCATCATCGCGTGTTGCCTCGCGCAGTGGGGCGTGGACGCGGGCATGATCGGCACGGCGCTCGGCAACGATCCGCGCGGACATCGGCTGGCGTTGGATCTCAAACAGCGCGGCATCCAGGGCGATGTCCGCTTTACGAACGCGTACGAGACTCCCATCGAAGTGGACGTGTCTGACCGACGCGGGGCGCGCACCTACTTCTGGCAGCGGACTCCCGAAATGCTCGCCACCCTCGACACGGCGGACTTGTCCATGATCGAGGGAGCGCGTCTTATGTACGTGGATTGGTACGACGGCGAGAGTCACATCACGCGCGCCATGAAAGAGGCGAACCGTTTGGGCGTGCCAGTGTTCTTAAACCTGGAATATGGTCACAAGGACATCCATCTGCTCAAGCGATACGCGAAGCACACCACCATCTGTCAGGCCGTGACGGATGCGGCGCAACTCGGCAAGAACCGCGGCTTGATGATGACGGCGCGCAAACTCCTGAACGCGGGCATCGAGATCGCGGTCGTGACGATGGCAAAGGAAGGCTGTCTCGTGGCGCAAGGCGACCAAGCCGTCCGCATCTTCGCGCCGAAGGTCAAGGCCGTGGATGCCTGCGGCGCGGGCGCGACCTTCTCTTCGGGCTTCGCGTACGGATTCCTGCAAGGCTGGGATATGGAACGCTCCGCCCGCTTCGCCACCGCGGCCGCCTCGCTCAAGGTCACGCGCGCAGGGCTGGACATGTTCCCGCTCGAAGAGATCCAGTCGCTGGCCGCGAAGCTGCGCGTGGAATATCTCGCCTTCCGCGATAACCAGTTTGTCAAGATCGGAAAGATCATCGCCTTCCAACAAAAAAATCTGGAGCGCAAGACACGTCACCTCGCGCACAGGATTGCCGCTTCGCCATTGATCCCAAAGAAGAAACCGCAGGAGAAGAAGAAGTAAATGGTAATTCGTCATTGCGAGGATGCGTTTTTCCCGACGAAGCAATCTCCTGGTCGTGCGCGGGGATTGCTTCGGGCATGGTCTCGATACGGCGGAAGAACACCGCCTACTCGACCAGCCCTCGCAATGACGGGATGTGAGTGATTTTGAAATGGAAACAATCACATTTGACCTCTCATGGCTTTGCATGGTAATTCCACTTGGAATAATTGTTGTGGCTGCCATTTTAGGTACGCGTTCAAGACTGCGATATGCAAGTCAAATTCGCGAAGCTCTAGCCAGAGGCGCATTTAAAGAATTGAATGCACCTGAAATGAAGTCTCGAATTCGCCGCTTGGCTGTTGTTGCGCTGATTGGCGCAATTGGAATGTGTTTGTCTTTTGCTTTTGTTGTATTGCAACAGATAAGTGGAGTCAATGCGTTTTTTGACCTTATCGTTGCAGTTGGACTAGTATTTGGCATTGTTGCTTCTATAACAGGTCTCATGATGCGTAGAGAGATTGACAAGCGGCTATAACTAACGCCCCTATGCCTCAAACAATTATTGTTACCAGAAAAGGAACCCAAATGACATTCGCAACCCTCCTCACACAAGAACAAGTGGAACGAATCCACGAGGCTTCGTTGGAAGTCCTCGAAAACGTCGGCCTGCTGGTGCGACTTGAAAAAGCGCGTGACATGTTCGCGCGTCATGGTTGTAAAGTGGACTCCGAGACGCAGATGGTCACGTTTCCGCGCGCGGTGGTGGAAAAATATCGCAAGATGATTCCGCCCACCTTCACCTTTCGTGGACGCGACCCGAAGTTCGATCGCGCCATCCCGACCGACAGGCCGATCCTCGTCACGGGCAGTTCGGCGCCCGATATCATTGACCCCGTTTCGGGTCGCGAACGACGCGCCCGCTCAGACGATATCGCCCGCATCGCGCACCTCGTCAACGAGCTGCCCGCCTACGATGTCTTCTCCGTCTCCACGCTCGCGGACGACGCCCCCAATGGACAGTTCACGCTGGCGCGCCTTTATCCCGCGCTCAAACATTGCCTCAAACCGATCCGTTCAACAACAACGGATATGGTGGATGCGCAGATCATCCTGCGGATGTTGTACGCCATCGCGGGGAGCGAAGCCGCCTACATGGAGCGACCATTCGTCACGCATCATTATTGTCCCGTTGTCTCGCCGCTGACCATGGATCATCTTTCGACTGAAGCGGTCATGTACTTTAGCGAAAAGGGACTGCCTGTTTACCCGTCCATTGTGCCGAACGCGGGGCTGACCTCGCCCATGTCCATGGCGGGGACGCTGGCGCAGGGCAACGCGGAATTTCTCGCAGCCGCGATTTTGATGCAGATGGTGCGCGAGGGGACGCCGACCATTTACGCCTCGCTTCCCACCATCGCGGACATGCGGACGGGCGCGTACGCCTCGGGCGGAATCGAGTGCGGGATGCTCCACATGGCCTTCGCGCAGATGGCGCGTTTCTATAACGTGCCGAGCGGCGGATATATCGGGCTGACCAACTCGAAGGTCAACGACGCGCAAATGGGATATGAAACGGGCATGTCGGTCGTCGCGGGACTTCTGGGCGGCGCGGACATGTTCAACACGGGCGGCCTGCTCGACGCGTTGAAAGCATTTGACTTCGCCAAAGCCGTGATTGACGATGAAATCTTCACCATGCTCAAACGCATGAAGCGCGGCATTAACTTTAGCGAAGACGAACTTGCGCTGGAAGTCATTGCGCAGGTCAAACCAGGCGGCTCGTTTATGATGAGTCCGCACACGGCGAAACGCATGAAGACCGAAGCCATCCTCACCAAACTGGGCGACCGCGAGGCTCGTTCCATCTGGGAGAAGAAGGGCGCCTCGGACACGCACACCCGCGCCATGAAACGCGCCAACGAAATTTTCGCGAAAGCCAGCGCTACCCTCTTCTCCGATGAAATTGAGTCGCGCATCCGCGCCGAATTCCCGAATCTCATTTCAGGCGTGTTGGAAATGCCGAAGTAATCCTTATTGTCGTTGCGAGGGGGGCGCTTTTCCGACGAAGCAACCCCCTCCACCGCGAGGAGACTGCTTCGGGGAGAGCGCCCTCGCAGAAACAAAGCCAAAGGAACCCAAATGAAAATCTTCTTTGCCACAGACATTCACGGCTCGGACATTTGCTGGTTGAAATTTCTCAACGCGGGAAAATTCTACGGCGTGGATGTGCTTATCCTCGGCGGCGACATGACGGGCAAGGCCATCGTCCCTGTCATCCATCAAGGCGGGACGAAGTATCGCATGATCCTGCTCCAACAGCCTTTCGACGCGGCGAACGAGACCGAGTTGCAGAACATGATGAAGCGCGTCCGCAGTCGCGGCTACTATCCCTACATTACCAATCCCGATGAGATTCAAGAACTCGAAAAGACTCCCGACAAAATCCACGACATTTTCCATTCGGAAGTGTTGAAGGTCGCCCAGCAATGGATGGACATCGCCGATAAAAAACTGGACGGCACGGACATGAAAGTCTATTGCAGTCCAGGCAACGATGACATGTTCGAAGTGGACGAGATCGTGCGCGCCTCGAAACGGGTCGTCCTTTCGGAGGGGGAGGTGATTCCGCTCAACGAACATCACGAGATGATCTCCTCGGGCTGGAGCAACGTCACCCCGTGGCGAACTCATCGCGAGGAAACAGAAGACCTGCTCAAGGTCAGGTATGAAGCGATGACGTCCCGCCTCAAGGACGCGCGCAACGCGATCTTCAATATCCACGTCCCGCCGCATAAATCCAACTTGGATGAAGCGCCCGAACTGGACGAGAACCTGCGTCCCAAAATGGCGGGACAGGCGCTGAAACCTGTCGGCTCGACCGCGCTGCGAAAGGCGATTGAAACGCATCAGCCGTTGCTCGGCCTGCATGGACACATCCACGAAGGCCGTGGCGCGTCTCGCATTGGAAAGACATTGTGCATCAACCCTGGTTCGATGTATGAACAGGGCACGTTGCTGGGAGCCATCGTAACCCTGGGCAAGAACAAAGTGCAGGATTATGTGTTGACGAGCGGTTGAGTTTCATTCGTCATCGCGAGCGTTCTTCCCTGGTACCGCCCGCCAGGGCAGGTGTGCGAAGCAATCCCCTCCCCACGACCGCAAGATTGCTTCGTCGGGGAGACCGCCCTCCTCGCAATGACGGAGATGGAAATAAAAAACAAAATGGTGGAAGGTTTTACAAGTAAATACAACGTCACGAAGTTGGTTTACTTTGAAGAATTTGCCACCATGCCTGAAGCCATCGCCCGCGAAAAACAAATCAAAGGCGGCTCGCGGCAGAAGAAGATTGATTTGATCAAGAAAATGAATCCCACCTGGGAAGACTTGTATGAGAAATTCTTTGTTTGATTGAGTCCCACTTGATCCGTCATTGCGAGCGCTCTTTGCGAAGCAATCCCCTCCACAAGGCCAAGAGATTGCTTCGTCGGGAAGAGCGCCCTCCTCACAATGACGGAAGAAAAAAATCCGTGTGCCGCATTTCGGGCTCTACGTGTTACACCCTGTAGCACGAAAAATCATTCACCATTGAGAGGAGTTTTGCCATGAGTGACCTGTTTGTCCGTAAAGCGACTGGCCTGGTTCGATCCTGGTCGGTCTTCGACGCGTTTGTTTACGCGTTGTTTTCCATCAACCTCATCACGCTGGGGTTGTACAGTTTCAGCCAGATGTACTACTTCGGCGGTGGGATGATAGATGCCCTGATCATTAGCGCGATCTTCATCTTCTTTGAGGTGGTCGTCTACTCGGCTCTGATCGCGGTCATGCCGCGCTCGGGCGGCGACTACGTCTGGCAGAGCCGAATTTTGGGCGGCGCGGTCGGCTTCATTCTCGCCGTCACGGGCTGGTGGTTCATCCTGTGGCTGTGGGTTCCGCTGTATGGCGATATGTTCCGCCACATCGTTCTCGTGCCGATCCTCAGCGTGTTTGGCGCAAAAGACCTCGCGCTGTGGTTCGCTGGCACGCAGGTCGGCGCGTTCACGGCCTCGGTCATCACCATTGCCATCGTCAGCCTGTTCATCGCCCTCGGCATGAAGACCTACGCCCGCATCCAGAAGATTTCCTTCTACGGCGGCATGTTGGGACTTCTCATCGTCATCGTACTGCTGCTCTCGGGCAATCCTGAATCGTTCAAAGCCGCCTTCGACGCGAATGCCACCGCGATGTTTGACGCAGCGCCTGGCGCATACGATGCCACAGTTCAACTCGGAACGGACGCGGGCGCGTCCACACCTTTCTCGGGTGGCGGACTCGCGGCGGTCTTCCTCGTCATTCCCTACCTGGTCTTCTTCAACCTGTGGCCGAACTGGGGCGCGACCCTCTACGGCGAGGTGCGCGGCGCCACCGATTTTAAACGCAACATCTCTGGCATGGGCTCGGCGCTTGCCATCACGACCCTGCTTGGCATCATTCTGCTCTTTGCCATCAAGCAGACCATCGGCTGGGACTTCTACGTGCAAGCGGGTGGCGCATGGTGGAACTACGCCTGGGGATTCGCCCCCGACGCGACTCCCGCCTTCCCCGTCTGGCCGTATCCCGCCCTGCTCGCATCCTTCCTGACCAATAGCTCGATCCTGCGCATCCTCGTCGTGGTGTTGATGAGCTTGTGGTGGTTCGGCTGGAGCGGCACGGTCTTCCTGTCATCCACGCGCGTCATCTTTGCGGCCGCCTTCGATCGCCTGCTCCCTGAGTCTGTCGCGGATGTCAACGAACGCACTGGCACGCCGCTTTGGGCCCTGGGTTTGATGGTGCTTCCTTCATTGTTCGTAGCGTTCCTGTTCAACTTCAACTATTTCAACTTCGCGAGCCTTACGCTTTGCTCCACATTGGTTATCGCGGTAACCTTCCTTGGTACGACCATCGCGGCCATCATTCTGCCGTACAAGAAGCCCGATCTCTACAAGGCCTCGCCGATCGCCAAGTACAACATCTTCGGCATCCCGCTAATCACTGTGGCGGGCGTCATCTTTGGCGGCTTCCTTGTCTTCCTGCTTTACCAGTGGATCCTTGATCCGAATGCGCTCTACGGGATCGGCTACAGTATCAATGAAGCAGGCTACAAGAACGGCACCTCGCTCATTTACATGGGCGCGAATTACCTGCTGGCCGCCATCATCTATTTCGGGTTCAAAGTCTACCGCAAGAACAAGGGCATTGACCTCGATAAAGTGCAATCCGAGATTCCTGTGGAATAACATCGTTTCGTCATTGCGAGGAGCGGAGCGACGAAGCAATCTCCTGGCACGATGGGGGATTGCTTCGGGCGGGTACGCCCTCGCAATGACGGTGCAGAACCATGCCCTTCACCCAACAAGAACTCCTCGCCGAACTCCATCGCCTCGTGCAAACCGCCGAGGCGAAAGGGATTCACCTGCGCGCCATCGGTGGGCTGGCCGTTCGCCTGCATTATCGCGACGATCATCCCGCCTTCAAACGCGACTACCCCGATCTCGATTTCGTGGTGGCGCGCAAACAACGGCGTGAGTTCGAAGCGTTCATGACCGAGGCTGGCTATAGCCCGAACAAGCAGTTCAACCTGCTCAACGGCGCGCACCGCCAGATTTATTTCCAAAACGACTCCGAGTTGAAAGTGGATATCTTCGTCGGCGATTTCGAAATGTGCCACAAGATTCCCCTCGAAGACCGCCTCACCGCCGACCCGCTCACCATCCCGCTCGCGGAGTTGCTTCTCTCCAAAGCGCAGGTCGTCGAGATCAACAAAAAGGATTTGCTCGACCTGACCTCGCTCCTGCTTTTCAATGAGACGGGCGACGACGACTCCCGCATCAACCTGACCCAACTCGCGCGCCTCTGCTCCGCCGACTGGGGACTCTACAAAACCATCTCGCTCAACCTCGACCGCGTAGCGGACTTGACCACCCAAGCCGATTCCCCGCTTACGGATTCCGAGCGCGCCGCCATTCGTGCGCGTTGCCACGAAATCTTGAAGACCTTCGAGGCCATGCCCAAGCCCCTCGCCTGGCAGTTACGCGACCGCGTCGGGACGCGCGTTCGCTGGTACGAGGAAGTGGAAGAGGTGGCTCGGTAACGTAATTTGCCAAATTGCGCCACACGTGGCCAAACTGGCAACCCGGCCCGCGATGGCCGCGCCCCGCGCGAGGTCCGTGCGAAGCGATGGTTATCGTTCGGTTAATATCGTGTGAAAGTCGGCAAAGTCAAATTGACTTGAGTCGCTGAAAATGCTACAATCAATTGCAGAATGAAAGGAGGCGCTCGAAACATATCTTCGAAAACACTGTTTGTCGCTCGATCGTATTTCCACCAACCCAAAACCTAGGAGATAGAGAGAAATGCGTACTAACAAGTTCGTTTTCAATTTGATTGCTCTGTTCGTGGTCGCGGCCACCCTGCTTTCCGCTTGCGGAGGCGGCGTTGCCCCGGCACCTGAAGGCGGCGTTGCTGTGCCGAAGGAACTTCTTGATGCCTGCAAAGCAGAAGGCATGTTGTCCATCATTGCCACCCCGGCTAGCTGGGCAAATTATGGGGAGATTTTTGAACTCTTCAAAGCCACCACTGGCGTTGAACTGAATTCCCTCGATGAAAATGCCGGTTCCGCGGATGAACTCGCGGCCGTGGAAGCCAACAAGGGCAATAAAGGCCCGCAGGCTCCTGATATCCTCGACGTTGGCTATGCTTACGGACAGGAAGGCATTGACAAGGGTCTGTACATGGCCTACAAGGTCACCAATTGGGACAAGATCCCCGAAAAGATTTTGGGCCTGCCCTCGAAGGATCCCAATGGTTATTGGACCGGCGGCTACTACGGCGTGATGGCCCTCGAAGTCAACACCGCTGTCGTGAAGAATGTCCCGCAAAACTGGGAAGACCTGCTGAAGCCCGAATACAAGGGCCAGGTTGCCCTGACCGGCGACCCGCGCAGTTCGAACCAGGCGGCCCAGTCTGTGTTTGCTGCCTCGCTCGCCAATGGCGGCTCGCTCGATGACGTTCAACCCGGCCTTGACTTCTTCAAGAAAGTCAATGAAGCGGGCAACTTCGTCCCGGTGATCGCCAAGGTCGGCACCGTTGCGCAAGGCGCGACCCCGATCGTTTTGGCGTGGGACTACAATGCCTTCGGCGATCGCGATTCGCTCGCTGGCAACCCGGAACTCGCGGTGGTCTATCCGAGCCCGACCATCGCCAGCATGTACGTCCAGGCGATCAGCGCGTATGCCCCGCACCCCAACTGCGCCAAGGTTTGGATGGAAATCATCCACTCGGACCAGGGCCAGATGGCTTGGATGAAGGGCTATGCTCATGGCGTGCATCAGGCTGATATGGAAGCCCGCGGCGTCATTCCCGCGGACCTGAAAGCCAAACTGCCCGCCTCCGATGCCTACGCTTCGGCCGTTTCGCCCACCCCCGCCCAGCTTTCCGCCGCACGTGAAGCGATCAAGGCTGGTTGGGACGCCACCGTCGGCGTGGAAGTTAAATAAGGTTATCTGTGACCATGTCACAGTCTCAAAAACGGGACGCGCCAAAAGCGCGTCCCGTCTCCCAAATGTCCTGGGCGTGGTTGGGGGTCATGCCGTTCTTCATTTTCGCCTTTATGTTTCTCCTTTATCCGTCCTCCACCATCGTTGTGCGAACATTTCAAGACGCGGAGACGGGCAGTTTCACCCTCAAGAATATAATAAACCTGATGCGCGACCCATATGTGTTGGGCGCGTATTCCTTGAGCATCAAGATCAGCATCGTCACCGCGCTGGGGGGCGCGATTTTCGGCTTCCTGCTTGCGTACGCGGCCATCCGAGGCGGGTTGCCGCGTTTTATGCGCTCGAGTCTGATGACGTTCTCTGGCGTGGCTTCAAATTTTGCAGGCGTTCCGCTGGCATTTGCTTTCATCGCCTTGCTCAGCCCGACAGGCATGTTGACGAATTGGCTCAAGGCGGTCGGTTTCAATATTTATGATTATGGATTTACCTTGTTCAAGTTTTGGGGATTGAGCCTGGTTTACATGTATTTCCAATTCCCCTTGATGGTGTTGATCATCACTCCCGCGATTGACGGTCTGCGGCGAGAATGGGTGGAGGCTTCGGAGAATTTAGGAGCCACCACTTTTCAATATTGGCGCTATGTGGCTTTCCCCATCCTGCTCCCATCGCTTCTGGGTTGCACCATCCTGCTCTTTGGCAACGCGTTTGGCGCCTTCGCCACCGCCCAAGCCTTGACAGGCGGTTCGGCCATGAACCTCGCCACGATCGTGATAGGCGCCCAGTTGCGCGGCGACGTGTTGGGCGACCTAGGCCTGGGTTATGCCGTGGCGTTTGGAATGGTGATCGTCATGACCGTTGTCATGATCGGTTATTCCGTTCTGCAACGCAGGGCAGAGAGGTGGTTGAAATGAAACGTGGCGGCGTAATCTGGTCCTGGTTCTGGATGATTTTGGGCATCCTTTATTTCTTCCTGCCGCTTTTGGCAACGTTCATCTTTTCCCTTAAAGCCGTCAAGGATGTTTATAGCTTTAAGGCCTACGTGAATGTTTTTAACGACCCTGCCTTTCAACTTCGGTTCCCTGCCTCCATTCTATGGTCGGTTCTGACGATTATTGCGGCCATTCTGATCTTTGTCCCCACGGCGTATTGGGTGCGCCTGAAGGTGCCCAAGGCCCGCCCTGTGGTGGAATTGATCACATTGTTGCCTTTCGTGGTTCCTGCCATCGTATACGTTTTTGGCCTGGTCCGCACTTATAGCCAGCCGCCGCTTTTGATCGTGAACAGCCCCGCTCTGCTTGTGGCGGGATACACGATTTTGTCCATGCCTTACATGTATCGCGCCATTGACACCGGCCTGCGCGCCATTGACGTGCAGACCTTGACCGAGGCCGCGCAAAGCCTTGGCGCGGGATGGGGAACCATCCTGTTTCGCGTCATCTTTCCGAATGTGCGCGTTTCCATCCTTAGCGGCGCTTTCCTGAGTTTTGCCATTGTGATGGGCGAATATACCCTGGCGCAATATCTTGCCAAGCCGGCCTTTGCTCCCTACATTGCCTTGCTCATCCAGAATAAGGCCTACGAGCCTGCGGCCGCCACGATCATCAGTTTTACGCTGATCTGGGCATGTATGGGCATCATTCAGGTCATTGGCGGTCAAGAGCAGAGCGGACAGATCGCTGGCGGACACTAACATCCAGGATAAAACGACATGAAACATTTGATATTGAAGAACATTTCCAAGGAATACGGCGGCACAACCGTTGTTCGGGATTTCAATCTCGAAATCGAACAAGGCGAGTTCGTCTCTTTCCTCGGCCCTTCGGGTTGTGGAAAAACGACCACCCTGCGCATGGTGGCTGGATTTGAAATGCCCACCACTGGCACGATCACCATGAACGGCGCGGAAATTACCAATAACCCGCCGAATCAGCGCAACGTCGGCATGATCTTTCAGGCCTACGCCCTGTTCCCGAACATGACCGTGGCCCAAAACATCGGCTTTGGTTTGAAGATCCGCAAAGAGACGGAGTCGGCCATCAAGGAACGCGTGGACGAAATGCTGGCGTTGATCTCGCTGCAGAAGCACGCCAACAAATATCCGTATCAACTCTCGGGCGGACAGCAACAGCGCGTAGCGCTAGCCCGCGCGCTCGCCAATCGTCCGCAGGTTCTCCTCCTGGATGAGCCGCTCTCCGCGTTGGATGCAAAGATCCGCGTTAGTTTGCGCTCTGAGATTCGCGCCATCCAAAAGAAGATGGGCATCACTGCCATCTTCGTCACGCACGATCAGGAGGAAGCGCTTTCCATCTCTGATCGCATCGTTGTCATGTACGAAGGCAGGATCGAGCAAGTTGGCACGCCCTTCCAGGTCTACAACTTCCCTGAGACCAATTTCGTTGCCAACTTTGTCGGCACGTTGAACAGCGCGGAAGCCGAAGTGGTCGATTCTGCTCAGGGCTTGCTCAACATGGATGGCATCCAATTCAAGACCAGCCAGGAGGAAATGAAAGGCCGTTCCACGGGCGACAAGATTCGCATGTCCATTCGCCCCGAGCGCCTCAGTTTCGCGGCCGAACTCAAGAAGGATAACGTGCTGGATTGCGTCATTGAGAATATTACCTTCCTCGGCTCGGTCGTCCGCATCCAGGTGAAGATCGGCAATGCCAGGTTCAATATGGATACCTTCAACAACCCATTCCTCGAACTGCCAAAGATCGGCGATAAGAGTCAGGTCACATGCTCGCAGGAAGCCGTATTGGTCTACTCTGGCGAAGCCACGGCTTGATGCCTTAAAACTAACCAACGAGACAAATCAAAACCTCCCCCGCGCAATCCCGTCGGGGGAGGTTTCGATTCCGAAGCGAAATGCTATTTCAAAACCATGTCGAGCAAATAGTAGACGCCGGCCGCGATCAGCGCCGACACGGGAATCGTCAGCCCCCACGTGACCAGAATCTCCTGCGCCACGCCCCAGCGGACCTTGTTGGCGCGTTCGGCCGTCCCAACGCCCATGATGGCGGAGCTGACCACCTGGGTTGTGCTGACCGGCCCACCGATGAGCGACGCGCCCAAAATGACGGCTGACGAGGCCATTTGGGCGGCGAATCCATCCACCGGGCGGATCTTGTAAAACTTCCCGCCCAGCGTGCGGATCAACTTCCAGCCGCCCAGCGCCGTGCCGAGTCCGATCATCAGCGCGCAGGCCGCGATGACCCAAAGCGGGACGGTGAAGGTGGCGAGATTGCCGCTGATGACCAGGGCCAGCGTGATCAACCCCATCGTCTTTTGCGCGTCATTCGTGCCGTGGCTGAGGGCCAGCGCCACCGCCGTGACGACCTGACTGCGGCGGAAGAAGTTATTGATCTGCGGCGTGGCGTTCCATGAGAGCAGGATGGTTGCCCGCAAAATGAGGTACCCCGCGGCAAATCCGATTAGAGGGGAGGCGAACAGGGCAATCAGAATCTTCTCCATGCCGCCGAGGTGAATGGCCTGCCAGCCCGCGCCGACAATCACTGCGCCGATGAAGCCACCGATCAGTGTGTGCGAAGAACTGCTGGGGATGCCTAGATACCAGGTGAGAAGGTTCCAGAAGATTGCCGCGGCCAGTGCCGCCACCAAAACCTGTTCATTGATCGCGTTGGCCGCCACGATCTCATCGCCGATGGTTTTGGCGACTGCCACCCCAAAAATGAAGGGACCGAAAAAATTTGCCAGCGCCGTGATGCCCAGCGCCAGACGCGGCGAAAGCGCTCGCGAAGAGATCATGGTCGCCACGATATTGCTCGAATCGTGGATGCCGTTCAAAAAGTCGAAGGCCAATGCCAGGGCAATGACCGTAATGGTGATGACATCCATGGGTTACGCGATCTTCACGACGATGTCGGCGATCAGGTTGGCGGCCTCGTCGCCGCGGTCGGCCGCGTTGCTCAGGTGTCGGTACACTTCGCGCATCTTCAACATCCGCACCACTTGTTGCAAGTCATCAACCTCGCGGAAAAGGTCGGCCAGGGCCTCGCGATACACGCCCTCCACGCGGTTTTCGAGCGCCTTGGCGCGTTGCGCGTGTTCGCTCGAAACGCCAGGATGATTCTCCAGGCGGTCCACGGCCAAAAGCAACTCGTAGGCCGCGTCGCGCAGGAGCGAGGCGATTCGTTGCATGTGGGAGGTCGGCTCCACTTTTAGGATCTCCATCTCGCTGACCGTGCTGTAGGCATAGTCAATCACGTCGTCAATGGCGCGCGAAAGTGCGAACAGGTCTTCGCGGTCAAAAGGCGTGACGAAGGTGCGGTTCAACTCGTCAATGAAGATGCGGCGGACCTCATCGGCCTCTTTTTCTTTGGTCGTCAAAAGCGTGGACGCGGCCGGGTCGCGGGTGGTCAGATATTGTGTGAGCGCGTCCATGCCCTCCAGCGTCAAGGACGCCTGATCGTGGATCAACTTGATGAAAATATTTTGTCGTTTTTGAAACCAGTTACGCATGAAATCTCCTTTTGCATGATTGTACTCCCACAGGTAAAACTACGTATTGCTATGTTTTTCTTAACCTGACCATTACAAATCATTCCACCAGCATTAGCGCTGACTTTGTATAATGGAAATAAAATAGGTCAAGCATGAAACCTTACTATTCGCTGGTATTGCTCCATCAGTTTGTCCTGTCCCTGCTTGCGCGCGACATTAATAAGCGGGAATATCTAATTTACCTTTGGCGCGAGCAATTCACGCGCAGGCAGGAAAATCCAACGAACCGTCTCCCATATCCATTCGGCCACGAGCGCTACGAAGAAAACCCCGACAGATTATCGTTCCTTTTGGAAATCTAGTTTTTTTCTACCTCGCTCTCTCCACAATTCCCCTCTGCCAGGCGTAGACGGCCACCTGCGTGCGGTCGGCCAGGTGGAGTTTGCTGAGGATGTTGCTGACGTGTCCCTTCACCGTGTTTTCGGTGATGAATAGTTTTCCAGCGATCTGATTGTTGGATAGGCCGTTTGCGATCAATTTCAACACATCCAACTCGCGCTCGGTGAGTTCGGCGAACAGTTGCGGGTCTTCGCCGTCACCGCCGCGGATGTTTTGCAGGACGCGCGCCGCCACGCGCGGGTGCAGGGTCACTTCTCCCTGCACGGCGCGATGCAGGGCTTCGGCCAGTTTCTCCATTTTCATATCTTTCAAAATGTACGAGATCGCGCCCGCCTTAAGTGTGGGGAAGATGTGCGCGTCTTCGTGATAGGAGGTCAGCGCCACCACCTGCGTGCGCGGGCTGATCTGTTTGACGCGGCGTGTCGTCTCGATGCCGTCCATGCCAGGCATGATGATGTCCATCAACACCACGTCGGGGATATGCTCCGCGACGAGTTGGATGGCCTCCTCGCCCGAGCCCGCCTCGCCGACCACCTGAAATTCGGGCAGGGTCTCCAAATAGGAGCGAATGCCGTTGCGGACAACTTCGTGGTCGTCAACGATCAGGATGGAGATTGTTTTACTCATGTTGGCCTTCTTTCGGAATTGGGAGAAATCGGAACATAAAGAATGATGCGGGTTCCCACACCCGTCTGACTCTCGAATTTAATTTTACCTGCCACGCTTTCCACGCGTTCGCGCATGGAGCGCAGACCCAGCCCGCTGAGACCCGATTGCGAATCGAAGCCGCGGCCGTTGTCCGCGATGATGACTTCGATACGATCGGGACGGTAGGCGAGTTCCACGTCCACGCGGCTGGCCTGGCTGTGACGCGCCACATTCGCCAACGCTTCCTGAATGACGCGGTAGATGGCCTGCTCCACTTTCAAATCCAGCGGGCGCGGCGCTTCGATCTTCACGTCAGTGGCGATATCGTTGCGCGTTTCCCATTCAAAGACGTATTCGCGCACCGTGATTGGCAAGCCCTTTTCCATCAGCGCGGCTGGATGCATTTCCTGGATGAGGAAGGTCAGTTCCTGAATCACTTCGGCCACGAGGTTTTCCGCTTCGAGCAGGTGACGATGCGCGGCGGGGCTTCCCTGCGGCAGGCCGTTCACCGTCCCCAGTTGGGCGAGGGCCGCGAAGGCTTTTTGCTTGGCGCTGTCGTGCAGGTCGCGCGCCAGGCGGTTGCGTTCCTCCACCACCGCGAGTTCTTTGGTGCGCTCGAAGAGTTTTTCCATTTCGCTGGTGCGCGCCTTCACCAACGATTCCAGCTCGCGGTTGCGGCTCTCGGCCCGACGGAGTCGCAGGCGGTAAGCGCCGAGGATCAGCAACCCCAGCCCAAGTCCAAGAGGGATGCGGAATTGAGTCGTCTCCCAAAAGGGCGGGATGACCGTCACCGAAATCGCGAGCGGGTCGTCGTTCCAGACGCCGTCGCTGTTGGAGGCTTTTAAGAGCAGGGTGTACGCGCCGCCTGGCAGGTTGGTGTAGCGGCCGTCGTATTTGGCGCCGAGGTAGCGCCAGTCTTCGTCGAAGCCTTCGAGTTTGTAGGCGTATTGGTTGCGCTCGCTGGCGGTGAAGCCCAGCGCCACGAACTCGAACTCGAATGAGTTTTGCGGCGACTGCAACGTGATGGACTCGATGACTTCGGTCGGCGTGTCGGCGTGGATGGGTTCGCCGTCAATTGTGAGCGAGGTGAGCGTCACGGGCGGGACGTATTTGCTATCGGAAATATTTTCGGGGCGCAAGACGTTGAGTCCGTTGCTAGAACCGAAATACATGGTTCCGTCTTGCGAGCGGGCGTAGCCGTTGGGGTTGAACTCCATGCTGCCGAGGCCATCGCTAACGTAAAAATTTTGGAAGGCGCGGAAGGATGGGATGAAGCGCGAGAGGCCGTGGTTTGCGCTCAGCCACAACGCGCTGTCGTCGTCTTCGAGAATGCCATAGACCACGCTGTTGGCGAGGCCGTCTTTTTCGGTGAAGGCTTCGAAGGTTTCGGCGGTCGCGTTAAAGCGATTCAAGCCGCCGCCGCCCGTCGCGATCCATAGCGTCCCTTTCGTGTCGCGATAAATGGCATAGACGGTATTGTGGCTGATGTTGCCGCTCGCGCCAGAGGCCGTGTGATAACGCTTCAACTCGTGCGTGTTCAGGTCGTAGCGGAACAGTCCGCTTTCGAGCGTGCCAAACCAGAGGACGTTCGAGGCGTCCAGCCACAGCGCCTGGACGCGGCCATTGAACCCGGCAAGCGCCTCGGGTTGGAAAAGACCCCGCGTCCGATCGAACCGACCGAGGCCGTTCTCCGTCCCCAGCCACATCTGCCCCGACGCGTCTTCGGCCATCGCGTAGACCGTGCCAGGCCAGGCCTGCATCGCGTCGGTGGGATGGTTTTGTGCTTGGCCCGTGGTCGGATTCAGTATGCTCAGGTGGTTATCCGCGCCGACCCATAACTGCCCGTCGGAATCGGTGAAGATAGACCAAACCTGATCGCCCGCCAGTGAATTGGGATTTTCGGGATCGTGCCTGAAGTGGGAAAAGTCACCCGTGGACGGGTCGAAGAGATTCAATCCACCGCCAAACGTACCGACCCACACGCGTCCGCGCGCGTCCACGTGAATGGGGAAGACGAAGTTACTGCTAAGGCTGGCGGGATTGTTCTTGTCGTTGCGGAAGAGCGCGAAACGATCTTCGGTGGGTTCGCGTTTGTTGAGACCGCCGCCATACGCGCCGATCCACAACACGCCGCCGCGATCTTCGTAAATGCTCAAGACCGATTCGGCGCTGAGGCTATCCGAGATGGCGGGGTCGTGGACGAAATGCAAAAACTCTCCCGCCGCGCCCAAATAGAGTTCCAGCGCGCGCGCGGAGCCGACCCACAAATTCCCAGCCGAGTCTACGAACAGGGAATGAATTTGATTATCTATCAGCGACGTATCGCGCGACGGATTATTTTGCAGGCATTGCGCCGTGCCGTCGCGAGGGTCGAGACGCGAGAGTCCGTTCGAGGTGCCGATCCAGATCATGCCGTCGGCGCCTGCCGCGAGCGATGTAATTCTGGCCGAGCAAATGCGCTCGCGTCCCACGGTGGAGATCGGGTAGCGGACGAAGGAATGTGATTGCGTCAAGTAGCGGTTCAGCCCATCGCCTTTTGTGCCGACCCAGATATTCCCTTTCGAATCGCCCACGATGGCGCTGATCTCGTCGCCGCTGATCGTGGATGGGGAGTCGGGGTTACTGCGGACGTGCGTGACTACTCCCGCGGTTGGGTCGAGCCAGTCGAGGCCGTCCTCCGTTCCAACCCAAATGATGCCGCGCTCGTCTTCGTAAATCGCGTTGATGGTATTGGATGAAAGGCTGGTGGGGTCGCTCGACTCGCTGTTCGGCTCCATGCCAACGGGGTCGGACAGGTCGTGGGTGTAGTGGATAAAGCGTCCCGTTTGCGGGTCGTAGCGGTTTAGGCCGCCCAGGCGAGTTCCCACCCAAAGGTTGCCGGCGCGATCCTCGTAGAGCGCGTTGATCCAGCGGTCGCTGATGCTGAAGGGGTCTTCGGGATTGGGCTTGAACACTTTGAACGTGCGGCCATCGTAGCGGTTCAACCCGTCTTCCGTGCCAAACCAGAGGAAGCCGCGCCGATCTTGCAAAATAGCGTGGACGGAACTCTGCGAGAGTCCCTCCTCGAGACCGAGACGCGCGAACCGAAAAGTCTGCCCAGGCCACTCGGTCGGTTCCGCTTTTTGGACGGGGGAGGCGGACGCGAACGTGGATGCCGACGCGAACGCTGACGCGGACGCTGACGCGGACGCGTCGAGTTGGCCGCGCCCGCGTCCCGTCGAGATGGAGGCGGGGGCGAATCCGAAACAGAAGATGAGGAGCAGGGCGATGCTCAGAGAAAGTCGGCGGACGCGCATGAGGTTGGTCATGATCTGGGTTATTTCAAAATTATAGCGTAGTTGACCATGCCTCAACACCCCTCCTGCGAGGGGTGTTGCGCTCCTTTAGAGGGACGCGCTCTCCTTCCGTTGCCTGCGTGGGAAGGCGTTTGAATCAATCCGAGGGAGGGGAACGAAACCCGTTTGCGGAACCGTGGCATAAAAGGCGTTGACCTGTATCATGCGGGTAACAAAGCTTTCCGCTGGACAGTGGAATCTTCTCCTCACAGGAAGGCACATCAAAGGAAACCATTTTCGGTGGATTGGCCGGGAATGGTTTCCGCCCTAAATAGGCATGTTGTTGGAAAGGAGGCTCGCCGCGCTGATTTTCACTTTGTTTTGTAATAGACCTCTTGCAAAAATCTCTCGTGGCTCACCCAGCAGTTGTACTGCTGGCCGTTCGGCAGTGCAACTGCCGAACAACATCACTACTTATGCAAGATGTCAAATTCCATTTCATAAATTTCAAAGGAGAAATTGAGATGTCACGAAAATTGCTATTTACCCTGGCGGCCGTGTTCGTGATCGCCAGCCTGATTTTGGGCGCGTGCAGTCCCTCGGCCACGGCCACTGCCACGCAAGCGCCGACCGAAGAGCCTTCCGCTACCGAGTCTCCCGCCGCGACCGAGGCTCCCACCGAGGAGCCGACCGCCACTACGCGCACCGGCGCATGGGTGGATGAGATCATCTTCACCTCGATTGACGAAGTGCCGAACGCAGTGGCTCAAATTCAGGCCGACCAGTTGGATCTTTACGCCTTCCTGGCCGAAGACCCCGACACGTTTGCCCTGGTGAAAGAAGATGCGAGCCTGGCTTTCAGCAATTCCTATGGCAGTTGGGACAGCATCCTTTTTAACGACGCTGAATTTAACAACGGCAAGTTGAATCCGTTCTCGAACCCGAAGATCCGCGAAGCCACGAACTGGCTGGTGGATCGTGATTACGTTGTCCAGGAAGCCCTCGGCGGGTTGGGCGACGCGCGCTACGTCCCCATTTTGGCCGCGTTCCCCGACTACGCGCGTTACGCCGACCTGGTTCGTCCGCTTGAGAATAAATACGCCTACAACCTCGAGAAAGCCGACGCCGTCATCTCTGCGGAGATGGAAGGCATGGGCGCGGCGAAGAACGCTGATGGCAAGTGGACGTTTAACGGCGAGCCTGTGGTGATTATCGGCCTGATCCGCTCGGAAGATGAGCGCGAGATCATCGGCAACTATTTCTGCGATCAGTTGGAAAAGATTGGCTTCACCTGTGACCGCCAGGTTCGCACACGCACCGAGTTGGCTCCTATCTGGCAACAGGGCGTGGTGGAAAATGGCGAGTTCCATTTCTACACCGCGGGTAACTTCTGGCCGAATCTTTTGCGCGACGAAGGCTCTGGCTTCCTGCAAAACTTCTGCCCCGATGTGGCAGGCACAACCACCGAAGCCGCCTTCACCTGCGTGGATGAACTGCACGCCGCGTCGCAGGCTCTCTACACTAACAACTTCAAAAACATGGACGAGCGCCGCGCGTTCTTTGCCACCGCGCTTCCGCTTTCGCTGGAAAACTCCTCGTACATGCCGATCGTGAACCCGATCAGTTTCTTCCCGCGCAAAGCGGACTTGATCGTGGCCTCCGACCTGAGCGCGGGCGTGGGCGGTTCCACCCTCTGGCCCTACACCATTCGCTGGGCCGGCAAGGAAGGCGGCACGGTTCGCAGCGCGAACTCAGGCATCTTGACCGGGCCGTGGAACCCGATTGCGGGTCACAACTGGATTCAGGAATTGAACCTGATCTATGCCACGCAGGACGTGGGCGCGTTCGCCGATCCCTACACTGGTTTGTACTGGCCGCAGCGCCTCGAGAAATCGGATGTCAAAGTCTTGGAAGGGACTCCCATCAGCAAGACGCTCGATTGGGTGAGCCTGGAATTTGTCCCCGAAATCAAAGTCCCCGCGGACGCGTGGGTGGACTGGAACGGCGAGACGCAGACCTTCGTGACCGCGGGCGAGAAATATCCCGATGGCCTCACCGCCAAATCCGTTACGACCACCACGTATCCTGCCGACATGTTCGAGAAGATCACGTATCACGATGGCAGTCCGCTTTCGGTGGCCGACTTCGTCCTGCTGATGATTATGCAGTTCGATACCTGCGACCCGAAGAGCGCCATCTACGATGAGACCAACGTCCCGAACTGCGACACATTCAAGTCGCATTTCAAAGGCGTCCGCATCGTCTCCACCGACCCGCTGGTGATCGAGCATTATGACGACACCGTTTCGCTCGACGCGGAAGTGCAGGCGGGCGCGATCGGCGGCTCGCAACCGGGCGGCGCGAATAACTGGTTCCCCGTCACGGCTACTGGCCCCTTGGCGTGGCACACCTTCGTCCCCGCTTATTTGGCTGAAGCCAACAGCGAGTTGGCCTTCTCCACCAACAAATCCACTGCCCTGGGCGTGGAATGGACGAACTACATCTCCGGTCCTTCGCTGGAGATCATGAAAAAGCATCTGGACGAAGCGCAGGGCGAGTCCTTGATCCCGTATGCCGCGACCCTCGGACAGTTCATCTCGAAAGAGGACGTGCAGGCCCGCTACGAGAACCTGCAAAAATGGTACGCGGATCACAATCACTTTTGGGTTGGCACGGGCATCTTCTACATTGACGAAGTCAACGCGGTGGAAGGCTCTGTGGTTGCCAAACGCTTCGAAGACTTCCCCGACCCTGCCGACAAGTGGAGCCGATTCGGCGAACCCAAGCTGGCGGTCGTGGACGTGAGCGGCCCTGCCGAAGTCTCGTTGAGCGGCGAAGCGACCTTCGATGCCTTCGTCTCCTTCAAGGATGAGGCGTATCCGCAGTCCGAGATTGACCAGGTGAGTTTCCTGCTGTACGACGCGGAAGGCAACCTTGTCCTCTCTGGCCTGGCCTCGGCCGCGGCCGATGGACAATATTCCATCACGCTTTCGGCGGAGCAGTTGTCGAAACTGACGGCAGGCTCGGCCAAGATCGAGTTCGTGGTCTCGTCGAAACTGGTGGCGATTCCCACTTTTGCGAGTCTCGAGTTCGTAGTCGTTCCGTAACATTTGTGGGGCGGGATGGCATCCCGCCCTACCTCAACCACGGAGGCGCGCATGCCGCGCCTCCGTGGCCCTCTCTTTCGGAGATCTGCCATGACCGCCATTGCACAAAACGACCTGGAGCAGGTTGAATCCAAACCGAAGAAACGAACCGCCAGCGCGTTCCAGCGCGTGTTCAAATATTCCGCCGCGCGGCTGGCTTCGCTCCTGTTCTCGGTCATCGTTGCCATTTTCCTCACCATCATCATTGCCAACATGGGCGGCTACGTGGACGAACTCCGCATGGGCGAGATCCGCGAAACGGTGGTGCAGGCTGCCCGCGCAAATGTCGCGTATCGCGCGCTCCCGCCCGATCAATTCCAGGCTCTGGTAGAGACGCAGATTCAGGAGCAGGCACATGTCGAAGGGCTGGACCGTCCCTTTCTCCTGCGCGCTTTGAATTACATGAAGAACGCCCTCACGCTCAACCTGGGCAACGCCGTCCGCATGACCAGCGACACGGGTTCCAAGCAGGTGCGTTTGATTATTTTGGAACGCCTGCCTCCCACCCTGCTTTTGTGGGGCGTCTCTGGTTTTCTTTTATTCTTTGTGGAGATCGGCGTGGCGCTTTCGCTCTCACGTCAATATGGCAGTTGGCTCGATAAATTATTTGTGACGATGGCGCCTCTTTCCACGACTCCTGGCTGGTTCTTTGGAATTTTTCTCATCCTCATCTTTGCCTCCTTCCTGCGCGTCCTGCCCTTTGGCGGTATGGTGGACGCGCCCGTGCCAGACAATACGCTGGATTACAGCCTCAGCCTCGCCAAACATTTAATCCTGCCCACGCTGGCGTTGACTCTCAGCCAGGTGTTTTTGCAAATCTACAATTGGCGCACGTTCTTCCTCATTTATTCCAGTGAAGATTACGTGGAGATCGCCAAAGCCAAGGGACTCTCCGATAAAGCCATCGAGCGCAACTACGTTTTACGTCCGACCCTGCCAAGCATCATCACCAACTTCGCGTTGACCTTGATCGCGCTCTGGCTGGGCGGCCCCATCACCGAGACGATCTTCAACTGGCCTGGGCTGGGACGCGCTTTCTACGAAGCGGTTCAGTTCTACGACACGCCCGTCATCCTCGGCCAGACCGTCATTTATGCTTATCTGTTGGCGTTCACCGTCTTCCTACTCGATTACCTTTACGCCCTCGTTGATCCCCGAGTCAAGATCGGAGGAGGCAGTCAACCATGAAAGAAATCCTGCGTTCCCTGCGCGAACTCAAACAATATCCCTCCGCGGTCGCCAGCCTGATTCTGATTTTGCTGATGGTTGGCGCGTCGGTTTACACCATCTTCGCCATTCCGTACAAGGAAGCCATTCGCCTGTGGCGCGGCTCCGAGGAAGACTGGTACAAGTATCCCAAGCAGGCCGCCCCCATCTGGACGAATTTATTCTCGTCAAAGAAGCAACCGGTCTCATTCTTCCTTAACAGCGAAGAGACCGACAACCCGCACGTGGACAAACAAGTGGAGACTCGCGCCGACGGTTCCCGCAAGATCACCATCACCTACACCTTCGATTACAACTACGATGACTTTCCGCAGGACATGGCGCTGTACATCAATTCGGATTACGACAGCAAGAAACCGCTCGTCTCGGTAACGTGGGTCACGCCCGACGAGCGTAAGGTGAACGTGGCGAGTTTCTCCATCCTGCAACGTGACGTTTACCGCTTCTCTCAGGACGAGAAACTGGGACGCATCCTCCGCGCCGAACCCATGATTGGACTCTTCGCCGACCCCGCGCAGGAATTGCCGACTCCGCTCAAAGGTCAATACCAAATGATCGTGACGGGCAGCGTCTTCGAACCTGATACGACCCTCGAAGTGGAACTCGTCACGCACGGGACTCTCTACGGGCTGGCTGGCACCGACTTCAAACGCCGCGACCTGATGGTTGCGCTCGCCTGGGGCATGCCCATTGCGCTCTCGTTCGGTCTGCTCGCCGCGCTCGGCACGACGATCACAACCCTGGTCATCGCGGCCATCGGCGTGTGGTACGGCGGCTGGGTGGACGAGGCCATTCAGCGCATCACGGAAGTCAACTCCGTGTTGCCCTTCCTGCCCATCCTCATCATGATCGGCACATTTTACTCGCGTAGCATCTGGCTGATTCTCGGCGCGACTATTTTGCTCAGCATCTTCGGCCTGGGCATCAAGAACTTCCGCGCCATCTTTATGCAAATCAAAGAGATGCCGTACATCGAGGCCGCCCGCTCCTACGGGGCGAGCGACGCGCGCATCATCCTGTACTATTTGACGCCGCGCGTCATCCCGTTGCTGATTCCACAACTCGTCACGCTCGTGCCGACCTACGTCTTCCTCGAAGCCTCCCTCGCCGTGCTGGGACTGGGCGACCCGTTCATCCCAAGTTGGGGCAAGATCATCAACGATGCACGCACCAACGGCGCCTTATACGAAGGCCTGTATTACTGGATTTTGGAACCCGCCGCGCTTCTGCTCGTCACCAGCCTGGCCTTTGCTCTGCTCGGCTTTGCGCTGGATCGCGTGTTCAATCCTCGCTTACGAGATGTGTAGCGGCGACTAGCCCTACAGGGGTGCTTCGCAAAAGTCGCACCAACATTTGCGAAGCCGACCTTCGTCGGCTAAGGCGCTATTGTACTTGTGTAAAAATAAGTTCGGTGTTTCTTCAGCAGTTGTACTGCTGAATGGCTCGCAGTTCAACTGCTCGCAAACTTTGAGATGTGTAGCGCAAATTGTCAATTTGCGAACCAAGAGAAATCATCATGAATCAACAAACACCCCTCCTACAATTGCAGGAACTCACGCTTCACTTCCGAACCAGCCGCGGCGCGATGCGAGCCGTGGACGGCGTGGATTTCTCCCTCGGTCATGGCGAAGCGGTGGTCGTACTGGGCGAATCGGGCTGTGGAAAAAGCTCGCTGGCGCGCGCCATCCTCCGTCTCCTACCGCGTAACGTCCAAACCTACCGCGGACAGGTCTATCTCGATGGCAGGGAGTTGATGTCCATCGAAGACGAGGAATTCCGCAAGGCCATCCGCTGGGCGCGCATTTCGATGGTGCCGCAGGCCGCCATGAACTCGCTCAACCCTGTGATGAAAGTGGGCGACCAGGTGGCCGAGCCGATGATCGTCCACGGCGGGGTCGCGAAAGAGGCCGCTCTCGCCAACGCCCGCAAGATGTTCCAGCATGTGGGCGTCCCCACCGACTTCCTCGACCGCTATGCCTTTGAACTCAGTGGCGGGATGCGCCAGCGCGTCGCCATCGCCATGGCTCTCGTCACCGCACCCGATCTCATCATCCTCGATGAGCCGACCTCCGCCCTCGACGTGTTGACGCAGGCCAACATCATGAACGTGTTGAAGCGTATCAAGAAGGAACTCGGCGTGAGTTACATCCTCATCACGCACGATATCGCCACCTCGAGCGAACTGGCCGACCGCGTAGCCGTGATGTACGCAGGCCAGATCGTGGAAGTGGGCGACGCGCGCAGTTTCTTCGCCGCGCCGTTGCACCCCTATTCGCAAAAGTTGATGGCTTCCGTCCCGCGCCTACGTGGAGACCAGGAGCCCGATTTCATCACAGGCCATCCGCCCAGCCTGCTCGACTTGCCGAAGGGCTGTCGCTTTGCGGATCGCTGTCCGTTGCGGATGGCAAAATGCGCCGAGGAACCGCCGACCTTCAACAAGCATGGGCGGCTGGTGAAGTGCTGGTTGCACGGATGATTAAAGGATGGACGATATGCTGATCGAAGATTTCAACAAAGTACAACTCAGTCCCATCGAAGAGAATGTGGGGCAATCGCTCATGTCCATCCGCGACCTGCGCGTCTGGTTTGAGTTGCGTCGCTGGGGATTTGGCCACGCGGGCAACGTCCGCGCGGTGGACGGCGTCAGCTTCGACATCCGCCAGGGCGAGGCCATCGCGGTCGTCGGTGAGAGCGGATGCGGCAAATCCAGTTTGATGAAGACCATCCTCGGTCTGCACCGACCAACGGGGGGCGACGTGTCCTTCGAGGGCGTGTCCCTCTCCCGTCTCGACCGACGCGGGTTGAAGTGGTATCGCTCGCAGGTCGGCTACGTCCAGCAGGATCCGTTCGCGGCCCTCGCCCCGTTCATGAACATCCGCCGCATTCTCGAAGAGCCGCTCATCGTCAACGGCGTGAAAGATCGCGACGAGCGCACGGCGCGCATCCGCAAGGCGCTGGAGGAAGTGAAACTCAGCCCCGTGGAAGATTTCCTGCCGAAGTTTCCGCATATGCTCAGCGGCGGACAACAGCAACGCATCGTCATCGCCCGCGCCATGATCCTGAATCCGAAACTGATCGTGGCCGACGAACCGGTCTCGATGCTCGACGCCTCGGTGCGCGTGGAGATTCTCAAACTCCTGCGCGGACTTCAAGAGAGTCACAACCTGGCGGTGATCTACATTACGCATGACCTTTCGACGGTGCGTTATTTCTCCGAGCGGATTTTCGTGATGTACGCGGGCAAGCTCGTGGAAAAAGCGTTCACCCCTGACCTTTTGCGGGAGCCGCGTCACCCGTACACGTTCGCCCTTCTGGCCGCCACCTCCGACCCCGACGCGCGCAACGCGGAAGTGTATCGCGAGGTGCCTCCTGGCGAACCGCCCAGCCTCGTCAACCCGCCGAAGGGATGCCGCTTCCATCCGCGCTGTGCCCGCGCCATGCAAGGACTCTGCGACGTGGAAGCCCCCAGCGACTTTGAAGCCGCGCCTGAGCATTTGGTCAATTGCTGGTTGTACAAATAAGGAGATGTTCGCATGAAAAGCAAACTCTTCATTTCCCTCGGCCTCGCTTTGGTGACGTGCGGCGCGCTCCTGCCTTTTTTGATCGTTCTCCAAATCTTGCAGAACACATACTTTCTGGCGTTCCTCAGTTACGCATCCACTGTGGGTGGCTTGTTCCTCGGTCTCATCGGCTCGGCCACGTATGTTAAGGAGAGGAGATCGTGAAATAAAAACATCGGAAGTCTCGCAGACTTCCGATGTTTGCTCTACTCCGTCAGCGCCCTCACCAACTCCCTGCAAAACGCGGGGATGTCCGCAACCACGCGACCCCAGACGTGGCTGCCTTCGCGGAAGGCGGGTTCGTCTGTCCACACTCCTCCCACGTTGACGAGGTCGTCCTTGATGCCCGTCGAGCCAGTGACGCGCTCGCCCTGGCGGACGATGCCCGCTGAGATGGCAATCGAGCCGCCGTGACAGATGACGCCGATGACCTTGCCCGCCACATCCATCTCCTTGACGAGATTCTTCACCACATCGTAACGCCGCAACTTATCGGGAGCCCATCCTCCAGGCAGGATCAGCGCGTAGAGTTCACTTGCCTGGAGCGATTCAATCGTCGCATCGGGCGCGATGACTAATCCGTTCTTGCCTTTGACGGGTTTTAGATCCAGCCCGGCCGTCAAAACCTGCGCGCCCTCCTCCTGCAAGCGCATCAACGGGACGTAATACTCCAAATCTTCCACGCCCTCTGCAACCAACGTAGCAATTACCTTATTCTGTAAACGCATCGTATCCTCTCTTTCTGCCTTCTGCCTACTGCTCTCTACTCTCTTGTTACTCCCCAATAATCTTCACCAACACCCTCTTGCTTCTCCGCCCATCAAATTCGCCGTAAAAGATCTGCTCCCATGTGCCGAAATCGAGTTCGCCGTTCGTGACCGCCACGACCACCTCGCGTCCCATCACCTGGCGTTTCATGTGCGCGTCGGCGTTGTCTTCGCCCGTGTCGTTGTGGCGGTATCCGCTCACGGGTTCGTGCGGCGCGAGACGCTCCAGCCACCGATCGTAATCGTGGTGGAGTCCCGCCTCGTCGTCGTTGATGAAGACCGAGGCGGTGATGTGCATCGGGTTGACGAGACAGAGTCCCTCGCGGATGCCGCTCTCGCGCAGGGCTTCCTCCACCTGCCGCGTGATGTTGACGAATCCGCGGCGGGACGGGATGTGGAACGTGAGTTCTTTGCGAAATGATTTCATGGGAGATTCTCCAGGCGCGCAGACATTCTGTCAAATGTGGTATATTTTACACGCATGTTCGGCATATTAAAACTCGTTAAGAAACTTACCCTCTCCCACAATAGTCGAGGAGCATTATGATGAACGAGAGAATTTTAATCATCGAAGACGACCAGGCCATTCTGAAAGTTCTTCAGCGTGGGCTGGCTTATGAAGGTTACACCGTGGACACCGCCACCGAAGGCCGCAGTGGATTGATGCTCGCGCGCGACCATCAGCCCGACCTCGTGATTCTCGATTGGATGTTGCCCGGCATGGACGGACTCGAAGTCTGCCATCGTATGAGGACGGCCAGCGGATCGGTTCCCATCTTGATGCTAACCGCCAAAGACGCCGTGCAAGACCGCATCCAAGGCCTCGACGCTGGGGCGGATGACTACATGGTGAAGCCCTTCAACCTCGACGAGTTGCTGGCCCGCGTCCGCGCGCTGTTGCGCCGCACCCAACCCGACCGCGTGCCCGTGTTGAAATTCGCCGACCTGACCCTTGATACTGGTTCGCGTCAGGCCTCGCGCGTCAACCGTCTCGTCCAATTGACCGCCAAGGAGTACGAATTGCTCGAGTTGTTCCTGCGCCATCCCAAACAGGTGTTGACGCGCGAAGTCATCTTCGACCGCGTCTGGGGCTATGATTTTGGCGGCGAAAGCAACGTGCTGGAAGTCTATATCCGCTACCTGCGCCAAAAACTGGAAGAGGGTGGCGAGATGCGCCTCATCCACACCGTCCGCGGCGTCGGCTACGTGATGCGCGAGAATCCCTAATCGCCATCCGCTAATAGCCAATCGCCAACCGCTAACCGCTAATCGCTAACTTCCCGTGTCTCTTCGCGACCGACTAACGATCGTCAATATTGTCCTGCTTGGGGGGCTTTTCATTTTCTTCGGCGTGGTTGCCTATGGCGTGGTGACCGCGCTCTTGTATTACCAGATTGATAACTCCCTCGAAAACACAGCCGAACAACTCATCGGACAGGCGCGCATCAACGTCTCTGGCGAGATGAACACCATCATCACGCCCAACTTGAAGTTGACGTCCAACATTCTCGTTCAAGTGTGGAACGAGGACGGGCTGGTGGATTTCTCCCCGACCCTGACCGAAGTGAAAGCCCCGCTCGACCGCGGCAGTATCCGCTCGCCGCTCCCCATTTATCGAGACGTGCAATTCGACGACGAGGCGCATCTGCGCGTACTCACCGTCCCGCTCGTTTCCGAGGGACGGCGCGTGGGCGCGGTGCAGGTGGCCGCCTACCTCAACGTGGTGGACTCGGCTCGCCGCAACCTGCTTTCCGCGCTGATCTTCACCACTGCATTGGGCATTGCCATCGTGGCCTTCGTCTCGCAAGTTTCGGTGCGACAATTCCTCTCGCCGCTCGAAACCATCACCGCCGCCGCCGACCAGATCAATCGTGCCGACGACCTCTCGCGCCGCGTCCCCTACGACGGCCCGCCCGAGGACGAGATCGGCCAGTTGGTGAACGCCATCAACCAGACGCTCGAGCGTCTTGAAGCGCTGTTCACGTCACAGCAACGCTTCATCGCGGACGTGAGTCACGAACTCCGCACGCCGTTGACGGTCATCAAAGGCAATGTGGACTTGATGCGCCGCATGAGGGAGTTCGACCCCGAGATGCTCGACTCCATTGACCAGGAGGCGGGCCGTCTCACCCGCCTCGTCACCGACCTGTTACTGCTTGCCAAAGCCCAGGCCGGTTCTCTCCCGCTGACGAAATCCGCGGTGGAGTTGGACACCCTGCTCCTCGAAGTCTTCACCGAGATGCGCGTGCTGGCCGCCAACAAGTTGCAGGTCAAGTTGACGGAGATAGACCAGTTGCAGGTCAACGGCGATCGCGACCGTTTGAAGCAGGTGTTCCTTAATTTGATCGCGAACGCCATCCAATACACGCCCGCGGGCGGGGAAGTGTTTCTCAGCCTGAGCCGCTCGGGTGACCACGCCAAGTTGATCGTCCGCGACACAGGCCCAGGCATCCCTGCCGAAGACTTGCCCTACATCTTTGAACGCTTCTACCGCGCCGAAAAATCGCGCACGCGCTCGGGCGTCGCTGGCTTCGGGCTGGGACTCTCCATCGCGCATTGGCTAGTGGAACAACACGGCGGTAAGATCGAAGTCAGCTCCCGCGAAGGCAAAGGGACGACTTTTGCGGTTTGGTTGCCATTGGTGAAGTAGGGGGCTTCGGATGTTTATTATTTATGATGAGACGCACGCTGAGATTCTGGATGGGGAATTTAATACTCTCGATTCCGCCTTGGCCGAACTTCGGAAAATTTCAAAAATTCCTTTTGCCGAGAAACCCAATCGCCCGCCTTGTACAAATTGGGCGAATTGTGAGAGGGAATATTATGTCCATCAATACGACAACTCGGTCACGCCGTGGAAATTGATAGATAAGATACTCGTCTTAAGGGTTTCTGCCAAAGAGACTTTATGGTTATTTGGGGATTGAACTAGTTGAACATTGGCAAATCAAGGCAAACCAATATACTCACTCGCCTGCCGACACAGACTCACCCCATAATTTAAATACCACTCATTGAGCGCATCACTGCTCCCCAGCCCCGCGGACGCGTCCGCGTAGATCGGCGCGCCGTAGCGGACGTAACGCATCGTCTGGGCGGGCCAGTTCCATTCGCCGCGGGCGATCACGCCGATGCCGCCGTTGTAGCCCGCCAGCGCGAGACGCGCGTCCCCGCCCGCGCGTTCGAGGGAGCGCGCCAGGTAGGCCAGTCCGCGGCGGGCGTTGGTGTCGGGGTCGTACGGAGAATCAGTCGCGGCAAAGTGGAAAGGCATCACCTGAAAGAGTCCCATCGCTCCCGCGCTCGATCGGGCGCGGGGATGTCCGCAGGATTCGATCTGCATCACGGTGGCGGCCAGGTTGGGGTCAATGCCAAATTCAGCCGACCAAACGCTGATCTTATTTCCCCAATATTGGACCTCTGGCGTGAAGATGGGGGAGAGATTGCTTTGCGCGTAGCCAGAATAGAGGGCGGATGAGTCAGCGGAAGGCGAAGAGGCGATTGCGGGGAAATTTGGCGAGGCGCCGACGATCACCAGCGGACTGTAGGCAAACAGCGCCAGAAGTCCGCCCACCAGAAGGACGGCGAGCGGAGGAAGTAACATCCCAGACGAACAACCGCTTCCCTGATGAGAAGCGGTTGTCCATGATTCGTTGGAATTGGATTCAACGCGAGGACGAGGCATAGGTTATACAGGTGGGACGCGGTGGAGATTGAGGAGAAAACAGGATTCAGGTCCACGTCCCGCAGAGGCGAGGGGAGGTTTATTGCTCGCGTTGGCGGTTGGTGTTGGTTGTGTCGTATCCGAGCGAGTGATAGGTCGGCTCGGGTTTGGCGGCAGGGGCAAAACTCGATTGAGTCATCGGCTTGGGCGCGGGCCGCGCGATGGTCGAGGCGGGGCGAAGCGAGGCCGAAGAGGCGGACGCGCTCGGTTGGTAGGTCGGGCGCGGGGCGGTGTATCCGCTGTTCGTGTTGGCCGTCGCGGTGGTGAAGAGACGGTCGCCCGCGGCGGAGAAAGTCCCGATGATGAGGACGCGGATCAGCCAGATCATCACAGCCACGAAAACGGGAATGACCTTGGTAAGCGTATTGTCGCTGAGGACTGCTCCCGCGGCCGCGCTGGAGTGATTGACGATCGCGACCGAAACGCCCCACCAAGTGAGGCTGGCGTTGAAGCCTGCCGCCAGAAGCCACGCGCCGAAGAGATACCAAATTTCCTTCGGTTCGTCGCGGCCTTGTTCAGGGGTGAAGATGCGGGCGATGCCGGCAAAGTCAATACCGCAGAATGCCACGGCCAGAATCGAGGCCCAGCGCATCCCCGCGAACTCCAGATCGCCGAGCAGGTCGAGCAGGGCAAATTGGGTGGTGCTGAAGTTGAAGATTTCAAAAGCCAGCAGAGCCCCGATAATCATCGTTCCCCAGGCCGCGCCGCGGTTAAACTTGCGGCCGTGGGTGAGACTGCGCCACAAAGCGCCGACGCCGTCTCCAGGTTTGTACTTTGAATAGTTTCCGTTCATCTCAATCTCCTTTGAATGGTGAACATTGTGAGATTGTAGAACGAATGTTCTAATTTGTCAAGCAATTAACCCTGGCGATTACCCACAAGTTTAGGCGGCAGTCCAACTGCAAGTGAACGACGACTTGTGAGTAATCACCAGATTGCCCAGCCCTCACGCAGGCTTAAACGCCGTGATCTTCGCGCTATACACCGCCTTGTAAACCGCCTCGCGCGGATATTTGTTCACGTCCAGTTTCATTTCGTCCAGCGCGCTGTCCACGGTTTCCTTGTCAAAGAAGACGGGATTAACCGAAACGTTCGTGAATCCAACCGCCTCCATCATGCCGATGTAATCCTTCGCTTCCACCGCGCCCGCCACGCATCCCGCCCATGCGCTCAGGCTTTGCTTCACCGCTTCGGGCAATTCGCCATCGGTGACGATATCCGACACGGCCAGTTTTCCGCCCGGCTTCAACACGCGGAAGGCCTCCGAAAACACTTTGGATTTATCGGGCGAAAGGTTGATGACGCAATTCGAAATGATGACGTCCACGCTATTCGAGTCGACGGGCAGATCTTCGAGGTAGCCCTGACGAAATTCCACATTACGGATTCCCATTCGCTCCGCGCTGGACCTCGCGCGGGCCACCATTTCGGGAGTCATGTCCACGCCGATAACGCGTCCCCCCTCCCCGACCTTTTTCGTGGCGAAGAAACAGTCCAGCCCCGCTCCCGAGCCGAGGTCCAGGACAGTTTGACCGGGCTGAAGCGCGGCCAGCGTGATCGGGTCGCCGCATCCATAACTGACAGCGGACTCGCCCGCGGGCAGGGTCGTCAGCAGCTCGGCAGGGTAGAGGTTACTTTCTGATGTGGATGAACAATCGGAGCCGCCGCCGCAACAGGATGCGTTGTTTTTGATTCGTTCCGCGTAATGCTCGCGTACGGCTTCGTGGATGGGTGTAGGGGTTTGGGTGGTCATTTGGAATCTCCTTGTTGATTTTGTCACTGCGAGGAGGGCGTTCTCCCCGACGAAGCAGTCTCCTCGCTGTAGGAAGGGGATTGCTCACCTGCACTGCACCAAACGCAGTGCGGTGCAAGTGTCGCGAAGAACCCTCGCAATGACAATGAATAGAAGCTTGTCTATGCGTTTCCGCAAAAAAAGAGACGACGTTGATCAGGCGTCGAGACTTTTGATGGTTTCAGCAGCTTCGGTTTCGGGCGCGAATTTAATCATCAACTGTCCGCAACAAACTGCCATGCGCTCCTGGTTGAGCGAATAAAACGTCTGCTTGCCCTCCTCGCGAACGCTGACCAGCCCCGCCTCGCGCAAAATGGCGAGATGGTGCGAAACGGTCGGCTGGGAGACATCCAGCTTCTCCACGATCTCGCTGACTGAAAGCGAAGCGCAACAGCAGAGATTCATGATCTTCTGGCGGGTCTCATCGGCAATAGCCTTCGCAAAGAGGACAGGGTCAAGTTTCATAGACGTTTATCTATGCGAGATTATATCGAAGATCGTCTATTTGTCAAGAGAAAAAACTTCCGAAGTCTGCAAGACTTCGGAAGTTTGTAAAATTACTTGTCCGTCAACACGCCCAGCCGATCCACATATTCTTCGAGAACGTTGAACGCGTCTTCGATGGGAGCCGTGGTGGACATATCCACGCCTGCGGTCTTGTAGAGTTCGAGCGGCGTTTGGGATGAACCCGCTTTCAGGAAGTTGATGTGATCCTGCGCGGCGTTCGGGACGCCGTCCATGATGCGCTTGGCGATGGCGTTCGCAGCCGAGATGCCGATGGCATATTGGAACGAGTAGTAGTCAATGTAGAGATGCGTGGTGAACGTCCCCCAAGTGATGCCCACGCGCTCGCGATCCAAATTCATCTCGCCGCCGAATCCTTCGCTGAACAGGTCGGCCATCAACTCAATCATTGAGTCGGAAGTGAGCGGCTGTCCCTTTTCCACGCGCTGATGCGTCTCCAGTTCGAAGCGGGCGAGGGTCGGCATGATGAAGAAGTAACGGTGAAAATTATCCATGGCCTCTTCGAGCAGGGCGATCTGGAAATATTTATCGGGGTTGGACTTGAGCAGGTAGCCACGCGTCATGGCCTGATGAAAATTGGAAGCGGTCTCGGCGATGATGGACGGGTACATGTAATAGATCATCGGCTGGGCGCGACTACCGTAGTAGGCGTGCATCGAGTGACCGAGTTCATGCGCCAGCGTGGACATACTGCCGACATCGTCAGTGTAGCTCATCAGGATGAAGGGGTGCGTATCCTTCGGGACGCGTGTGGAGAACGCGCCCTGGCGTTTGCCCGCGTTCGGCGACCAGTCCACCCAGCGCTGCTCAAGACAGCCCTTCCGCATCGCGTTGACGTATTCCGCGCCCATCGGCTCGAGTCCAGCGCTGATCCAGTCCACGGCTTTGGTGAAGGGGACTTTGTGTTTGCGCGTCGTGAGCGGAGCCCACACGTCGTACGGATGAAGCGTCTTCACGCCCAGCGCTTTGCGGCGGATGCGCCAATACTTGTGCCAGAGCGGAAGTTTTTTCTTGAAGATGTCGAGCAGGTTATGGAACATCTCCACGGGGACGTCTCCATTGAACAGCGTGGACTCGAGCGAGGAGTTGAATCCGCGCACCTTCATGTTGAAGACATTCTGCTTGATCGAAGCGGCCAGGTTGCTCGCCAGCGTGTTCTTGTATTCGAGATACTTGTCGTTGTAATTTTCCCAGGCGGTTTGGCGCGCCTTGCGGTCGGACGTGTTCAGGATCGCATCAAATGTGCTTTGAGTCAGTTCCACCTTTTGGCCGTCGCTACCCTTGGCGGGCTTGAACTTGAAATCGGCGTTCGCAAGCATGTGCGCCGTGGTGCGGACGGTCATGAACGAGTCGCGCGCCATGCCGAGTATCTCCTCCACTTCCGCGCTGCGGACATGCGCCTGCTTGCGGAACAGGTCGTCCACATATTGCTCGTACAACTTCATGCGCGGCTCGTCAGCGATCCACTGACGCAGTTTCGCTTCGCCCATGGACAACAGTTCGGGATCCACGAACGAGGTCATCGCGCCGACCTGCGAAAGCGCCGACATCGCCCGTCCGCTCATGGCCGCGCCGCGCTGATCGGCTGTATCCACCGCGCTGGACATGGTCGCGTAGACCTGCACCTTCGCGGCACGCTTGGCGAGACTCTCCAGCGCGTCCATGGCGCGCAGGAAGGTATCGGGATTGTCGCCGAGATGTCCCTGAAACGCCTTGATGGCGGGCAGGATTTCGAGGATGCTCTTCACTTCAGCGTCAAAGGCTTCGGGAGAGGGGAAAACGCTTTCAGAATTCCAGGTTTGTTCTTTTTTCACTTTCGAGCGAGCGAGGGGTGTGGGCATGGGAGGGTTCCTTTTATTCACTTGAATCAAACCAGTGCGATTTCATTTTCTGTAGAAATTCGGCTGTGATTGGATAACCAGATTTTGCGCCGATGACGGAGTCGATGCCACAATGCGGACAGAGTGCGGTCATCTCGTCTTCAATCCATTCTTGAATCTCTTTAGGCGAATAGATTTTGAGACAATAAAAGCATCCACATATCTCGCTTGCCTCAATCTCGGCGCGATGGCGACTGGAATGTTGGTGGGCTGTAACAAAATCTGGTTTGGTCATTACGGGATTTATCTATGCCATGGAAACTCGCCGTAAATCGGCTACAGGCGATCAGTTATGGAGAGTAAAGGGTGTTAAAAGGGAAGGTTATCGCCTTCCGAGTCGGTGAAATCAAACTCGTCATCGTCGCAATCGTCTTCGTTGAATTCTTCTTCAATTTCATCGTTATTCCAGGCGCTCTCATCTATCCAGTCAATGACGGTTCCGCCGCCCTCGGGATAATATGGGCTGACAAGGTAGTTCATGCCATGTTCCCATGTGACGCGAAAATCTTTGACGACGAATTTTCTGTTTACGTGCATGTCTTCAAGTTCATCGGTTAGTTTTGGGACGGGGGAAAAAGGATACAACTGTCCGAGAACGATCTCTTTGTCTTCGTCAGGAATGATGAATTCATCCACGCTTGTTCCATCTGGAAAATACATGGGGCGGGTTGGATAGGGCAGCCTTTCTTCAATGGGGTGTTCATCAAACATGATTTACTCCTTTTATTTCCACTTGGGAGAATCTTGTATCTTGCGCAACAGGCTCCCTTCCCTTTCAGGGAAGGACGGGGGGATAGGTTTAATCCACCATCAACGTCTCGGACAAATTCCTCGGCAAATCAGCCCCCACCTGCCTCCCCCAAATGCGACATGAATATCTTTGTTGGCAGAGTATCAACTCTGTCGCATTTTGGGGAGGCGCCCCGCCGAAGGCAGGGGCGGAGGGGGCTAATCAACCGTCAGCGTCTTGGACAAATTCCTCGGGAAATCAGGATCGAACCCGCGCATCACGCTCATGTAATACGAAAGCAACTGCAACGGCAACACGCCCAGCAGCGCCGCGATCTGCGGATCGGACTTGGGGAGAACGATCACATCGTCGGCATTGGCGCGCAGGCGGGTATCTTCTTCGGCGATGACAATCGTCCGTGCGCCGCGGACTTTCACTTCGTTGAGTCCGCTGATGATGAGCGGGTTCGCGCTTCCATCTGATACGAAGATAATGGGGAATCCCTTGCTCACCGCGGAGAGCGGTCCGTGTTTGAACTCGGTCGAGAGCATCCCTTCGCAGTGGGCGTAGGTGATCTCTTTCAACTTCAACGCGCCTTCCAAAGCAATCGGGTACGTCGCTCCGTAGCCGAGACAATACAAGTCGTTCCATTCGTTGATGTCTTTGGCGATGGCTTGAATCTGCGGCGCGACCATCTCAAGAGTCTTGTCCATCAGGTTGGGGATGATGTCCAACTCGTGCGTGTCACGTCCCGCCATCTTGTAGGCCAGATACAGGAACGTCACGACTTGGTTGGTGAATGTCTTCGTGGCGGGGACGCTGATCTCGTAGCCACAGCACAAGGGCAGGGAGAACGAGGTCGCTTTCGTCAACGTGGAGCCGACCACGTTCGCCAATCCAAAACATGCCATGCCTTTCGCCTCCGCGGCTTCGAGCGCGTTCAGCACATCCTTGGTCTCGCCCGATTGGCTGACGAAAATGCCCACGTCATCGTGGTTCACCGTCGGTGCATATTGCGGGATGAACTGCGGCGCCAGCACAGGGATGACCGTCCGCCCTGCGAGTTGCGCGAAGTACACCGCTCCCACCGACGCGGCGTGGTAGCTCGTGCCGCACCCGATGAAATATAAATTGCGCGCCTTCTTCATCTTTTCAACGAGCGTGTCCACTTCGCGGTTGCCGTTCAATACATGCGACAACTCACGGGCGACTTGACTCTGCTCGTGGACTTCTTTCAACATGAAATGCGGATACCCGCCCTTCTGCACCGCATCCATCGACTCCGTAACGGTTTCCTGCTTTCGATCGACCTTTTTCCCATCCTTGACCGACCGTACCTCAACCTTGTCGGCCCACAACGTGACGATCTCTCCATCCTGCGGGCGGATGACTTCGCGCGTTAGTGGCAGGATCGAAGGCAGGTCAGACGAAACGCAGGTGAAGCCGTCGCCAATGCCGACGACCATCCCTGAACCTTTTTTGAAGGCATAGAGCTTGTCGTCATTAGCGCGCCCGATGACGAAGGCATAATCGCCCTCGAGATCGCCATACGCCAGACGGATCGCGTCAATAAATTCATAGCCGCGATTGATATATCGCTCCACCGCGTGGACACACGTCTCGCCATCATTCTGCGAGCGGACGGTCATGCCCTCGGCAATGAACTGCTCGCGCAACTCGACATTGTTCACCACGTTGCCGTTGTGCGCGCCGACCATGTCGCCGTCCGAATCCAAGTGCGGTTGACTGTTGACCTGCGACGGTTCGCCGAAGGTCGCCCAGCGCAACTGCGTGATGCCGCGCTGTCCGCGCATTTCGCCGATGTTGTACTTGGCTGCGACCGAGTCTACTTTGCCCGTGTCTTTTCGCAGGTCAATTTTGCCGTCGTTGATGGTCGCCGCGCCGACAGAGTCGTAGCCGCGATAGGTCAATCGCTCCGCCGCCGCGATCAAAATGGGGCCGAGCGCTTCTTCTTTGTTGCTGACGTAACCGAAAATTCCGCACATGGATTTGTTCCTTCAAGAGAAGATGAGAAAAAACCGCCAGGATTGGCGGTTGATTCAGTTGTTAGATATTTCTTTCATAATCATCGTGACTACCGATCCAAAACCAGGTTACCGTATCATCCTTCATTTTGCCCAGGGCACGAATGCCGCGTGTAATCCGAACAGACCAAGTTCCTTCTTGTGAATTGACGTTCTTGAAGCGAAGGGATGGATGAAATGGATTTTCTGCCCACAACATAAACGCTTTCCGTGCGCGCTCCTTTGTAACTTTATCGAGGGTTTCATACGCGCTTCAGAAGGAAGGTAGTGTGGCCGATTTCATAACCGACTGAAATCCATCGGCTCAGACTTTCCTTCTGCAATCTGGCGCTCTGCCTCTCGAGCGCGATACGCGAGTTTATCCTGCGTGCGCGCAAACGCCTGATCCCATCGTTCCTCGTCTTCCAAATCCGCTAAATATTCGCGCAAATGGTCGGCGAGTTGATTTTGTCGAACTTCGGGCAAATCCTCAATCATTTTCAAGATAGTTGTAAAAGCGGGGGAAACCATTTTTACTCCTTGTTTTCTCGGCTCTCTTAACGATTGGAATTATACAACCATATCCACGCCAGTCAGTCTACTTGTTTCGTTTTTTTTGCTTCACCTTCAAGACCAGCCACATCACGAAAAAGGGAATCCCCAGCACGAAGGCAATGAGGAGGAAGCACAGGTTGAACAATTCGGCGTACGCGTAACGCTCATGTTCCCACGTCCAGACTTTGCCATTTTCGAGCAGGACGACTTCGAGATGATAGGCTGATTCCATGTTGATGCAATTCTCGCGGACGCGCGAGGTAGCTTTGCCAGGTGGCGGCAGGACGAGGTATTTCCCGCCGTCGGGAGTGCATCCCACCCCGATGGCGGGACTCCCCGAAGGCTGATCCGCTTGAACCCAATCGGAGGGGGATTGATACGTCCCGTAGCGGAACTCGTAACGCGTCCCGTTTGAGGCGCTGGCGAGGATCTCACCCGCCGTCCCGAGATCGAGACGCGTCAACGCTTCGGGTGGGGCGGGGGCGCGCTCCCAGCGAGTCAGAATCCCGGGCCAGACCATGGTCAGCACGGCGCATCCGCAGACGATGGTCATCCAAACGGAGCCGATGAGGAGGAAGGAACGCGCCGCAGGTTTCAAGTTACACCTCAATCCCCAGCCACAAACGAATGAGATATCCGATCCCAAAACTGAACGCGGCCACACTCAAACTGAGAACCGCCATTTCGGTAAATCGTTCGCGGAAGGATTCGCCCTTTGCCACGGAAATGTAGTAATTGAAGACCGCGATGATGATGACTCCCGTCGTCAACGCGATGACGAGATCGAGCAGATACGTTTCAGGGCTGACGAGATACGGCAAAACGAGCAGGCTGACGGTGAAGATGTAGGCGATGCCCGTGTAAATCGCGGCGCGCACGGGATGCTTGTCCGTTTTTTCGGAACGGGTGGAGAGATACTCCGACGCGGCCATCGAAAGCGAGGCGGCGATGCCCGTGATGAGTCCCGAAAGAGCGATCAACTTTCCGTTTTGGAGGGCCAGCGTCAGTCCCGCGAGCGCGCCCGTCAATTCCACCAGCGCGTCGTTCAGTCCGAGCACGACCGAGCCAGCGTAGCGCAGTCGCTCCTCGTCCAGCATTTCAAGCAGTTGATGCTCGTGCTGGTCCTCTTCATCGTGATATTGCTTCGCTTCGGGGATAATCGCGGCGACCGCCTCGTAATTCACCTGCGCCTTTTCCTCGCCCATCTCCATCAACTTGACGCCGAAGGTGAAGCCGAACACGAGGCTCACCAGATAGTAAAACCAAATTTTGAATTGATCGGGCTTCACTTCCTGCCCGCTATATTTTTTCCAGCCATGATAATGACGCAGTTCATCGTCCGCGATCTGTTGCAGGATTTTCGCGTTGCCTGGCGTACTGATCTTCTTCGCGAGTTTGCTGTAGATATGATGTTCGGTGATCTCGGTGCGCTGAAAGATCAGAATTTTTTGTCGAATGTTTTCGGTGAGTTGCATATGGTCTCCTTATTTTCCCGTATTGTAACTCACCTTGCTTTTTACTTCCCCAACAACCACTCATCGAAAAAGCCGATCAATCGTTTTCTGTAACGACGCGGGTTGGCGTGGTAAATCTGCTGATGCGGGACGCTCTCTTCCACCCACAAGAACTTTGGCTCGCGCGCCGCGTTGTAGAGACGTTCCCCCGCGTCGGGCGGCGCGACTTTGTCCGCCGCGCTGTGGACGATGTAGACCGGCCGCGGGCTGATGCGCGCGATCGCGTCCACGGGACGGAGGTCGTGGAGCGAGATGCCCGTCCGAATCTCGACCAGAATCTTCGCCAGCGGATTGAGGACGGGGTAGGGGACGAGGTAATCGAACTCGTCTTCCATCGCTGCGAAGGAACTATCCACGAATAACGCTTCGATCTCTGGATATTGGGCGGCCGCGCGGATCAACGTGGCCGCGCCCATCGAGCCGCCCCACGCTCCGACGCGCGTCACATTGGGTTGCGCCAGCGCGTAATCGAGAGCGGCTTTCACGTCCAACACTTCCAGGTAGCCGACTGTGGAAATCTCGCCGTCGCTTTCGCCGTGAGCGCGCGCATCCCAGGCGAGGACGCCGTATCCACTGCGCGCCAGCATCTCGTACACCCATTCGGGACGCTGGTCGCCGAAGCCGTGCGCCACGAGGATCACAGCCGTCCCCTTGCGCGGCGGCGTGTACCACGCGGCCAGGCGGACTCCGTCCGAGGTGTGCAAATCCACTTCTTGATAGGGAATGTTGAACTTGCGGAGCGTCTTCCCCTGCGGAATGTTGCGCGGCGGGCGCAGAATCTGATCCACTTCGTAATATCCAACCGCGAGAAACAGGAACGTGAAAACCAGAATGATTCTGGCGGCGTGCCTCAAAAAGGTTTTTGTTCGCGTTTTCATGGCGAAAATTTTAGTCCGCGAGCATGAGTGAAAAATAAGAGTTGCGATGCTCGATGTCATTCGCCTGTTCTGCGGCAGTTCGATTTGTTTGGCAATTCGTGCCGCATCCAGCAGTGCAACTGCTGGAGAACGATCAAAGGATGGTCAAAGGAACTTTTCGCGCTGGCCTTCGTCAACAAGGAAACGGATCATCATGGAGAAGAAAATGGAAAAATCTTTTTTACTAATGGTCGCTTCGATCCTCCTCGTGGGGATGACGTTGGCGGCCTGTGCGGGCGGCGCGTCCGCGGATATTGTCGGCGAGTGGCGGCTGGTTTCGTTTGGCCCCGCCTCCAGTCCAAGAGATGCCGCGGGGGAGACGTCCATCAATTTTGGCGCGGATGGTCAAATGGCAGGTAACGTCGGATGTAATTCCTTCGGCGGCGAGTATAAAGTTTCGGGCATGAAAATCGAGTTTGGCCCCATCATGTCCACGCTGATGGCGTGCATGGACACGATCGGCGACCAGGAAAGCGCGACCTTTGCCGTGTTCGCCAACACCGCCACGTTCGCGTTGACAGGCGACACGCTGACGATCACCTCGGCGGATGCGAGCATGGTGGTGGTGTTGGCGAGGAAGTAGACTCGGTTTTGTTTTGGGTTAATCAAAAGCCTCGAAGAATAATCTTCGAGGCTTTTTTGATCCGAACCGCTGATTCACGCGAAATACCCATCGCTGTTACAATTCGCCTTGTATTGTGTGTTCTTTCACAGAAAGGCGATTTCGATGAAAACTCTTTCAAGGTTTGCATCCGTCCTCATCCTGGTGGCGCTGGTTGCCCTGAGATTTGTCCAACCTGTGCAGGCGGCGGATCCGAATTTTTCCGCCTTGAGCGTCTTGCGATATGCTCCATCGGGCCTCTACACCAACCAGTCTTCCGTCCAGTTTTCGGTGATGTTTTCCGAACCCGTGGATGGCGCAACGGTGGACGTAAGTGACTTTGCGGTGGCGAGCGCTTTCGGCGCGGTCATCTCTTCGGTGACGCCCGATCCGTTGAGCAGTGGAGCAGGGTATTTTGTAACGGTGGGGAGTTTTACCGCGGAAGGTTTGATCAGCGTGAATGTGCTTGCTGGGGGAATCAATAACGAGGCGGGGCAACCGCTACTGACAGGGTTTTCCGGCGGCGAACAGTTCAACATTGATTTCACTCCGCCCGTAGTGAATACCTTTACCGCGCTCTGGCTGACCTCCAGCCTCGATATTCCCATCACCTCTTTTGGCGTCAGCGATTTTAATTCGGGCGTGGCGGGCTATCTCATTAGCAGAATTCCCACGCCTCCAGCAGTTGACGACAGCGGTTGGAGCGCGAGCGCGCCCACGACCTTTCACGTGACCGGCGATGGATATTACATCCTCTATCCGTGGGCGAAGGATGCGGCGGGCAACGTCTCGTCGGTGTATGGAACGCCCGTCACCGTCTTCGTTGACTCCACCGCGCCGATCGTCAACACGTTTACTGCGACCACGCCCAGCGCCAGCCTCGATATTCCCATCACAGACTTTGCCGCCTGGGACAATCGCTATGTGGTCGGCTTTTTGATCACCGAGTCAGCCACGACGCCTGAGGCGGGTAGCCCCGACTGGACATCCCCGCCGCCGACGACATTTCACGTGGCCGTCCCAGGTCCGCACACGCTTTACCCATGGGCGAGGGATGCGGCCGGTAACGTTTCGGCAGTTTTCGGCTCGGGCGTGACGGTCAACGTGGAGTTGTGCAACATCGTCGTCACCAACAACGCGGATAGCGGCCCTGGCTCGCTGCGTCAGGCGCTTGCGGACGTTTGCGCGGGCGGGAAGATCACATTTGCCAATAGTTACACCATCACGCTTGCCAGCCAACTTACAGTAAACAAGGCCGTCACCATCACCGGCAGGGGCGCGGCGTATACCATCATCCAGGCGAGCGCCACGCCCAACACGGCCACCCAGCGCGTCTTTGAAGTGACCAGCGCCGGCAACCTGACCCTGAATCGCGTGACCGTGAGGAATGGTCGTTGCGCCGGCTCTTGTGGCGTCACTAGTGGAAATAGCGGAGGCGGCATCCTCAACTCTGGCACGCTGAAAGCGGTGAACAGCGCTTTCTCCGGTAACTCGGCGGGCAGGAACGGCGGCGGCATCTACAATAAATCCGGCGCCGTGACGGTGATAAACAGCGTCTTCTCTGGCAACTCTGCTACCTTTGATGGCGGCGGTATCTACAATAAGTCTGGCGCTATGGCGGTGACAAACAGTGTCTTCTCCGCGAACTCGGCGGGCAGGAACGGCGGCGGCATCTTCAACAAACTCACATTGCGCCTGATCAACAGCACATTCTCCGGCAACTCGGCTGTCAACAACGGTGGAGGCGTTTATACCGACACCGGTACGCTCACTTTGAAAAACACCATCCTTGCCAACAGCCCCAGCGGTGGAGATTGTCGCAAAGGAAGCGGCGCCATCGCCACGTCCCACAACCTGATCGAAGGCATCGGCGCCAACGCCTGCGGCATCGTGAACGGTGCGAACGGCAACATCGTGGGGGTTGACCCCAAACTCGGCGCGCTAAAAAATAACGGCGGCCCCACCAAGACGATGGCGTTGCTGGCCGGTTCCCCGGCGCTGGGCGCAGGCGATAACGCCGTTTGCGCGGCGGCCCCGGTCAACGGCAAGGATCAGCGTGGACAAACGCGTCCACAAGGCGACCCCGCCTGCGACATCGGCTCGTTTGAATCGGGCTTGTTGGCGTCCATTATTGCCGCGATCATCCATTACGTTTGGTAGTCGCTTGTTGAAAAAAAGGAGACAGTCACATTCATGGTGGCTGTCTCTTTTTTGATTCCATACGAGGCGCTTACCATTAACATGCAGAAATGCTAGATAAGCCATCCATAATCTTATGACTTCCATTCACTCCGTAGCAGGGCGAAAAGGGAATGGTCATAAAATTTTCCATCCAAATAAAAATAATCACGAAGAACGCCTTCTTGTTTGAAGCCCAGTCTCTGCAATAGTTGAATGGAGCGATGATTCTCGACATACACCAGCGCTTCAATCCGATTTAATTTCATTTGCTCAAACCCATGGGAGATGACCGCCCGCAGAGATTCCAGCATATACCCTTGTCCCCAAAAGCTGGGACTTAAATCATATCCAATCTCAGCGCGAAAGTAGCGTTTGTCCCATTTATGGAAACCACACGTGCCAATCGGTTGACCGTCGGATTTCCGAATCATGATCCAGCGATTGTGGGTTTTTCCTTCTGGCTCTAAATAGAATTCGATGATCTCCTGGGCTTGAGCGTACTCTGTCAAAGGGGCTTCGTCCATGAGATATTGGGACACTGCCGAAGCGCTGAAATACTGGAAAACAAAATCGGCGTCTTCCAGCGTCATTTGCCGCAAGATCAAACGCTCGGTTTCCAGGGTGGGAAAGTTAATAGGGCTCATGTTTTCAGTCATTGTCAGTCATCCATTTGAAATCGCTTGAAGAGAATCCATCCACCCACCAACGCCTCATCCGCCCGCCGACCGCAGAATCTTCTCCATCGCCTTCCCCTTCGCGAGTTCATCAACCAGTTTGTCCAAATAGCGGATTTTTTGCATCAGCGGATCCTCAATCTCTTGCACGCGGACGCCGCACACCACGCCCTGAATCAGCGACGCATTTGGATTCATGGCTGGCGCCTGGGCGAAAAAGGTTTCAAAGTTATTCCCCTGCTCAATTTGCCGTTGCAGGCCTGCCTGGGTGTAGCCCGTCAACCAGCAGATGACCTGGTCAACTTCCGCTTTCGTACGATTCTTGCTTTCTGCTTTTTGAATGTAGAGTGGATAAACATTTGCAAATATATATCCAAAAACCCGTTGGTTAGACTTGTTGTTCATTGATAAAAACTCCTCAAGATTTTTTGCTTAACAAGGTAACACCCGTCCCATCGCGTGGATGCTCCGTCGCAGCAGGGATGGCGAATTCGTCCAAACAAAAAAACTTGCGATGTGGGGTGAGGGCGCAATACCAAAAATATGGTCAGCGGATTGAAGCGGATAAGCGGATGAAAGTCTCCAGGAGGGGAAGTCACCCCATCCGTTTACACAGCGCCCGCGGTTCTGTGCAGGTGTCCGCGTCGCGAAGCCATCCGCTGACCATTGCTTGCCTTTTACCCTTGACACTGCTGTTTATCGGTGGGCGGTTTTGTTTTGCAAGACTCAATAACTAAAAACTATAACGCCGCCGACGCAATAAAGCTAATTTGCCGTTGCGATTCCTTTCCAAATAACCCGGGCGGCAGTTAGCGGGTGTACGTCATGTTCACCTTCACCTGCCCGGTGGCCGAGTTAATCATGATCTGGATGTTCTGCCCCGCGGCGTTGTGGAAATGCAGGGTCACGCTGAAACTGTTTTCGAATGTCAGGCTCAAGTCGTAGACCCATTCGTGCTTGGGCATTTCATCGAGATAATATTGTTTCGTGTCGGGCACAGATGCGGGGGAGGTGTATAGGATCACGCCGGGGATCACCTGCACATCTGTGGCGCCCGCCATGATGGGAATGTTCTCCGGCGCGGAGCCAAATCCTGGCGGGATGGCCGACCCCACGAAGCCTGGCGGTGTGACGTTGTACGCCCCGCTGGTCGCGACTTGGGTGGCATAGGCGATCGTGGTCAGGACGATGTCGTTCGACCCGGCGGCGGTCACCGCGGCGATGGCGGTCTGCTCGATGCTCTGGCCGTTCGCGGCGGACGAGGCGATCAGGTTCGCCACCGCGGTCTGTGTGACCGCGAACGGATCCGCTTTGGGTGTGAACGCGCTACAAGCCAGTGCCAGAAACGAGAACACCAAAAGGAAATACAGCAGAAAACGAACCGGTTTGAATTTCATGTTGTTCCTCTAATGGCTGAATTTGAGCGCATTATGCCACTAAATTACAAAATGGGTATGACGTTATATGGCAATATGTCTATTGTGTCAGCATTGTGCTAATTGCGCAAGGAAACGCCCAACGAGACTGTCGAAAAACCGAATTTGGGGAGAGCCTTCCTCGTCCAATGTCCCACCTGGGGACCAAATTCTCGCGTTGCAGGGGTTTCGCTCCGACAGGTGATCGGCAAAGCGCGGATCGCGTGTGCGGTATTGGATGTCTGGGATGTAGGCATCGATCTTTTCATCCCGACAGACAGTCAGGCTGTTGAGCGAGTGATAGTTGGGATCGGTGGTCAGTTGCCTGCCTTGGAAATAGGTTTCATCTTTTCCGATGGCGACGACGTTTTTTTTTGCACCCTCCACCATCGGCTTGAGATTTTCGTGATCCTGGCTGCTGAACGCTTCCGCAGCGAGAATGACCTGATGCTTGGAATCGACCAGCGCCTGGGCGTTGTAGCCCTGCACGACGCCGTGAGACGTGGGCATCTTGACCGATTCATTATCCACCGCATTGCTCTGGATTTCTTTCCCCTCACTATAAACCCGAAGCCAGAAAAATGCTTGCGATGGATTGAAGCGGATAAGCGGATGAAAGTCGCCAGGACGGGAAATCACCCCATCCGTTTACACAGCGCCCGCGGTTCTGTGCAGGTGTCCGCTTCGCGAAGCCATCCGCTGACCATTGCTTGCCTTTTACCCTTGACACTGCTGTTTATCGGTGGGCGTTTTTCTGAATAACCATACATCTATTTTATTAGTGTATATGTTTTTAGCCAACAATCTACGAGTAGTGTAGAATCTCCATACGCATATCTTTCTTCGTATCCATTCAAATTAAACACAATAGTGTATACATGCTTGCTTACGCTGTCGGTGTCGTGTATTTTACCTTTAACTAATTCGTATATATTTGTTGATATTTTAGTGTATTGCGAATCACGTATAGTAATCGTGTTTCCAGAAAAGGATATGGCTACATCAATATTGCCATTGCTTAATTCCATAATTGAACAATAAGATGTTTTTGTTGCTGTTTTTTGATAAGAATGTGTGCCACAATTTGCTTGTTCTTCGGGAGTCAGTTTAGTATCTGAGCAGGGCAGAGTATCCCCAATTGGGCTACTCGAGGATTTGAGTTTTATTTCCTCAATCACCCGTTTTTGCTTTTCGTAGGTTTGATTGGATGAACTTTGAATGGATTGCGCCGTATCAATAACTAACTTGCCACAATCGGCAACCGCCATCACATATTGTCTTTCTACAATTTCGGAGCCACAGCCAATCACGCTTATGGTGCTATCGCCCACTTCAACCAAAAGTGGCGGTTCTTTCTCTGTTACTTGGAAGTATGTTGTGTAAACAAAAATCCCACAACTTATGCCAAACAACAAACTGAGCGTCCCTCCCGATGCAATCGTTGCAGCACAGCTAAATGCGCCTAACGCTGTTGATGCAAATTGAACCCAATCAAAATCTGTATTTTTTGTAGTCAATCTTACCATTGCCAAATGACCGCTATTTCCTGGACGATTTAGTGCAGACTCATTAATCTTGTAAATTTTTTGCCCATCAAATGGAATATTCGATTGCGTGGTGACTGTCCCATCGGGTGCAACAATCACGATATCAACGGTAGTATCTGTAAAGTTAAAGAACTCGATTACATGACCTTCTGCTATTGCACGAACAGGTAATCCATTTTCAAAATAGAAAGCAATAGATCTTCCGTCAGGGGCTATGAAAATTGCCCCCGTCACATCCACGATTTCTCCAGTTTCAGTCGTTTGTGTCATGGCAATGATCGTTTCTCTATTTTCAAATAAGGCAACCAATGCAAAATCGGGATTTTTAGTTTTAAGAACAACGATAGGTGTATCCTGATTTGGTGGTGTTGAAGATGTGGAATCGGGCACTCCTTGAGCGGGCTGTTCTGGCGATTGAGAACTTGCAGAAGGTGTACTCAACGTTATGGTCATTCCGCTACAGGCAATGAGACAAATCGAGATCAAAATGCATAGGAATTTGGTGGAATTTTTCATTTCAAACTTCCTTTTTGCGGAGTGAAAGATATGCCAGCGCCCAACGGCTGGCGTTAGCCGCAAGTGGGTGGGACGCGGTCAAGGCTCGAAAGCGGAATCCTTCCGAGGCGTGGAAAAACAAGCGCTTATGCTATTCTGGAGGCAATAGCGGAGCAAGATCAATCACCTGACCATCCACGAAGCGAATACTATGCTGGGTTGCAGTTTCCAATACGGCGAAAAATAATTCGAGTTGCGTAACATCACTGCCTGTCAAAGACGATACTGGCATGTTGAAAAATACAATAGGACTTTCATTATTGTTCTCGTCAAATACGACCATTTTGCGGAAGTCCAGTTTGTTTAGCAAGTCTGCCGCACTTGCTTCTGTGCCGCGAAGTTCAACCTTAACCATAAGCGACTTATATCCTGATTGTAGGTTGAAACCCGTTACAACATTAGGGTTTTTCCATTCAACAACCAGTACCTGTACGGAGATTTCGTTAACAACAATTGGCTCATCAATTCCCAATATTGGAATTGGGGTGAGCGTAGGTGTGGGAGCAATCGTAGCCGTATTTTCAGGAGTGCTTGTAAGAGCGCGGAATGTGTCAATGATTTGAGACAACTGATTTGAAAGATTAGTGTAGATTCGGTGTGTATTTGTCGATCAAAAGCACTCCTTTCCAGCGGGAAGGCTGTGGATAAGTGGACGGGAGAGCGCCGCCCACTTACCCACAGCC
>JACRBL010000024.1 GCA_016234485.1 Chloroflexota bacterium
CGGTCACCAATTTTTGGTGGATGTTGTGGAGATAATGTGAATCAGGCATGGCGTATCCTGGTAAGAGGCAGTGGCGATGTTGGCTCGGCCGTTGCCCATCGGTTGTTTAAAGCGGGATATGCTGTGGCAATCCACGATCTTCCCCTGCCGACCGCCACGCGCCGCAAGATGGCTTTCACCGACGCGATCTTTGAAGGAAGTGTTATGCTCGAACGTGTTCAAGCAAAAAGAATCAACAGACTCTCATTAGTACGAGGCATGTTGGTTGATCCACAGTTTATCCCTGTGTTAATTGGCGATTTCAATCGGGTGATGGATAAGTTGCATCCTCACATTCTCGTAGACGCCCGCATGAGAAAACACTCCCAACCCGAAAGACAAATCCTCCTTGCCTCACTGACCATTGGATTGGGTCCCAATTTCGTTGCGGGAAAGACAGCTCACGTTGCTGTCGAAACTGCCTGGGGAGAGAGTCTGGGAAAAGTAATTACGAACGGTAGCACGAGTCCACTGGAAGGCGAACCCTTGTCCATTGACGGTCGTTCACGCGACCGTTACGTGTATGCGCCTGTTGCTGGCGAGTTCCATACATCGCTAAAAATTGGCGATCAGGTTTCGCAAGGCCAGGAAGTCGCACGGGTCGGCGCAACGCCGCTTCTCGCTCCCATCACAGGTATTCTGCGCGGATTGACTCACGATGGCGTTCCAGTGGAATTGAAAACCAAGGTGATCGAGGTGGATCCGCGCCTAGAACATTCGCAAATTTCAGGAATTGCCCCGCGCCCAGCACGCATTGCCGATGGCGTTCTCACTGCAATAAAAAACTGGGAAGCAAATCATGTTCATTGATCCCTTTGGCCGAGCCATCACCTACCTCCGCATCTCGCTCACCGATCGCTGTAACCTGCGTTGCGTCTACTGTATGCCGCAGGAGGGACTGCAATGGCAGTCGCGCGCGAGTCAACTATCCGCGGAGGAAATCGCGCGGGTGGTGAAGTCCGCCGCGAGGGGAGGCGTGACGCGGGTACGTCTCACGGGTGGCGAGCCTCTCGTACATCCACACATCGTCGAGATCGTGAGGCGTATCGCGTCCATCCCCGCAATCGAAGAGGTCAGTCTCACGACCAACGCGATATTGTTGGAACGTCTCACCCAACCTCTCGCGGACGCGGGACTCAAACGCGTGAACATCAGCCTCGATTCACTGGATGCCGACAAATTTCGACGCATCACGCGCGGCGGGGACATTGACCGCGTCTGGAGGGGAATCGCCGCCGCCGAGCGTGCGCGTCTCGCGCCACTCAAGCTGAATACCGTCATTGTGCGCGGCCTCAACGCGGATGAGTTGCCCGCGCTCGCGCGCCTTACGATGGAGAACGACTGGCACGTGCGCTTCATCGAAGTCATGCCCATCGGCAACGCGCAAGATTGGGGCGAAGGCTTCCCCGCGCCGAGCGAAAGATGTGTCTCCGTTCACGAAATGAAAGCCCAACTTGAAACTTGGAACCTGGAACCTGAAACTTCCCCCTTCGGGAACGGCCCCGCGCGCACCTACCGAATCCCAAATGCCCTCGGCACAATCGGATTCATCTCCCCGCTTGGCGAACACTTTTGTCAAAACTGCAATCGTCTGCGACTGACATCAGACGGCAGGTTGCGCTCGTGTCTTGTGATCCCAAATGAAATCTCGTTGCGCGACGCCCTGCGAAGCGGACAACCCCTTGAACCATTTTTCGAGCAAGCCATCGCGCAAAAACCTGAGCATCACGATATGCTGGTTGCGACGCCTGCTGATTCGCAACGCGGCATGAGCCAGATCGGTGGATAAGAATGACTCTTCCCACAATTTTTTCGATCACAGAAACTGAGATTGACCTGGACAACCTACTTGCCCAGATCACGCTCCACTCCACAGGCGCGGCGGCGATCTTTACAGGTATCGTGCGAGGTGTCACTTCCCGCGATAACCCGCATGAGACAGTTTATCTCGAATATGAAGCCTACAAACCGATGGCCGAAACCAAGATGGAACAGGTCGCCGACGAGATTCGCGCGAAGTGGCCGACCATCGAAGGCATAGCCATTGTTCAGCGAATTGGAAGACTCTATCCACGCACACCAACCGTCCTAATCGCCTGCACCGCCGCTCACCGGGATACAGGCGTATTCGACGCGGCGCGCTATGGCATAGACCGCCTGAAGGAAATCGTTCCAGTCTGGAAAAAGGAAGTCGGGGTCAATGGGGAGGAATGGGTGGAGGGCGATTACGCTCCAGCGCCTGGCGAATAAGGAATCGGTGATATTCATCACTGGACATTTGCTGTCCGATTTGCTAGATTCACAACTGAAAAGGAAAACTGATGAAGCAAATTGCTCTCCTGCTCCTCGCCTTCTTGATGGTTGCCTGTTCTGCCACTCCTCAAACCCAAGTGGTAGGGACAGTTGACCTCAACAACCTGCAACCCCTTCCCACCCCCGAAGGGCATGAAGCCGTGCCGTTGCGCGTCGCCATCGCGGCCGTCATCTCGCCCAAAGGTACGCTCGAATCCTATTCCCCGCTTTTGGACTACCTCGAAACCAAACTCAACCGTCCCGTTGAACTCATTCAGCGCCGCACCTATCTCGAAGTCAATGACTTGATCGAACATGGCGAGGTTGATCTGGCTTTCGTCTGCACCAGTGCCTACGTGGAGGGACACGATACCTTTGGCATGGAGCTTCTCGTGGCGCCCCAGGTGAAAGGAAAGACGACCTACAATTCCGTTCTGATCGTCCCAATGGACAGCCCTGCCCAAAGCATGGTTGACCTGCGCGGCAAGGTTCTGGCTTTCACCGATCCCATCTCATTGAGCGGACGCGTCTACCCGACCTCGATGGTTAATGAACTTGGCTACACTCCCGAAGAATTTTTCGCGCGCACCTTCTTCACTTACAGCCATGACGAAGCCATTCGGGCAGTGGCAAGCGGGCTGGCAGACGGCGCCGCCGTCGACTCGCTGGTCTATGAATTTGCCATCGCGCGCGATCCGTCGCTAAAAGAGAAAGTCCGCGTCATCCACACCTCGCCCAACTTCGGTATCCCGCCCGTTGTCGTCAGCCCGTTCACGCGCCCACAGATCAAGTTGGAATTGCAAACCCTTTTGCTCGGCATGGTCTCCGATCTCGAAGCGCGCGCCGCCCTCGCCGCCATCGGCGTGGACAGTTTCGTGCTGATTGACGATGGCGCATACGATGGCGTGCGCGCCCTGCTCAAAGAAATTCCCATCCCGCAAACGCCATGAACTTTCGTAAACTAGTTCAATGGTTTTGGGATTTCGCTGGCTCATTCAGCGTCCGCACAAAAATACTCGGCATCGTGCTGGGCTTCATCGTCCTGCTCGGCGCGGGCGTGACGATTCAAGCGCGCTACGCCCTCACCGCCACCATGACCACCCAACTGAAGGAACAAAGCATCTCAATTTCGCGTGACCTTGCGGCACGCGCCGCCGACCCGATCCTGCTAAACGACCTCCTGCGCCTGCACGACCTGCTCGACGAAACCCTCGCCAATAACCCCAACGTCCGCTACGCCTTCCTCCTCGATTCACGCGGACAGGTGATCGCCAGCACCTTCGAAGGCGGCTTTCCCCTTGATCTTTTGTCGCTCAACTCCGCCGCCTCGGACGAACACCACCAAACCGCGCTGATCCAAACCGACGAAGGACTCATCTGGGACACTGCGGTTCCCATTCTGGATGGGAAAGTGGGCACGGCTCGCATCGGACTTTCGGACGCCTCCATGCAATTGGCCTTGTCCACATTGACGGCGCAGTTCTTACTCACCATCCTGCTCGTCTCCATGACAGGCGTCCTCGTCGCGGTTTTCCTGACCTGGATTCTGACGCGCCCCATCCTTTTCCTCGTTATCGCCACGCAGGAAGTCGCCAAGGGCAACTTCGCGCCGCGCGTCAAACGTTGGGCGAACGATGAAATTGGCGACCTGGCCGACGCGTTCAACGCGATGACGGAGGAACTCGCCCACACCGACGAACTCCGCCGCGAGCGCGAAGCGCTTAGGCGGCAACTGCTCGAAAAAGTGATTACCACTCAGGAAGATGAGCGCCGCCGCATCGCGCGTGAACTACACGATTCCACCTCTCAAAACCTGACATCTCTCATCGTCGGCTTGCGAATGATGGAGGCCCATTGCTCTCAATGCGCCGCGCAATCCAAGGCGTCCGATCTGCGCGAGGTGGCATCCCATACTCTGGATGAAGTCCATGACCTATCCATGCGCCTGCGCCCACGTGTGCTGGATGACCTGGGGTTGGCCGCTGCCATAGAGAGACTTTCTTTTGAATGGCAGGCTCGCCACAAAATTCCTGTTGATGTTGAGATTCGAATCAGCGAGCGATTGCCTGGGGATGTGGAGACCGCCGTCTATCGCATAGTACAAGAAGCACTTACAAATATCGCGCGTCATGCCCATGCAAAAACGGCAAGCATACTTATCGAGCGACGTGATGACATCATTCGAGCCATCATCGAGGATGACGGACTCGGTTTCGATATCAATACCTCACATGGCGAGCGGCATCTAGGCCTGTTGGGAATGCGCGAACGCGCTGAGTTGCTGGATGGAAAATTGACAATCGAGTCGTCCCCCGAACATGGCACAAGCGTTTTCATTGAAATTCCTCTCGAGCCTGTAGAGCGAGATATTATC
>JACRBL010000026.1 GCA_016234485.1 Chloroflexota bacterium
AAAAGAATTGGCTTGCGCAAACAAACTGCACGACTCGATGGATGAGGTACTGGCTTCTGCCGAATACATGCTGGCACAACAGAATAAACCAACCAGCACTTTCCATTTGTCGTTTTCTAAACTTCTATGAACGACTACTTATATGCGATTCTATCAAATTATCAAACTCTGCTTTTTCGATGGCGCCAACAGGGAACACCCATTTTAAAAATACGGGCTTCGATTTAGGTGTCGGCATGGCTTCTGGACATTCAACTCGGTTGGAAATTTCTTGCGAGTTTTCCGAATTGGCGACCCTGTCAGGCAAAGCAGTACAAGCCGTCAAAATGCACATCAGCAAAAAAGTCACAATTGATCCATTTTTCATTGAATCCTCAATTCAGCCAGATTATACATACATCGTTGACTATTTCCACAAATCAAAACAGCCTCCCAATTTCTCAGAGACATCCTGCATCGAGCGTTTATATATCTGGCGGTGTAGCGATTGGCAATCGACGCGTAATAAAAGAGACTCGTCGTGAGGCGAGTCTCTTTTTGTTCGATGTAATTTTATCCCCCGCCAGGGAGGATCGAACCGATGGCGAGGAACAGGAAGATCCAGACATCCTGCCAGAAGTGGATGAACCATGCCCACCACAACCCGCGCGTCTCGAGCATGGATTTGCCGAGGAACCAGCCAAGGAACGTCGCGAGGAGCACGCCAATGACGCCGTAGGGGATGCCGTAAAAATGCGCAATTCCGAAGTAGGCGGCCATCAGCCACAAGGCGTGATTCTTTCCGACCACATCTTCCAGCACGGAGAGGAATGAGGCCTTGTACGCGACCTCCTCCGTGAAAGCGTTGACCGTTGCGGCCAGCAATACGGCAGGGATAAACGGGAGGACGCGCACGAGCATATCCAGCGGAGGCTTTCCTGCAAGAAATAAAAAGGCCAGCGTACCGAGGCTGATAAAGAACGCAAAGGTGAGCCCGACCTTTTTCCACCGATCCCCCGCTTTGATGCCAAGCAGGTTGACAGGTTCCGCAGGCGCGTTCGTATCGCCTTTTGCCAGAAAGAACGCGCTGGCGCGTTTCCGTAAAATGAACAACGCCGCGATAACGACGAGCGTCACCATCAAATTCAGCGATTGTTCCGCCAGCATATAAACGTTAAAAGATGGATGGTTTATCCAGGTTGGATAGAGAGAAAGTTTATCCACCCTGGTGTAGACGACCCACTGCGCCCCGATTAGAACGAGAAACAAAACGAAGAATGGCCGTAAGGGACGAATGGCGCTCCAGAGGAAGGTCAAGGCCAGCCCCATCAGCATCACAACCGCTGGCATGGCGGAGCGCAGATTCTCATCCACGGGTTGGTGAAGAACCTCCTTCATGAAGATCATCGGGATGGAGGAGGCCAGCAGGAGAAAGACCCAGGCGGTGACGATGATCGGTTTGCGGTTGACGGATTCGGCGGTCATTGTGACTCCTTTTTGAAAACAAAAAGCGAGACCAATATAATCGGTCTCGCTTTCAGTATTAATTTTAACTTGCGCCTCGCGCTTATTTCAACAGCGCGGAACTCGCCATCACGAACAACGCTTGCGGCATAAAACTCAGAACCACGGTCGCAAGGGCGGAGAGTCCCCAGGTGAAATCAAGCCAGAACTCGCTCGTGACGCTCGGTTCGCCCTCGTGCATGTACATGGTGACGACGACGCGCAGGTAGTAGTATGCGGAGATGAGCGATGTGACCACGCCGATGATCGCCAGCCAGAGGAACCCACCCGCCATGACGGAGCGGAAGAGGTAAAACTTTCCGACGAGGCCGAGGGTGGGCGGGAAGCCGATCAGCGAGAGCATGAAGACGGTCATCGCGGCGGCGAGGACGGGGTATTTGCGTCCGAGGCCCGCGTAGTCGCTGATGGCGAGGCCTTTCCCTTCCGACTTCTCCAGCGCGATGACGATACCCCACGCGCCGAAGTTGCTGACGGCGTAGGCAACGAGGTAGAAGAGTCCCGAAGCGATGGCCACAGGAGCGACGTCCGCATTGCCGTAGGGGACGAAGGCCATCAGGATGTAACCCGCGTGCGCGATGCTGGAATAGGCCAGCATGCGTTTGATGTCGCTCTGCGAGATGGCGAGCAGGTTGCCGCCGATCATTGTCAAAGCCGAGAGACCCCAGAGGATGTCGGTCATATCCACGGCGAGGGCGGGGAAGGCGGTGGAGAAGACGCGCAGGAGGGCGGAGAAGCCCGCGATCTTGGCGCCCGCGGCCATGAAACCAGTGACGGAAGTCGGCGCGCCCTGGTACACGTCAGGCGTCCACATGTGGAAGGGGACGGCCGCCACCTTGAAGGCGAAGCCGACGAGGATGAGGGCAGCGCCGATGGTCAGTAACACGCTAGAAGTTGGGGTGGACGCGAGGATGGAGGCGAGGTTGGTCGTCCCTGTGGCGCCGAAGACCAGCGCGATCCCGTAGACGACGAATCCCGTCGAGAAGGCGCCGAGCAGGAAATATTTGAGTCCCGCTTCATCGGAGGCGGATTGCATACGGTTGAAGGCCGCCAGAACGTAGAGCGGGATGGAGAGCAGTTCGAGGGCGAGGAAGACGACGATGAGGTCGGCGGCCTGCGCCATGAGCATCATGCCCGTCACGCTGAAGAGCAGGAGGGTGTAGTACTCGCCGCGCTCCAATCCCATGCGTTTGACGTAGCCGTAGGCAATGGCAATGCTGAACAGTCCACAGACGAGTTGCAGGGCGTTGAGGAAGGTGGAGAAACCATCCTGCACGACCATGCCGCTGAAGCCCGTGGACGAGCGTCCCAGTTGCGCGATGGTGAAGCTGAGCGTGACGGCGAGACCTGCAGCCGCGAGGAAGGCGGTGATCCACTTTCGTTCTTTGGGAATCAGCAAGTCCACCAGCAAAAGCGCGCATGCCCAAACGATGAGGATGGTCAGCGGGAGGATGGTTTGGAAATCGGTTGGTTGAGGCATAAGATGCTCTTGGCTATTAGCGGTTAGCCACCGACATTACGGCATTGCCATGGGGGCAACAGCGGCAAGCGCTTCCACCAATTTGTTGACCGAGGGAGCCATCAGATCGAAGAACGGCGCGGGGTAGAGGCCGATCCAAAAGATGAAGATGAGGAGCGGGAGGACAGTGACGATCTCGCGCCAGTTCAGGTCGCGGAGGGGATGTCCGTGCTTCTTGACTTCGTCCACGATCTCGCCTTGCGGACCGAGGAACATTTTCTGGAACATGTAGAGGATATAAATCGCGGCCATAATGACGCCGAGAGCGGACAGCCCCGCCCACCAGACGCCGCCCATCGGGGCGAACGCTCCGCCTTCCATGCCCGCGCCCCACGCGCCGAGCAGGATGGTGAACTCGCCGACGAAGCCGTTCAAACCAGGCAGACCCATCGAGGACAGCGCCACAATGAGCATGATGGAGCCGAAGACGGGCGTGATCTTCCACAGGCCGCCGTAGACTTTGATCTCGCGGGTATGCGTCTGCTCGTAGATCATGCCGACGAGGAGGAACAACGCGCCCGTGCTGAGACCGTGGTTGATCATCTGCAAAATCGCGCCAGAGATGCCCTGCGCGTTCAAGGCGAACATGCCGAGCATGACAAAACCGAGATGGGACACGGACGAATACGCGACCAGTTTCTTCACGTCCGACTGCGCGTACGAGACGGCCGCGCCGTAGATGATGCCGATGGTGGCGAAGAGCGCGATCCACGGGGCGGCTTTGACCGTCGCTTCGGGGAAGAGCGGAATGTTGAAGCGCAGGAAACCGTACGTTCCCATCTTCAGCAGAACGCCCGCCAGGATGACAGAGCCTGCGGTCGGCGCTTCCACGTGGGCATCAGGCAACCACGAGTGGAGCGGCCACATCGGGACTTTGATGGCGAACGCGGCGGTGAAGGCCAGGAACAGCCACCATTGAATGTCCGCAGGAATACCGCCTTGTTCGATCAACAACGGAACAGAGAATGTCTTGCCTTCGATGCCCAGCCACAAAATGGCGAGCAACATCAAAATGGAACCGGCCATCGTGTACAGGAAGAACTTGATGGCGGCGTAGATGCGGCGCGGTCCGCCCCAGATGCCGATGAGGAAGTACATCGGGACGAGAGTGAACTCCCAGAAGATGTAGAACAGGAAGAGATCCTGCGCCATGAACACGCCCAACATGCCCACTTCGAGCAGCGTGAAGAAGATCATGAAGTCTTTGACGCGCTCCTCCACCGCCGTCCACGTGGAGAGGATGGAGATCGGGGTCAGGAAGGTGGTCAGTAGGACGAGCAGGATGGAGAGGCCGTCCACGCCGAGGTGGTATTGGATGTTCCAGCCCGCGACGGTGATCCAATCAAACTTTGCAACGAGTTGCAGATCAGGATTCGCGGCTTCATATTGTCCGCTGAAGAAAAATGCCCACAGCGAAATCGCAAACGTGATCAGGCTGGCGACCAATGCTGTCCAGCGCAGGGCGTTCTTCTGCGCGCTTGGAATGAGGAGCAAGGCCAACACTCCCACGAGCGGGAAGAAGAGCATCAGGTTCAGGGGTTCAGTGAAAAAATTCATGTTCTACCTCGTGAGGTCAAAGGTCGCAAGTCGAAAGTCAGACTTTTGACCTTTGACTTTCGACTTAGGGTTTGAGTAGCAAATATCCTAGAATAACGACGACGCCCAGCATGATGGATAGCGCGTACGAACGCACGAATCCGTTCTGGACCTTGCGGGTGGTTGCCGAGAGCCACTGCGTTGCCCTGCCCCAACCGTCGAAGAACCAGTTGATGACTTTCTGATCGGCATAGTCGTTGAGCGCAATGGTGGACAACCAGTTATACGTCCCCGCGATGACTTTATCGTGGACGAAATCGTGCCAGAAACGCCAGTCAACGTAATCGGCGAGGAAGCGGGAGATATCCACGTAGCGGTTGACGAAGACAGCCCAATAGCCTTCATCCACGAACCATTTGTTTTCCATGCCCGTGAAAATAAGGCCGAGCGGTTTCTTGAGCGGGTCAGGTTGACCCTTCGTGAGCGGCTTGCGTCCATAGATGAGCCAGGAGACAACGATGGCGGTGAGAGCAAGAGCGGTTGAAATGCCAGCCACCTGCAAATTGAGCGGCAGGGCTTCCACTTCGTGCAAAGTATATTCGAGCCAATGACCGAGATTGTGGAACCCTTCAAACGGCAGGTTGAGCGCGCCGCCCAAAATGGAGAGCGCCGCGAGAACCATCAACGGAGCGGTGATGATGGGCTTGCTTTCTTCCGCGTGTGCTGCGGCATCGTGACGCGCCTCGCCGAAGAAGACCATCCAAATCTGCCGCCCCATGTAGAAGGCGGTGAAAAACGCGGCAATGCTGAGCAGAATGTAAACGGTCGGATAGTGCAGGCTGGCGTCGAGGAGAATTTCATCTTTCGACCAGAAGCCCGCGAACGGGAAGATACCTGCGAGGGCGAGCGTTCCGATCATGTAAAGCCAGAAGGTGACGGGCATGGTCTTGCGGAGTCCGCCCATGTTGCGCATGTCGCCTGGATCAAAGACTTCCTCGTGGTGGCCGCCGCCATGTCCGCCATGATGGGCTAGATGGTGGTGACCCCGCTCCAGTCCAAGAATGACCGAACCCGCCGAAAGGAAGAGCAGCGCTTTGAAGAAGGCATGCGTCACGAGGTGGAACATCCCCGCCACGTACGCGCCCATCCCCACCGCCGCGACCATGAAGCCGAGTTGCGATATGGTGGAGTAGGCCAGCACTTTCTTGATGTCATATTGACCGACGGCGATCGTCGCGGCGAAGAGCGCGGTGGCCGCGCCGACCATCGCCACAATGTATTGCGCCTGCGGGACGAGCGTATAAAGTTCGGACGAACGCGTGACGAGGTACACGCCCGCGGTGACCATCGTGGCGGCATGGATCAACGCCGAAACGGGCGTCGGACCTGCCATCGCATCGGGCAACCAGACGTAGAGCGGGATCTGCGCCGACTTGCCCGCCACGCCGATGAGCATGAAGAGCGTGATGGCGACGATGACCCATGGTTCGTTGTGCGCAACTTCCGCGGCGGCTTCGAACACGCTGTCAAATTGGAAGGAGCCGAGTTTCCAGAACATGAGGAAACCCGCCAGCAGGAAGCCAAAGTCGCCGATGCGGTTGGTGATGAAGGCTTTCTTGGCGGCGTTCGAATTCGCCCAGGAGGGACGTCCGAGCGTGTCCATGTCGTACCAGAAGCCGATGAGCAGGAAGGAGCAGAGACCCACGCCCTCCCAACCGACGAAGAGCATCATGTACGAATCACCGCTGACGAGGATCATCATCATGGCGATGAAGAGGTTGAGGAAGACGAAGAAACGGCGATACCGCCCGAGGTCCGATTTGAAGCGGACGTCTTCGTGCATGTAGCCGATGGCGTAGATATGGATGAGCGTCCCCACGCCCGAGACGACCAGCATCATCGTGGTCGAGAGCGAGTCGGCGCGGAACGTCCAGTCAATGGCGAGGTCGCCGACGTGCATCCACGGGGCAAGAGTCCAGCGAAGGACTTCGCCGTGCGCCGCGGAGACCGAGTAGGCCAACAACACGCTGACGACAAAGGCCGCGCCCGAGGCCGCGCTGGCAACCCAGCCGATGGCCTTCTCGGACATACGCCCGCCGAAGATCAGGTTGATCAGCAGGCCAATGACGGGAAAGAACACCAGCCACGGGGCGAGGAAGAGAAATCCTGTTGAAATTGTTTCACTTAGTTGCATAAATTTCTCCGTTATTCGATACTCGATATTCGGTATGCGAGAGTCGAATATCCAATATCGAATATCGAATTATCCTTTGAGCGAATTCATCTCGTCCACATTAATGGTGTGGCGGGACTTGAAGATCTGCACGATCAACGCGAGACCCACCGCCACCTCCGCCGCCGCGACCGCGATGACGAAGAAGACGAAGATCTGTCCGCTGAGGCTTTTGATCGCGCTCGAAAACGCCACCATCGCCAGGTTGGCCGAGTTCAACATCAACTCGATGGACATGAACATGATCAGCGGGTTGCGGCGGACGAGCACGCCCAGCGCGCCGATGGTAAATAATATGGCTGAGAGGATGATGTAGTAATTTACGGGAACCATTTTAATTTTGCGGTTCGTATTTCGTACTGCGTATTTCGTACTGCGTGTTACGTAATACGCAGTAAGTGGTACGCAATACGTTTTATCCCCGCCCTCCTTTTTCCTGCTTCGTCAACACGATCGCGCCGACCATGGCAACCAGCAACAGGATGGACGTGACTTCAAACGGCAGGAGATATTCATTGAAGAGCGCCATGCCCATCTGGCGGAGGAAGTCCACGCTGTTGACGGATGCTTCAGGTTGGACGATCTCCCCCGAGGGAACGCCGCGCGAGATCAATAGGTAGATGCTTTCCAGCACGAGAACCAGCGCCAGCCCCGCGGGCAGGATGTAATCGCTCCACTTGGGGTTGCCTGGCGTTTTCTCCGCGCCCAGCAACATGATGACGAACAGGAACAGCACCATGATCGCGCCCGCGTAGACGGTGATCTGCGCCATGGCAATGAACGGCGCGCCGAGCAAAACGTAGAACACCGCCACCGTCGCGAAATTCAGCACCAGGAACAGCGCCGAGTACACCGCGTTGCGACTCAGCAACATGCCGAGGGCAGTCGCGATGGCGACGACGGCGAGTATCAGAAAGAGGATGAGGTCTATGGTCATAAGCACCTGGGGGTTGGTATCTTAGTGGATTGGTAAATTGGTCGCTGAAATACCAATTCCCAATTTACCAATCTACTAATCTTGCGGGTCCTTCATCTCAGGAACCGACCGTGTGAACACATTCGCATCCACAGCCTGAGGCGTGGTCATGTTTGCGGATGGGACGGCTTCGAGCAGCATTTCTTTTGGATAGATCGCGTCGCGGCGATTGGTGAACGAGAGTTCGTAGTTATCGCCCAGGACAATCGCCTCGGTGGGACAGGCATCCTCGCAGAAGCCGCAATAGATACAGCGCAGCATGTTGATCTCGTACGTGGACGCGTAGCGCTCGCCAGGCGAGAAGCGTTTCTCGTCGGTGTTCTCGGAGGCTTCCACGAAGATCGCGTCCGCGGGACAGGCCGCCGCGCACAGCGAACAGCCGATGCACTTCTCCAGTCCGTTCTCGTAGCGCTTCAACACGTGACGGCCGCGGAAGCGCGGACGTACCTCGCGTTTCTGTTCGGGATATTGGACGGTCACCACAGGGTTGAACAACACCTGCTTCATCACCGTCCACAACCCGCGGCCGAGTTCGACCATCGGTTCAAGCACGTTCATAAGCTTTTCTCCTCAACGCGCGGAACACGAACACCACCGCGACCAATCCAGCCAGCGTGGACGCGACAGGGATCGTCCACATCCACAGCGAGCCGTACATATCTGCCAATAAAATGCCCGTCGCTGTAATGAACACGATCGCCAGCGAGAGCGGAACCATCACCTTCCAGCCGAAGGACATCAGGCGGTCGTAGCGGATGCGCGGCCAGGCGGCGCGAATCCAGATCATCATGAACAGAAGAACGACGACTTTGGCGATCAAGTACAACGGTCCAAGAATCGGGAAGCGATCCTCGAAGGGTCCCAAATACCCGCCCAGGAAGAGCGTCGCTCCGATCATCGAAACCACGATCATCTTCTGGTATTCGGCCATGAAAAACAGAGCGAACTTCATGCCCGAATATTCGGTGTGATAACCTGCCGTCAATTCCTGCTCGGCCTCGGGCATATCGAACGGGGCGCGGTTCACTTCCGCCAGCGTGGCGATGAAGAACAACACAAAACCCACGGGTTGGAACACGCCAAACCACATTGTCCTCTGCTTCTCCACTATATCCACCAGGCTCATGGAGTTGCCCAGCAAAATGGCAATCACGAACCCAAGTCCGAGCGTCAACTCATACGAGATCATCTGCGCCGAGGAGCGCAAACCGCCGAGCATGGCGTACTTGTTATTGCTCGACCAGCCCGCCAGCACGATGCCATACACCGCGATCGAAGCGATGGACATTAAATAGATCACGCCGACGTTGAGGTTCGAAAGATACAGGGGAATCGTCCGCCCGAACAATTCAATCGAAGTCCCAACGGGGATCACCGCCGCAATAATCAGCGAGGGAACCATCGTCAACAACGGCGCGAGGAAGAACACCACCTTGTAAACATTGGCGGGCGTCAACTCTTCCTTGAAGATCAACTTCACCGCGTCGGCGATCGGTTGCAAAAGGCCCCACGGCCCGGTGCGGTTCGGTCCCACGCGCACTTGCAGGCGCGCGATCGCCTTGCGCTCATACAGCGTGGTGTACGCGAACCCGCCCAGCAGGCCGAAGACCAGCACCAACGATTTGATCAGCCATTCCCAGAACAATGCCCACGACATAATTATTTAACCTTTTTGGCAGACTTGACCGAGGCGACAACCGGCTCGCGCAGCGCCATGCCAAAACTACGCGGGACGAGCGCCACGCCCGTCGAGATGGATTCGTCGGTTCTCACGCGGACCTCGGACTGGCTCCCGTTCCAACTGAGTTTTACCAACTCTCCGGCCGCCGCGCCCAACTCCTCCGCCGTGGCGGGATTCAACGTCACCGAGGCCTCGCCGATCCGCTCCGCGAGCAACGCGGCGGGAATCACTGTCGTACCCTGATCGTATAGTTTCGTCACAGGCACGGCCAGCAGTTCGCCCTCTTTCGGTCGGAGCGACTTCACCTTCTTCGCGGCGGGCAGTTTGTAATTCTCGCCGCGGGCGGCCGCGCTGGTCAACTGCGCGCCGAGTCCGTGTTTGTTTTCGTAACTTGTTCCGCCGTAATTGACCTCGCCACGTCCCACCAGCGGCCATTGCTCGGTCGTTTCGGCGAGTTTGGCGTAATGCAAGCCCTCGAAGGATTTGGCTTCGGTCGTCAGGTAATCGAACGCGATGGACGGCGACTCGCCTTCGAGGATGTAATTCATTCCACGCGCCAACTGCGAGGTGATCGCGAAATCGGGACGCGCCTCGCCCGTGACAGGCAACACGGGGTAGAAGCGTTGCACGCGGCGGTCGCCCGAAGTAAATGTGCCTTCGCGCTCGGTGATGGCCTGCGCGGGCAACACAACGTCCGCCAGCCCAGCTGTCGCGGTCAGCGAAATATCCTGCACCACGAGGAACTTGGCTGATTTCAGCGCCTTCGCCAGCGCGGGGTCGTCGCCCGCGGGGTCTGCGCCAGCGATATAAACTGCCTTGCCTTTGAGTTCCTCGGCGAGGTCGTCGCTGGTCTCGAAGCCCATTTCCCACGCGCCCTGATCGTTGGCGCGTCCCCACACGCCGATCAGTCCGCTGTTGGGCTTGCCAACGTGACCCGCTTCGGTCAATAATTCCGCCGCGGCCGCCGCCACAGAGGCGGAGCCAGCCAGCCCAACTCCCTCGCTTCCGTAAAAGACGACGGCGTTCTCGGCCTTGCGGAAAGCATCCGCAATTTTATTTTTGCCCTTCAAATCTTCGATGGTCGTAACTTCATCGCCATACGAATATCGAATAACGAATTTCGCGTGTTTATCCAATTTGGTCGCGCGCGGATTCGCTACGATCAACGTCGCGCCGCGCTCGGCCGCCGCTTTGACTCTCAGCCACCAGATCGGCGCTTCTTCATATAGATCGGACGCGGCCACGAGGATGGCGTCCCCTGCGCCGAGTTTGCCCAGGTCAAAGCCCGCGCTCACGCCGACGCGCGTCGTCAGCGCGCCCCCGCCCATGTCAGAGTAGAGCAGCGCTTTTCCGCCCGCCATGTCGGCCAGCGATTTCAAGTTGAACAAATCTTCGTTGGAGAGTCGTCCCGAAGCCAGCACCACCAGGTTCTTCTTCGCGGCGGAAAGTTTTTCCGAAGCCAGATCGAGCGCGGACTTCCACGAAGCCTTGGCGAGTTTATCTTCTTTGTTGATGAGCGGCTTGGTCAGGCGATCTTCGCTCGCGAAATGATGATGGGCGAAACGTCCTTTGTCGCACAGCCAGATCTCGTTGACCTGTTCGTTTTGCCGCGGCATGATGCGCTTGATGACGATCTTGCCGTCGGCCTTCGCTTCGCGCCGCGTGTTGATGACGGTGTTGCATCCGACGGGACATTGCGAACAAATCGAAGGCGCGGCCTGCAATTCCCACGGACGCGCGCCGAAGCGGAAGTCCGCGGTGGTCAACGCGCCGACGGGACAGATGTCGGTGGTGTTGCCCGAGAAAACGGAGTCGAAGCCAGGCTCGGAAAACGTGACGATTTGGGTGTAGCGTCCGCGCTGATCAAAGCCGATGACGGACTCACCCGCCACATCGTCCTGGAAGCGGATGCAGCGTCCGCATTGGATACAGCGTTCGCGGTCCAGCCAGATCAGTTCGCCCAGCGGAACGTGTTTGGCGAGGCGCTGCTTCTCGTCGAAGATGAAGCGGCTTTTGCCTGGGCCATGTTCCATCGTCAGGTTCTGAAGCGGACATTCGCCGCCCTTGTCGCAGATGGGGCAATCGAGCGGGTGCGATGTCAGCAAAAATTCGACGGTCTCTTTTTGTCCCGATTTGGCGCGCTCGGAGGTCAACTGTGTTTTGACCACCATGCCTTCCGAAACGGGATTGGTGCAGGCCGTTTCGAGTTTGGGCATGAATTGAACCTTCGGCTCGCCCTTCTCATCGAGGACGGGTTTGCCCGTGGCGCGGTCAATCATCGGGCGGCCGACTTCCACCAGGCACATGCGGCACATGCCCGCAGGTTCCATCTTCGGGTGATAGCAGAAGACGGGGATATCAATGCCCGCCTTCTTGGCCGCGTCCACCACCAGCATTCCCGCGGGGACGGTCACTTGTTTATTATCAATCGTCAGGGTTACATCTGCCATGCGATGCTCCAACTACGCTTTAAAATCCTGCGGGAATCGTTCGATACCCGTCACAACCGCCATGGTCGCAAATTCGCCCAGCGCGCAGAGACATTTGCCCTGCATCTGCTTGGCGACGTTCAACAACAGGGTCACATCTTCAGGCTTGTGGCCATGCTCAATGCGATTGACCACATTCAACATCCAGTGATTGCCTTCGCGGCAGGGCGTGCATTTGCCGCAAGACTCGTGCTTGAAGAAGTGGATGGTCTTGCTGATGACCCAATCAATGCTGACCGTATCGTCGATGACGATAACGGAAGCCGAACCGAGGTCCGCGCCCAACGTTCGGACAGCCGCGTATTCCAACTGCGTATCCAACGCCTTCTCGTCCGCGACGATGAGCGAGGAGGACGCGCCCGCGGGCATGATGGCCTTGATGGGTCGGTCGTCCATGATGCCGCCGCCCTCGCCGTAGATCAGGTCGCGGAAGGTCTTGCCAAAAGGCAGTTCATAATTGCCAGGTTTCTTCACGCGGCCAGAGAGCGAGAAAATTTTGACTCCCGCGCTATCGGCCGTGCCCATGGATTTGTACCAGTCCGCGCCGTTGGCGAGGATGAGCGGGACGTTCGTCAGCGTTTCCACGTTGTTGACGACGGTCGGCTTGCCGTACAGCCCGAACGAGGGCGGGAACGGCGGTCGGACGCGCGGCTGGCCGCGCTTGCCTTCCATCGATTCCAACAGGGCGGTCTCTTCGCCGCAGATGTACGCGCCCGCCCCAAGGTGGGTGTAGATGCGGAGCGAATAGTCCGTGCCAAAGAGTTTGTCGCCGAGGAAGCCTTCTTTTTCCATCTCGGCGATCTTCTCGTCGAGGAAGGCGGCCACCTGCCAGAACTCGCCGCGCATATAGACGTAGGCCGCGTTCGCGCCGACCGCATACGAAGCGAGCGCAACGCCCTCCAAAAATTGGAAGGGGTTCTGCTCCATGATCTCGCGGTCTTTGAAGGTGCCAGGCTCGGACTCGTCCGCGTTGGCGACCACGTAATGCGGCCAGTTCTTGTTATCCATGAACGACCACTTCGTGCCCGTGGGAAAACCCGCGCCGCCGCGGCCGCGCAGACCCGAATTCTTGACCACGTTGGTCACGTCTTCGGGTTTCATTTTCTTGACGGCGTTCTTGAAAGCCTCGAAGCCGCCGTTCTTTTTATAGACATCAATCTGGTTGATGTTGGGGATGTCACGATGACGTAAAAGAATGTGCGCCATTACTTCGCCTCCCCACTCTTCTTCAACGCTTCGATTAATTCCATGGTGCGATCCACGGTCATATTCTCGTGATACTCGATGCCATCGGGTCCCTGCATCTGGAACATCGGCGCTTTGTCGCAGGCCGCGAGGCACATGACCGACTCGATGGTGACGAGGCCGTCTGCCGTCGTCTCGCCGACTTTGATGCCAAGGTTGCCGCACAGCGACTCGAGGAACTGGTCGGCGCCGCGCAAGGCGCAGGGCAGATCGGCGCAGACTTGCATGCGATACTTACCAGCCTTCTCGTCGTGATAGAGCGTGTAGAAACCGACGATGGAGGCCACTTCGGTTTCGGTGATCTCGAGCAGGCCCGCGATATCCTTCATGGCGGCCTTGGTCACGTACCCTTCCTCGCGCTGGGCGAGATACAAAAGCGGCATCACCGCCGAGCGTTTGTACTCGGGCGGATACTTGGAAAGGAGGCGCTTGACTTCCTTTGGATATTTTTCGGACAGGCTCATCTGTCAATATCTCCCAGAACAATGTCGAGCGAACCGATGATGGCCACCAGGTCCGCCACGAGGAATCCCTTGGCGAGCACGGGCAGGATGCCCAGGTTCTCGTAAGAGGGCGTGCGCCAGTGGACGCGATACGGCTTGGGGCCGCCATCGCCTTCGAGATAGACGCCCAGTTCGCCGCGCGGCGATTCGACCGCGCTGTAAACAGAATTGGCCGGCGCGGGGAAACCCTCTGTCCACAACTTGAAGTGGTGGATGAGCGCTTCCATGCTGACGCCGATCTCCGAGCGCGGCGGCGGGACGAACTTGCGATTTTCGGAGCGGACAGGCCCCATCGGAAGTTTGTTTAGCGCCTGCTCGATGATGCGCGTAGACTGCCTCATCTCTTCGATACGGACGAGGTAGCGGGCGTAGTTATCGCCTTCGGTGAGCGTCGGGACGATGAAATCATATTGTTCGTAGCCGCTGTAGGGACGTTTCTTGCGCAGGTCCCAGTCCACGCCGCTGGCGCGCAGGACGGGGCCGGTGCATCCGTAACTGAGGGCGTCCTCCCGCGTCAGTTTGCCGATGCCCATCATGCGGTCCATGAAGAGCGGATTCTTCGTCAACAGCGCTTCGTACTCGTCAATGCGCTTCGGGAAGACCTTGAGGAAGTCGCGCACCGCGGTTTCAAATTCCACAGGCACGTCGCGCCAGAGTCCGCCGGGGCGAATGTAGGTGGTCATCATGCGCTGGCCGGAAACCAGTTCAAAGATGTCGAGGATGATCTCGCGCTCGCGGAAACAATACAGGAACATGGATTGCGCGGCCAGGTCGAGACCCGATGTGCCAAGCCAGACAAGATGCGAGTTAAGACGTTGCAGTTCGGTCAGGATTACGCGGATGGCTTGCGCGCGGGCCGGCACATCCACATCCACCAGTTTTTCCACGGCCGTTACATAGGCCAGGTTGTTGCCGATGGGATTCATGTAATCGAGGCGGTCGCTCATCACCTCGGCCTTTTGATAGGTTTTGGCTTCCATATTCTTTTCCACGCCTGTGTGGAGGAAGCCGATATCGGGAATGCAATTGACGACGATTTCGCCATCCAGTTCGAGAAGCAAACGCAACACGCCATGCGTGCTGGGATGTTGCGGCCCCATGTTGAGCAACATCGTCTCGCCGCTCAGGGCGCGCTCGGAAACCAAATGCTTGATCTCGTCAACAGAAACTTCTTGAATTTGGGTCATAGGATTACCACGTAGTAACGACTTCAGTCGTTATTCCTTCGGATTGGGTTTGCCCAACTGGATTTCATCAAAATTAAACGAGAACTGCGGCTCCTCATAACCGAGCGGATAATCCTTGCGCAGGGGATGATAATCCGCGTCGGGCGGATTGAGGATGCGGCGCGGGTCGGGGTGACCAATGAAGCGGATGCCGAACATGTCCCAGATCTCGCGCTCGCGCCAATTGGCCGCGTGATACACGCCGCTCGCGGTCGGGACCTCGGGCTGGCTTCCGCCCGCAGGGACCGGGGCGTGAATCGTCACCGACAGGTTTTTCGTCACCGACGTCAACTGGTAGACGATGTGGAAGCGCGGCGACTCTTGCGGCCAGTAGTCCACGGCGGTTTGCGCGGAGAGGAGTTCAAAGCCAAATTGGTCGCGGCACGCCTCGAGCGTCGCGATGATGCGTTCCGTCGAAACGGTTAAATGCGTCTCGCCGCGGAATTCCTCCACGGTCGCGCCGAAGTCGGCTTGCAACTTCTTCACGATGGGTTCGAGTTGATTATCCATATTTCTCGGCCAGGTCCTTGAATTTTTCGGTCTTCACTTTTTCGTGCAGGGTCATCACCGCGTGGATGAGCGACTCGGGGCGCGGCGGGCAACCCGCCACGTACACATCCACAGGCACGACTTCATCCACGCCTTGAAAAATCGCGTAATTGTTGAACACGCCGCCGCAGGAAGCGCAATCGCCCATGGCGATCACCCACTTGGGTTCGGGCATCTGATCGTACAGACGGCGGAGGACAGGCCCCATTTTCTTCGAGACGCGTCCCGCCACAATCATCAGGTCGCTTTGGCGCGGGCTGGGGCGCATCAGTTCCATGCCGAAGCGGCTCATGTCAAAGTGGGAGGCCTGCGCGCTCATCATTTCAATGGCGCAACACGCCAGACCGAACAGCATCGGCCACATCGCGCCCGTGCGCGACCAATTGACCACGTTTTCCAGCGTGGTGGTTACCACACCCATATTGCCAAGTTTCTGCTCTACTCCCATTCAAGGGCTCCTTTCTTCCATGCGTACACATAGCCAACCAATAAGATGATAATGAAGACCGCCATCTCAATGAGGCCGAAGATCTTCAACTGACGGAAGACCACCGCCCACGGCAAAAAGAAGACGACTTCGATATCGAACAAGATGAATAGGACCGCGATGAGATAGAAACGCACAGGCATGCGTCGCGTTCCCGCGCCGATGACGGGCATGCCCGACTCGTACGGTTCGTTCTTGACCTGGGATTTGCGCTTCGGCCCGAACAATTCCCCCAAACCGATGGCAATTAAACCAATTACAGTGGAAAGCGCTATGAGAAGCGCGATAGCAAGATACTCAAATAACATGGCATCCTCGACAAAGAATTGAGACTTGCGCCGTCAAGTGAGTATATCATAAGGGTTTTTAAGTGACCAGATAAAGTGTCACTTTTCACAAGAAAAAATGTAATAAAAGGCTATGTGACGGGTATTTATCGGAATAGAAACAGCCGCCTCCTATAGTTCTCCCAGCAGTTGCACTGCTGGGTCGGCACGATTTGCAAAGCAAATCGAACTGCCAACAGAACAGCCTCCCCACTATCCCAAATAATCCCTCAACAACCTCGTTTGGCTGGGATGGCGCAGTTTTCGCAGGGCTTTGGCCTCGATTTGGCGGATACGTTCGCGCGTTACGTTGTAGAACTCGCTGACCTCATCTAGTGTGTGGCTCTGACCGTCTGCCAGGCCAAAGCGGAGTTCCAGCACCTGACGCTCGCGGTCGGTGAGACTTTCGAGCGCGTGGCGAATCTGGTCGCGGAGCATATCGCGGACGGCGGAATCGAGCGGCGAGGGCGAGTCCTCGTCGGGGATGAAGTCTTCAAGGTGGCTCGCGCTCTCGCCCCCTACCGGCCCGTCCAACGAGATGGGTTCCTCCGCCGAGCGGAGCGCGCGTCCGATGCGGCGCGTGGCGGTCTCCAATCGGCGTTGCATGGCAGCGTCGAGCGGCTGGTTTTCGGCGTGTGCGCGCAGAATGGTCTGCACGTCCGCGGTCGGAAGAAAACCCACCTCGATCGCCAGTTCCTCCACGGTGGGGTCGCGTCCCAGTTCCTGCGTCAACAGGCGCTGGGCGCGCATGATGCGCGAGATCGACTCGAACAGGTGGACGGGAATCCGAATCGTGCGCGCCTGCTCGGCGATGGAACGATTGATGGACTGGCGAATCCACCAGGTCGCGTAGGTGCTAAACTTGAAGCCGCGGCGCGGGTCGAACTTGTTGACCGCCCGCAGGAGGCCGAGATTCCCCTCCTGAATTAAATCGAGGAACGAGATGCCGCGTCCGAGATAACGCTTGGCTACGCTGACGACGAGTCGCAGGTTGGCGCGAATGAGGGAATGATGCGCCTCCTCCGCGCGGATGTGGACCGCGTCCATCTCCTCTTCGAGCATGGAATCTTCGGGCAGGTGCGCGTGCAACGTCCGCAAGACGGGTAGGTCGTGATGCGCGTGGATGTGTTTGAGGAGCCAGTCGGCGTAATCCGCGGGAAGCAGGTACAGGCAAAGGAACACCGAAAAAGCCTTGCGCACGAGCGAATCCCACAACTGGTTCGTGCCCCACATTTCGCTGGCAAGGCAGGAACGCAAATAAGAAGGAGCCTTCGATTCCCAGGTGAGGTGAAGCGATTGCGCTTCGGTCAGGGTCAAGGCCAGATCGGGCAGGTCGGCTTTGAGATGTTCGGCGTCTTCCGCCAGGCGCGTCCACGAGGTGTGCAATTCGCGCCCGATAGCGTGGTAGACGGAACAGGCCAGGTCCACGCCCGTCCGAAGCGGGACGCGGCGCAAGGTCAGGAGGAAGCGTTCGGCCTCGATGCACGCGCAGAGTCGGAACTCGTCGTCCACGTCCAGCAATTTCACCTGTCCGATCTCGCGCAAATATAAACGCACAGGGTCGTCGGCCAATTCAGCCGAGTCCTGTGCGTGTTTTTCAAACGAACCATCCAAAAACTCTTCTTCCACCTGCGAAAGGTGGGCGATATCCGGCTCCCCCACATCGTCATCGCCGCGCGGCATGGCGACATGAACGTCATCCATGGAATCCTGCGCGGCATCCTTCCGTCGCGGCGGACGCGGGCGCGGCGGAAATTTTTTCCCCTGTTGGCGCGTGGCAGGCGGGCGGGGTTTTGATTTCATGGCAGGTTTATCGTTTCGATGTCAGTCGGCGGTTGGCCTGGTCAACGGAGTGGATGAGACGGGTCAGTTGCAAAACCTGTTGTTGATAGAGCGTCGCGCGCGGGTCGCCGTTTTGCTGGGCTTCCTCCTGTAAAAAGCGCGTCTGCGTCAATTCCTGGGTGGCGCGCAGGCGGCGCAATTTTTGCACGAGCCTTTGCAATTCCTCCAGCAAACGATCTTCGAGCGGTTCCATTCTTTCGGTTTGAGCGAGGAGATCCTGCGCGAGGCCGCGCAGAGAATCGGGCAAGTGGATCACGACAAACTGATGCTGGTCGCTTTCCACCTGTTCCAACGAATCGCGAATCACCTTTAAAAATACCTGATGGTCAGTATACTCGAAATCATCGGGGATGAGGGCTTGCAAACCGCCCTCCTGCAAACTGCGATCGAGACGATACAACAATTCAGGCCGACGGAAGAGAACGCCGAGACAATACGCCTCCGCGTTCGCGCTGGGCGGCGCGGCAACCGTGACGGGAGTGGACGCGCGGCCCTCCTCGCGAGGCGTCACCCTCGGTCGCCTCACGCGTGGACTTTGAGCGGGCGCGCCGACCAGGGCGCGTTCATCCACCCTGAGCATGCGCGCCAGCGCCTGACGATAGGTGTCGCGTTCCATCGCGCTGGGCAGGTCTTCGATGAGCGGAAGCACCTGCGCGGCGATCTGGCTTTTTGTTTTCGCGTCGTTAAGATTTTGCCCCGCCGCGAGCGTTTCCATCACGTGGGTGACGATGGGTTTGGCATTCTCGATGGCCCGCGCCCATTCGTCTTTATCACGCGCCACAATCTCATCGGGATCGAGTCCATCGGAAAGGCTGGCTACGCGCAGATCGGCTTGGAGGCGGGCTTCGTTTTTGAGCAGGCCGCGCGCGTCGAAACCGAACTCACCCTCGCGATCCATGGCGGAGCGCGCCGCGTCGAGGCCGCGTAGCACAGCCTTCTGCCCTGCCGTGTCTGGATCCAACGCGAGGACGATGCGCCGCGTGGATCGTTTGAGCAGGCGCAACTGGTCTTCGGTCAGCGCCGTGCCCATCGGCGAGACGACATTTTCGTAGCCCGCCTGATGCAACGCGATGACGTCGAGGTAGCCTTCCACGATGACGGCTTGATCCGCGACGCGGATCGGCTTGCGGGCGCGGTCGAGGCCGTAGAGCAAACGTCCCTTCGAGAAGATCGGCGTCTCGGGCGAATTGAGGAACTTGGGGATGTCGTTCGGGTCCACGATGCGCGCGCCGAAACCGGCCATGCGTCCCTGCTCGTCGCGGATGGGGATCATGATGCGGTGGCGGAAGCGGTCGTAGACGGTAGATTGGGAATTGGTAGATTGGTCAGTTTCGCGGACGGTCAGCAACCCCGAATCAATTAAGTCCTGTTCCGAGTAGCCGCGCGAGGTGAAATGTTTGAGGACGGTATCGTAGCCGCGCGGGGCGTAGCCGAGGCCGAAGGTTTCGATGGTGGCGTCGGTCAGTTTGCGTTTTTCGCGCAGGTAGGAGAGGATATCTTTGTTGGCGAGCAACTGACTGCGATAAAAGAGGAGCGCGTCTTCGAGCAGTTTGCGGAGGGTTTCGTAGGCTTCCTTCTGCTCTGGCGCCTCGCGCTGAAAGGATTCCACTTTCACGCCGGCGCGGTCGGCGAGTTTATTCAGCGCCTCTTTGAAGTCCAGTCCCTCTTTCTTCATCACGAACTTGAAGATGTCGCCGCCCTCGTTACACGCGCCAAAACAGCGCCACGTGCCCGTCTCAGGCCAGACGACGAAGGCGGGCGTGTGCTTGTTATCGTGGAAGGGACAAAAGCCCGTGTAGTTCCGTCCCGCATGGCGGAGTTTGACTCCCGCCTCGGCGACGAGGTCCACGATGTCTATTTTGGCTTTGACTTCATCTATGGTTGACATGTTGGTAATTGGAGATTGGTAAATTGGTAATTGGGGTTGAGTGAATTATAGACGCAAATTCGGAAAGCGGGATTTTAATATGGAGTCGAATGTCTCTGACGTTCGTTATCCAAAGTCGGAGACTTTGGACTCCGTTTTACTCTGTGGTACATTTGGATTATGTCATCACACACCAATGAAATCTACATCTCTGTAGACGTGGAAACGGCGGGGCCGAACCCTGGGGCGTATTCGCTGTTGTCCATTGGCGCGTGTTTGGTTTTGGAACCTGCGAAACGATTTTACGTGGAGTTGCAACCCGTGAACGACGCGATCACGTCGGAGGCGATGGAGGTCAGCCAGATGGGCCTCGAAATCTTGAAACGGCGCGGCCGGTCCCCCGTCGAGGCGATGACGCGTTTCGCGCAGTGGGTGGAGGAGGTCACGCCCGCGGAGGGTCGTCCTGTTTTCGTCGCATTGAACGCGGCCTTCGATTGGATGTTCGTGGCGGATTATTTTCATCGCTTTTTGGGGAAGAATCCGTTCGGCCATAAGGCGCTGGATATGAAGGCGTATTTCATGGGGTTGCGCGGCATCGAATGGGAGGCGACGGGGTTTGAAGCAATATCGAAGTATTATCAAATTGAGCAGAGGCTGAACCACAACGCGTTGGAAGACGCGGTGATGCAGGCGGCGCTTTTTCGAAAAATGCTGGAAGAGAATTTGAACCGCGAAGCACGCTAAGACCGCAAAGATTATTTTTTCTTCGCGGGCTTTGGTAAATAAAAAGGAGCAGACCATGAGCAACCCTTCGCCAAAAGAGGACATTCAGAAAATCATCCAGTCCGCGCAACGATTGGGGGTGGAATTGGACGAGGCTGACGCCGTGCAGTGGCTGACAGCCATGTCCGCGATGCAGACGGGCGACGCGATTGTGGTGAACGAGCGCGCGGGGATTTTCGGCCACAAGGTCAGCATGTTGGATTTCAGCGAGACCGATCTCGAACATTTCCGCAGGCTGGGGCGGCTGGTGGAATTTGCGGACGTGCCTGGTAAAGTGGAGACGGCGCTGGCGCTCTCTGGCTCGGCGGCGCAATCGCGCATCCAAACCTACCCTGGCGACGCGGATTATTTTGAACGGGTCAACATCCTGGCCGCGACGCGTGATGATGCCTGCAAAATTTTGGCGGATCTGATTCGCGAAAAAACGGCGGCAACGCTGAAAGGCGCGAACTATTTGATGATCGAAGCCAAATTTGGTTCGTATCCAATGGATGTGGCGCGCGGCGGCAAGACCAGGAAGAAAGGCGACTCGATCTCGTGGACTCCGCAGGAGATTCTGGCGGGAGGCTTCGAGGCCGCGTTGCCAGACGGGACGCCGACCTTCGTCCGCTGGGAGGACGGGATGCTGGAGCCTGGCTGGTGCAAATTGGATTGGGTGACGACGGACGGGGCGCGCGGCCAACTCGTCAACGCGAGCAACATGCTCGACGTCACGTGGGAGGCGCCCGATGGGACGATCGTCCCGCTGGACGGGTATCTCGATCCGTATTTCCAGGAAGTGTATCTCGACGCGGAGTCCGTCCCCATCTTCTCGAAACTCGCGCAACACGTCTCGGCGGATGCGCTCGATAATTATGTGGCGCAACTCGAGCACGAGATCAACAAGTATGTGACGAAGGATATCAATTACGGCAAGGCCGCCAAACGCATGTACAACGTCTTCCGCTTGACGGGACGATACGAGGAGGCGGTCTTCGTCCGCGAGTTATTTGACGAACCCGCTTCGATGCTGTACCAGGTCTGGTCGCTGTTCCGCACGATGGAGGAGTGCACCGCGCCCGATTCAAACATCCCGATTGAAAATGTGAAAGCGCAAGCTGACCAGTTGATGATGTCCGTCATCCGCGCGCTCGAAGGAGACGAAGAAACGATGGTCGTCAAACACCTTCTGCGTTTGCGCCAGAGCCTCGACAAACAGGAAAGCGGACACACGATGCACGAAGATGTGGAGACAGCGCGGGCGGAGGTGATCAACCTCGTCAACAATTTCTTCTACGAGAAAATGACTTCGATGCCTGCCATCAAGGTATATATGGACGAGGTCGGGCAGAAGAAGTGAAATGGGAACGGGACTGGATTTCTCCAGTCCCGTTTTTTTTAAGAATTTAGTCACGTGGCACAAGCGCGCGACGCAGCGATGAACTTCGCACGGGGATAAAATCCGCCGTGCTATTCCTACGAAGCCCTTCGGACTAATCTAGAACCCTTCAAGCTTGCTGAGGTCTGCAAGGCCACGGGACAAATTGGCAATTTGTCCTACCAGGGCGAGGCGGTTTTGTTTCACCTTCTCGTCCTCGGCCATCACCAGCACCTTGTCGAAGAAGGCGTTGATGGCGGGGATGAGGGCGACGACGGTTGAGAGAAATTCATCCACATCGTTGAACGTTGAACGTTTAACGTTTAACGCTTGGTACAGATTCTTCTCCTCGGCCTCGACCAACAACGGATCGCTGATCACTGTTGACTGAACACTGGCTCCCGCCGAGCGGATGATACGGACGCAGCGCGCGTACCCGGGCAGAATCTCCGCCCAATCCTCGCGTCCGATCCACGCTTGCAGTTGGTTCACCGCCCGAGCCGCCGCGGCCGGGTTGGCGCTTTGCTCGGCCAAGACCGCGTCAACCACATCGTACTTGTAGCCCATATCCTTCAACACCACGGAGAGACGTCCGGTGAGGAAGTCGAGAATTTGCTTCTGGGCTTCGTCGCTCACGGCGATGGGTTGGGTCGCGGCAGATTTCTTGACCGCCTCGGCGAGATCAAAGTCCGCGTCATGTTCGATCAGCGGCTGGACGAGTCCGATGGCAGCGCGGCGCAGGCCGAAGGGATCCTTCGCTCCTGTCGGGGCGAGTCCCGCCGCGAAGAGGCCGACGAGGGAGTCGAGTCTGTCTGCCAATGCAATGACGAGTCCCGCTTTCGATTGCGGGACAGTTTGATATTGCTCGCTGATCGCGGCGGCAATATCTTTTTGTTCGCCAGAACGGAGGGCATATTCTCCGCCGATGATGCCTTGAAGCGAAGTCATCTCGGTGACCATTTGAGTGGCGAGGTCGGCTTTCATCAAGAACGCGGCGCGTTGGGTAATTGGTAATTGGTGATTGGTAATTCCGAGGGCGGGCGCGATGGCATTAACTAAAGCGGCTACACGCTCCGATTTGTCGAGCATGGAGCCGAGTTTGGTGTGGAAGGTGAGGGAGGAGAGTTTAGGGCGGTATTCTTCAAGTTTGAGTTTGACATCTTCGCGCACGAAGAAGTTCGCGTCCGCAAAGCGCGCGCCGAGGACGTGTTCGTTCCCTTCGCGGACGGTGTCGAGGCCGAGGTCGTCGCCGTTGCGGATGGCGATGAAGTGAGGCAGGAGGGTCGAATACCGAATATTCGAATATTCGGTATTCGATACTCGACTTTCGACAGGGAAATATCTCTGGTGTTTCTTCATCACCGAGATCAAAACATCGCGCGGCAGGGTCAGGAATTCTTCATTGAACCCGCCCATGACGGCGGTGGGCATTTCGATCAGGTTGGTCACTTCATTGAGCAGACCTTCTTCGATGATGGCCTCCCCGCCGACCACGTCCGCGGCTTGTTTGACCTGCTCCACGATGGATGCTTTGCGTTCTTCTTTGTCGAGCAGGATGCCTGCTTCGCGGATCACGTCAAAATATTTATCCGCCGAGGGGATTTTGATTTCGGGGGAGTCGTAGGGACGCAGGCCGCGCGTCACGTTGCCCGAGGTCACGCCCGCGTATTCGAAGGGGATGAGCATGTCGCCGAGCAAAGCCACGTACCAGCGGATGGGACGCGAGAACGAAACGCCAGAGTCATTCCAGCGCATGGTCTTATCAAACTTCACATAAGGCAAAATGTTTGGCAACATGTTGGCAAGCAAATAGTCGGTTGACTGCCCTTTTACTTCTTTTCGCCAAGCAACATATCGCTTTCCATTACTTTCTTGGACAAGATTCTCTCTCGTCAGTTCCTCGTTTGAGATAGGCAACTCATTCTTTCGCGCCCAACCAATAAGGGCTTGTGTAGGCTTCCCATCTTTATCGAATGCGGCTGATTCGGGAGGTCCCGACACCTGAACGAAATTATCTTCTTCTTTCGGCGACAAATTTGAAATATAGACAACAAGACGACGAGGAGTACCAAACACCCTCAACTGGTCATGCGCCAACTTATGGCTATCCAAAACATCCTTTTCAAAAACTGATTTAAGCGTTTCAACAGCGGCATCTACATCTTGAGAAGGCAATTCTTCTACGCCAATCTCCAAGACAAAATCTGAAGGCTGCGAGACGGCGCCAGAAGGCGGGGACGCCTTTTTACTCAAAGCCGACTTATCGGTCGATTTAAGAAGCGGGTATTCAAGTCCTTTGCGTTGGTCGCTATATGATTCCGCAACACGCTTTGCCAAGTCACGCATTCGTCTAAAAAACGCTTGTCTTTCGGCAACGCTGATGGCGCCGCGGGTGTCGAGGATGTTGAAGGAGTGCGAGCATTTGAGGACATAGTCGTGCGCGGGGACGATGAGACCCGCCGCAAGACAGGCATCCGCTTCGGCGGAGAAGAGATCGTACATGGCGCGCACGCGTTCGACGTCGGCGGTCTCGAAATAATATTTGGAATGCTCGAACTCTTCCTGACGGCGGATCTCGCCGTAGGTGACGCTTGTGCCGTAGTCCTTGCCCTGGGGGCTTTGTCCCCAGGGCTCATTCCAGATGGCTTTGGCGTTGTTGAGCGCGATGAGGATGCGTTCGAGCCCGTAGGTGATCTCGACCGAGACTGGGTCGAGCGCGACGCCGCCCATCTGCTGGAAGTAGGTGAACTGCGTGATCTCCTGCCCGTCGAGCCAGACCTCCCAACCCAAACCCCAGGCGGAGATGGCGGGCTGTTCCCAGTTATCCTCCACGAAGCGGATGTCGTGCTGGCGCGGGTCAATGCCGAGGGCTTTGAGCGACTCGAGGTAGAGTTCCTGCGGGTTGCCAGGGTCGGGCTTGAGGATGACCTGATACTGGGTGTGGAGTTGGAAGCGGTTGGGATTCTCGCCGTAGCGCCCGTCATCGGGGCGGACAGACGGCTCGACGTACGCCACGTTCCACGGCTCGGGTCCGAGCACGCGCAGGAAGGTGGCAGGGTTCATCGTCCCTGCGCCGACCTGGGTGTAGTAGGGCTGTGTGATGAGACAGCCGTGGTCCGCCCAGAAGTCTTGGAGTTTGAGGATGATGGATTGGAAGGAGGAGGACATAGTTTTCAGTGACCAGTTTTCAGTATTCAGTTTGGTGGAGCGAGGAGATTATAACTGATGGAAAGGCGATGAACGATTTACGCTTCATGCGACGAGGGAAGTTGATTCTGCTTCGAGGGCATTTGTCCACGCCTTTGCCCCGCCCTGACGTGGAACATCAGGTGCTATATTTACGAAGTCCGCTCAAAGCAGACTATGGAGCAGAGCAAGTACTGCGAAAGATAAAAATTTCAATACAAAAAGAGAATATTACAATGGTATTAATTTCAAAAATGCTGCAACGACATCGGGATCAAATTTTTTACCAGATTGTTCCTGAATATACTTTACAGTCTTCTCTTCATCCCAAGATTTTCGGTAAGGCTTATTGTTTGTCAAAGAATCATACACATCTACTACTGAAAAAATTCGAGCCGCAACAGGAATCGCAACATCTTTCAAGCCTCGGGGGTATCCTGTGCCATCCCAGTTTTCATGATGGCAATAGGGAATATCCACTGCTGCGCGCAGATATGTAATTGGCATTAACATGTCATAAGCATATTGAGGGTGACTTCTCATTATCTTCCATTCATCTTCGTTAAACACACCTGGCTTGTTTAAAATTGCTTCGGGAATACCCATATAACCTAAATCATGTAAGAGTGCACCGATACGAATGTCTTCCAATTTTTCTTCCGAAACACCCATTGCTCGCGCCAAGCGCAAGGTTAAATCAACCAATCGACTCGTATGCCCATTTTTCCCTTCACGCCATTCTAAAGATTGCACCCAGCCTTGAATCGTCGCGTCATAAGCAATAGCCAATTGCAAATTAGAATTTTGTACAATTTCATTTGCTGACTTCTTTTCAAAATTCAAACTAGCATTAACCGTCTGTGCCCGTATGTCTAATGCAAGCATAAGTTTCTCAAACCCATCATCCTCAAACAAATCTACCCAATGCCATTTCCTCAGGCTTTCGAGAGTTTCACATTCTTCCAAACGAGCAGGAATAATAAAAATTTCTCTTTCTGTTTTCTCCATTGCTGTATCAAGAGCCCACTTAACTTCCTTTTGCCGAAACCCTGCTTGATTGAATTGCTTTGAAAGACAAACCGCCACCACGTCCGCTTCGCGGACTGCCTTCTTTATTTCCAATTCCCAATCCTGGCCAGGGAGGAGTTTTTCTTTGTCGAGCCATGCGTCCACGCCGTCTTTGGTAAGGCGGGCGTAGAGCGCGTGGACGGCGTCACGGTCCGCGTGGGCGTGGCAGAGGAAAACTTTGAGGGGGCGTTTGGCAGTGGTGGACATTAGAAAAGTCCCGCAAAAGATGGCGTCGCTGGAATTATACAACCGAAATTCCAGATAAATCACGCTCTTTTCTAACCCTGCGGCGTTTTTCACACGCCAAAGAGAAGTGGGCGTATAATTTACTCAACGCTTATGAAAGTCCACAAAATCAGCATTGGGTTCACCCACAAGTTGGGAAATACAAGGAGCAAGAATGGACGAAAAACAATTCCAATTGCTAATGGAAGAACTTACAAAGATTAGAAATCTGCTTATCCTGAATGCTTCAAAAGTTGGAGCGACTTCACCTGAAATCAGCAAAACCATCAACGTTAGTGATAGCCGTGTTCGGCAGATTCTAACTGCCACTGGTGGAAAGAAAAAGAAAGCATTGCCAAACAATCAAGAACCAGGAAATTAAAGCAGGAGAGGGAAATATAAATGCCCAGCAAACCAGAACTCAATCCTAAGATTCTCGATTATCTGCACCAAAAATTAGGTAAGCCGATAAGCACAATCAGGTCGGCAATCTCTGTGCTAAAACGAGAGTATCCACAATCCACGTCAAATGCTGTTGCTCAAATATATGCACAACAGCATGGCGTATCAGTGCGCAGACTCATAAGCAAAGAAGACAAACAAACAATACCGCCGATCAGGATTGAAAAAACAGAACCGCTGCGTCTCAAGAGAAAAGCGAAATCTGCGGAGCAAATAAAGGAAATCATAAAATTTGAAACCACAGATTATTTTCTTCAAAAACACATACGCGAGATAAACAGGGCATACACCAAACAATGCTACACATGCGTTTTTGTGCTTACAAGAAAGGTGCTTGAAAATATGATCATTGGGATTTTGAAAGAGAAATACCCCACTGAACGCACTCTTTACTTCGATACAACCAAATACAGAAATTTGGATTTCAGCGTAGTCTTAGACAACTTGTTTCAAAAGAGAAGTGAGTTTGATAGTGATAAAAAAGAAGCAATAGAGCGTTTACACCAAAAACTAAAGCCATTCAAGAATGACGCTAACGATAAAGTTCATTCCCTGTATCACATTGTCGAAAATCCAAATGAAATCGATGACTGGAATCTCGATACGATTATCGCTCTAATTGAAAAAATAATGTAAAGAGGTGTCTAATGGAAGGAACTACACAGAAGGAAATTCTTCATGAATTGAAGATGATCAAGAAACTCCTTGCGCAGAATCTCCTGACTGGGACAACCCAAACCAATCAAATCAAAAAACTTAATGCCATTGGTTTTCAACCAAAAGAAATCGCTGAGATTCTTGGAACAACATCTAACACCGTGAATGTGGCATTAAATAGGCTGAGGAAGTCCGAGAAAAAAGAAAATCACGAAACCCCCGAAATAGAGTCCTAGCATTGGAAGAGTTTTTCTTTGTCCAGCCATGCGTTCACGCCGTCTTTGGTCAGGCGGGCGTAGAGTGCGCGGACGGGGTCACGGTCCGCGTGGGCATGGCAGAGAAAAACTTTGAGGGGGCGGGGAGGCATAAGGATGAAAAAAACGACGCGTCCATACGCAACGCGTCGTTTTGGTTATTTGGCTTTCTTCTTTGCTTCGCGCTTCTCGCGAATTCGTTTGAGAACGGCGTCCATGTCCTGATCGTCCAACCATGCATGGCGATCTTTGGAGTAGTCGCCGTGTCCCGTTTCAAATTGCTGGAGGAAGCGTACCATACCGACAATCCCAAGTTCACGCGCCAGCGCTTCCATGCCCGCGATGCGGATTTGTTCGAGAGACATTGTTTGTGCGTTCATCAAATCATCTCCTCTACCCATGCAAGAGGGTTCACCACTCGTACGTGTAAACGGTTTGAAATTCGTTTTGCCAGTTTCAGCAGACGGTCATCGGTTGACAGGAACACGTCCGCTTTTGCGCTTTCCGCGCAGGCGATATGCAACGAGTCGAATACTTTGAAGCCTTCGTTCTGCAATTTCTCGGCGCGTTCGGCCACGGCTTCGCCAATCACAACGCTGTCCTTGATAAAGTCTGATAGTAATCGCGCACGACTCAACTTTTGCGTATCGGGCGTTTGTTCGATTTCATCCATCAGAACTTCGCTACCGATCCAATCCCATTCGCCTTTTTCAATTCGAGACAGAATCGCCAAGACCGCTTCGGACTCGAGGCGAATTCTTTCCTGAGTCTGGTCATCGAATGGACGGTTGAGACAACATGTGTCGAGATAGATTTTCGTCATTGTGATTTCCAGTGGCAATTATACCGCCCAAATTCAAGGAGGGTCACGCGTCCATGCCGTCCTCCCTGGCACCGTGCGGCTTAAGCCTTACCAAGGCAGGTGTGGTTAGGTGGGCCGCTACGCGGAGTGCGCGGACGGGGTCACTGTCCGCGTGGGCGTCCCACAAGGGGATGATATGGCAGAGGAAGACTTTGAGGGAGCGGGAAGGCATAAAGATGAAGGTGGGTTACTTTTCAAACTCAGTGATTATCTTCTTGATTTTTGCAGATGAAATGTCTGATTGTTCGGTCTTGGAGTAAATCGTTAAGAGCACGACAAAGGTTGCCGTTTTCAGGTAATAAATTGCGCGATAGCCGCCTCTCTTGCCGCGCGAAGTGTCGCTATTGCGAATGCGAACTTTGAAGATTGTGTAGCCTGTTCCCTGTACTTGGTCGCCGATAAATTCCCCATGCTGGATTTGGTCAATAACGGGCTAAATATCAGAACGAATATGATGATACTTTTTTGACAGTTCCCGCAGATTGCGCTTGAACTCCGGAGTAAAAGCAATCTCAATCGTTGGTTTATGTTGCATTGATCCCATCCCACAATTGATCAATTGGCAGAAGTTCGTTATTCATTGCCTCTTTCCAGCCTTGCGCGAAGCTTTCATCGGCAGGTTTAAGCGTTACGGTCTCGCGGAACAGGCGGATCATATCCAATAACGCAGGCAGATATTCATCAGGCGTTTTATGAATTTCCTGAGAAATTTTCTTTTCGTAAACGGATGGATAAGTATTCATTGTCTTTCTCCTGAACTATACCGTAATTATAATGCTCAATCCTGGCCTGGGAGGAGTTTTTCTTTGTCGAGCCATGCGTCCACGCCGTCTTCCCTGGCACCCCCCGCCAGGGCAGGTGTGGTGAGACGGGCCGCTACGCGGAGTGCGCGGACGCGGTCACGGTCCGCGTGGGCGTGGCAGAGAAAGACTTTAAGGAGGCGTTTGATTTCAGTCATAAGTGTCCCACCATAATTGGTGTGACTGAATTATACGAGCATTTTCACATGTTGTATAATCAAAGCATGACACGAAGAACTGTGATCACCCGCATCCGCAAACACCGCGTCCAATTGGAAAAATTGGGCGTGAAGTCATTATCTCTGTTTGGATCGGTTGCACGTGGAGAAGAACATCCAAATAGCGACGTGGATATACTGGTGGAATTCAAAGGAAAGGCCACGTTCGACCGCTACATGGATACAAAGTTCTACCTGGAAGATTTACTCGGCCGAAAGGTGGATTTGGTCACTCCGAAAGCGATCAAGCCGCTCATGAAACCATATATCATGCAGGATTTAGTCCATGTCGCGTAACGAGTCGCTTTACCTTGTGGATATTCAAGACGCGTGTAAAAAGGTTTTGAAATTCACGAAGGGCATGACCTACAAGGACTTCGTTCACGATGATTTACATTTTGACGCGGTGTTACGAAACTTGGAAATCATTGGCGAAGCCGTAAAGAATATCTCTGAAGAAACGCGACAAAAATACCCAGATGTGAAATGGCGGAAGATCGCGGGCTTTCGCGATATTGTGGCGCATGAATATTTTGGAGTTAATGAAGAAACAGTTTGGGATATTGTCGTGAACGAGATTCCAGCATTACTGGCGATTGCGAAAAAGATGTGCGGGGAAAAGTAACGCTCAAATCTACCTTGCCATTTTCAATCACAAGAGTTTTTCTTTGTCGAGCCACGCGTCCACGCCATCTTTGGTGAGACGGGCCCTGCGGAAGTGCGCGGACGGCTTTATCATCCTCTTTGAAAGTCTCATAATCCATACCGCGCGTGAATTTCTGGATTTCGGCAATCGAGTCCAAAATATCCCGAACACGGTCTTGCCAACCTCTAGGCGACACGGATCAATTCCCCCTTGATGCGTTCGTTGATATAAGGCTTCAAACTGTCAGGGGTGCCGATGTCAACAGAGCAACCGAGTAGTTTTTCAAGGTAATCTTGTAAGGCAAATAAACCAAAATAACCAACTGGACGGTAAAACTCTACGAGCAAATCTACATCACTAGTCGCAGTGGCTTCGTTCCTTGCCACTGAGCCAAATAGCAACAAGGATTTCACACCGAATTGCTTTGTCATTTCGGCGTTTTTTTGTTTTAGGATTTGGAGAACAATATCCTGTTTCATGTCAAATATTATACGTCAATTATCTCGCGCACAGCCTTGCGAATCTCCAATTCCCAATCCTGGCCTGGGAGGAGTTTTCCCGTGTCCAGTTATGCGCCTCTCAAGGGACTGATGATTGAGGGGGAAAGAATAGACGACAGCAGGAGGCAGGGCTGTCGTCTTTGAAAAGCAGATCACATTTATGAATTACGTTTTACGTTTTGGATCAGCCAATCAATCCACGCATCCATCCCTTCGCCCGTGCGACACGAGAGCGGGAAGGTGATGAGATCGGGGTTAAGCGCCTGCACGCCGCTGGTGAAAAATTCCATGCGGAAGTTGATGTAGGGCAGCAGGTCAATTTTGTTGACGACCAGCGCGTCCACGCCGCGGTACATGCCTGGATATTTGTGCGGCTTGTCGTCGCCTTCGGGGATGGAGGCCACGAGGATGGATTTGTGCGTCCCAAGTTTGAACGACGCGGGGCAGACGAGGTTGCCGACGTTTTCCACGATGAGCAGATCGAATTTTGTGAGGTCAAGTTGTTCCAGCGCGCCGCGCAGCATGACCGCGTCCAGATGACATTCGCCGCCTGTGTTGATCTGGATGGAGGCCAGCGCGCCCGCGGCCGCGGCTCGGTCGGCGTCGAGCGAGGTGGCGATATCGCCGTCCACGACCGCGACCCGCGCGAGGGACGCGAGACGCGGCAACGTCTGCTCGATCAGCGAGGTCTTGCCCGCGCCAGGCGAGGCCATGATGTTGATGGCGAAGACTCCCGCCGCGTCCAATCTGGCGCGGTTTTCTTCGGCGAGGCGGTCATTGGCGCTGAGGATGTTTTCGACGATGGGGATGCGTTGGGTCATGTTTGCTCCACGTCTATTGCTTCGACAAAAAATTCCTCTCCTGAAATCACCTTCGCGCCGACGCTTCCGCAGTTGGGGCAGAGGAGTTCCATTTCTTTCGGGTGATATTTTGTGAAGCAGGCCATGCACTGCAACTCGGCGGGGACGCGGCGGAAGTGAAGTTTGGCGCCGTGCGCGAGAGTGCCTTCGGCGATCATGTCCCAATAAAACTGGATCGAGTCATCCACCATAGTGGAGAGTTCGCCCATCACGATGTGGATGTTGACGATGCGCGCCGCGTTGGATTTTTGCGCGTGGCGCAGGGCAATCTCCAAAATGGATTGGGTGACGGGTAGTTCGTGCATATCAGGCTACTTTGATTGTATCCCCAATCGTCTCGGCGCTCTCCTGCGCGGCGGCATAAATTTGGCTGATGAAAGTCATAAACTCCTCGGCGGGACGCTCGCGCAGGATCTGTTTGCGGGTTTCGCGAGAGAGATTTTGCATCATCAAATATTGGATGGCGTGTTTGCGGAAGAGACGCTGTCCGTCCGCATTGCCATAAAATTGGACGTTACGCTTCACGTGCTCGTAGACGACGCGCTGGACTTCCTCGGGCGGGACTTGCTCACGATCGAGGCCCGCGAAGATCCACGGGTTGGCGATGGCGCCGCGCCCGATCATCACCGCGTCGCAGTTGGTGTATTGTTTCATGCGCGCGATGTCTTCCACTTTTCGCACATCCCCGTTGCCGATGACGGGAATCTTGACCAGCGACTTCACTTCGGCAATCGCGTCCCAGTTGGCGTGACCCGCGTATCTCTGCTCCTTCGTCCGCGCGTGGAGGGCGATCAGCGCGCCGCCGTTTTCCTCCACGATGCGGGCGATGAGTTTGTAACTCTGGTAATCGTCCCAGCCGAGACGAATCTTGCCCGTGACGGGAATCTCCAGCGCGGCGCTCAACTTGCGGAAGGCGCGCGCGATCTTAAGCGGGGAGCGCATCATGCCCACGCCCGCGCCGCGTCGCGCCACCGTTTTGGCGGGACAGCCCATGTTGATATCTATGATGTCGGGACGGAGTTCTTGTACCTTGAGCGCGGCTTCCAGAATCTCATCGGGATCATCGCCGTAAAGTTGAAACGCGATCGGGCGCTCGGCCTCTTCAAAATAAAATTTCTTGCCAGGTTGTTTGGAGCGGCTGAGAACCTTCTTCACGTCCACGAACTCGGTGTAACTCATGGCCGATCCTAACCCGCGGCAAATGGAACGGAACGGCCAGTCGGAATAGCCGTCCATCGGCGCGAGGATCGTGTCGCCGTAGATGGGGATGTCGCGGATGTGGAAGGAGGGAACGAGCATGGAGAAAAGTATAACAGAAACCCCTCTCCCAGATTTGGGAGAGGGGCAGGGGGCGGTTACACTGCCTGTTTCTTCAACTTGTCCAAAAAATGCTTGCGGAACTTCACCACCTTCGGCGCGACGACCGCCATGCAATAGGGCTGATAGGGATTGTTGGCAAAGTATTCCTGGTGATAATCCTCTGCCACGTAAAACTTCTCGAACTTCGCCACCTCGGTGACGATGGGATTCGGCCACAGCCTCGCCTCGGTCAATTCGCGGATGACCGCCTCGGCGTCCGCGCGTTGCGCTTCGTCGTGATAAAAGATCGCGGAGCGGTACTGAGTCCCCTCGTCCGCGCCCTGGCGGTTAAGCGTGGTTGGGTCGTGGATGGTAAAGAAGACCGTCAGCAGGTCGCGGTACGAAAGCACGGACCCGTCGAACGTCACTTGCACGACCTCCGCGTGTCCCGTCGTCCCTGTGCAGATTGCTTTGTACGACGGATTGTCAACGTGACCGCCCGCGTATCCCGACTCAACGGAAACGACGCCGTTCAACTCGTCGAAGACCGCTTCAAGACACCAGAAGCATCCGCCAGCCAATGTTGCGATTTGATGATTTGCGTTCATGATAAAGACTCCTTCTCGATAAAGTGGATGATGACAGCCTGTCAGCATGTTGGACGATGCGGGTCTCGAAAATATTATTAAGCGGAGATTACAGTTTAAAAAGTTTTCCCGCAGTTGAACTGCGGGAAAACAACGTGGGACAAAATGTTACAAACTCGGCTCAGGCAGGCTTTCGTGCGCTTTCGTCAGCGCTATCTCGCCATCCTCGCCGACGGTGACCGTGATCGTGTCGCCGTGGACAAATTCGCCGGAGAGGACGCGTTCGGAGAGCGGATCCTCCACGCGTTGCACGATGACGCGGCGCAGGGGACGCGCGCCGAAATCGGCGTCGAAGCCCTGGTCGGCCAGCGCGGACAAAGCCTCGTCGGTGGCCGTCAGCGCGAGTTCGTGTTCGACGAGGCGCGCCGCCACCTTGTCCAGTTCGATGCGGACGATCTGCTGGATGTCGTCCTTGTTCAGCGAGCGGAAGATGATCGTCGCGTCGAGGCGGTTGATAAATTCGGGACGGAAGGCGCGCTTGAGCGATTCGTTCAGCCGCTTGCGCATCTCATCGTACGAAAGTTTTTCGTCAGTGGCTTCGTCGCGCTTGATCTGGAAACCCAGCCCGGTCTGCTTCTTGATCAAGTCCGCGCCGATGTTCGAGGTCATCACGATGATGGCGTTGCGGAAGTCCACCTTGCGGCCTTTCGCGTCGGAGAGATGTCCCTCCTCCATGATCTGCAACAGCATGTTGTGGACTTCGGGATGCGCCTTCTCGACCTCATCGAAGACGATAATCGAATACGGACGACGGCGTAGCGCTTCGGTCAATTGACCCGCGTCTTCGTAGCCGATATATCCTGGAGGCGCGCCCACCAGACGGGAGGCCGTGTGCCGCTCCATGAACTCGGACATGTCGAGTTGGATGGCGGCTTCCTCGCTTCCGAACATGAACTTGGCGAGGGACTTGGTGAGCTCGGTCTTGCCGACGCCTGTCGGGCCGAGGAACATGAACGAGCCGATCGGGCGCTTCGGGTCTTTCAACCCCGCGCGGGCGCGGCGGACGGCGCGGCTGATCGCCACGATGGCGTCCTCCTGCCCGATGATGGACTTGTGGAGTTCCTCTTCCATCTTGAGCAGGCGTTGGGATTCTTCCTCCGCGAGTTGCATCAGCGGCACGCCCGTCCACATGGAGACGACTTCGGCGATGTCTTCGGAGGAAACCACGGGGCTGTTGGCGCGGTCCCAAGCCGAGCGCAGGCGTTCGATCTGGCTTTCGATATCAATGGCTTTTTCTTCCCACTCGCGGATTTCGTCGCTATTGCCTTCCTCTTGAGCGAGCACGCGGTTTTGGCGCGCGGAGCGCAATTGACCAAACAGGTCTTTCGCGTGTTTCGCGGCGGGACTTTTATACATGCGGACGCGCGACGAAGATTCGTCAATCAAGTCAATGGCCTTATCGGGCAGGAAGCGCTCGGTCACGTAGCGGGACGAGAGGTTGGCCGCGGCGTTAAGGGCATCATCCGAGATGACGAGGTGATGGTGCTCCTCATACGCCGAGCGGACGCCCTTGAGAATCTCGATGGTCTCCTCGACGGAGGGTTCGTCCACCTGCACAGGTTGGAAGCGGCGCTCGAGGGCCGCGTCGGATTCGATGTGTTTGCGATATTCGTCCAGCGTGGTCGCGCCGATCACTTGCAGTTCGCCGCGCGAGAGGGCCGGTTTCAAAATGTTCGCGGCATCCACAGACGAACCTGCCGCGCCCGCGCCCACCAGCATGTGGACTTCATCTATAAAGAGGATCGCGCCCGATTGCTTGAGTTCGTCAATGATGCGTTTGAGGCGCTCTTCAAACTGGCCGCGGTACATCGTCCCGGCCACAAGCGAGCCGACGTCGAGCTGGAGCAGGCGCTTGTTCATCAGCGGCGCGGGGACGTCGCCGTCAATGATGCGTTGGGCCAGGCCTTCCACGATGGCGGTCTTGCCCACGCCCGGTTCGCCGATGAGGGCAGGATTGTTTTTGGTGCGGCGCGCCAGAATTTGAATCACGCGTTCGATTTCCATTTGGCGACCGATGACGGGATCGAGTTTCTTCTCTTCGGCCTTGCTCGTCAGGTCGGTGGCGAGCTGATCCACCAGCGGGGTCTTCTGCCCGGGCTGATTGGGACGCGCGGGTTGGACGGGTCCGGCCGGGGTCGGGGTTGACGCGGACTCGTTGAGGACGCGGCGCGTCTGACGTCGGATCTGGTCGGGCGTCACGCCCAGTCGGCGCAAGACATCCAGCGCGGTATTTTCCACGCGCACGAGCGCCAGCAGAATGTGTTCGGTGCCGATATAGTGATGCCCGAGGCGGCGCGCTTCCTCCACCGCAAACTCCAGCACTTGTTGCGTGTCGGGGGCGAGGTCAATCTTATTCCCGCTGAAACGCCCCGCCGGGGAAACGCGCTCCACCATTTCGCGCACGCGCGTTGTTTCCAATCCAAGTTCTCTTAAAACGCGGCCTGCCACCCCGCCCTCTTCGTCCGCAAGGCCGAGCAAAAGATGTTCGGTTCCAATATTGCTCTGTCGGGAGCGTTCAGCCTCCGTGTGAGCGAGGCTCAAGACGCGGCGAGCCCGTTGCGTAAAGCGTTCCATGCCAGCCATAAGTTCTCCAATTCAGATTCAAGACAAAAACTGTCTGGAAAGATTCTACCAAACATCGGGGCGGAATCCATGTTGGATTTTGATTAGAGTTTGCCTAAGGTTTCAGGTTTCAAGTGTCAAGTTTCACGTTTGAAATGGCCTGAAACCTGGAACCTGAACCGTGAAACGTATTAACGATTATCGCCATCGCCGCGAATTTTGCCGCGTTGTTGACGATCGAGCAATTTGGCGATATTGGCCTCGGCCACTTCGTCCAGCGAAATCTCCAACTCGGTGCAGACCTGCGCGAGGTACCACAACACGTCGCCGAGTTCGGCTTGAAGCGCGGCGCGCGTCTCGGCGCTGATTTCGCCGCCTTTGTCGCGAAACACCTTTTTGAGTTTGCCCGCCACTTCGCCCGCTTCGTTCGCGAGCCCGAGGGTGGGATAAACGACGGGATGTCCGATGGACGGGTATTGCGCCGTGGCGCGGGATTTGGTTTGATATTCGGAAAATTCCATTTGATTCACCTGTGGGGATTTCTTTCATTGTACATCCCAAGCGCGGTTCGCGGAAAACAAAAACCCGCCTTGATAAAAACTGCTTGTATTCCCCCCTCTTCCTTTGATATAAAGAAACGGCAGGAACTTTTACACAAACCCAATCGTCCTTTGGGCGAGAAAACGCCGAATCAAAAGGAGAAGAAGAAATGAAACGCAAACTATCCCTTATTTTGCTCGTCACATTTTTGCTGACCGCCTGCGGAGCGAAAGCAGAGCCATCGCTTCCTTATGCCGTGGGCGGCAGGGAGGAATCCTACGCGTTCGAAGCGCCCGCGCCGATGGTGGATTATGGCGCCATGCCGACCATGGTCGCGATGGATGTTGTCGTCGCGGAAAGCGATGTTGCCAACTCCAAGTCAGTGGCGAACACGGTCGAGCGCATGGTCATCCGCAACGCGGATTTGTCGGTGGTGGTGAAAGACCCCGAAAAATCCATGGAAGAGATCGGCAAGATGGCCGAGGCGATGGGCGGTTACGTCATCTCGTCCAATCTCTACCAGTCCTACACGCCGAGCGGAAACCCCGTCCCTGAGGCAAGTGTGTCGGTGCGCGTGCCCGCCGAAAAGTTGGACGAAGCGTTAAAGAAGATCAAAGACAGCGCGGTGGAAGTCCAGAACGAGACCGTCAGCGGACAGGATGTCACCAGTCAATATGTTGACCTGGAATCGCAACTCAAGAATCTCGAAGCCGCCGAAGCGCAACTCGTGGAGATCATGAGCAAGGCCGTGACCACCGAAGATGTGATGAACGTCTTCAACCAACTCACCTCCATCCGCGGCCAGATCGAAGTCATCAAAGGCCAGATGAAATATTTTGAAGAGTCTGCCGCGCTCTCGGCTGTCACCGTGCGGTTGGTGGCCGAGGAAGTCATCCAACCTATCGAAGTGGGCGGCTGGCAGATCAAAGGCTGGGCGCGCGACGCCGTTCAGAGTCTGCTCACCTTCCTGCAAGATTTCACACGCTTCCTCATCGGCCTGGTTATCAGCGGCTTGCCGAAACTGCTCATCATCGCCATCGTCTTCGGCCTGCCCATCTGGTTAATCGTCCGTGCCGTGCGCAACGCCCGCAAACGCAAAGCCGCCGCGCAAGCGCCGAAACAGGAAAACTAATCTTGGCATCTGCGCCAGTTCGCGAGCAGTTGAACTGCGAGCCATTCAGCACACTTGCCCTGGGCGCAAGCGCCAGGGGTACAACTGCTGAATAACACAAGAAAAACGAATCCAAAAGAGTAGAGCGAGATATAATCTCGCTCTACTTCTTTTAAACAACATGACTCGACGAATCTTCCTCATCCTCCTCCTGCTGACTTTGACGGCCTGCAACCTTCCGATTGCCGTGCCCGACTCGCCAACGGCGACCGCGACCGCGGCCATCGCATCCACCCCGACCGCGGGCCGTGTCGCGACTGCGGCGGCGCTTCCCACGCCCGTGCCAGATATTCCCCTCGGCACAGACGCGAATCCGATCGTCCTCTCGCTGCCTCCCTCGCGCGAGCAGGCCATCTCCGACGCGGCCCGCGATGTGACGGCGCAACTCTCGCACCTGACGGGACTGGTCATCGTTCCATACGCGCCCGCCAACTATAAAGAAGCGCTCGACTCGATCCGTGATGAGCGCACGCACATCGCGTTCCTCTCTCCCTTCCCCTACCTGCTTGCCCAGCAAGAATATCAAACCGACATGGCGCTGGTCACCTCCGTCCTCGGGCGTGACTTGAGCGCGGCGCAGTTCCTCGTCAACCGCGCGCTGGTGGATAAACGCGTCTTCACAGTTTATTACGACCCCATCACGAAGGCCAATCTCGCCGACGCGTCGGTGGCGCTGAAACAATTTGCCGATAAGAAACCCTGTTGGACCGATCCCTATTCCGCGACGGGATACGTGTTGCCGTTTGGTCTGCTCATGGAAAACGGATTGACCGTGAAGCCAGGCGCGTTCGTGCAGGGACATGCCACCGTTATCAAATCGTTGGTTCAGGATCCCGATGGCTTTATCTGTCAGTTCGGCGTGACCATCGCGGATAATCAGGTCTTCATTGCATCGGGTTACGACGACGCGTCCGAAAAGGTAAAGATCGTCTGGATGACAGAACCCGTCGTCCCCTTCGATGGGATCGCCTACGCCGCCTCGTTGCCCGACGAGTTGCGCGTCAGCATCAGCGCGGCCTTCCTGTCCATGATCCAGACCGAGGAGGGCAACGCCGCGTTGCGCGACGCGTTCCAGATAGACGGGCTGAAACTCGCGGACGATACGTTTTATGATCCATTGCGCCGCGTATTGGCAAATTCGGGACTCTTGCTGTCGGAACTGATTAAGTAACAAAAATCTTTAAGATGATTGTCTGACAGATTTCACTTGCCACGTTTTTGAAAGCGCGCTATTATCAATTCATGCAGGGATATTCCCGCAATCCAACCATCTTCTAGGAGAAGAAAAAATGACCAAGCGACTTTCTGTCCTCTTCGCTCTGCTCGTGGTGTTCTCGCTGGCGCTTTCCGCCTGCGGACCCGCCGCGACGCCGACCCCCGCTGCGACTGAAGCCCCCGTCGTCACCGAAGCCCCCACCGAACCGCCCGCGCCCACCCCCACCGAGCCGCCTCCTCCCGCGCTCGGCACCGCTGAGAACCCGCTCATCATGGCCCTGGCCCCCTCCGCCACCACGCAGGAACTGCAGACCGGCGGCGAGGCGATTGCCGCCAAACTGAGCGAGATGACCGGCCTGACCATCAAGACCGTTGTGCCGACCAACTACGCCGCCATGATCGAAGCCATGGGCGCCGAACAGGCTCACATCGGCTGGCTGGCCCCCGTCCAGTACATTGTGGCGCACGGCAAGGGCTACGCTGATGTTGCGCTCGCGACCATCCGCAATGGCTCGAACCACTACGGCTTCCAGTACGTTGCCAACGCCGAGGCTGGCTTCACTTCCTACTACGATGCCGCCACCGCCGCCAACACTGCCGATGCGGCCACCGCCCTGGCGCAGTTCGCCGACAAGAAGCCCTGCTGGACCGACCCCCTTTCCTCCTCCGGCTACATTCTGCCCTTCGGCCTGCTGACCGAGAATGGCGTGAAGGTCAAGTCTGGCGCGTGGGTGCAGGGACACCCGACCGTCATCAAGTCGGTCTACCTCAGCCCCAAGGGCGAGATCTGCGACTTCGGCGCGACCTTCATTGACGCCCGCTCCAACGTCGCGGCAGACTTCCCCGATGTGAACGACAAGGTCGTGATCATTTGGGTCTCCGAGCCGTTCATCCCGAACGACAACGTCTCCTTCTCCACCGGCGTCCCCGCTGAACTGCGCGAGAAGATCGCCGCCGCCCTGCTCGAACTTGCCGGCACCGAGGAAGGCATCGCCCTTCTGAAGAGCGGCGGTTATAGCATCCAGGGCCTCGAAGCCGTGGACGACACCTTCTACGATGAGTTCCGCGTCTACCTCGAAGCCTCTGGCATTGACCCGACGACACTCTTCAAGTAAATCAAGTTAGCATCAAAAAAGAGGGAGGGCGCTCGCGTCCTCCCTCTTTTTTCCCTCAAACCCTTTGAAAATCAATACGAGTTTCACGGATGGGCGAATAGAGCGAATATAATGGAAGCATTCGCGCTATTCGCCCGTTCGCGTTAAAAGCAAACCACCATCCTCATTCCATCCACCTCGAGAGAGGGACATAGAGAGGCATCCATGTTACGAATTCAAAACGTATCGAAAACCTATCCCAACGGCACGCAAGCATTGAAGAACGTCTCCTTCGATATCAAGGAGGGCGAGTTCATGGTCGTGATCGGCCTTTCAGGCTCGGGCAAATCCACCCTGCTGCGTTGCATCAACCGCTTGATTGACCCAACCGAGGGGAAAATCCTGTGGGACGATGTGGACGTCACCGCCGCGCCGCCCGCCGAGCTGCGCCAGATCCGCCGCAAGATTGGCATGGTCTTCCAGCAGTTCAACCTGGTCAAACGTTCGAGCGTGATGATGAACGTGCTTTCGGGCCGGCTGGGATACGTGAACCCGTGGACGAGTCTCATCGGCCTGTGGCCGGCGGATGAAAAGAAGCGCGCCATCGAAGCGCTGACCCGCGTCGGCATCGCGGACAAAGCGGCGGAACGCGCCGACGCCCTCTCTGGCGGACAGCAACAACGCGTCGGCATCGCCCGCGCGCTCATGCAGGAGCCGAAGATCATCCTGGCGGATGAACCTGTCGCGAGTCTCGACCCTGTTCTCTCGCATTCCATTTTGCAATATCTGGAACAACTTAATAAAGAGGGCATCACCGTCATCTGCTCGTTGCACTTTTTAGACCTCGTCCATCGCTACGCTACGCGCGTGGTGGCGTTGAAAGATGGCGTGAAAGTCTTTGAGGGGTCGGCGCAGGAAATTGACCGCGCCAAATTCAAAGAGATTTATGGCGAGGAGGCGCAGGAAGTCCGCGCCGCTTCGATGTGAGGGCGGATATGTCCAATGAAACGGCAAACCGCCGTCCCGTAGGAAGAAGCGGAATCGCGTCGGCGCTGATTCCCGGCCTGGGGCAGGTCCTGCTCGGCGAACGCTATCGCGGCGTCGGCATCCTGCTTGGTTTTCTCGTCATGCTCGGCACGGTGGTCTGGTACAAAGACCCGCTCTGGTATGCCGCGCCCATTTTGATCTGGCTGTGGAATATTTGGGATGCGGTCAGCCTGGCGGGCGGGAAGGCGCGCTCCATCCTGTTGCCGGTGGTGATCGGCCTGGCCGCCGCGTATGGAATCGGCTGGCAGGTGGTGGGCATTGATTTTGGAAACGCCGACCTGAACCGCGCGGCCGCGATTCTGCGGCCGATGGCGCACCCTGATTTTGTTCAGCCGCGGCAGGAACACAACGCCATGTGGGTGAACATTCAGGTTCCGTGTTCGCCTGAGCCGCCCCTCGCCCGCCGCGAAGACGCCGGGAAGGTGGCGACTGTCCTTCCCGATTGCGGCCCCGTGGGCGAGACGCTCATCGTCAACATCAGCGGGATGTGGCCGAACACGGAAACCGAGATCGTCTGGCGCACGCCGATCGGCGACCCGAAGATGGTGGGCGAGGGCGAGGCGCAGATGCTGGTGGCGACCACGGACGGGACCGGCTCGCTGACAACGACCCTCCGCGTCCCGACCACCGCGCTGGTGGCCGCGCCCGACCCCACGCTTCCGCAATTCCATCGCGTATACTTCGATCAATATCGCGCCATCGGCGGCATTGAATTGTCTTATGTGGGCAACGAAGTTTTGAAAGGCGCGCTTGCCACCGTATCCATGGCCTTGCTTGCCACGGGGTTGGCAATGATCTTTGCCATTCCGCTTTCTTTTCTCGCCGCGCATAACTTGATGAGCGGCAACCCGATCACCTATGCCATTTATGTGGCGGTGCGAACCCTGTTCAATATTTTGCGTTCCATCGAATCGCTTATCATCGCCATCGTGTTCGTGGTGATCGTGGGGCTTGGTCCTTTCGCGGGCATGTTGGCTCTGGCTGTCCATTCGGTAGCCGCGCTCGGCAAGTTATATTCGGAAGTGATCGAAGGCATTGACGAGGGACCCATCGAGGCGGTCCGCGCCACGGGCGCCAACTGGTTGCAGACGGTGCGCTACGCGGTCATCCCGCAGATCGTCCCGCCCTTTACGGCCTTCACCATTTATCGTTGGGATATCAACGTGCGTTCCGCGACCATTATCGGTTTTGTGGGCGGCGGCGGTATCGGCTTCCTGCTTGTGGAATTGCTGCGAGTGAACGATATGCGCGGCGTCAGCGCGGCGTTTATTGCGATCGCGGTGGTTGTCATTGTTCTCGATTATTTCAGCGCCAAACTGCGCGAGAGGTTGGTGTAACATGCAGACCTCACGCATCATTCGCAACGCGCTCGTTACGGCGCTGGTCATCGCCGCCTTTGTCGTTTCGTACAATGTGACAGAAGCCGACTTTGGCCGCCTCCTGCGCAATCTTCCCAATGGGCAGGAACTGATCGTGGCATTCATCACCCCCGATGTGACGACGCGCGACGTGGAGACGCGCACCATTTCCATCGCCTTTCCCATCCCGTGCGGTTCGGCCCCCAACGAATCATCGATTCCCACCAGCGGGCCGCGCCTTGTCCCAAGCGTGGACTGTGCCGACCCGCGCACCAAATTCACACTGGAAGGGTTTGATCTCGCCTCAGATTCTGAAGTTGTCATCCGCTGGAGACTCCCAGACGAACGCACCATGACCGCGTTCCGCACGGAGACCGACGCGGACGGTTACTTCGCCTACGAAGTGGAAGCGCGCCCGATCTCTATCACCGTGGATGGGGTTGCCAGCCGCCTCGAAGTGGATACACTCACCCCCGTTGGAGATTTCAGGCCAAGCGGCACGGTGACTGAAGTGCTCGACGCCATGTTTGTGACCATCTTCATGGCTTTGCTTTCCACCACCATCGCAACCCTGATCGCCGCGCCGCTCAGTTTCCTGGCGGCCAGTAACATCACCAGACGCGGCGTGATCGGTACCGCTGTTTACTACCTGATGCGTTTCATCTTCAACGTCTTGCGCGCCTACGACCCGCTTTCCATGGCATTACTGTTCGCGTTCTGGTTGACCTTTGGCCCGTTCCCTGGAGCGATGGCCCTCACCGTCGTGACAATTGCGTCGCTTGGAAAACTCTTCTCCGAGGCCGTTGAAAACATTGATCCAGGTCCCGTTGAAGCGCTGCAAGCCACGGGCGCCAGCCCGCTTCATACCGTCCGCTATGGAGTGCTTCCGCAGGTTATCCCCGATTTCGTTTCCTACATCGTTTACCACTGGGATATCAACGTGCGTATCTCCACTATCATCGGTTTCGTAGGCGGCGGCGGCATCGGTTACCTGCTCAACCTCTACATCAACGACTTCAAATGGCATCAGGCTGGGACGGCCATTTGGGCCATTGTTATTGTCGTCTGGGCGATGGACTTCCTCAGCGCCGAGGTGCGCAAGCGGCTGACGTAGCGTTATTCAGCAGTTGTACCCCTGGCACTTGCGCCCAGGGCAAGTGTGCTGAACGGCTCGCAGTGCAACTGCTCGCAAACCAGGAGTTCTTCGGCAGTTGCCTGCTGAATGGCTCGCAAACTCGGTACAAAAAACATGCTCGAACCCTCCCAACTCCAGCGCATCCGCGCCTCCCTTCCACTTCTCCAACTCGCGGACGAGTCTCTCGTCCGCGAGTTTCAACATGCCGCCACGTTCGCTCGCATCCCCGCAGGTCACGATGTCTTTCTCGAAGGCGATCGCGTGGATGGTATTGCCCTCCTCCTCTCGGGCGTCGTGCGCGTCTACAAGATCGGCGAGACGGGGCGCGAGATCACGCTCTACCGCTTCGGGCTGGGACAGTCCTGCATCCTCACCGCCAACGCCATCCTCAGCCAGAACACCTTTCCCGCCATCGCCACCGTGGAACAGGAGGCCGAGGCCATCATCATCCCGTCCGAGAAGTTTCGCGAATGGGTGAAGCGCCACGATGCCTGGCGCGAGTTCGTCTTCGACCTGCTCTCGCAGAGACTCGCCAGCGTGATGACCCTCGTGGACGAAGTCGCGTTCCGCCGCATGGACGCGCGTCTTGCCTCGTTTCTCGCGGCCCGCGCGCGGGTCCAGAATCCGATCCGCATCACCCACGCGGAGATCGCGTCGGAGCTGGGCAGTTCGCGCGAGGTCATCAGCCGCCTGCTCGAAGATTTGTCCGCGCGCGGATTGGTGAATGTGAGTCGCGGCCAGGTGGAAGTGTTGGAAGCCGATTTGGGAAGCGTGGATTAAACCCCGCAGACCCAGCCGACAAAGATCGGCTTTGCAAAAGTTGGCGCGACTTCCAGTCGCCCTTTTGTGACTTTGTCACAGACAGAATCGTGACCGTCTTCTACAATGGGGGCATCAAATCAACCAAAGGAGATTTCAAATGAAAAGCAACATGGGAACTACCGACCGCATTATCCGCCTGATCGTCGCCGCGGTGTTTGCCTACCTCTACTTCGCCGGCGTCGTCGGCGGCACGCTCGGCATCGTCTTGCTCGTTTTGGCGGTGGTCTTCGTCGCCACCTCGGTCATTGCCTTCTGCCCGCTCTACCTGCCCTTCAAGTTCAGCACCAAGAAAAACTAAGCGCAAGCTACATCACAAAACACCAGGCCTCGTTGGAAGCCTGGTGTTTTTGTTTTTGGCGTATGCTTAATGTGCCTTTTCTCACTTGACCCTTCCCCTTTCCCGTCCTACAATTCAACGTAGTCTTATCGTCAAATGGTCGCCTGGTTTGATAGTCTGGCGGCCGTCTGACTATCAGACGATGTGACTAACTGACTAGGAGACTAAAAATGTCCGATTTTCTATTTCGCGGCAAACTGGCCGAACTTGACAAAGACGTTTTCGATCTGACTCAACTCGAGGCGGAGAGGCAGGCGCGGAAGCTGATCCTGATCCCGAGCGAATCCACCGCGCCGATGGCCGTGCGCGAGGCGTTGAGTTCCGCGTTCCAGAACATTTACGCCGAAGGCTACCCCGATGAAGAGTCGCGTTGGATGAGCGAGGAAGAGATTCTCGACTATCCAATGCGACTTGCTCATTATCGTCGCAACGGCGACCCGCGCTATTACAAGGGCGTGGAGTATGCCGATGTGGTGGAAGCGCTCGCCCGCAAACGCGCCGCGCAGGCCTTCGCCGCGAATGGCTACACTGCCGATCAAATTTTTGTGAACGTTCAAGCCCTTTCAGGCGCGCCCGCGAACAATGCGGTGTATCAGGCATTGATTCCGCTCGGCGAGACCATCATGGGACTCAACCTGTTGCATGGCGGTCACCTCTCGCATGGGTCGTCGGTGAACCGCAGTGGCAAGTGGTTTAAGGCGGTGCATTACACGATTGATGCCAATGAAAAACTGGATTATGACGCCATCCGCGCGTTGGCTATCGAGAACAAACCGAAATTGATTATCGCGGGATACTCGTCGTATTCGTGGGTTCCCGATTGGAAGAAGTTCCGCGAGATCGCGGACGAGGTCGGCGCGTACTTCCTGGCGGACATTTCGCACATCGGCGGGCTGGTCGCGGCGGGAGTTGTGCCGTCGCCGATCGGGTACGCTCATGTGGTGATGTCTACCACGCACAAGAGTCTCGACGGTCCGCGCGGCGCAGTGTTGATGACGACCGACGCGGCGATTGCAAAGAAGATTGACAAGGCCGTCTTCCCTGGCGAGCAGGGCGGGCCTCACGTCAACGTCTTCGCGGCGCTGGCGCTGACCTTCAAACTGGCGCAGACGAAACAGTTCAAGCAGTTGCAGGCGCAGACGATCAAGAACGCGGCGGCGATGGCGGATCAACTCCAACAGCGCGGACTGCGCGTCCCGTTTGGGGGGACGAACTGTCACATGGTCAACGTGGATGTGACCAAAGTGGAAGGCGAGGATGGCACAAAATTGAGCGGCGATCAGGCCGCGCGCATTCTCGATCTGATCGGCGTGGTCGTCAACCGCAACACGATCCCTGGCGATAAAAATTCGGCTGATCCTTCGGGCATTCGTTTGGGAACGCCGTGGATCACGCAACGCGGCTTCGATGAAAAGAAGACGCGTGAACTCGCAAACATCATGGCCGATGTTCTGCTGGCTTGCGCGCCGCATTCGGTGGATACGCCGCACAAGGGACGCGTCCGCCGCGCGAAGTTGGACTTCAACGTGTTGAACGTGGCGAAGTTGAGAATCCGCAAGTTGGCGGAAAGCGCGGGGATTGATTTCAAATACAAGGAAAGTGGTTACCCCCACTTCTATCATATTGACGACAAGTCAACGAGCGGTGTGTTCGAGTTGCAGGGCAAGCGCGTACGACAGGTTCTCGATTACGCGGTGTCGTCAGATTTGTCTGCGTTGAAGAAGGGACAGTCGCAGGCGACTTCGATCACGACGCCGAAGGGCGGCACGGTGAAGGGGACGCTGGCGAAGGTGGATGATTTCACGTATCAGTTGCAAGTCCCTGCGGCGAAGGCGGGGGTGGTGGGGACGTGGCTCCGCGATCTGTCGGATGGGTATGTGTCGTTCCGACTCGATGGCGAGAAAGATTTCGACGCGAAGAGGATGCCTGGGGCGTTTGTCGTTGCCGATAGCAAGAAGAAGCTCAAGGACGCGGACGGGAAAACCGTCAGCGAGGAGAAAGCCTGGTTCATCGGCGACCCGCTAAAGGTCAAGGGAGAAGCGAAGCCGCCGTTTGTGTGGGTCGAACCCGAAAGCGAGTTGAAGCGCACGAAGATGAATCAAGCCCATCGCGACCTCGGCGGCAGGATGGTCCCGTTTGCGGGTTGGGAAATGCCTGTGGTGTACACGTCCATTTATGAGGAACATCTCGCCACGCGGCAGGCGGCGGGATTGTTCGATGTCTCGCACATGGGCGCGTATGAGGTGCGGGGCGCGGACGCGGCGTCGTTCCTCGACACGATCTGCGCCAACGATTGTGGCGGACTGCAACCTGGCGAAAGTTTGTACAGCCAGTTCCTGACGCCCGACGCGGATGTGATTGACGACACGCTCGTTTATCGCCGCGCGTGGGATAAGTATCTGGTGGTGGTGAACGCGTCGAACGATGACAAGGATCGGACGTGGTTCGAGGCGGTGCGCGACGGCAAGGTGAAGATTGACAACGCCAAGCCGTGGGCGCGGACATACGGCTACGAGGCCGAGATCCGCAACCTGCGTGACCCGAAGGCGGGCGCGGACATGCGGATTGATATCGCGTTGCAGGGGCCTCGCTCGCGGGACGTGTTGGTGGCGATGGGGATGGATGATGCTACGAAGGCGCGCGTGATGAAGTTGAAGCGGACAGAGTTGTGCGACGCGGTGGTCGGCGGTTTTGATTTGATCGTCTCGCGCACGGGATACACGGGCGAGAAGATGGCGTTTGAGTTGTTCGTCCACCCTGAGCGCGCGGTTGAGTTTTGGAATAAGATTTTGGAAGTCGGCGCTCCCTTCGGCGTGAAGCCGATCGGTTTGGGCGCGCGCGACTCTCTGCGCACGGAAGCGGGTCTGCCGCTCTACGGCGATGAGATGGGACTGCACTCGGGCAAGCACGGTCACCGCGACTTGGGCGTGGCCGAGGGCGGCTTCGGTTCCTACGTCAAGCCGTACAAGCCGTGGTTCATCGGGCGTGACGCGTATGTGGCGCGCGAGAAGGAGCGCAAGATGGTGGTGGCGCGCTTCCGCTTCGACGAGCAACGCGTCCGTGTGGCTCATAACGGCGATCCCGTCGTGGCGGATGGCAAGACCATCGGCTATGTGACATCCTGCGCCATTGACATTGACCGCTTCCTGACGGGTCAGGCGTATGTGGAGTTGGCGTACGCGAAGGAGGGGACGGCGATTGGGATCCATCAGGGTGGGGCAGTGGATAAACCCGCGACGAGCGCGAAGGTGGTGAGTAGGTTCGCGAAGTTGTAGAGATTGGAGATTAGAGATTGGGACGGCCTGAGGGGGGCAGGCCGTCCCAATAGAATTATTTGCTGTAAAATATGTGTGAAATATGGTTGAAGTTTTCATTACATAAGGAGAAACATATGTCATTTGATGAATATGAATTTGAAAATGAAGTTCGTCGAGTTGCGAGGGCATTATGGCCCTCTGCTGAATATCAAGGTGCTTCTGTGGAAGATGGCAAAGAACGCGATGGGGTATTTGTTACAGATGAATGTGTGCACTTAATTGAATGTACGGTTTCAAGAAAACGAGATAAGGCAATTGATGATGCCCAGAAGCTGTCGAAGTTAGCCAAAACGATGAGGAATAAGCACGCAACCAAGGCGATCAAATGTTGGTTTATTACTCTTGATGAGCCAACAGCAGATCAGAGGGAGGTAATCAAAAAGCATGAAGGCTTAATTTCTACTATGTCGCTGGATCAATTTCGTTCACGTCTTATAGATGTTTCCAATTATATTCAATGTAGAAAAAATCATAAGTTCGGCAGTATGGAGGAAAGCGAGTCAATTTCTAACAAGTTTCACTTTATTGAATTAGATATTTTGAATAACGACGGTCAGAAATTTAGCACTGAAGAATTATCTAACACTTTGATGGATGGAAGTAGCTTTATACTGTTGGGTGATTATGGGGCGGGGAAAAGTACAACTATGCGTGAAATATTTATGAACCTACAAAGAAAGTTTTTCCAAAACAAATCAAATAAATTTCCTGTATTTCTTAATCTCCGTGAACACTATGGACAAGTAAATGCTGATGAAGCATTGGAGCGACATGCACGGAAAATAGGTTATGGTTCACCGCTTCATTTAGTAAAGGCATGGCGCGCGGGCTATGCTATTGTTTTGCTGGACGGGTTCGACGAAATTGCGATTCCTGGATGGTCTGGCCAAGCTAGCAGGCTAAAGAAACTTCGATATGATTCCATGCAGCTTGTGCGAGAATTTGTTCGTGATACCCCAAAAGGATGTGGTCTGGCAATTTCAGGTAGAAATAATTTTTTCAATAGCATTCCAGAGCTCGAAACGGCATTGGGAATTAATGTGACGGAAAGAAAATTCATGTTCATGAATTTAAATGATTTCACAGCAGATCAATTGGGAATGTACTTAAATAAAAAAGGTTGGTCAGAAGCATTTCCCTCATGGCTACCGTCTCGACCTTTATTGGTTGGTTATTTGGCAAGACAGAATCTATTGCAAGACGCTTTATCGAATAATAATTTGGAAGTTAGCCCAGCCGAAGGTTGGGACAACTTACTGACTCAAATATGCAATCGAGAATCTAAAATTGAATTTGGAGTTGAAGGCGGTACTATAAGAGTTTTGCTGGAAAGATTGGCTTCTAAAGCGCGAGCTGATTTCGAGGGACTTGGCCCAATACAAGTTGACGATATCATGAGAACATTTCAAGATGTTTGTGGCTTCGCCCCTGACGATCGAAGTATCGTAATATTAAATAGGCTTCCTGGATTGGGAAGTCCGCGCGCCGATGATGGCGCTCGAAGTTTCATTGATCAATCATTAGCAGATGCTGCGAAGGGAGGTGATGTTTTCAGATATATAGAAAGCCCGCACTCTTTTGATGAAGAAATTTGTAGTGATTGGCAATCGACTCTAAGGGAATTGGGCAAGCAAGTTGTCGCACACAAATGCGTAAAAAACGGTTTTAGTTCAAATAAAATTATTGCCGCTATACAACATGCCTCTACTCATTTTGATGCCCATGCTTTGTGCGCTGATGTGGTACAGGTTGCACAAGAATTGGATTATAGTATTCCTAGTTCTCAATATAAACTGTATGTTAAGTCGGTTTTTCATTTGGAGTATTCTGTGGACAGTCTTGTTCAAGAGTTTTCAGGAATAGAATATCAAGGTTGTGTTTTTCAGTCTGCAAACTTCTCGAGTTCCGTAGAGGCAACCTTGTTGCCTAAGTTTAATAATTGCTCTTTCGGAACGCTTGATGGATATGTATCTGAAAAAGATTTGCCCAGCAACTTTACAAGCTGTACCTTTGAAGAATTTCTAGACTCTGCTCAAACAAGTAAGGCAATTCTGTCATTGAATTTGCCATTGCGAATTAGGGTATTGTTAGTGACTTTGAAGAAGTTATTCTTGCAGTCTGGCGCAGGGCGTCGCGATTCGGCTTTATACCGTGGACTAGATCAAACGGAAAAAAACCTTATTCCTGGACTTATGCGAATTTTGAAAAGAGAAAGATTTGTCATAGAGACAAAAAGCGCAGGAAAAATTCTTTGGATTCCTGTGCGTAACCAAAGTTCTAGGGTGAGGAAGATAATATCGGCCCCAAATACTAGTAACGATCCGTTGTTGGCCTTGGCAGAAAAGATTTAATCCAAACAGTGACTGTTCGCGGATGATTGGGGCAAGTTTCAAAGCTAATGGTTGTTGTGAGCGTTTTTAGATTCTCATCTGTGAGGGTGATGGGAGAGGAGTTTGGTTCGCGACCTGACCTCTCTCATGCGCTCTGTGGTTAAACGAAACCTGAACAGTCTCACCCGCGCCGTGGCTGACCCAAGTCTCCGCGTGGAGGAAGGCCATATGACCTATCCCCCCGCCCTTTCCCACGGGGAAGGGGGCTTGTTGCGTGATGATTGTTGTGGCGGCTTTCCAAGTCAATGGCTATTTGGATGTGGTATTGGCTTCTCCCCTTGTGGGGGAGACGGGAGAGGGGTGTTTTGCCCTTGCGTCTGTGTACATTTATGCATAAAATCGAATCTATGAAAAAGGAATACGATTTCAGCAAAGGCAAACGCGGAGCAGTTGTCCCTGCGGCGAAGGGAAAGACCAGAATCACCATCCGCATTGACGATGACATTTTGGATTGGTTTCGCGGCGAAGTGGATGCAGTTGGAGGAGGAAATTACCAGACACTAATCAACAACGCCTTGCGCGAACACATCAAACGCGAGCAGGAACCGATTGAGGTTATCTTGCGACGGGTGGTGCGCGAGGAATTACAGAGTGTTGCCACATGACATGAAAGGAAAAAGTCCGAAGTCGCGAGGCTTCGGATTTTTGAACGATGAACGGAACGCGGGGGTGGGGAGAAAACCTTCTCTGCCTTGACGAAATGTTGACAAGAAAGCGGCACAATGAAACTTGTGCCGCTTTCCTGTATTACCTTGACCTGTCATCAAGGCCAAAGGGTGTGATCAACCATCGCTGGCAGAGACTAAGGAACGATGTATTCGACAACCAGGAGTGGCGCTCCGGCGGCATCGCCTTCAAAGGCCTCCGCCACCCGTTTGCCATTGCCAGTGATGACCAGCACAATGGAGTTTCCCGAAGCCCAACCAGGCAGACTGATGATTTGCTGGATGATGAGCGCCAGATTCGGGGTGCGTTGATCCAGATCAGCCGCATTTACGATCGGCCATGCGAGCGGAGTCCAGTTCACGGAGGCCGCCGTCAAGGTTCGGGAGGATACGTTTTGGGTCGCGGCGGTAAAGGCCGCCGCGTTGGGGCTGGCCTCCCCGCCAATGGTGAGAATGGTCGCCGCCGAGGGAGTCTCGTCCACTTTGAATTGGATGTAAGCGTTGACAATGATGGCATTGTTGGGAATGTTCACGCCATTAAAGCGCAGGCCAACCGCCTGATTATCAACATCGTAAACCAATTCGAGGTCGGTACTATCGAGATACATCGAACCCGTCGCGCTTTCCTCGACATCGTCCGCTCCGCTTGCCACACGGATGCTCAGGCTTGTGCTCCCGGTGGGAACGATGGTCGGCGTTGCAGGAATTTGTGTCGGAGTAGCAGACGGGTTGCCGACCAGCGAGGTGGCGGTGGGCGAGGCCGCTGGGGCAGTTACGGTCTTGGTGGCGGTCACCGGGACGGATGTCTTGCTGGCGGTGGGCGATGCCAAAGACAAAGTGGCGGTTGGCGCCGCGGCGCTGGTCGGTGTGGAAGACGGCGGCGCGCCGGTCGCCGTTGAAGTAGCCGCGGCGACTCCTCCATACTGGATGGCGCCCATGTCATACAGCGGACCGCGCGGCTTGCTTTCAAAGTCATTCGTCACGCCAAGCGAGACGCCGCCAGTGATGGCTGGAGAACCGCCGCTCAAACGGTAGGATTGCGGCAAGGTTCCGGGCGTGGACGCCAGTTTCACGTCGCCTGTTCTGTCGCCGGGGCCGCTCTTGATTCCGCGGGCGGGGCCTACCCAGAAGTTGTTTTTGAACGTGATTCCGGATGTGGTGGCAATGCTGGTCATGTTTCCGGATGACTGCTGGATGATATTATTCGCAATCACGGAGTTCCCTGTCTTGGGTCCCGCAATGACCCGGATCGCGTTCACTTTATTGCCCCATATCGTGTTGTGGGCGATGACGGCCGTGTCCATGCCTCCATCCGTCAGTTCGGTGTAGGTGTATCCGATGCCGGTTTTACAGAAGGCGGCAATGTTGTTCACGATCCGGATGCGAGCCAATTGCGCTCCCCATCCGGTATACAATTCATCGGCCATCGCAATGCAGTTGGCTGGCGTTCCTGCCCGATAGTACGCGGGGTCGAGGCTGTGTACGAAGTTTCTTTCGACATTTACATCGTAGGAATTATCAATGTAGATGTTCTGGGAAAAGTTATCATGCACCAGGTTGTCGTAAATGTTAACGACCGAACCTCGCGTGACGGCGATCCCTTCGCCCCAGTTGTTGTAAACGGAATTATTCCGAATGGTCACATTCTGTCCACCGAGACCCACTCGGACGGCAGAGTTCCAGCCCCCACCTATGGTCAGCTGGATGCCGTTAAGATTTTCCGTTACCGTCGCGTAAATTAAGGAGTTCGCCAACACCACGTTCCGGCTCTTGATGCGGACGCCAAATTGCAGGCAGTCGTGGACGACTAGACTGCGCAGGGTGATGTTGTTGCCATCCACCTGCACGCAGGCAGTGGAGCTCCGTTTTACTTCCAATCCTTCCAGCAGAAGGTAACTCCCGCTCGCCCAGAGCGGAGTGGGGCGGGTCGTCCCGCCGTCGAGGATCACAGCCTGACCGGCGACCGGTTTAATGGCGATGAGCATGCCCGCCGCACCGCTCTTGGAGACCTTTAACTGCTCCGTGTACGTTCCCGCGTAGATTCGGAGCGTGTCGCCGGGGACCAACACTGAGACGGCCTTTGCAAACGTCTTGAACGGGGCTGAGGAGGCGCCAGAATTGGCGTCGCTACCGGTCAAAGACACATAGTATATTGACGCGGCCCTCACGTTGGAATAGCTTCCAACGGTCAACATGAACGCTACGAAGAAGCTGATAGAGAGATTAACTATTTTTCTCATTTTTACTCCTTATTGAAAATAGAACTGCCTGGCGTAAAATGCCAGACAGTTCTACCGAAATACCTTCGGCAACCTGGCGATCTTATCGAACGTACCGATTAAGACCCGTGGCTTTGCGTCCCCGGTTCTCACCGGGTTTGCTTTTTTCGAATTTTGTACATTCTTCGCTACGGCAATGGATGGACTCCCGTGCGAATGGAGTCATCGTAACATCCACAAATGTTTACGCGTACAGTACCCGAGTACTCAATACCCTCGACATTACTGACAACTTTGCACTTAAGTTAAGCTCAAGTCCGCATGCAACGCGGAGAGATTAAGATTGGTTAACAGGAACATATAAATTCAATTAACCCCATAACTATCGAAGCCAAATGAGCGACTTTTAGCTTTGGGCGCGCATCGGCAAATTTTACGAATGAAGGCGGAATAAATTTAAAGTGTTCGCTCACGTCCACGCATCAGATATTCTTCAAGCCGACAAAAAATCCGAAGTCGCGCGACTTCGGATTTTTTGTCGAAGAGCTTCTTGCTTCCTCTCCATCGCACAACGAATATTAAACGTACCGCGATCGTCAACCCAGGGTTATCCTTATAAACTGATTAGAGGTGTAATCATGAAAATGCTTCGTTATGCAACTGCTTTAAGTGGGCTGGTCATTCTTGTATTTGCCATCGGCTTTATTTTTCAAATCCAATTTGCCACGCAATTCTGGCCCTGGCCCGATGGACGTTATTCCTACCTGTTCATCGGCTCCATCCTGGCCGCCGTCAGCGCGGCCGCGTTTTGGGTCGGTTGGACGGGTGAATTCGGCGCGCTGCCCGCGGGCTCGCTCAACATCTTCGTGATCGCGGTCGCCACTTCCATTTATTTTTTCCAACTCGCGCAAAATGGCCGCCCGCAATTGCTCTCGTTTGGAATCGCCAGCCTGCTCTCGGCGCTCGTCAGCGGCGCGGCCTTTCTGTGGAGCCGACGTCTTCCGCTCTCGGACGCGCGCCCCACGCCCACGCTGGTGAAAGTCTCGTTTGGGATTTTCGTCGCATCGTTGATCCTCGCGGGCGGCGCGCTGATCTTCCGCCTGCCGATCTTTCCCTGGAAATTGAACCCCGATTCGTCCGTCATCTTTGGCTGTATCTTCCTCGGCGATGCCTTCTACTTCCTGTACGGCCTGCTCCGTCCGCGCTGGCACAACGCCCTCGGACAACTGCTCAGTTTCCTCGCGTACGACCTCGTTCTGATCGTCCCATTCATCGGACTCTTCCCCACCGTGAAGCCAGAGCAGATGCTCAACCTCGTCGTTTACACAGCCGTATTGATTTACAGCGCCGCTCTCGCGGTTTATTACCTTTTTGTCAACCCGCCGACGCGGTTTCGATCATGATCTACATTTAAAAATTCCATCTCTACCGTTTTTCCCGAAAAGGCATCGGGACGATGTAACGGGAAAACCATTTTCACCACAAAATACACAAAGGTCACGAAGGAAAAACGCCCGTAGATTTGACGCCTTTTCCCCCCTTTGTGTACTTCCCTGGCGCCGCCCGCCAGGGCAGGTGTGTGTCCTTCGTGGTTAGGCTCTTTCCCGTTATTTATGGCAGAGACAAAATTCCCTTTAGCGCGCAAATTTTACGGGGGCAATTCGGTATAATCGCCCCATGAAACTCGCCGCCCTCGTTCCCATGCGCCACCACAGCCAGCGCGTGCCTGGCAAAAATTACCGTCCGCTGGCGGGCAAGCCGCTCTTTCATCACATCCTCGAGACCTTGCTCGTCGTCCCTGAGATCGAGACGGTGATCGTGGACACCGACTCCGATCCCGTGATGGACGGTGTGTGCCGCTTCTTTCCGACCGTGAGGCTGATTCCTCGCCCCGAGCGCCTCCGCGCGGACGACGTCCCCATGAACGACATCCTGCTCCACGACACCGCGCAGGCGCCAGCGGATTTCTACCTCCAAACCCACAGCACCAACCCTCTTCTTAAACCCGAAACCGTATCTCGCGCCATCCAATACCTATTTACCAATTACCCAAAGTACGACTCGCTCTTCTCCGTGACGCGCCTCCAAACCCGCCTCTACGACAAAGACGGCCGCGCCATCAACCACAATCCGCTCGAACTGATCCAGACGCAAGACCTGCCTCCCGTCTACGAGGAGAATTCCTGCCTTTACATCTTCACGCGCGAGAATCTCCTCCGTAAGCGCCACCGCATCGGAGACAGTCCGCTCATGTTCACGATTGAGGCCGACGAAGCCTGGGACATTGACGAGGAACTCGACTTCGCCATCTGCGATTTTCTGGCGGCATGGAAATGAAGCGTTATCTCCCGTATCTGCTTCTGCTGGTCGTCTCCGCGCTGACGTATCTCCCGTTCGTCGGACGCTTCACCTACGCCAACGATGACTGGTACTTGATGTACGGCGCGCACGTCCAGGGCGCGGACTACTTCGCCCCCGCCTACGAACGCGACCGTCCCCTGCGCGCCTACGTTCTCGGCCCCGCCTACAACCTCTTCGGCGACGACCCGCTCCCCTATCACGTCAGCGCCTACGCCTTCCGCTTCCTCAGCGCGGTCAGTTTGTTTTGGCTATTGAATCAAGTTTGGCCTTTGTCATTGCGAGGAGTGAGCGGAGCGAACGACGAAGCAACCCCCTCCCCCGCGCGGGGATTACTTCGTCGGGAAGACCACCCTCCTCGCAATGACGGCTACCCAATTCCCAATTACCAATCTCCCAATCTCCCAATTACCAATTTACTAATCACCCTCCTCTTCCTCCTCTACCCCGGCTTCCTCTCCCAACCGAATCCGATAGACTACCAATCGCAAATCGTCAGCCTCTTCGCCGCGATGACCTCCCTCGCGCTCACCGTCGCCGCGCTCAAAACGCCCAAACTCGCGCTCAAAGTCGTTTACCTCATCCTATCCTTCCTCCTCGCCTGGGTCTACCTCGGTCTCATCGAATACTACCTCGGCCTCGAAGTTCTTCGTCTGCTTGTTATCTTTATCGTCCTTCGCCACAAAACAAATTACGCATTACGTTTTACGCAATACGCAATACGCACTATTATTAAATCCATCCCCTCCCTCCTCGGTCCCCTCACTTTCCTCATCTGGCGCTTCTTCTTCTTCACCAGCGACCGCAATGCCACCGACGCCGGACTCCAACTCGGCGCGCTGTTCGCGTCCCCCCTCCAAACGGGACTCTGGTGGCTGGCGCGTTTCGTACAAGATACGATCAACGTTCTCTTCCTCGCCTGGGGCGTGCCGCTCTATCATCTTGGATTCAACCTGCGCCTCTCCGAAACGTGGATCGGATTCGCGCTGGCCTTCGCCGTCGCCGCGGGCGTGGTCATCGCGCTGAGCGAAGGCTGGAGACGCGAAGCGTCGGAAGCCGCAGTCGAAGCGCATGATGATTGGCGCGCCGAAATGCTCTGGGTGGGCATCCTCAGCGCCATGGCAGGCCTCATCCCCGTCATCCTCGTCAACCGCCACGTGGAATTTTTCTCGTTGTCGCGTTACACGCTGGCGAGTTCGGTCGGCGCGGCGATGGCGGTGGTGGCGATGCTCGGCTATCTTTCGTCCGCGCGCCTGCGGTGGGGACTGGTCGGCCTGCTGACGGGGCTCGCTGTCCTCACGCATTACGCCAACGCGGTCAACATCGCCAGGGAAGCGGACGCGGTGCGGAATTTCTGGTGGCAGGTGGCGTGGCGTGTCCCGCAGATGCGCGATGGAGCTACGCTCGCCGCGCAATTCCCCGCCTCGATTCAAGAAGACTACTTCTTGTGGGGCGCGGCCAACCTGATCTATCATCCCGAACCGCAGACCGCGCAACCCATCGAAGCGCCGATCGGCGCGGTGTTGCTGACTCCCGAAAACATGACGCGCATCCTGACGCGCAAAGGCATGGACGAACCCGACCGCCGCAACACGCACGTCGTCATGGATTACGGCAACATGCTCATCCTCGCCCAATCGAGCGCGGGCGGATGCGTCCGCGTGCTGGATGGCTCCCAGCCTGAGCTATCCGCGAGCGACGACCCGCGTATCATGCTGGTCGCGGCGCGCTCGCGCATCGAAAATGTGATCGTCGATGGACCGTCTCCCGTTCCGCTCGAAGCGGCTTTCGGCCCCGAACCGGAACGCGGCTGGTGTTGGTACTATCAGCAGGCCGCGCTGGCGCGTCAACGCGGCGAGTGGGCGCTGGTCGCGTCGCTCGGCGATGGCGCGTTGGAAAAAGGCTACTATCCCTCCGATGCCGTGGAGTGGTTCCCGTTCATGCAGGCCTACGCAGTTCTCGGCCGCGAAAAAGACTTGAAACAACTCTCCACGATTCTCCGCGCCGACGCCTTCCTCGGCGACCAAGCCTGCGCGATTTTAACGAACATGGCCGCAGGTGGAATGATGACTCCCGAAATGGAAACCTCCGCGCTGGAATGGTATTGCCGATAACGCGCGCCAATCTTAAATTCTTGCAGGTACAAATGAAACCATCCACCTTCGACAATATTTTCTCCGCGCCCGTTTACCCGTTCCTCCTCGCGGCATACCCCGTCTTTTCCCTGCTGGCCTACAACCTCGGCGAGATCCGTCCCGCCGCGGCCCTGCGCGCCCTCCTCGTTTCGCTCCTCGCCTGCGCCGCGCTTTTCGCCCTCTTCCGCGCCCTCCTGAGCGACGCGCACCGCTCCGCCTTCGTGACGGCCATCTGGGTTTTTCTTTTTTTCACCTTTGGACATTTTCAGATCATCCTGCCCGCCGCGCGCTGGACTCAAAACGACATCCTCCTGCCCATCTGGCTCGCGCTTGCGCTTCTCCCTTTGACGTGGGCCTGGCGCGGCCGCCCGAGCCTGCGCGGCCTTTCAGCGCCGTTAAACGTGGCGACTCTCCTGCTGGCGGGCATGAGCGTCTGGCAATTCATGACCTACGACGCGGAAGTCTCGCGCATGTTAAAGACGCCCGTCCCCGCCGATAAATTGCCCGCGCTCCACGTGGATGAGTCCGCGCCCCTGCCCGATGTGTACTACTTCATCCTCGATTCCTACACCCGCGCCGACACGATGCAAACCGTCTACGGCTTCGACAACACGCCGTTCATCACCGAACTCGAAGACATGGGCTTCTACGTGGCAAAGTGCAGTCAGAGCAACTACGACCGCACCGAACTCTCCTTACCATCCTCGCTGAGTTTCAACTACCTGACCGACATCGAACCTTCGCTGACGACTCATCGCAAAGACAAAACCCCGCTGTGGGGACACATCCGCAACAACCGCATCCGCGCCACGCTGGAAAATCTTGGCTACACCACCTACGCCTTCGCCACCGACTTCCCCTGGTCGGAGTTGGAAGACGCCGACCATTACATTCAGCCCGAAGCCCGCTGGTCGGACCTGACCCAATTCGAAACGCTCGCGATGGACACCACCCTCCTGCGCGCCTTGCAGACCACGGGACTCTTCAACTACCGCGACGCGAATAACATCCGTCAGCGTGAATTAACTCTGGGAGCGCTGTCCGCCCTCCCGTCGGTGGCCGAAGCGCAGGGACCGAAATTCGTCTTCGTGCATCTGCTTGATCCGCATCCACTTTTTGTCTTCGACGCGCAGGGCAATCCCATGGACGGCTGGCAGTTCATCAACGAGATCGGCAAGTACACGCCCGAGTCGTATGGACGCGGCTACATCGAGGAAGTGCAGTTCATCAACCGCGAGGTGGCGCGCGTGGCGAAGGAGTTGATCGCCAAGTCCGCAGTCCCGCCCATCATCATCATTCAAGGCGATCACGGGCCTTGGTTCCACGAGGCCGATACCGTGCTGACGATTCTCAACGCCTATTACCTGCCCGGCCACAGCGACCTGCTCTACCCGACCATCTCGCCTGTCAATTCGTTCCGCGTGGTGTTGAACGAATATTTCGGCGCGAGCCTGCCCCTGCTCGACGACGTGAACTACAATTCGCCGCACGAAGAACCGTTCAATTACGAACTCGTGCCGAACAAATGTAAATAAGAAAGTGTAGCGCCCTCCGCCAGCAAATCGTCATTGCGAGGAGGGCGTTCTTCCCGACGAAGCAATCTCCTCGTCTCGCGCGGGGATTGCTTCGGGGAGAGCGCCCTCGCAATGACGGTAAACACTTGATTTTGTAATGATTGGAGTTTTCCCATGCCCACCGTTCTGATGACCGCCCCCTATATGATTCCCTTTTTGGAACGCTTCCAATCCACCTTCGATAAATATGGCATCACCCTGATCGTCCCCGATGTGCAGGAGCGCATGGAAGAAGCCGACCTGTTGAAATACGCGGGCCAGTTCGACGGCGCGATCTGCGGCGATGACCGTTACAGTGCGCGCGTCCTCGAAGCCTGCGCGCCGCGCTTGAAAGCGATCTCGAAGTGGGGAACGGGCATCGACTCGATTGACTCAATCGCCGCGTCGCGCCTGAACGTGAAGGTGGGTCGCACGCCCAACGCGTTCACCACCCCCGTCGCGGACTCGGTCCTCGGCTACATGCTGGCCTTCGTCCGCCGCGGCCCGTGGATGGACGCGGCCATGAAGCGCGGCGAGTGGGAGAAAATCCCCGGCAAGACGCTCAGCGAGTGCGCGCTCGGCGTGATTGGTGTCGGCAACATTGGCAAGGCCGTCACCCGCCGCGCCAAATCTTTTGGCATGAAGGTTTTGGGAACAGACATCATCGAAGTTGACCATGTCTTCGTCTCCGAATCTGGCATCGAGATGACAAGTCTCGAATATCTATTATCGAATTCCGACTTCATCTCCCTCAATTGCGATCTCAACCCCACCAGCCATCATCTCATCACCACGGCCACCCTCGCAAAGATGAAGCCGAACGCCGTCGTCATCAACACCGCTCGCGGCCCCATCGTGGACGAACCAACGCTGATCGCCGCGCTGCAATCAGGCCAGATCGCGGGCGCCGCGCTGGACGTGTTCGAGTTCGAGCCTCTGCCGCACGATAGTCCGCTGATGAAAATGGACAACGTGATGCTCGCGCCGCACAACGCCAACTCCAGCCCCGCCGCGTGGGAGCGGGTGCATTGGAGCACGATTCGGAATTTGTTGGATGGGCTTGGAATTAAGGAATAAATATAACGCGCTCGGTCACAAACTGCGCTTTCCCCCTGAGATTGATTTGAACACGGGCGAGGAAGTGGTGTTGATCGAATTCGTGTCCCCAACGAAGTAACGTAAACCAACGACTGACCCCTACAAGGCGCTATGCGGAGTCGTCACTACATGGGCAGTCCATGTAGTGACGACTTTAGTCGTTTAATCCAACAACGCTTCGATGGTGTAATTATTATCCGCCAGGCGCTCGGCCAACATGCGCGCCACCCACTCGTGCAGGGCGGCCGCGGTCTGCGGGTCTTCGGCCTCCATGCGTTGCAGGCCCTCGGTCGTCAGGCGATAAAGCACGCTCTTCTGTTGGGCAATCACATCCGCGGTGCGCGTCTGATTCAGGTACATGCCCACCTCGCCGATGACCGTCCCGCCGCGGATGCTTCGCAGGCGGACGATGTCGCCGTCGGGCGTTTCCAGCTGGATGTTGAGACGTCCTGACTCGACGAAGTACATCGCGTCGGGCGGATCGCCGCGTCGCATCAACGGGACGTTGGCCTCTGCTTCGACGCGTTCGAGTCGCCGAAAGAGATTGTCCACCAAATCGCGGTGCGGGAAGGTTCTTCGCAATTGCGCCTTCAACCCCGTTGCGATGAACTGCGTGGACGCCTCATACTTCATCAACAGCATGTTCTCGCACCACTCCACGCCATAATCGAGATTGGGGAAGAATTGCACGTGCTTGTCGCCCATGAATCCGCCCTGCTCCATCTGGCGGCGGTTCAACGACGAGACCTGCGTCAGCACCAGGTAAATGTCGTGCAGATCGGCCAGTTGCCTCATGCGGACAAAGGAGGAGACCGCCGACGAGTCCAGGCTGTGGACGCGGTGGAAGTCTAGCACGATGAATTTTTCCCTGTTGGTCTGGTCTTCCAAAATCTCGCGCACACGGCTGAGAATTCCATTCGACGTGCCGAAGAAAATGAATCCCTGCAAGCGGAAGATGTGGATGCCCTCGCCATGTTGCGCCAGCAATTCGCGCTGGACGGGCGCTCGTTCCACCTTGCTGTGATAGTTCCTGCCGTTCAACGAATCGCGGACCACGTTGACCTGGGCATACTTGAACACGAACAGCAAAATCGAAATCGCCACGCCCGCGATCACGCCTTCGAGGAAGCCGATCGAGCCGATCACGAAGAGGATCACCCACACCAGGGCGTAGTCCGCGAGCGGGAGTTTCGGGCGCGCGTCGTAAAGCCAGTCCACGAGGAAGGAGAGGCCGAGCATCAGCAACATGCCATTGAGGAACGACGTGGGCAGGAGGCTGATGAACGACCCGCCCGCAAACAAAACCAGCGCAGTGACCGCCGCGACCATCAGGCTGACGATGCGCGTCTGCGCGCCCATGCGATAAGAAAGGGCGGTGGCGCCCAAAAGATGGTAGCCGGCCGGGGAGCCGCCCAGCCCCGCCAAAAGGTTGGAAAGACCCGCCACGCGCAGTTCGTGGTTCAGGTCAATATCGCGTTTTGCCACCAGTTCCAGCGCGGAGGCGTTGAGCAGGAAACCGATCAGGCTGACGAGCGGAATGATCGCGAGCGAGTCCAACGCGCCCGCAAGCGCGGCCCAGTTCACGTCCGCGAGATGCGAGGGCAGGAAGGGCCGCCACAGTCCGCCGGACGCGAAAGGTTCCATGAACATGCCCGCGGCGCGCGCCTCGTCCAGCGTCATGCCGCGTGCGAAGACGAGTCCGTAAAACAGCCCGATGCCGCCCAGCACAATTCCCGGCCAGACGAGGAAGTGATTGAACTTGCGCAGGACGAGCAGAACGGCGATGGCAAAGGCCGCGCCGGGCAACCAGTTGAAGAGCGACTCGGCGGTGAACAGCGACGGGAGCGCGGCCAGGCTGAGACCGTGGCCGAGCATCCCCTCCAGGGAGCCGCGCGTGATGAGCCAGCCCGTGCCAGCCAGGAAACCGCCGATGACGGGGTAGGGAATATAGCGCACGAGGTTGCCGAGTTTGAATTGCCCGATGAGGAAAAAGATCAACCCCGTCGCGAGGGAGGAAAGGACGATGCCCACGACAGTGGTGGCATACAGAGTTTCGGGATTCGCCACGCCCGTCAGCGCCGAGGCCACACCCGCCGCGCCGACCGCGACCAGCGCCGAGGGGCCGTCTTGCGGAGAGATGGCCGCGCCCGGCAAGGAACTGAGCGCGGTGATCGTTATGCTCATGATCGTGGCGCCGAAGAGGAATAAGCCAATGCCACGCGAGACGAAGGGCGCGAGTTCCCCCGTAAAGACGAGAGTCGCGAGCGAGATGGCGATGGTGAGTTCGATGATGCCCACCACGATTCCCGCAGTGATGCCGGGGATGATGGTCTTGGAATCAACAGTAAAGGCGCGCTTGGTTTGAGTCATGGGCAATCCTTTGGCAAATGCGACTGAATGCGTCGGATTTTATCTTATAACCCCCAAGTTTGGATAAAGGGATGGGCGCGGAATCAAAAAGCCCTCGCCATTTCTGGCGAGGGCTTTTCACCGTCATTGCGAGGGTGGTCTCCCCGAAGCAATCTCATCCACCGCGCGCGGATTGCTTCGCACACCTGACCTGGCGGGCGGCGCCAGGGACGAACGCTCGCAATGACGGGTTGAAAGTTACGGAATACGCAACACGCAATAGGCGCTACTTCGCGAACCCCACGCTGGCTTCGATCTCCTCCTGCTTCTTAAACTGACTCATATACAAGTCATAGTAGAAGCCGCGTGTGGCGAGCAGGTCATCGTGTTTGCCGCGCTCGATGATCTGGCCTTTATCGAGGACGAGGATCATGTCGGCGTGGCGGATGGTGGAGAGGCGGTGTGCGATGACGAAGGAGGTGCGTCCCGCGAGCAGTTGATCGAAGGCTTTTTGGATGAGGCGCTCGGTGCGCGTGTCCACGCTGGAGGTGGCCTCGTCAAGGATCAGGACGCGGGGATCGGCCAGGGCGGCGCGAGCAATCGAAAGCAGTTGCCGCTGTCCCTGAGAAAGACCCGAGCCGCGTTCGCCCAGCACAGTCTGATACTTTTCGGGCAGGCGTTCGATGAACGAGTCCGCATTGGCGAGTTTGGCGGCGGCCAACACTTCTTCATCGGTGGCGTCGGGTTTACCGAAGCGGATGTTATCCATGACTGAGGCGCTGAACAGGAAGGTGTCCTGCAAGACGATGCCAACCTGCCTGCGGACGGATTCAGCGGTGACATCGCGCACGTCAATGCCGTCAATTTTGACCGAGCCGTGCGTCACATCATAGAAGCGCGGCAGGAGGTTGATGATGGTGGTTTTGCCCGCGCCCGTGGGTCCGACGATGGCGATGGTTTGTCCAGGCTCGGCGGTGAACGAGACTTTGTTCAGCACGGGGACGCCCACTTCGTATTCGTGCGAGACTTCGTGGAATTCGACATGCCCGCGAATGGACGGCATATCCTTCGCATCTTTTTTATCGGTGACGGCGGGGCGCTCGTCGAGGATGGTGAAGATGCGTTCCGCGCCCGCGATCGCGTTCTGGATGTTCGTCCACAACACGGCGATCTGTTGGATGGGCTGGTTGAAACGCTGGACGTACATGAGGAAGGTCACGACCAGGCCGAGTGTGACGGTGGCGCCGAAGAGGGTTGTTCCTTTGAGCAGGTACCAACCGCCGACGCCCGTCACGATGGCGAGGCCGACGTAGGAGAGGGCTTCCAATGTGGGGGCGAGCGCGGAGGTGTACGCGACCGCGCGCACGTTGGCGTCGCGGTTCGCGGCGTTGACTTCCTTGAACTGCTCGATATTTTCGTCCGCGCGGTTGAAGGCCTGCACTTCGCGCACCGCGGAAATGGACTCTTGCAACTCGGCGTTGACGTCCCCGATCTTTTCGCGGCTCTTGCGGAAGGCTTTGCGCGCCTCGCCCGAGAAGTAGATCGTGGCGATGAACATGAGCGGCGAGACCGCCAGCGAGAGCAAGGCAAAAGGCCTGTTGAGGTCCCACATGTTGCGCGCCACCCACACCAGCAACAGGATGCCACTGAACACATTGACCAGCGCGAACGAAAACGCCTGTTCGATGGCGGAGGTGTCGTTCGTGATGCGGCTCATCAAGTCGCCTGCCTCGTGCTCGGCGTAGTAACTGAGCGAGAGTTGGTGCAGTTTCTCGAACACGCCCACGCGCAGAACGCGCAGGACGTGCTGGCCTGTCCACGCCATGGTGAAGAAGGTCGCGCCTGTCAACACTGCGCCTAGCACGTACAACGTGATGACGATGCCGATCAGGCGGGCGAGTCCTTCGACGCGGTCTTCGTTGGTCGAAGTGGCGGGATCGGGCATTTCGTAGCCGCCCATGTAAAAGGCTTTGTGGATGATCTGCCGCGAGAACGACAACGTGGACGGATCGCTCGTCGCGAGCCAACAACTGGAGGAGGAGGCCGCTTCGGTTTCCGACGACCCGCTCGAAGTCCCGAATGAGGCGAGCTGTCCAACAGCGGATTGTCCGATCGGGACGAGGAAACAGTCCGTGGCCTGTCCTGATAATTCGGGCGAAGTCACCTGAGTCCAGGTGGAGATGAAAACGAAGAGGACGGCCACAACGATCATGTACCAGAAGCGGCCAAAGTAGGAGCCGAGGCGGGCGAGCGTTTCACCCAGATTGCGCGGCTTGAGAGTTTCTTGATTGAGGAAGCCACCTGCGCGGCTGGGACCGTGCATCATAGCGTCACCTTCCTTGAGACTTCCGAAGTCTTGGAGACTTCGGAAGTCTGCGACTCTGGCAGTAATTGTGAGTTGTAAATTTCTGCATAGATGGGTTCATCTTCCATTAAGTCGGCGTGTTTGCCTTGCGCGACCACTTCGCCTTTGTCGAGCACGAGGATCTTATCGGCGTTGATGACGGTGCTGATGCGTTGCGCGATGACGAAGGAGGTGCGGCCTTTCATCAACGTGTCGAGCGCGGACTGGATCTGCGCTTCGGTGGTGAGGTCAACGCTGGAGGTCGAGTCGTCGAGGATGAGAATGCGCGGGTTGAGCAGGAGCGCGCGGGCAATGGCGACGCGTTGCTTCTGTCCGCCCGAGAGCGTGGCGCCGCGTTCGCCCACGTGTGTGTCGTAGCCTTCGGGGAAGGACAGGATGAAATCGTGCGCGGCGGCGGCCTGTGCGGCTTTTTGGATTTCTTCGAGCGTGGCGTCGGGTTTGCCGAAGGCGATGTTGTCGCGGATCGAACCGCTGAAGAGGGTCGTTTCCTGCAAGACAATGCCAATCTGCGAGCGCAGGGAATCGAGCGTGATGTCGCGCAAGTCGAGTCCGTCAATCGTGATGCGTCCCTCGCTCGGGTCGTAGAAGCGCGGCAACATATTGATGATGGTGGTCTTGCCCGAACCTGTCGCGCCGAGCAGGGCAATCGCTTCGCCAGGTTTGGCGTCGAAGGTCACGTTTTTCAGCACGGGATCGCCGCCGCCAAAATAGCGGAAGGTGACGTTTTCGAATTTCACTTCGCCCTTCACCTGCGGCAGTTTGACCGCGTTAGGCTTATCGGTGATGTCGCTCTTCGCGTCGAGAATTTCGAAGATGCGATCGGCGGACGCGGCGGCCTGTCCCATTTGAGTCACGATCATGCCGAACATCATGATGGGGAAGAACAGGTACATCAGGTACATCGAAAATTCCTGCCACGCGCCCAAGGTCAGCGTGCCAACGATGATTTGTTTGCCACCGACATATAGAATGGCGGCCTGTCCGAGATTCGCGACCATGAAGACCAGCGGGAACAGGAACGTGAATAAACGGTTGACCGCGATGGATTGCTCCATGGTGGCGTCCGCGGCAGCGTGGAATTTTTTCTGCTGTTCCTTCTCGCGCGTGAAGGCCTTGATGACCTTGATGCCCGCCAGGTTTTCCTGCAAGACCGTGTTCAGCGCCGAAAGTTTTTGTTGCACTTTCGCGAACATCGGCTGGGCAAGACTCGCAAACACCGCGAACAGCACAATCGCGATCGGCAGGATCGGCATGGACGTCCACGCCAGCGCGACATTGGACGTGAACAAAATGATGACCGTGCCGCCCAACAGAATCACCGCGCCGACGAGTTGCAAGAGTCCCTGCCCGATGAAGAGGCGCACCTTCTCCACGTCGTCGGTGGCGCGGATCATCAACTGTCCCGTCTGGTTTTTGTCGTGATACGAGAACGACAGGTTTTGAATCTTCGCGTACAAATCGTTTCGCAAATCGTACGCGACCGCCTGCGAATTTTTCTCCGCCCAAAAGGCTTGCAGGAAGGAGAAGACTCCGCGCAAGACGGCGAAGATGACGATGGAAACCAGGGCGACGGTCAACGCCTGGGGCGCGCCGTTCAAATCCGCTTCGAGCTGGACTTTGAGTTGGTCGGCCGTTAAAGCGGCGGGGAGTTTCAACGCTTCGAGAATCTTCGGCAACGACGCGCCGAGAAATTGCGCGGGGATTTTTTCCAGCGCCTGCAACATCTGGTCGGCAATATAGCCGCTCGTCACCGCGTCGATCACGTTGCGGATCATGCGCGGCACCGCCAGTTGTGAAAGCGTGGCGATGAGCAGGAAGACATACGGGAGCGCGGCCTGACGTCTGTAATTCGCCAAATAGCGAATGGCGCGCTTCATGCCGCCTTTGGACTTGGGGCGCTCGCGGCGGCGGGTGCGGGAGTGGGTGAGGGTGGCTTGCATGGGTTCCTTTCGGGGTGGAAAAGTACACAGGTAAACAGGTTGGCGTTTCCGTGTTTACTTGTGTACGCGCCTACTTGTCTACGTTCTTCGCGGCTTTCGTCAAAATATCCAACGCTTCGATGATTTTCTTTTGTTCGTCAGCGGAGAGATTCTTCGTGAGTTCGTCCATCCAGCGATGACGTTCGTTCATTCCCTGTTCCACGAGTTTTGCGCCGTTGTGAGAGAGCTTCAATAATTTCGCGCGGCGGTCGGACGGGTCTTCGGCGCGTTCAAGATACCCAGATTGGACGAGTTTGTCCACGAGCTGACTCGCGGCCGCGTTGGTGATATCGAAACGCTCGCTGATATCGGACATGCCGCACGGTCCCTTGTGATGCAGTTGCATCAGGATGCTGAACTGCGACATGGAGAGTCCTGTGGACTTGGCGAAGTGCGTCCAGCCGCGCATCGAGCGGTGCATGAAGGCGTCCATCCAGGCGTGGAGAGAATGGGAGAGGGGAGAGGGTTTGGTCATATAAGCCTGCTTGTTAGTTAAGTGGACTAAACTATATGCGCATGAACGGATTTGGTCAAGGAATCCCCCATTAGAGAAGCATTAGAGAATTACAGCCGCGTTGGCGCTGGTTGTGTGTGCTTGCTATTTTTCTGAACATGCGCTCATTGTAGTAAACTTTCGCGACTTCCCGGTTCAATCGCCTTTTTAGTACAATCATCCATATCCAGGAAAGGTTTTGAAGATCCATGACGGTAAACAAGAAAGTTTCTTACTGGAACATCCTCCCCCTTCACGTACTCTTCGCGGCGATGTATCCTGCGCTGGCGTTGCTGGCCTTTAATTTGACGGAGGTGACGCCGCAGGTTGTGATTCGTCCGCTGTGGGTTTCGGCGGCGATGGGGCTGGCGACGCTGATCCTCGCGTGGATCGTGACGCGCGAGTGGCGGCGGGCGGGGTTGGTCGCCACGTTGTTCATCGCGCTGTTCTTTTCATACGGGCATCTGTATCACGCGCTCGACGAAATACAATTGGGCGGCGTGTTCATTTTTCGTCACCGTACGATGCTGGTTTTGTGGGCGGCGCTTGGGGCATGGGGAGGCTGGGCCTTTTGGAAGAAACCTTTACCGCTGGCAACGATCACGTCCGCGCTGAATTTGGCGACGCTGGCGCTTGTGATCATGCCGCTCGTGCAAGTGGGCGCGCCAGTTGTCGGCGACGCGTTCGCGTCGGCGCGGGAGACGCGTCCCGAAGCCGCGACCCCGCCTGAGGTCCGGGGGGACGCGCCGGATGTCTATTACATCATCCTGGACGCGCATGGTCGGGCGGATGTCCTGAGTCAGCACACGGGTTACGACAGTTCCACGTTTTTGAATTCGCTGAAAGAAATGGGGTTTTACGTGGCGGATTGTAGCCAGACCAATTATTCGTTGACGTTGCTTTCCCTGTCGTCGTCGCTGAATTATTCGCATCTCGAAGAGCTGACGAACGATGCGGGCGGCGTGGACTTTCAATCGGCCATCGCGGATAGCGCGCTTCGGCGCTTCCTCGAACGGCGCGGCTACGAGACGGTGGCGTTCGCTTCGGGCTTTCGCATGACCGAGATCAAAAATGTGGATTATTATTTCGAGCCTGGTTCGCCGAAGGGAGGCGAATTTGAGGCGCAACTGCTGGATACCACGCTGTGGAGCGCGTTCGTGGATATTGGCATCACGCCCGCCTTCGATGTTTCGGCGGAGAATTATCGCGACCGCACATTGCTGACGCTCGCCACATTGAAGGACTTGCCCGATCTCGCGGGACCTCAGTTCGTGTTCGCACATATCGTCTCGCCGCATCCGCCGTACATTTTCGACGCGCAGGGGAATTTCCATGATGTGGCTTTTAAGGAACAGGACGAACTTGCGCCGCTGGAGATGGCTCCGCTTTATCGCGCGCAGGCCGAATTTATCGACGCTCAAATTCTGGAAGTGGTACGCGTCATTTTGGAGAAGTCGGACGTTCCGCCGATCATCATCATTCAAGGCGATCACGGCCCGCTGGTGAAGGACAGGTTTATCCGCGCGCCGATTCTGAACGCGTATTATCTGCCAAATGGACAGGATGGTTTGTATCCTTCGATCTCGCCCGTCAATTCGTTCCGCGTGGTGTTGAATGATTATTTCGGGCAGAACCTGCCGATGCTGGAAGACCTGAGCCGTTTTTCGTCCGACTACCGCGACCCGTTTGATTATCGGGTGGTGGAGAATAGTTGTGTAAAATGAGAGGGTAGAGAGCAGTTATCAGTGATCAGTGAACAGTCATCAGTTGTTGGGTAGACTTTGACATTTGCCTTTCGACGTTTGACTTTCGATGTTTGACTTTCGACATTTGACCTTCAACTTTCAACTTGGAAATTACACCATGACAAAAACAATTCTCATCACAGGCGTCGCGGGCGGGATCGGGCGCGCGACCATGACCCTTTTTGCCGAGAAAGGCTGGCGCGTCATCGGCGTGGACCGTAATCCTTTCGGCGAAGGTTTTCCCGCGAATGGCCTCTTCATCCAATCCGACATTTCCCACGCGGAGGAGATGGCGGCTATCTTCGAGAAGGCGCATCAATACACCGACTCGCTCGACGCGCTGGTCAACAACGCCGCGATGCAGATCGCCAAGCCGCTGATCGAAACCACCGTGGACGAATGGGACGCGGTCATGGCCGCCAATTTGCGCTCGGTGTTCCTCGGCGTGAAGCTGGCGCATCCGTTGCTCAAGGCGGGGCAAGGAGGCGCGATCGTCAACGTCTCCTCCGTCCATGCCATTCAGACCTCCGCCAACATCGCCGCGTACGCCACATCCAAAGGCGGACTGCTCGCCCTGACGCGCGCCATGGCCATCGAATTCGCCGCGGACAATATCCGCGTCAACGCCATCCTCCCTGGCGCTGTGGACACCCCCATGCTGCGCGCGGGACTCGGCCGCGGCCACGTCGGTCACGGCGACATGCAGGAGCGGCTCGACAACCTGGCGCGCAAAACCGTCAGCGGCAAGGTTGGTCGCCCCGAAGAGATCGCCCACGCCATCTACTTCCTTGCCGATAATGAGCAATCGTCATTTATGACGGGTCAGGCGCTGGTGGTGGACGGAGGCGCGACGGCACGGTTGAGCACGGAGTAATTAACGAAAGAAGAAAGAAGAAAGAAGAAAGAGACAGGTGATGGATCGCCTTGCCACATCCGTCAAAAGAAACGCAAAAAAGGAGAAAGAAATGAGCAATCTAAAGAAACCGATTTTCTGGGCACCCGTGACAAATTTTGTTTATTGGTTCATCTTTTTCTTAGTGATAACTATTTCCATACCGTTTTCAGATAAACAAAAAATGTTTATCTACCTTCTTGATGCGGTGTTTTTCATTATGTGTGTGGCTTATGTCATCATCGCCTTTTACCGTCATCCTATTGATAAATCTGGCATAAGCGCTTCAATGTGGTTGGCGGTCAGCACAATTTACATCTTACTCGGAGGATTTCTTCTTTTTGTTCTACTGAATTCGCTAGATTTTCTTTACAGCGAATCTCCATTGCGATTATTACCAGTTGTTGGCGCAGGAATGCTTCCGTGCGGGATTGTCATTTTTGTTCTTTCACTTCTAAGTCTGATGTCCAACAGAAAATCGAAACAATTAGCGGGAAAGCAAGACATGAAATCCCTATGATCTGACATGGCAATAATCAACACACAATCCCCATCTTTCCTCTTTCTTCTTTCCTCTCCCCCATGAAACAAACCTTCACCACCCTCCTCCCCTCCTCCCTCCTCCAAACCGTCAAAAACACCTACGACGCGATTCGCCGCCTGCCGCAAGTCCCTGCCGCGTATTTGCACCCGTGGCGGCGTGAGAGCATCCGTCGCCTCGCCGCGCTCAAGGATACGCGAAAGGGTCAACGCGCCTTCATCATCGGCAACGGTCCCTCCCTCAAGCAGACTGACCTCACCAAGCTCAAGAATGAATTCACCTTCGGGATGAATCGCATCTACCTGATGTTCCCCGAGCTCGGCTTCACCACCTCCTGCCTCGTCTCCATCAACGACCTCGTCATCGAACAGTGCGCGCATGAGATGGCCGCTCTCAAAATCCCGAAGTTTTTGGCGTGGCGTTCGCATCGTCATTTCAAAAACGTTGAACGTTTAACGTTTAACGTTCCGACCTTCCTCTACACCACTTACACAGGGCCAAAATTTTCAACCGATGTCCGCGGCCGCGTTTGGGAAGGCGCCACCGTCACCAACGTCACGCTCCAACTCGCCTTCCACATGGGCTTTGAGCAGGTCATCCTCATCGGCGTGGACCACAACTTCGCCAGCAAAGGCGACGCCAACAGAACCGTCGTCTCCGACGGCGACGATCCCAACCACTTCTCCGCCGCCTACTTCGGCAAAGGCTTCCGCTGGCAACTCCCCGACCTCGACACATCCGAGATCGGCTACCGCTTCGCCCGTCAAGCCTACGAGTCCGCAGGGCGGGAAGTGTTGGACGCGACCGTCGGCGGCAAGTTAACCATATTCAAAAAGGTAGACTACAATTCGCTCTTCCAACGTTAATCGTTTACCGTTCAACCCCCGACCTTCGACTTTTGACCTTTGACTCGATGACCTCCTCGCCTCTCTCCCGACCTCGAATCTGGCTCGCCCTCCTCCTCGCCCTCGGCGGACTCCTCCGTCTCCTCGACCTGACGGATCCTCCGCTCGACTTCCATCCCACGCGCCAACTCCGCAACTCCATCATCGCCCGCGGGATTTACTACGAACTCCTCCCTAACGCGGACGCGTCCACCCGCGACCTCGCGGCATCCATCGCCCGCGTCCCTGCGCGTTATGAACCTCCCGTCACCGAGACCCTCGTCGCGCTGACGTATCTCGTCGTTGGCGGAGAGTCCACCATGGTCCCGCGCGTCTACGGGACGATCTTCTGGCTCCTCGCTGGCCTCTGTCTCTACAACCTCGCCCGCCGCATCACGGACTCATCCATCGCGGCGTTACTCTCCCTGGCCTACTTCCTCGTCCTGCCCTTCGCCGTCCAAGCCAGCCGCTCCTTCCAACCCGACCCATTAATGACATCTGCCGCGTTTATTGGAATCTATTTTCTTTATCTCTGGTCAGAATCAATTACCAATTACCAATTACCAATTTCCCAATCTACTTCCTGGAAGCTCGCCATCATTGCATCCATTCTGATTGGATTTGCAACCTTCGTCAAAATCTTCATTGGATTCATCGTCGGCGGCGCGGCGGTGGCTATTGTTTTATTCACCCTCGGTTGGAAGTTCTGGCGCTCGCCTCAAGTGTGGACAATGGCCGCCATCATGGTCATCCCCGCCTTCCTGTTTTACTTCACAGGCGACCGCGGCAACTCCACCGAATACATCACCAACTGGTCGCTGGATATGCTCAAACTCATCACCAGCGGCGACTTCTACACCAAATGGCTGGCCTTCCTCGGCAGTCTCTTCGGGCAGACGTTTATCTTCCTCTCCATCGCAGGGACTCTCCTCGCCGCACCGCGCGGACGCGCATTGCTGATCGGCCTGTGGGCGGGATATTTGCTCTACGGACTCTCCGTCCCGTTTCAGATGTACACGCACTCCTACTATCACATCCAACTGACGCCGATCATCGCGCTGGGGTTGAGTCCGCTCGCCGAAGCAATAGTAACCAAAGCCCTGAGCGGAGCGCCCCGTTCTTTGGGAAGCGCAGTCGAAGGGCGACTCTTGGGAGAGACGCGAATTTGGCAGGCCGCGCTGACGGGACTCGTTGTTCTCGTCATCGGCTTTCAGGCGTACGTCGCTCGCTCCGTCCTGCTTGCCGAAGATTTCCGTCACGAACCCGCGTATTGGCAGGCGGTCGGCGAGGCTGTCCCCGCAGATGCGGATGTGATCGCGCTCGCGCAGGATTACGGCTATCGGCTGATGTATTACGGCTGGCGTCGCGTGGGCTTGTGGCCGCTAGCCTCGGGTCTCGCGGAACTGCGCGGCAACAAACTCAACGCGGAAAAGATCTTCGCCGAATCCGCGGCAGATAAAGATTACTTCCTCGTCACGTTGTTCAGCCAGCTCGATAAGCAACCCGACCTGAAAAAGATTCTCGACCAGTATCCCATCGCGGCGCAGGGAGATGGGTTTGTGTTGTATGATCTGCGTTGAATTGTGTTATAAAATAAGGCATGGCAGATAATCCTGATTTGCTGTTTGAAATTGCAACCCCTCTTGGTTTTCGAGTGCGCGTGACGCGCACTTATTGGGAGATCATCGTAACTATCAAACATCCTGTTATGGCAGGCCGTGAAAAAGATGTTCAGGAGACGTTGCAGAATCCTGATGAAATTCGTGTCAGCAGGAAAGACCCAAATGTCTATCTTTTCTACAAACCTGAACGGATGGGCAGATGGGTTTGTGCAATCACGAAACCTCTTAACGGCGATGGATTTTTGATCACAGCCTATCCGACAGACGCGATCAAAGAAGGAGAACGAATATGGCACAAGTAAAAGTTTATTATGACCAGGAAGGCAATACGCTTACAGTCTGGTTTGGCAATCCTGCCGATGAATATGTCGCGGAAGAAACAGGCGACGAAGTGATTCTGATGAAAGATAAAAACGGCAGTGTGATCGGCTTTGAGAAATTGAACTTTCGGGTGTCCGAATCATCCCGCCTGAATGTGGCTTTTGAAACAGTTGCCGTGTAAGATCGCGAATTTCCAACCTGAAACCTCCGAGCCTTTCATGCTTCGGAGGTTTTTCATTCGTGTAAAATAAGGCCAATGAACCTCGTCTCCATCGTCATTCCCTCCTTCAATCAAGCTCCTTACCTTGAAACCACCCTGCTCTCCGTCCTTGGGCAGGACTATCCGCGCGTCGAAACCATCGTGATAGACGGCGGCTCCACCGACGGCTCGGTGGATATCATCAAATCGTACGAACAGCGGCTGGCGTATTGGGTCAGCGAAAAGGACTCGGGACAGGCCGAAGCCATCAATAAGGGCATGGCGCGCTCCAGGGGCGAGATCGTGGCCTGGCTCAATTCGGACGATTTCTACCTGGCCGGGACGGTGCGCGCGGCTGTGCAAGCCTTCGAGCGCTTTCCCGACGCGGCCCTCGTCTACGGCGATATGCTGGCCGTGGACAAGTACGGTCAGACCTTCAACACCTTTCGTTATAAACGCCTCACGCTGGCCGACCTGCTCTCCTTTCAGATCATCGGACAGCCCTCGGTCTTCATGCGCCGTTCGGCCTTTGAACAGGCGGGCGGACTCGACCCTTCGTATCACCTGCTCCTCGACCATCACCTGTGGATTCGCATCGCCGCGCAGGGACGCATCGCCCACGTCCCGCGCACGTGGTCAGCCTCGCGCTATCACACCGAGGCCAAGAACCGCGCCCGCGCGTCCGAGTTTGGGAGCGAGGCCTTCCGCATCCTCGCTTGGGCGAAGACACAGCCCAGCCTCGCGCCCGTCCTATCTCGCGCCTCGCGCCGTACCAGCGCATCCGCGCACCGCATCAACGCGCGTTATCTCCTCGATGGCGGCCAGCACGCGGCCAGTCTCGCAGCGTGGATGCGGGCGTTCCTCGTCCATCCGCCCACCGCGTTGGATCGTCTGAATTTGCTCGGCTCGGCCTTGCTCAATCTCACGGGGTTGGGAAAACTGCGCGAGAAATTTTTAAAGCGCAGGCAGTCGAAATATCAATAATCAAAACGGACTCCAAAGTTTCCGACTTTGGATACGAACGTCGGAGACGTTCGACTCCGTATTGAATCAACAGGAGACCAGCCATGCCCCAAGACCCCGAACTCGTCGCCTTTTTGAAAGCCAACCCGGCCTTTCCTACAACGAACGTGCTAGACCACCTGCGCCTGACCGAATACGCGCGGCTCGACGTGAACGGCCAGATCTACCTCGATTACACGGGCGGCGGCCTGTATGCCGAGTCGCAAATTTTGCGTCATCACCGCCTGCTCAGCGAACACGTTTTCGGCAACCCGCATTCCACCAATTCCGCGTCCGTGTCATCCACCGAACTGGTGGAGCATGCCCGCGAATATATTTTACGTTTCTTCAAAGCCGACCCAAACGAATACATCGCCATCTTCACCGCCAATGCCAGCGGCGCGCTCAAGATCGTGGGCGAGTCGTATCCTTTCGACGCGAACTCGCGCTACCTGCTGACCTTCGACAACCACAACTCCGTCAATGGGATTCGCGAATTCGCGCACGCCCGCGGCGCCAATGTGACGTATATCCCCGTCTCCTTGCCAGACATGCGCGTGGACGAATCTTTCCTGGCCGAGCAGTTGACGCGCCGTCGCAAGAGCGGTTGCCATCTTTTCGCGTTTCCTGCCCAATCCAATTTCTCGGGCGTTCAGCATCCCCTCGAGTGGATCGAACTCGCGCACGAACACGGCTGGGACGTGCTCCTCGACGCGGCCGCCTTCGTCCCGACCAACCAACTCGACCTCTCCTCGGTCAAACCCGACTATGTGCCGGTCTCGTTTTACAAGATGTTCGGCTACCCGACGGGACTCGGCGCGCTGATCGCGCGCAAGTCCGCGCTGGAGAAGTTGCACCGCCCCTGGTTCGCGGGTGGGACGATCACCGTGGCCTCGGTGCAGGGCGATAAATATTACCTGGCCGATGGCCCCGCCGCCTTCGAAGATGGCACGCTCGATTACCTCAACATCCCCGCCATCGAGATCGGACTCAAACACATCGAGTCCATCGGCTATGACGTGATCCACGAGCGCGTCCGCATGTTGACGGGCTGGTTGCTGGAGAACCTGGCCGCGATGCGACATTCCACGGGCGCGCCCCTCGTCCGCATTTACGGCCCCACCGTCGCCGAGGGACGGGGCGGCTCTGTTACCGTCAACTTTTTCGATCGGGACGGGAGTCCCATTGACCATCGCTTCATCGAGAGCGAGGCCAACAAGGTGGGCATCTCCCTGCGGACAGGTTGTTTCTGCAACCCAGGCGCGGGCGAAGTGGCGCTCGGTATCTCACGCGTGGAATTGGACGTGTGCTTCACCCAACCAGGCCACGAGGCGCGCCTGTCCATTGACGACTTCCGCCGTTGCATAGACGGCAAATCCAGCGGCGCAGTGCGAATCTCCGTGGGCATGGTGACCAATTTCCGCGACGTGCAATCGGTAATCGAGTTCGCGCGAGGGTTGTTGGGGTAGAGAGTCGGGGGACTGAAGTCCCCGACTCAGTACGTGGAAGCCCTTCGGGCTGACCTATGGTGGAGTCGGCTTTAGCCGACTTTCATGAACTGAGGCGGGGGATTTATCCCCCCGCCGACCATCGCTGTCGAATCCGCCACACAACCAAAAGCAACAGGGAGATTCATCATGACATATTGGCGTCTTCATTACCATATCATCTGGGCAACCTTTGAACGACAACCCATCCTTACGGTAGAGTTGGAGAAATTTTTTTACGGGGTATTGTATGGGAAAGCAAAAGAGTTGGAGTTGAATATCCACGCGGCTGGAAACGTGGAAGATCATGTCCATATAGCTTTGTCCATTCCACCAAAATTATCGGTTGCTGATTGTGTTCGTCATTTGAAAGGCGCAAGCGCGTTTGCGATCAATCACAGACCTGACGCGGATGGACAATTCAAATGGCAGGAGGGGTATGGGGCTTTGTCAATTGGCGAACGATCTTTGAATGAAGTGATGGCATATGTCGCTCGCCAAAAAGAACATCATAATAATGGCGATTTACTTTTAGTGTATGAAAAACTTAATGAAGCGACGGAATAATGAATGGGATAGCCCCAGCCCCGAAGGGGCCTTCATGTCCTGATGCCATTCATCGGGGTAAAATACACCTATGAACATCTCCTCCCTCTCCCTCCTCTACCACTACAACTACTGGGCGAACGGACAAATCCTCGCGGCCACGAAAAAAGTGACCGCCGAGCAATTCATTGCGCCCGCGGAATTTCCCTTTGGCGGCCTGCGCGGCACGTTGACGCACCTGCTCGGGGCGGAGCAGGCGTGGCGCGTCCGCTTTGAGGGCAAGGCGCATCTGATCGAGGACTTTCCCGAGACGGACTTCCCCACCGTCGAGGCGCTCGAAGCGAAGTGGCGCGAGGAGGAAGCGTCCATGCGGGCGTATCTCGCCAGCCTGCGCGAAGAGGACTTGGGGAAGGGCGTCTCCTATCCCATTGACGGGGGCAAGACGCGCACCCGCATCCTCTGGCATTGTCTCATCCATTTGTCCAACCACGGGACGTCACACCGAAGCGAAGCCGCGGCCTTGCTCACGCGTTTCGGCCAGTCGCCGGGCGACCTCGATTTCGGCGTTTTTCTGTTGGGGGTTCATCCGCCGGTGGACGTTTAGCCATGCCCATTCCCACCCGCGCCAACATCAAACCAGGCCTCACCGTGCTGATCGTCCTCAAGCAGGATCAACGCACGGGCAAGTTGACCAAAGGCATCGTGAAAGACATCCTGACCAAATCGCCGACGCATCCGCACGGGATCAAAGTGCGACTCGCGGACGGGCAGGTGGGACGCGTCCAGGAGGTAGTGGCCGAATGAGGCGCGCCCGCCTCCCCGTCGGGTTTGCCGCGGCGGGACTCGTCCTCGGGCTGGGCGCGTGTCGCCCGATCTTTGTCATCGGCTTGGGCGAACTGCTCGTCCTTGTGGCGCTGGCGTCCATTCTGCTCGTCCCGCTTTTGTTGCGATTGAGAGGAAGTGGGAAGCGCCGCAAAAAATAAAAACCAGGTCTCTGTGGGAGGCCTGTTTTTTGTCTCTACTTCACTTCGTATTCGGTGAGGGCGTGTTTCATAGATACTCGATACTCGATATTCGGATGTCGATTTTTGACTTTCGAATATCGAATTATCTTTATTCCGTACTCAACCTTGCCGTCGCGCCGCCATCCACCACCAGCGCCTGACCCGTCATAAATGCCGCTTTGTTTGACGAGGTAGGTCAGCGTCGAGTCTATGCCGTTGACCTTGTACGAGTTCTGCCAGGTGTCGTCCACTTTCAGGTTTTCCTTGAAACTGACGATGGTCTTGCCCGCCTCGGGTTGTCGCTGATGTATTCGTCGCCAGCGCGTTTGATCTTCGTGCTGGCGTTGACCAGCGTGGTGTGGACGGTGAACGCGTCGCCGTTCTGCTCGGTCATTTTGGTGGTGTACGATTGACCTGCGTTGGTCTTGTATGTCCAAGTGTTGCCGAGGGTGAGGGGGTAGTAAGAGGTTGAGGGCATGGGGGAGGCTCCTTTGGTGAAATAATCGGCTTATTTTACCGTTTGTGCTTGTGATGCAAGATCGAGAATTTGATTTACTTGAGCATCATTTAAACCGAGTGCTAATATTTTCTCTCCACCATGAGTATAAAACACCACGATACCTAATTTCCTGACGGGATTACGAGTCAGGATCTTTTCTTTATTCAGCCATACAAGATCTAAATCCAATCGCCTCCATCTCCATCCCCAAAGTGTTGGGCCAAAAAGCTTTCCATCATGTATGAAAAGCGTGTAATAGAGATAACTTGACACTGCGGATATCAAGAATATCATAAATAAAGGAGCCGCAAAGCCATAGAATTTGTCTTTATCAAGCGCAAAGAGTAAAAGCAACCAAGGGCTTGCTTGTCCAATAAAATAAACAAAATACGCAAATGCAAAAGTCACTTTTGGCGGCTTAATTACGACAGCATTGTTGGGAACATTTGATTTCAATATGCTCCGTGTAGATTTATAAATGATAGCCCCAAAAATTAGAGTGATTACAATAAAACCAATTACATAAGGGATGAGATTTTCCATGCCTTTTGGTTCCATTATTGCCTCCAGGTAAAAACTGGCTTATAACTCTTCGATTACAATTTCCAAAATTATAGCACGATGACATTGTTTGCTAGAGATTGAAATCCCCGCCAATCAGCCTCCCATCAACGGAACACGCCTATGCCCTCCCCCTTCTCCCTCCTCTTCCAACCCCTCCAGATCGGACCCGTCACCGCGCCGAACCGCTTCTACCAGGTCCCCCACTGCAACGGATTCGGCCACCGTATGCCGCGCGGACATGCCGCCACGCGCTCGGTCAAAGCCGAGGGCGGATGGGGCGTGGTCTGCACGGAGGAAGTCGAAATCCATCACACCACCGACCTCTCGCCGTTCTTCGAAGGCCGCCTGTGGGACGATGCCGACATCCCCGCCTACGCCTTGATCGCCGACTCGATCCACAAGCACGGCTCGCTGGCGGGCATTGAGTTGACCTATAACAGCCACGACGCCTCCAACCTGTATTCACGCGCGTCCGCCTTCGGTCCGCGCTCGATGAGCGTCACGGGCGGATCGGGCTTCGAGCCAGGTCAAACCCGCGCCGCCACGAAGGATGATCTGCGCCAAGTCCGCAAGTGGCATCGCAACGCCGCATTGCGCGCAAAGACGGCGGGCTTCGACATCATCTATTGCTACGCCGCGCACGGGATGACGCTCGCCTTTCATCTTTTATCTAAGCACAACGACCGCGCGGACGAGTACGGCGGCTCGCTCGAGAACCGCGTCCGCTTTTTGCGGGAACTCATCGAAGATACCAAAGACGCGGTCGGTGACACGTGCGCGGTCGCGCTTCGTTTCGCGGTGGATGAGTTGCTCGGCGACGAAGGCATGACTCACGATGGCGAAGCGCCCGAGATCGTGTCCATGCTCGCGGAGCTCCCCGACCTGTGGGACGTGAACATCGCAGGCTGGTACAACGACTCGGCCACATCCCGTTTTGAAAAAGCGGGCTTTCAGGAAAAATATATTTCCTTCGTCAAGCGCCTCACCACCAAACCCGTCGTCGGCGTCGGGCGCTACACCTCACCCGAAGCGATGGTCTCCGCCATCCAACGCGGCGTCATGGACTTCATCGGCGCGGCGCGGCCATCCATCGCCGATCCGTTTCTTCCCAACAAAATCAAAGAGGAACGCATCGAAGACATCCGCGAGTGCATCGGCTGTAACATCTGCGTCACGGGCGACACGCGCTTCGTCCCCATCCGTTGCACGCAAAATCCGACCATGGGCGAAGAGTGGCGGCGCGGCTGGCATCCCGAAATCATCGCGCCGAAAAAATCTGACAAGGAAATCCTCATCGTCGGCGCGGGACCCGCGGGACTCGAAGCCGCGCGCGCCATCGGTCAACGCGGCTACCGCGTCATCCTCACCGACGCGGGGCGCGACTTCGGCGGGCGCGTCATCCGCGAGAGTTCGCTCCCAGGTCTCGCCGAATGGCGGCGCGTCGCCGATTGGCGCGTCACGCAGATCGAGAAACTGCCCAACGTCTTCCCGTACCTCGGCAGTCCCATGTCCGCCGCGGATGTGCTCGACGCAGGCCCTCGCGACGTCATCCTCGCCACGGGCGCAACCTGGCGTCGCGATGGAATTGGCCGCGCCCGTCAAACGCCCATCACGGGTCACAACATTTTCACGCCCGATGACCTGATGAACGGCAAACTCCCGCAAGGCCGCGTCGTCCTCTACGACGACGATCACTACTACATGGGCGGCGTCCTCGCGGAATTACTCGCACAAAACGGATGCCGCGTCACCCTCGTCACGCCCGCCGCCACCGTCTCTGCCTGGACGGAATACACCCTCGAACAATCGCGCATCTACCAGCGACTACTTTCCCTCGGCGTGACTCTCCTTCCGCATCACGTCCTCGCTTCATCCTCCCCCGAAGCGGTCACCGTCTATCATGCCATCACCTCCGCCAAAATGACCATCTCCGCCGACGCGCTCGTCCTCGTCACCGAGCGGATTCCCAACGACGCGCTCTACCGCGAATTGTTGCCCAGCCTCGCAAGTGGCAAACTCGATTCCCTCCGTCTCATCGGCGACGCCGAAGCGCCAAACATCATCGCGCAAGCCGTCTTCAGCGGTCACCTCGCCGCGCGCGAGTTTGATGAGGAAGTTGATCCAGATGCAACTCCCTTCCTCCGCGAGCGCACCTTGTAAGTCGAGATACTACCTCGACCTACCGAACCCAACAAAAAACGCGGCCGCTTCCACGGTCGCGTTTTGCATTTGACGAGCAGACTATCAGACTATCAGACCAGCCGACTAGCGGACTACTCCCCCATCAACCAACCCCACCAACCCTTCTTCTCCTCCTCCTGCGGACGGTGCTTCGGGACAGTCATCACGATTACGGTGATGTTGTCGTGGCCGCCGCGTTCGTTGGCTTGCGCCACCAGAGTTTGGACGGCGGCCTTCGGGCTTTTCGATTCCATCAGCGTCGCCTGAATCTCATCGGCCCACACCATGTCGGTCAGGCCGTCCGAGCAGACGAGGAGGGTGTCTTCGGGTTGCAGGGCCATGCCCTGATTCTTTTGCGCCTGCACGGCGTTCTCGCCGTCGTTCATTTTCAGGCGGAAATCCACTTCGGGCAGTTTCAGCGAGCCGAGATAGCGGCGGATCACATGCACGTTCGGATGCTCGCGCGCTTCATCGGGCTTGATGATGTTTTTCTCGAGGGCTTCCTGCACCCAGGTGTGGTCGGTGGTCAACTGGCGCATCTGTCCATCGCGCAGGAGATAAATTCGCGAATCCCCCACGAAAGCTATGTAAAGTTTATCGCCGATCACCCACACACAGGCGCAGGTGGAGCCCATGCCATGTTGCTCGTCATCCGATGCGGAATGGTGCGCGATGGCGTCACTCGCGGAGTGAATGGCATCCTCCATGATGCGAACCGGGTCGCGGCCATTGCTTTCCGCTATTTTGTGACTGATGTGGTCCACCGCCAACTCGGCGGCCACTTCGCCCGCGCGGTGTCCGCCGATCCCGTCTGCCAGCACGGCAAACAACGAGGGCGTGGGGTCGTCCGCGCTCAGCGCGTGTGAAACCACGGCAAAGCGGTCTTCATTATTCTTCCCAGACATGCCAGGATGACTGAGGGCGGCGACGTGCAGGTGGGAGCGGTTTGTGCGGATCATGAAATAAGGGTAATAGCTGGCTCAGACTCGTCAGGTGGGGTCTTCAACTCAAACCGATACATCAGATTACCGAAGTGTACCCTATCCCCGTGATTTAAGGGATGGCCCTCGCGGGTGACTTGCTCGTAGTTCACCCACGTCCCCGCGATGGAATTTTGATCGAAAATGAGATAGCCCGAACCCGTCAGGTCCTGCTGAATGCGGGCGTGAAGCGGCGAAAGCGCGGGTTCGTCCAGGATCACCGCCGATTGGACGGGGTCAGCGCCGAGGGTGACATCCGGCCCGGAGAGAGGGATCGGGGAGGCCGCGGCCGCTGTCCCGTCCGCGTTGAGGCGAACGAGGCGCGCCGACGCGTCATTCTTGACTTGGTCTGGGCGCGCCGTCCTCTGCTTTTTCCTGCCTGTGGGCGGTTCCACCACGGCGGAAATCGGCTGGGTGAGTGGGTCGGCATATTGTTGTTTGGCGGTTTTGCGTTTGCGGCGCGAGCGGCTGAGGCGAGGCCCGAAGAGGATGGCGAGCAAAATGAGGCCCGCGAAGGCCACCACGCCATAGACGATGTAGTAGCGATAGCGCGCCATCAAAACCACCAGACCCGAAGGCGGCGGCGTGACGGTGATGTAGACGGGGATTTCGATGCTGGAACCCGTGAGGCCGAGGTTATCGGTGGCTTCCACTTTGAGCAGGTGTTGGCCGCTGGCGGTGTAGCCGCGCAAGTCCCAATCGAAGCGGTCGAGCGCGCCTGATGCATTTTCGGCCACGAGCGCGCCGTCCACGTAGAGCGAGGTGCGGGTGATGGGACGCGGGTGCCCGTCGGGAAAGTCGAAGAAGATCTGCAGGCGTTCTTCCTCAGGGAGGAGGACTTCCTGGTTGTAAGGGTCTTCGGGCGGCGCGGCGCGCGTGATCTGCGTGGGCGGCGTGGCGAAGATGGGGTTCGGCGCCTGGACGGTGATGGTAAATGTCTGCGGCGCGGACGTGACGGTGAGGTCGCCGGCGGTCACTTCGATGCCGAGGGTGTGTTCGCCGCTCGTGTTGATGGACGAGGCGTAGGTCAGGCGGTAGACGCGGCGCAGGGGCGCGAAGGTTGTTTCGGGGTCGGGCAGGGTTTCGCGGCCAGAGTAGGCCATGTATCCGCCGCCCGTTTGAGTGGCGAGCGTTTGGAAGAGGGCCGCGCTGGGATGGTTGAAGAATTGCTCGCCATCCACCATCCAAATGCTGATGCGTGTGCGCGATTCGACCGCGCGTGCCGCGATGGCGGTGAGCGCGGCTTCGAGTTCGGGGTCTTCGATGTGGGGCGTGATGAAGAGGACAGCGCGCTTCATGCCGAGTTGCGATGCGTCGGCGAGGGCCACGTCGAGCGAGAGCGCGAGGGATTGGATGTTGGGCGTGGTGGCGCGGAAATCGGGTTGGAAGGCGGCGAAACTCGTCAGCCACGGTTCGGGCGTGGTGTGGGCGATGAGCGGTCCCGCGATGGTGACGAGGCTGAGGTCGTCGAGGGGAGTCTGCTGTCCGCGGGCTTGCGCCCAAACGCCCAGCGCCTGCTGAATCTTTTGGTAGCGGGTGACGCCCTGTCCGTCGCGGACGTCCAGCGCGGGGCCGGGGTTCACGCCGATCACGATCTGCGCGCCGACAGGCTCCTCGGTCAGTTCCTGCACGGGACGCGGGTTGCCGTCTTCGAGCGCGGCCAGGTTTTTGGACGTGAGTCCGCTTACGAATTGTCCCGAGGCGTCGTACACGTCCAGCGCGACAGAGATGGTGGGAAAGTCGGACGTATCTGGCGCGCCAATCTCGGCGTAAGCGGAAGTTTGGGCAGAGGAAGAGGAAGGATAAAGGAGGAAGGATAAAAGCAGAAGGCAGAAGGCGGAAAGCGCCCACAGGGGGCGGGACGCGAAAGAGCGCGGAGAGATTCTCCGCGTTTTCTGAGCGCTTCTCGATCCGCGTCCGATTTTTATTGAGGGAAAATTAGCCATTGGTTTCTGTAACAATCACGATGGGCTGGTTGGGTTGGGAGGTGAGCCGCCGATAGGCCACCGCCCAGGCCGCCTGAAAGAAGGTCATAAAGATGCCTTGCACGGCAGACATAAAGACCATCATAAGCGGAAAGGCCACCGCCACTATAACAAAAAACGATTGATTGATATCGCCCGAAGAATCAATGGACAATGGAAATGCCATCATTGGCGCCATCATGGGGAAGATGAAGATGCTGGAAAGTATGGACATGCCGAAATATAGAATGAGCATGTAGACGGAAACGGTCAGGATGTTCGAGCGGAATAATCGCCAGCCTTGTGCAAGGGCGTCCCGAATCCCAAGGTCGTCGGCAATGATTCCCGTCTGGGTCAATTCCATCACGATATAGCCGACAAACAGGATGGGATAAAGGATAAAAAACATCGGCATCATGCACAGCATTCCGATCCCCATCGTGGCGGCTGTCACCACCGCCATCAGCGCCATAAAGGCCAGGAGCATCGCCACCCAGACGGCCATGAACAACAGAAACATCCCCGCGATGCGGAAGAGGTAGGGTAGGCTGTCGCTGGATAATTTTCGAAATGATAGTTTTTCGGCGCCTTGATCCACCTGGATCGCGCCGAGAGTTGTGGCGGTGCGTGAAAATGAGGTCAACAGGAACATAGGCGCAAGGAGAAAAACACTCAACCCGATCAGAACTCCAACCGCCCAGGGTTCCTTAGTCCACTGGCTGTACGGTTCTGGCATGAACATGGAAAACGCGGGATTCGCAAAGATAAAGACGGGAGTCGTCAAAAGATATAATGCCATGGGCAGCATCTGGAATACCCACAAAATCTTGTGATTCCAGCCGATCTTCCACATGCGGCCAAGGGCTTCCCCGAAATCGAACTTCATTTTATCTCCTCCGTTGCCACAACCAGAATCTCTTCCGCAGGTTTGGAGTTCATCCGCAGGTAGGCAATGAGCCAGGTGGCCTTCATAAATACCATGCCGATGCCTTGCACAAAGATCATCACAGGGAACAGGAGCGCCATCCAAATGCCCGCGCCCCAGAGGAGGCCGTTCGAGATTTCTCCACTGTCCATCAGGAGGACGGGCGCAAAAAACATCGGAAGCATGAATGGGAATATGAACAGGCTGGATACCATCCCGATCCCCACATAAACGATCAACGCGATCACGAAGATGTTCATCTTGTTGACGCGTAAGACATCCCAGCCGCGGCGACAGGCGTCCAGCACGCCGAAGTCATCGGCCACGATCGCGGATTCGGCCAATTCCATCCACGCCATGGCCGCGAACAGGAACGGGTACATCAAAATCATCAGAGGCGTCATGCAGATGGTCGCGAGACCCATCGTCAACACGGTTCCAAGAATTTGGATGATGGAAAAAGCGGCGCTGACCAGCATGACCGTGACGGAATACAAGAGCATCAATCCGAGCAGACGCGCATAAAAGACGCGCCCGTCGCTGATGATTTCGCGGAACGATAATTTCTCCGCGCCGCGCTCCGCTTTCAGCGCGCCCACCGTCAGCGCCGCGCGGACGAGGGGCGAGAGGCCGAAGGAGAGGAGCGTCATCACAAGAAAGCCAAGTCCCATCAAAATCCAGGGGAGTGGATTATCGAACCAACGAGTTGGATCCCCCTCAGCCATGATCATGAACCACGGCACAAACATCAGCGGAAAGACGAGGTAAATGGCAAAAGCCATCACGAAGGCCGCGCCCCACAACGCCTTTTGCTTCCAGGTGATCTGCCATGCTCGGGTAATGATATCGCCAAAGTTCAAAGTCATTCCTGCCTCCAGTAATTCGGACTCGAACGTCTCCGACGTTCGTTATCCAAAGTCAGAGACTTTGGACTCCGCTTTTTCGGACTCGAACGTCTCTGACGTTCGTTATCCAAAGTCGGAGACTTTGGACTCCGTTTTCTATTCCCATTCAATGGTCGCGGGCGGTTTGCTCGTAATATCATACACCACCCGATTTATTCCGTCCACTTCGTTGACGATGCGGTTCGCCACCCGCGCCAGCAGGTCGTGGGGCAGGCGCGCCCAATCGGCGGTCATAAAGTCCTCGGTAGTCACGGCTCGGATGGCCGCGGCCTCCTGGTACGTCCGCTGGTCGCCCATCACGCCCACCGACCGAACGGGGAGCAAAACCACGAAGGCCTGCGACACCATCGGCAGTTCAACTGCCGATGAACGAGCCGTTGGTTGTCCAGCAGTTGAACTGCTGGACGAACGAGCCTTGCCCAAAAATCCCGCGCGGGACAACTCCTCGATCAGGATCGCATCCGCCGCCCGCAGACGTTCCACGCGCTCGCGCGTCACCTCCCCGAGACAGCGCACGGTCAAGCCCGGACCTGGGAACGGTTGCCTCCACACGAGCGCTTCCGACAGCCCCAGCGCCTCGCCGACGGCGCGCACCTCGTCCTTGAAGAGGTAGCGCAACGGCTCCACCAACTCGAACTGCATATCCTCGGGCAATCCGCCCACATTGTGATGCGACTTGATCTTCTGCGCCTTGTCGCGATCGGGCGCGGACGATTCCACCACGTCGGGATAGATCGTCCCCTGCACGAGGAACCTGGGTTGGCCGAGTTGTTTGGCCTGCGTTTCGAATATGCGGATGAACTTCTCGCCGACGATCCGCCGCTTCTGTTCGGGGTCGGTGATGCCATGCAAGGCGGAGAAATATTCGTCGCTGGCGTCCACCGCGATCAACTCCGAGTGGAGTTGCCCGCGAAACGCGGACACGACCTGCTCGCCCTCGTTCTTCCGCAACAGACCCGTATCCACGAAAACGGACACCAGCTGGTCGCCGATGGCTTTATGCACCAGCGCCGCGGCCACCGACGAATCCACGCCGCCCGAAACCGCCGCCAGGACGCGTTCGCCGCCGACCTGCTTCCGAATTCGCGACACCGATTCTTCGATGATCGAAGCGGGAGTCCAATCAGGTTTCGCGCCGCAAATATCCACCGCAAAATGTTTGAGCAGTTGAGTCCCGTTCGGCGTGTGGTGCACTTCGGGATGAAACTGTACGGCCACATACCTGCGCGCAAAATCGGCCATCGCGGCAATCGGACTGTTGTCACTTTTCGCCAGCGCCACAAACCCCTCGGGCATGCGCGTAATTCTATCTCCATGCGACATCCATACTTTCGAGATCGCATCCAGCGCCGTACCGGGGACGAGCGTCTGAATTTCCGCGGGGCCGTATTCACGCTGTGCCGAAGAATCCACCTGTCCGCCCAGCGCGTGGGTGAGGGCCTGCATCCCATAGCAAATGCCGAGGATGGGAAGCCCCGTCTCGAGGATAAATTTCTGGATGAAGGGCGCGCCCGCTTCGTAGACCGATTTCGGCCCGCCCGAAAGGATAAATCCCTTTGGCTGGATGGAAAGAATCTTTTCGCGCGGCGCGTCCCACGGGAACAACTCGCAATACACCTGCGCCTCGCGCACGCGGCGGGCGATGATCTGGGCATATTGAGATCCAAAATCGAGAATAGCAATGGAGTCGGTCATCAGTTTTCAGTGTCCAGTTTTCAGTTGTCAGTTTTCAGGCGTGGATTATAGCCCTATATTTTCTTTCCTCTTTCCTCTTCCCTCATTTGATATACTTGCCCCATCCCACAAAAGGAGCCACCCCATGTCCACCCCATCCCGTTGGGATATGACCAACGTCTATCCCTCGCTCGAATCCAAGCAATTCAAATCTGCCCTCAAGAAATTATCGGCCATGCTCGACGAGTTGGAGACCTTCCTCGCCAAGAAGGTCAGCAAGGCGAATGCCAAAACCGACCCGAAGAAACTCGGCAAACTGCTCGGCGAGTCCGTGGATCGCCTGAACGCGCTCTACGATCTCTCGAACACCATCGGCTCCTACATCTACGCCTTCGTCACCACCAACTCGCGCGACCAACTCGCCATGCGGACTCTCTCCGAGTACGAGCAGGTGCAGGTGCGCCAGAGCATTCTCACCACTCAATTCCAGGCCTGGGTGGGCAAACTCGGCAAGGCCGCGCTCAACAAGGCCGCCAAACTCGCGCCCGCGGCCAAGTCACACGCCTTCATGCTGAACGAAGCCGCCGAACAGGCCAAGTATTTGATGAGCGAGGCGGAAGAAGCCCTCGCCGCCGAACTGACCTTGAGCGGGGGCAACGCCTTTGGCAAATTGCAGGGGACGGTCACCTCGCAACTTTCCGTGGACTTTGAACTGGATGGCAAGACCCAGAAGATGCCTATGCCCGCGCTGATCAACCTGCGCTCGCACCCGGATGAATCCGTCCGACGCCGCGGCTACGAAGCGGAGAACGTCGCCTGGGAGTCTGTCAAAGAGACGTTGGCCGCCTGCCTCAACGGGGTCAAAGGCGAGACGAACGCGCTCAACAAACGCCGCGGCCGCGAAGACGCCGTCCATTCCTCCCTCGATCAATCCCGCATTGACCGTCCCACCCTCAAGGCCATGCTCAGCGCCATGGAAGATTCCTTCCCCACCTTCCGCCGCTATTTCAAGAAGAAAGCCGAACGCCTCGGCAAGGAAAAACTCGCCTGGTGGGACGTCTTCGCGCCGATGGGCAAGGCCGACAAAGTCTACTCGTTTGACGAAGCGCGCGATTTCATTTTGCATCACTTCGGCGCTTTCTCGCCCGATCTGGCTGAGATGACCAAGACCGCCTTCGACAAAAATTGGATAGACGCCGAACAGCGCGACGGCAAACGCGGCGGCGCCTTCTGCATGGGCGTGCCAGCCGTGAAAGAGAGCCGCATCCTCGCCAACTTCGACGGCTCGTTCGACCAGGTCAGCACGCTGGCGCACGAACTCGGTCACGCCTATCACAACTATTGCGCCTACGAAGCGGGCAAGACCGAACTGCAACAACTCACGCCCATGACCCTGGCCGAGACCGCCTCCATCATGTGCGAAACGATCATCACTGAGGCCGTGCTTTCGCAGACGACCGATCCGCAAGAGGAACTGGCCGTGCTCGAAGCGCAACTCAACGGCGCGGCACAGGTGATCGTGGACATCTACTCGCGCTACCTGTTCGAGAAGGAAGTCCTCGAGCGCCGCGTCAAAGCCGAACTTTCAGCGGACGACTTCAGCGAAATCATGGAGCGCGCCCAGAAGGCCACCTACGGCGACGGCCTCGACGAGCGCTACCTGCAAAAGTTCATGTGGACTTGGAAGCCGCACTACTACACCCCCGGCCTCTCGTTCTACAACTACCCCTATTCATTCGGCCTCCTCTTCGGGACGGGATTGTACGCCATCTACCAACAGCGCGGCGCGGCCTTCATCCCCGATTACAAAAACCTGCTCGCCTCCACAGGCGAGGCCTCTGCCGCCGACCTCGCCCAGCGTTTTGGCATTGACATCCGCAAGAAAAAATTCTGGGCGGATAGTCTCGCCATCATCGCCAAGCGCGTCGATCGCTACTGCGAACTTTAGCAGATAACACAAACAGGACGCGGAAAACGCGGATGAACGCAGATGGACACGGAGAGATTTAATTCTCTCGGCGTCCTCCGCGTAAATCAGCGTCAATCCGCGTCCTGCATTTAATTCGATCTCAACGAAAGAGCGAGTTATGAAACGCAAAATTTTAGGATTATTGATTTTCCTCGCGCTGACCCTCGCCGCCTGCACCTCCGCGCCGACGCCCGTGACCGTCATCGTCGAGCCGACAGGACGTCCCGCGGGCAACCTCCCGCAGACCGAGGCCGACGTGCCGCGCGTGACGGTGGAGGAGGCGCTGACCGCGCTCAACAGCGGCGCGGCCGTCATCGTGGACGTGCGAAGCGTGGAGTCGTTCGTGGCGAGACACATCGCAGGCGCGCTGTCCATCCCGCTGGATCGGATCGAGGAGAATCCTCAAGACCTCTCGCTCAACAAGAACCAGTGGATCATCACTTACTGCACCTGACAAACCGAACATCTCAGCGCCCGTGCGGCGTTCGTCATGTTGCAAAATGGATATACCAAAGTCAGCGCAATCCTCGGCGGCCTCGACGCGTGGATCGAAGCGGGCTACCCGATGGAGTAGTAATCCAGAAACCTGGTTTCTGGTTGCTTCGGGGTTAGGGAAAGTCATCGAAACAGAATCCGCCTCAACGTCACGCGTGAAGCGAGAGAAACAAAACGGGCAGGACAACTTTGTCCCGCCCGTCTTCATATAATTCAGATGGCTTTATCTCGCGTTTCTGCAAGCGCCGAACTCAGAGGTTCTCCCAGCGCCGTCTGTGGCGGTGGCGGTAATCGCCTCTCCGTACAGAAAGCCGAAGGAAGCCGTCACGGTACCGGTCCACAGCCCGTTCACATTGGTTGTAACGTTTGCCGTTCCTATCCATTTCTTTCCTTCCCCATAATTCGATGGGTCGCATGTGTGAGCCGGGGAGGAGTAGAAATCAAGTTTGTAGGGTTGGCCTGCCTTGCTGCGGAACGTTACCGCGATGACGCGCGTGCCGCTCGCGGCGGATGTGATGACCGGGAAGTTTTGATAGCCGTTTGGGCCGTTATCCGGGTCAAGCGGATCGTTGGGAGTCATTCCAAAATTTCCAAGGTCAATGCCCAGAGCGCTGTTTGAATAGAACGAATTACGCCGCATATTGACACGGCTGGTATTTCCAACGATCGCGACTCCCTTCCCGTTGTTATAAGCGATCACGTTGCTTGTAGCGGCCGCCCCTCCACCGATAATGGCATTTCCAGCAACGATAAGGATGCCGCCAAGGGCATTTCCCACCCCGCCGGCGCCTGCCGCATTTGTGCCGATATAATTTCCCTGGATCCTTGTGCCGGGCGCGGCAGAATCGATGCCCTCCCAGTTATTGCCCGAGATGACATTACGCACCCCAGCCGTACCGCCTCCAATGAGAGTATTGGATGCACTCAGGTAAACGACGACCCCCGATTCTCCATTTGCCAGTGGGGCGGTTCCATCTTCAGTGGTTCCGATGTAATTTCCCTGGATCATATTTCCTGAAGGGGTTCCACCAGAACGGGCGATCGCAATCCCCGTGTACGTGTTTCCCGAAATGACATTTCTGGCAGCCGCACCTGAACCACCGATCAGGTTGTTTGAACCCCGAATTTCTATGCCGTAACCGTTCGGCAGTAAAGTTGGGTTTCCGGACCAAAAGCCAATATGATTGGCCTGGACCGCATTTCCATTGCCATTGATAGCAATCCCGTCGAAGCTCCAGGAGGTGATGATAAAGCCCTTCACAATGTTATTGTCACTGGCGAGTACAAGTCCGCTATTTGACCCTGCGAGATTTGCCCCGCTCAGCACGATGCAGGGAACCGTGCAGTTTGGCTGGGATGTGCCATCCAGGTTGAGCGTGTCGGTAATGATGGGAAGGGGATCGCTCGTAATGGATATAACATGGATGCCAGCGCCTGGCAGGTTGAAGGTGATGGTATCATCGCCTGCCAGTGCATTGGCTTCCTGGATGGCGGCGCGCAGGGTGCACGATCCACCTGATGTGGCGCAAACCCCGTCGCCGGGATTTGCATCGTTCCCTTCATTGACCGATCTTACAACCAGCGTTGTGGAAGCGGAAGCGTGATTGGTTGGGAGGCCGGTAAGGGCCAGGACCAACATTGTCACAACCAAAAAACGTAAAATGTGAATCTTGTTCATTTTATTTTCCTCAGGATGATTCACTCCATGATTTTTACAACAGATCAATTAGCCGCGCGGCAGGCGCTAAATTCGGATGTATTACCGGCCGGGTCAATGGCCGTGGCAGTGATCTTGGAACCGACAGCAAAATTACCCAGGACCGCCACACTGAAACTTCCAACGCCGGAACCATTTGTTGTTACGCTGACGGCGCCCAGATAAACTTTCCCTTCTCCATAATGAGACGAGTCGCAGGTGGGGGATGAATAAATTTCCACCGTGTATTTCGTGTTTGCCCTGCTGCTCAAGCGCCCGGTAACGACGCGCGTGCTGCTCGTGGCAGAGATGATTGACGGGAAATTCTGTAATCTGTTCGGGCCGGCGTCTACATCGCCGGTATCGTTGAGGGTCACGCCGTTGCTGCCCAGATCAATTCCGAGGCTGGTATTCGAAAAGATCGAATTGCGCCGCACGGTGGCGCGGACGGCGCTCCCGTAAATGTTGATCCCCTTTCCAGCATTGAAAGCGATCCTGTTTCCCGTGATGACACCGCTACCGGCGTCCGAATAGATGCCATCCTGGGTATTTCCCAGTCCAGCATTGCCAGCCGCGTTCGTGCCGATGAAGTTGTTTTGAATGGTGGTCGTGGAACCCGTGTAATAAATGCCTGCCCGGTTTCCAGAGATCACATTGCGCGCCCCGCTGGTAGGTCCGCCAATCAGCGTATTTGACCCTCCCATGAAAACAACAACTCCAGTCAGCTGGTTGCCCAGTGCAGCGTTTCCTGCGGCGTTGGCGCCAATGTAATTTCCCTGGATCTTGTTACCACTGGTGGGAGTGTTCCCATCCACCGCGTTGGCAACCACAATACCATACCCATTTCCTGAGATCACATTGCGTTCATTGGGGGTGGTTCCACCGATGAGATTGCCCGTTCCAAATAGAGAAATGCCGCTGCCGTTTCCAAGAGGGGTTGGGTTGCCGGGCCAGAAGCCGATATCATTCGCCTGGATGATGTTGTTGTTTCCAGTGATAAAAATACCGTAGCTGTTCCCGGGACCGCTTGATGTATTCCACGATGTAATGATAAAACCCTTGATGATGCTGTTGTTGCTCGCGACGCGTAATCCATGCTTCGCTCCTGCTGGAAGCGACGCTCCGCTTAGCACAATGCAGGGAACGGTGCAGTTTGGCTGGGATGTGCCATCCAAGTTAAGCGTGTCCGTGATGGTGGGCAGGGGTCCGCTTGTGATGGACATAACATGGATGCCAGCGCCTGGCAGGCTAAAAATAATGTTATCAGCGCCCGCATGAGCATTGGCCTCCTCGATGGCCGCGCGCAGGGTGCAACTCCCGCCTGAAATCGCGCAAAATCCATCCCCCGGGTTCGCGTCAGAACCGTCATTGACCATTGTTACAACTAACGCTCCCCCGGCGGACGCGTGGCTGGATGGAAAACCGATGAGGGCAAGCGCCAACCAGATCGCGACCAGCATATTCAAGAATCGAAAGTGTTTCATGATTTTATCCTTCTTTCTTTTGGCATTTCAGTGGGATGCGCTCTGTGTAATTCAAACACGAAGCGGGGGTAAATGTAATGTCAAAAGGGATACAAAAAGTGATATAAAGCATAACAAGATGACCGCTGAAAAGATCACTTTTGGGAAATGGCTTCGCCAGCGTCGCCGCGCGCTTGATCTGACCCAGCAAGCCCTGGCGGATCAGATCGGCTGTGCGCGTATCACCCTGCGCCGCATCGAAAATGACGCGCTCAAACCATCCAGGGAATTGGCTTTGATCCTGCTGGAGAAGTTGGGCATCCCGGAGGAGGAATGTAGACAATGGCTGCCTTTTGCGCGTGGATTGGATGATTTACCTCCGCAGATCACGAAATTTGCAGTCAACCATCTTCTTACCAATCTCCCCGCCGCACTGACCTCCTTTATCGGACGCGAAAAAGAGCAGGCCGCTCTCATCAAACTCATCCGTAAATATCGTCTGGTGACTCTCACCGGCTCCGGGGGCGTGGGCAAGACCCGCCTTTCGTTGATGGTGGGGGCGCAATTACTGCCAGATTTTCCAGATGGCGTTTGGTTGGCGGAACTGGCATCCACGGGCGACCCCGCTCTTTTGCCTCAAGTTGTGGCACAGGTGTTTGGTATCACGGTTCAGATCAATACACCTCTGGTGGAAAGCCTGTCCCATTTCCTCCGTCCAAAAAATACCTTGTTAATCCTTGATAACTGTGAACATCTTCTGGATGCCAGTGCGCGTCTGGCGGATACTTTGTTGCGCGACTGCCCGAACCTGAAGATACTCACCACCAGCCGCGAAGCGCTGAGAATCACGGGGGAGGCCGTCTACCACGTCCCATCGCTGGGTGTGCCGGATATGAAGTTGGTATTGGAAACTTTCAAGGAATATGAATCGGTTCGCCTGTTCGAGGAACGCGCCCAACTAGCCCAAATGGATTTCTCCCTAACGCTGGAAAACGTTTCGTTTGTCGCTCAAATCTGTCACAGACTCGATGGCATTCCACTGCCCATAGAATTGGCCGCGGCGCACGTCAACACCCTGCCACTGGAACAGATCGCCGAGCAACTCAAGGAATGTTTCCAACTCCTGTCTGGGGGCAGCCGCACTGCCCTGCCGCGCCAGCAGACCATCCGCGCCTCCATTGACTGGAGCTGGAACCTGCTCACGGAGGCAGAACGCGCCTTTTTACGGCGTCTCTCTGCTTTTGCAGGCGGCTGGACTTTGGAATCGGCACAATCTGTTTGCGGCAACGATTATATGAAAAATGATCAGGCGCGGGAATTGATGTTGCAACTTGTGCAGAAATCGCTGGTTATGGCGGACAAAGAATTGGGAAGTGAGGCGCGATTTCACTTCCACGAGACCATTCGTCAATACTTACGCGAGAAACTCATTGAATCGGGTGAAGAAGAAAATATCCGTAAGCAGCACATGCAATATTTTCACTTATTCTCCGGGCAGGCCGAATCCGGGTTGATCGGTCCCCAACAAATCGAATGGCATGCGCGCGTGATTGACGAACGCGACAACCTGCGGGCGGCATTTGCGTGGGCAGATAAAAGCGACGTTGAAACAGGCCTATCTCTCACTGCCAATTTAGGCAGGCGTTTCTGGGAAAGTTTTGACGCGCGCGAGGGGGCTTACTGGTTGGATAAATTTCTTCAAAAGGCGGAATCCATTGCCTATACCAGCGCGCGCGCTAAAGCATTGCATGTTCAGGGAGGCCTGCGTTATGCTTTACAGCAATTCGATCTCGCCCGTGCGGCAGAAGAGGAGTCTTTGATATTATTTCGCGCCAGCGGCGATAAGCAGGGAGAAATTGATGCGCTTCTTGTGCTGGGATCCACCATGCAGTTTTTGGAAGGCATGGATCGAAGAATAGTGATTCAACGCCAGGCCCTGCACCTGGCTGAATCGATCGGCGACAAGTGGAGAAAGGCAAGGGCGCTCGCAGGCCTGGCCGGGGATACACGCGATCTCCAAAGTTCGTACGCTTATTTTGAGGATGCCATTGATCTTTTCCGCCAGGTTGGCGATTTGCATATGTTGGCTTCGATATCAGGCGCATTGGGACACTCGCTCGTGATGAACGGCCAAACTGCAACCGCTAAAAAATGGCTGGAAGATGCGCTTGATCTAAATCGGCGCATGAATAACACCCCCGGGATGGAATTTGTCCTCACTGCTTCTGCTTATATGGCTCTCCTTGATGGACACTATGCCCAGGCGCGTGGCTACTTATTGGAGTGGATGAAGAGCGCCGAAGAGTTGGGCAATCGAATGGGTTATCTCTGGGCGCGCGCCCGTTTGGGATACGTTGCTTTCCGCGAAAAAAATCTGGCCGCGGCGCAAGATATATTAATGGAATGTATGCGGGAGTTTCGGATGGATCGAGATCGGACCGGATTGATTTTTACGGCAGAGACAATGGTGTGTTTGTTCGTTGAACTCAACCAGCCAGATCGCGCCGCGCGACTATTCGGTTGGGCGGAAGCAACGCGCAAGGCGACAGGTGATTCCCGTCCGCAGTTGGAGCAGATGGACTTGAATCGCAGCACATCTGTCATCTGTAGGAAGTTGGGCGAAAATAAATTCAAAGACATGCTCAATGAAGGATCTGCCATGACGCTTGATGAGGCGGTTGAAGTCGCAGTCGGAAATCTGGCTGCGCATTATTGAACCAGATTTCGGGATGGATGAGTGATTATCCTGGTCTCCCGACGAAAAACGGATTGTATTCTTGACAGAATTTCCCTTCACAATAAATTTCCCTGGCTCAGCGTGGCTTGGGGAAATCGGCTCTTCCATCGTAGCCGTAGCGGTTATTGTTGGATTATTGCTTTTTCTCTTTTTCTTGCCCACCTATTTTTTGATGCGAAACGATGTAAAGAACCTATTCGATAAAACCGACACAACCGAAACCAGCTCCCCAAACTCAGAAGTGACCGCCTCTTAACGCCCTCTTTAATCTTTCTGGAGACCCTCATGCCCTCCCGACGCGCCCTCCTCTACATGCCTGGCGACGACCGTCGCAAGATCGAAAAAGCCCTCACCCTCCGCGTGGACTGCATCTGCATGGACATGGAAGACGGCGTGGCCGTCAACCGCAAGGCAGAAGCACGCGCCACGATCGCCCAAGCCTTGCAGGAATTGGACTTCGGCAAAAGCGAAAAACTGGCGCGCATCAACTCGGTGGGGACGGGTTGGGAGCGCGATGATATTGACGCCGTCCTGCCGTTCCGTCCCGATGGCATTGTGATACCGAAAATCGAATCGCTCGAGCAGGTGGAGTGGGGAAGCAAAATCATCGAAGCCGCGGAGTTGCAATATGGCTGGCCGCTCAATTCGATTCGGATGCTCGTCGGCGTGGAGACGGCCAAAGGGATTCTGAATCTCAGGGAGATCGCGTCGCATCCGCGCTTGGACGGGATCATCTTCGGCGGGGAGGACTTCGCCGCGTCGATCGGCGCGCGGCGGACGCGGGACGCGACCGAGTTGCTGTACGCGCGCCAGGCAGTGGTGACGGCCTGCGCGGCGTTCGGCTTGCAGGCCATCGACATCGTCTACATTGATTTCAAAGACGCGGACGGTCTGCGCGCCGAAGCGGAGCAGGGAGCAGGATTCGGCTTCAGTGGGAAACAGGTCATTCACCCGAACCAGGTTCAGGTCACGCAGGACGCGTTCACTCCATCGGCAAAGATGATCGAAGAGGCGCGTCGAATCGTCGAGACGTTCGAGGCCAGTCAAAAAGAAGGCAAAGGCGCCTACGCGCTGGATGGAAAAATGATTGACATGCCGCTCTTGAAAAACGCGCAGAAAGTGTTGGTGCGAGCGAAGGCCGCGGGAAAGAACTGATGCCCTCCATCGAAATCATCCCCGTTCGAAACGCGCGCGAGAAAAGCGCCCTCCTCACCTTCCCGTGGCGCATCTACAAAAACGATCCGCTCTGGGTTCCGCCGCTTTTACCAGACCGCGCCAAAGCCACCGATCCCGCGCGCGGCATTTTTTTCAAAGACGGCCTCGCGGAATTTTTCATCGCCTACAAAGACGGCCAGCCCGTAGGGACTCTCAGCCTCGCGGAGGAGAAACAGCGCACGCGTCACCGCGGCCATCCTGAGTGCATGTTTGGATTTGTGGAATGCGTGGACGATTACGAAGTGTTCGCAGCCATGTTCGATCACGCGGGACGGTGGGCCGCGGCGCGCGGTATGACGGCGCTCTACGGCCCTTTCAACCTCGATCGCGAAGATTCGCGCGGCATCCTCGTCGAAGGCTGGGAGCGCGTCCCCGCGATCTATCTCGCGCATCACCCGCCCTATTACAAAGAGTTCTTCGAACGCTATGGCTTCCAAAAAGACGACGATGACGGCGTGGCCTACGCGATTGACATCAACCTCCACAATCCGCGCATTCAACAACTTGCGCGCGTCGCCGAGCGCGTGCGCGAGAAGCATCCCGAATTCACTGTGCGCGGCGCGAACCTGGCGGATAAAGACGCGGAGATCGAGCGCATTCTCTATTTGCAAAATGTCGGGCTGGCGCACTTCGCGGGTCACGTGCCATACACTCGCGCCGATATCGAATCCATCATCGGGCCTCTGCTCGATCTGGTGGACCTCGAACTCGTCCTCTTCGCCGAAGTGGATGGAAAGCCCGCGGGCTTTTTCCCTGGCGTGCCCAACTTCAATGAGATTCTGATTCACGTCAACGGCCTGCGATATCCTTGGGATTATCTGCGCGCCTTCCTCCATCGCAACGACAAGCCGAAGTGTCTCAGCGTGAAGAGCATCGTGGTCGCGCCCGAATATTGGGACACAGGACTCTCGCTTCTGCTCTTCGACGAGATGATGAAACGCGCCGCCGCCAAAGGCTACATCTGGGCAGACTTGTCGCTGACGGGCGAGTACAATCCCGATACGCGCCCGCTCGCCATCCACGCGGGCGCGCAGGTGTATAAGAAATATCGGTTTTATCGGAAGGAGATTGTGCCTGCGGAGTGAGTGCGTCGCACTTGCCCCGTCAGATTCCCCTACCTGGAAAAGTGCGACGCACCCTCTCACTATGCCCAGCCACAAACTCACCCCCTTTGAAAAATTCGCCATCCGCGTCGAAGACATCATCATGACGCGGCTCGTGCCGATGGATAGGCCTGGCGCGCTCTTCAAGTGGCTGTTCAAAGTTCCCATCTTCTTTTACAAGATCGGCTTGCCGCCGCCGGGAAGTTTCTTCCTCCTGCTCACCACCACGGGACGAAAAAGCGGACAGCCTCGCCACACGCCGCTCGAGTTTCGTCGCGAAGCAGGGACGGGTCACATGGTCATCATGGCGGGCTGGGGCGGGGACACGGACTGGCGAAAAAATATCGAGGCGAATCCGCGCGTCCACGTGCAGGCGGGCTGGACGAAGTTCGAGGCCCTCGCCGAAAAGTTGACCGACGACGAGGTGGCCGATTTCCTGGCCGAGGCCACGCGTCTCAACCCGCGCAGTGAGCGGATCTGGTCTCGATGGGCGGGCGAACCCGTCCGCGCGGAGGAGCGGGAGAGTCTGCTGCGCGCGGCGAAGTTTTTCCCGTCGTTTCGGTTGAAAGAACTACATTGATCGTCATTGCGAGGAGCGTTCTTTGCGACGAAGCAATCTCCCAGTGTCGGAAGGAGATTGCTTCGCACACCTGCCCTGGCGGGCGGCGCCAGGGACGAACGCTCGCAATGACAGTGGAGAAAAGAGGAACAATGAGCAGACTCAAAGGCAAGATCGCCATCATCACGGGCGCGACATCGGGGATTGGAAAGGCCACGGCGCTTCTCTTCGCGGACGAGGGGGCGGACTTGGTCCTCACGGGCCGCCGCGTCGGGTTGGGGGAACGCGTCCAGGGCGAGGCCCGCGCGAGGGGAGTCCGATGCGTGTTTGTCGAAGCGGATCACGCGCGGGCGGAGGATTGTCAAAAGGTGGTGGACGTCGCCCTGCGCGAGTTTGGTCGCATTGACATCCTGTTCAACAACGCGGGCATCGTCACCAATGGGACGGCGGAGACAACGGAGGAGTCGATCTGGAATGACACGCTGGCGCTGAATGTGACGGCGGTGTGGCGGATGAGCAAGTTGATTTTGCCTGTGATGAAAAAACAGGGCAAGGGTGTGATCGTCAACAACGGCTCGGACTGGTCGGTGGTGGCGGGGAAGAACGCGTTCCCGTACGTGGTGAGCAAGGGTGCGGTGGGCATGATGACGAAGGCCATGGCGCTCGATTTCGCGCAGGAGGGCATCCGCGTGAATGCCGTCTGCCCTGGCGATACGTTTGTGGACAGGTGGCTGGAGAAGGGCTACTTCGAGCAGTCCGACCCTGTGATTTTGGAGGAGGCGAAGCGTGAGGCCAGCGCATATATCCCGATGGGACGGTTCGGCCAGCCCGAAGAGATCGCCCGCGCCGTGTTGTTTTTAGCGTCGGATGATTCGTCGTTTGTGACGGGGCATCTGTTGTTGGTGGATGGGGGGAATACAGCGCAGTGATGGTAGAGATGTGAAGTTTGAAATGTGCGCTAAAATTTGTGCAGCCATCTGCGCCGTGTTGTACAAAACATTCGCAGTCCAATTCCTTTTTTGAAGGCCTTGAAAATGTCAAAAGAATTTGTGTTTTGGTTTTACGCTCCAAAGGGCAATTTTGTTTTCCCTTGGAATTTTCCGAAAGATTTTGTCAGAGTCGTGATTACCCAACATGGCATCAAATCCGACGGTCCGATGCACGCCAATGGAAACGACGTTTTGGATATTTCGCTTTCTGACATCACCGATGTCAAAATTGCTCTTGGGTCAAAAGGCGGCCCCAATTGGATACACATTGAATCTCATAAGGCGAATTTTTACTACCTTTTGCCATCCCACCCGTTTGAACCGCGAATGCCTTCTTTTAGAAATTATGATGAGTCAAAGGCGTTTGTTGATGTCGTGAATGCATTGAGAACCAATGCTCACGTTGAACTCGACGAAAACCCGTATATCCGACAATCAAGAAGAAAAGACAAGCCACGATATGTCAATTCGATGATGGATTTTCAATGGGATAAGAACGCGTCACCCTGGAAGTATTATTTCGAGTTTGTGCCAGCGAATCAGGATAAAAAGATTCTTTTTGCGATAAAAGTATGGAGCTTCATAATGTTCGGCTTGATGTTGTTTTTAGTTTACGGCGCATCTTTGGCAGTCTACACTCAACTTGCTCATGCCGAAAAAAACCTTGTCAATAGACTATTTGCCCCTGCCGTAATTCCAGTAGTCTTTGGACTGTTGGTTGTTGGTTTGCTGGTCACGGTTTATGCTCAAGTTAAGAAGTGATAATCGTATAAGTCTCTGCCGGACTGAACTAGAAAAGGAACAATATGATTGATATCTTTATGAAATCACCTGCCGCCAATTCATTAGCAGTCCTTGTATTCCTGGCATTGGTTTTTACATGCCTTGTCTCATTGACGTTCTCAATGAGGAACGCTCCTGTTCAAACCGAAAAAGGTTGGTACGCAAAATTGCTTCCAGGGTTTAGCGTCCTTGGAATTCCAGCCGCACTGGATCTGTTTCAATCCGAAGGGAATGTCGTCCTTATTGTGGCGATTGTACTCATGGTCTTTATATTGAATATTGTTGTACCACTGCTAAAAATCCGTGGAAATTCCTCAAATTCACTGATCCTCGATTGGTATAAGTGGTCCATATTGATTACAAGTATTGGCGGCCTGTTCGTGGCGGGTTACCTGGCTTTTGTCCACACTTCTGGCGCAGAGATCGCATGCGGCCCTTCAAGCGACTGTGAGTCCGTTCAAACCAGCAAATATGCATTCATGTTGGGATTTCATGTAAGCACGATCGGTCTCCTTGGCTATGTTGGCATTCTTTTGGGCTGGCTCGTGTGGCAACTTGGTCCTCGTACTATACAACGAATAACTCCATTGCTTATCTGGGGGATGTGCTTTTTTGGTGTGTTGTTTTCCGCCTACCTAACATTCCTGGAGCCCTTTGTACTTGGGGCAACCTGTATGTGGTGCATTTTCTCTGCCGTGTTGATGATAATCCTTCTGCTAGCGACAACTCCATATGCTCAACAGGTGTTTACTGTCGCAGAGGATTAAGCTTGTTGGCATATATTAAAATAATCAAAATAGGAGCTACTTCATGTCTCTCTACACTGATAACGAATACGGTTCATCCTTCTCGGCATCCAAGATCGTCGGCCTATTGTTGACTCTGCTCGGCGCGGCCGTCGTCTTGTGGACGGTGGTGGAGATCTTCCAACTGTTCACGCACGGCAGCGCGTTCATCGTCCTCGATGATATTGTCCCCGCGCGGATCGAACTGGGCGAGAATGGGCTGTTCCTGCCGCGCGAGATCCTGATCTATGGTCTGCCCATCTGGGCATTCTCGGTCACCTCCAAGATCGGGGTGATGCTGTTGAAGAATGGTCTGGAGTTTGTGGATAAGCCGAAGAAGGTGGGGAAGTAATCGGCGCTTCCCTTGCTTTATCGGCCGAATAACGGCAGTCTCGACCTCCCCGCGTGGACAAATTCCACGCGGTTTTTTGTCTTGGCAAAACAGAAACTATGTTCTAAAATGTTGTTGCCGCAGAAAGCCAGACGTCGGCGACCCGTCAAGGTTCAAGCGCCCGGCCAATTTTTAGAAGTATCGAGAGAAAGGCAATCAGATGAAAACCAGCTTCACTACCGTTGACGAGTACATCGCCTCCTGTCCCGAAGAGACGCGTGGACGCTTGCAGGAAATCCGCGCCGCGATCAGGGCCGCTGTCCCTGATGCGAAGGAAAAGATCAGTTATCAAATTGCGTGCTTTGAATTGAACGGAAAGAATTTAGTCCATTTTGCAGGTTGGAAAAATCACGTTTCAATATATCCAACCCCTGAAGGGACTGCGGCGTTCAATAAAGCCATTGCAAAATATGCGGGCGGAAAAGGTACCACGAAATTCCTGCTGGATGAGCCATTACCGCTGAAGCTAATCGGTCAGATTGTAAAGTTTCGTGTGGCTGACAATTTGAAGAATGAGAAATTGAAAAAAGGAAAAATAAAATGAAAAAGATCACCCCGTTTTTATGGTTCGATACGCAAGCAGAAGAGGCGATGAATTTTTACGTCTCGCTTTTCAAAAACTCGAAAGTCAACAGCGTCTCACGCGGACCCGATGGCAGGGCGTTCACCGTTTCATTCGAATTGGACGGACAGGAATTCATCGGATTGAATGCGGGACCGCAGTTCAAGTTCAACGAGGCGGTTTCGATGTTCGTTAACTGCGAAGACCAGGCCGAAGTGGATTATTTCTGGAACGCGTTGATCGCAAACGGCGGAGAAGAGTCCATGTGCGGCTGGCTCAAGGACAGGTTTGGGTTGTCGTGGCAAATCGTCCCGAAACAACTCGGCCAGTTAATGGGCGACCCGGATCAGGTCAAGGCTGGACGCGTGATGGAGGCAATGTTGAAGATGAGGAAGATCGTCGTCGCCGACCTGCAAATGGCGTATGATGGGAAGTAACTGGCGATCCAGCGATCACAAAAGGAGATTCTGATGAGTCCAAAAAAGGAACCGCAAAAGTCCACGGGATTTACCGATGAAGAAAAAGCCGCGATGCGCGAACGCGCCAAAGAGTTGAAAGCCGAAGAACGCGCCAGCAAGGACAGGGCGGCGGGGGAAAAGGCCGTGGTTGAAGCCATCGTGAAGATGAAAGAACCCGACCGCTCCATGGCGAAGCGACTGCATGAGATCGTCACGTCCGCCGCGCCGAGCCTGATGCCGAAGACCTGGTATGGGATGCCCGCGTATGCCGACGCGGATGGCAAGGTCATTTGCTTCTTTCAGGCCGCGGGGAAGTTCAACGTGCGATACGCCACCTTCGGCTTCCAGCCTGACGCGAAACTGGACGATGGCAACATGTGGGCGTCATCATTTGCGTTGATCAAGTTGACCGCGGCCGAAGAGGCAAAGATCGCCGCGCTCGTAAAGAAAGCGGCGCGTTAAGACATGGCACAGGAATACATCGAGATTCACGGCGCGCGTGAAAATAATTTAAAGAACGTCTCGTTGCGGATCCCGAAACGCAAGATCACCATCTTTACGGGCGTGTCGGGTTCGGGCAAATCGTCCATCGTGTTCGACACGATCGCGACCGAGTCACAGCGATTGCTGAACGAAAACTTCAGCATGTTCGTGCGGAACTTCCTGCCGAAATATTCCCAGCCCGATGCGGACTCCATCGAGAACCTGAGCATGTCCATCGTGGTGGATCAGAAGCGGATGGGCGGCGGTTCCCACTCGACCGTTGGGACGATCACCGACATCAACACGATCCTGCGCCTGATGTTTTCGCACATCGGACAACCGCACGTGGGGCCGTCCAACGTCTTCGGCTTCAACGACCCGAAAGGGATGTGTCCCAACTGCAACGGATTGGGGCGCAAACTGGACGTGGATTTGGACAGATTCATGGACACCTCCAAATCGCTGAACGAGGGCGCAATTTTGTTTCCAGACTATGCCATCAACGGTTGGTACTGGAGCCAGCTCATTAGCACGGGCATGTTCGACCCTGACAAGAAGTTGTCCAAGTACGCCAAAAAAGAAATGGACGATCTCTTACACAGCGGGCCGATGAAGATCAAGACAAAAGTGGGGGCGAAGGATTTCAACATGACCTTCGAGGGCGTCGTCACCCGCTTCACGAACAAGTACATCAAAGGCGACCTGAAAACCAAGTCCGAGCGGACGCAAAAGATGGTCGAGCCTTACATGACGATGGGTCCGTGTACTCTGTGCCACGGAGCGCGTTTGAGTCAGGAAGTCTTGAAATGCAAGATCAATGGCTACAACATCGCCGACCTGACGGGCATGGAAATTCCTGACTTGATCGATGTTTTGAAAAAGTTCAAAGAGCCTGCCGCCGAGCCGTTGGTTAAGGCGATTCTCGAACGGTTACAAAATCTTGTAGACATCGGCTTGGAATATCTCAGCCTGAGCCGCGAGACGGACACGCTTTCGGGCGGCGAGTCTCAGCGCGTGAAGGTGGTCAAGCACCTCGGCAGCAGCCTGACCGACGTGATCTACATCTTCGACGAGCCGAGCGTGGGCTTGCATCCGCGCGACGTGCATCGCATGAACGAGTTGTTGCAAAAGTTGCGCGACAAAGGCAACACCGTCATCGTGGTGGAACACGACCCGGACGTCATCAAAGTGGCGGACCATGTCGTGGACGTGGGTCCGCACGCGGGTCCGCAGGGAGGCGAGATCGTCTATGAAGGTAGTTACGTCAACTTGCTCAAGTCGAACACGATCACGGGTCGGCACATGTTGCAGTCCGTCCCGATAAAGGATTCGTTCCGCGCGCCGACGGGAAAATTGCCGATCAAAAATGCGAAGGTCAACAACCTGAAAAATGTCAGCGTGGATATTCCAACGGGCGTGTTGACCGTGGTGACAGGCGTGGCTGGCTCGGGCAAGAGTTCGCTCATCAATGAAGTGTTCCAGCGCCAGCATCCCGACGCGATCGTGATTGACCAATCGGCGGTGGGCGTGAACAGCCGCTCGAACCCCGCCACCTACACGGGCATCATGGACGACGTCCGCAAGGCGTTTGCGACGGCAAACAAGGTTCAGCCCGCGCTATTCAGTTTCAACTCGAAGGGCGCGTGCGAAAACTGTCAGGGCCTCGGCGTGATCTACACCGACCTGGCGTTTCTCAACGAGGCGAAAACTCCCTGCGAGGTCTGCGGCGGCAAGAGATTTAAAGATGAAGTGCTGGCGTACAAACTCAACGGCAAATCCATCAGCGATGTGTTGGCGCTGAACGTGGGGCAAGCGCTTGAATATTTTGAACTGAAAGAAGTGGTCAAAAAATTACAAGCCATGAGCGACGTGGGCTTGGATTATCTCGGACTCGGCCAGCCGTTAAGCACGCTTTCGGGCGGCGAATGTCAGCGCATCAAACTTGCCAGCGAACTGCACAAAAACGGAAGCATCTACATCATGGACGAACCGACCACGGGCTTGCACATGTCGGATATTGGTCATCTGATGGAAGTCATCAACCGCCTCGTGGACACGGGCAACACCGTCGTGGTCATCGAACACAACCTGCACGTCATCAAGAACGCCGATTGGATCATTGACATGGGTCCCGAAGGCGGAAGCCAGGGCGGGCAGGTCATGTTCGAGGGCACGCCCAAGGAATTGTTGAAAGCGAAGCAATCGCTCACCAGCGCATATTTGAATCGCTAATCGAATACCGTTTTGACCTTTATTGGTAAGGAGACTTTAATGAATATGGCCCGGTGAATCTGTGCGTTTGAAGCAGAATATCCCCTCTGTTGGATAATTTTGGCTCTCTCGTAATTAACGGGAAGGTAGCCAACTTTAGCCACAGATTTCACAGATTACACAGATTTTTCTGTGAAAATCTGTGTAACACCCGCACTGCACCAATCGCGGTGCGGTGCAAGTGTCTGTGGCAAAAGAATCTTTTTTTGCAAGGCATCCCGTCAGAAACGGGAGAGCCAAAATTTTTTATTACTGGTTTTACATCAAGAAAGGATGTGTGACATGTTGAATCTGAATTCCCTCATGATTGGAACGAAACAAACCAAAGCCCTTGCGGATTTCTACGAAAAGGTTCTTGGCAAGCCCGCGGACATGGTTGACCCTGAGAATGGTTTTTTTGGCTGGCAAGTGGGAAACGGATACTACTTTTCCATTTTGGATCATTCCGAAATGGGTGGGAAAACCAAAGACCCTGGTCGGATCATGCTGAACTTCGAGACGACCCAGGTGAAAGAGGAGTTCGAGCGGATTAAGGCGTTTGGCGCGACGGTCATCCGTGAGCCGTATGAAATGGGCGGCGGATGGATCGCAACGCTGGCCGACCCAGACGGCAACTACTTTCAACTGGTCACTCCGATGTCGTAGCGGATCAAGATCGTGGAGATGCCAGGCGGCAGGACGCGTCTTCGTTTTCGCTTCTTGAAGAACCTTGCTGATTAGCCCTGCCTCGGCGGAGAAGCCGCCGAGAACATTGCGTTGTTCCTTTACAGGTAATGAAATATGAAAACTTTCTATCAAATCCTCGCCAACACCCTGCTCGCAAACGTCACCAACATGACCGTCTGGTTTGCGATGATCTTCTTTATCTATCTTGAAACGAAGTCCGTCACGGCCACCTCCATCGTTTCGGGAATCTATCTCGTCGTTGTCGCGGTTTCGGGCATTTGGTTCGGGAGTCTCGTTGACCACAACAAGAAAAAGAACGTCATGCTCCTTTCGGGTTTTGTCTCGCTATTCATTTACTCGATCGGGTTTGTGATCTATATTGACGCCCCCGCGGAAACCTGGAAGGATGCCGCCAGCCCCACGCTTTGGATATTCGTCCCGCTTCTGCTCCTCGGTGTGATCGCGGGCAATCTGCGCGGCATCGCCCTCCCGACGCTGGTCACGATCCTCATCCCCGAGGAGTCGCGCGACAAGGCGAACGGTCTGGTCGGCACGACGACGGGCATCATCTTCCTCATCACTTCTGCCGTCAGCGGATTCCTCGTGGGTCACTCGGGCATGTTCCTCGTCCTGCTCCTTGCGATGGTCGTGATGGCGCTTTCGATAGCGCATCTTTCCTTCATGCACATCCCAGAAAAAGAGATCGTCCATCTCGAAGGCCAGCCTCCCAAAGTGGATTTGCGCGGCACGTTCGCCGTGGTGGTCGCAATCCCTGGCATGATCGCGTTGATCTTCTTCACCACCTTCAACAACTTTTTGGGCGGCGTCTTCATGGGCCTGATGGACGCCTACGGCCTCTCCCTCGTTTCGGTCCAGACCTGGGGCGTGTTGTGGGCCGTCCTCAGTTGCGGATTCATCGTCGGCGGACTCGTCATCGTAAAATTCGGCTTGGGTAAAAATCCGCTCTTTGCAATGTTTGCCGCCAACATCATCATCTGGATCATCTCCAGCGTCTTCACTATCCAGCCGTCCATTGTGTTGCTGTGCATCGGCATGTTCATTTATATCAGCGTTGTCCCGTTCATTGAGGCGGCGGAACATACCATCATCCAGAAGGTTGTCCCGCTTGAAAGGCAGGGACGCGTCTTCGGCTTTGCCCAAAGCGTGGAGATGTCCGCCTCGCCTCTGACGACCTTTTTGATTGGTCCTGTGACCGAGCTTTTCTTCATCCCGTTCATGACGACGGGCATGGGCGTCACGCTGATCGGAAACTGGTTCGGCACGGGCGCGGACCGCGGCATCGCGCTCGTCTTCACGATAACAGGCATCATTGGCTTGATTGTGACGCTCATTGCGATGAACACAAAATATTACGGCTTGCTCTCGAAGCGCTACGCGGAAGAAAGCGCCGCCTTTTTGCCCGAAGGAGAACCAGCATGAAAAAAGAGTCTCAGAAAAGCAGTGACCTCCCCAGAATCGGCGCGCCCGCCACGCGCGCATTGGAAGCGGCGGGATACACCAGCCTCAAGCAGTTGACCAAAGTCTCCGAAGCGGAGTTGGCTCAATTGCATGGCATGGGACCGAAAGCACTCGGCATTCTCCGCGAGGCGTTGAAGGCGCAGGGCTTGTCTTTCAAACAAGATAAGACAGGGAAATCGCTGAAGAAGAAAGGCTCGCCCGTCAACCGCGCGGACGCGGTGGATGAATTTCTTCGGGAACTGAGTCACCCGCTCAAGGCGGAGGTGGAGGCGGTGCGGTCCATCATCAAGAGCGTGAATAAAAACGTCAACGAAGAAATTAAATGGAAGGCTCCATCCTTCAATTACAAAGGCGAATATCTTGTGACCTTTAACTTGCGGGACACGAGGCGTATTCATTTGGTGTTCCATCATCCGAAGATCGCTTTGGTTAAGAGCAAGTTGTTGGAAGGCGATTATGTGGACAGGCGCATGACGTATTTTGCGGATATGCAGGATGTGAAGGCAAAGAAGCCGTTGCTGGAAAAAGCATTGAGAGATTTGATCAAATTGCAGGAGTAACCATGAGAAAAATTATCGTTCACGAGTTCATTACGTTGGATGGCATCATCCAGGCGCCGGGCAGTCCCACCGAAGATACCGATGGTGGATTTACCCACGGCGGCTGGACGCTTCCCTACTGGCATGATGACATCGGCGGCCATTTCGGTCAGATCTTTGCCGAAGCCGATACATTGTTGCTGGGGCGTAAAACGTGGAAGACCCACGGCGACGCATTCGAGCCTGACCCCGCCAACGATCCGTTTGCCGGTATGAAGAAGTTTGTCGTTTCCACTACATTGAAATCCGCAGAAGGCTGGCGGGACTCGCACATCATCAGCGGCAATGTCATTGAAGAGATCCGCAAGTTGAAAAACCAACCTGGCGGAAATATCATCATGGACGGAAGCAGTGTCCTGATGCATGCGCTGATCAAGAACGATCTGGTGGATGAATATGCCCTGCATGTCTATCCGATTGTGTTGGGCATGGGCAAACGGTTGTTCCCTGCTGGGAAGCGCGTCAATTTGAAACTTGTGGAAGCATCCTTGCTTCCAACGGGCGTGATATATCAGCGCTACCAGCCTGCATGAAATCTATTAGCCGTCATTGCGAGGAGGGCCCTCTCCCCGACGAAGCAATCCCTCTCGCGGTGGCGGGGATTGCTTCGGGCGGGTACGCCCTCGCAATGACGGGTGACCGTGTAAACTGAGTGAAATAAAGATGGGAGCCTGCAAATGAAACTCCACCTCGTTGACGGAACCTACGAACTCTTCCGCGCTCATTTTGGCGCGCCGCCGAAAAAATCCGCGAGCGGACAGGAAGTGGGCGCGACGCTCGGACTCGTCCGTAGTATGATGTTGCTCCTCTCTGACCCCGAAGTGACGCACGTGGCGGTGGCCTTTGACCACGTGATCGAGTCGTTCCGCAACAAGATGTACAAAGGCTACAAATCCAGCGCGGGCGTGGACTCGGTCATCCTGAATCAATTCGCACTGGCTGAAAAGGCGGTCTCCGCTTTGGGGCTGGCGGTCTGGCCGATGGTCAAGTTTGAAGCGGACGATGCCATCGCGACCGCGGTGGTCAAATTCAAGAAGAGCAGGTCGGTGGAGCAGATCGTCATTTGCTCTGTGGACAAGGACTTGACGCAAATGGTGGACGGCGACCGCGTCGTCTGCTGGGACCGCCGCCGCGAGATCGTCCTGAACGAAACGGGCGTGACGGAAAAATTCGGCGTCAGCCCCAAATCCATGCCCGATTTTCTCGCGCTGGTCGGCGACTCGGCGGACGGCTACCCGGGCATTCAGGGCTGGGGTGAGAAGTCCACGGCGACGGTGTTGGCGAAATACAAGCATATTGAGGCAATTCCCAGTGACCCGTCGAAGTTGGGTCTGGGGTTGGGACGCGCCACCACCTTGCTTGAAAACCTGCAAACGAATTACAAGAATGCTTTGTTGTTCAGGGAGTTGTCCACCCTGCGGACGGACGTGCCGCTCAAGGAGACTCTCGCTGACTTGAAATGGCAGGGAGCCTATCCGCGATTTAAGAAGTTGTGTGCAGAATTGGGGGAGGAGCGGATTCTTGAGAGGGTGAGGAAGTGGCGGTAATTCAGTGATCAGTTTTCAGTGACCAGTGATCAGTGTAGGAAGCCCTCGTCAAAATGGCGATGGCTTTTGCTTGACATCATCTTTTATTCCCTGTATAACTGAATTAAATAAACTCGTGAGGGTTAATTATGAATTTTGACGTGTGGAAATTTCCGCTGATTTCAACTCTTGTATGTCTATTACCCTATTTTGTTCTTGGAGTCTTCGTTGCGATCCAGGCGAGGAATTTTTGGACTGGCGTAAAGTTATTTCTCCTGATTGCTCTGCCATTAACTACGCTGGTGGCTCTTTTAGTTTATTATGATGACTATTTGTCAGATGAAGCCCAGAAGCAAATTGGGATTCCAATCGTTTCATTTTCCTTGGTAGTTATTGCTGCGATTGGAATTCTTTTCAAGATCAACAAGTATAAAGTTGGAAGTTTGATGCCGAATGGAAGGCGCTCGTTGGATTCATGGACGCTTCTAATAGGAACGGCAGTTACAGTTCTTCTTCTTTTGCAGGGCATTATCTCTATCGTGGGAGGCAATAGGGATTGGAACGTGATATTTGATTTTGGAAAAAGCATTATATTGTGGCCAATCGCATCGTTGGCGATACTGCGCGCATATCTATCCTTTGAATTTCGCCAAAGGGGGGTTGTGTCCAAAGGGAAAGTTATTTTTTTCTCAGATATCGAACGCGCTGAATGGGATGACCTGTTTGACAAAACGAGATTAAAACTTCAACTGAAAAGCAATGACAAGAAGATTATTATCAAAACACCATGGGAAATGCTCATGCCAATAGATGATTACATCAGGAGCAATTTTCCAAGGAGCCAATTTAGGCATTCCTGACTTCCGATGCCCCTCCTCACCACCCTCCACCGCGCGGACGGGATCAACATCCACGGCAAAATTATCGAACGCACAGCCGTCCGCGCCGTCATCCAGCGCGGGCAAAGCCTGCTGATGATCTTCTCTGCCCACGTGGGCGATTATAAAGTCCCAGGCGGGGGTGTGGACGCGGGCGAGACTCACGAGCAGGCGCTCCACCGCGAAGTGAGTGAAGAATGCGGCGCGGAGTTGAGTCACATCGGGGAGGAGATCGGCTCAGTGGTGGAATACAATCATGCCAAAAACGATGGCTTCGAGACCTTCAAAATGACCTCCCATTATTATCGTTGCGAAGTGACGGATGGTTTCGGCGCGCAAAACCTGGACGGCTACGAACGCGACCTCGGCTTCATGCCCGCGTGGATTGAAATTGACGACGCCATCCGAATCAACAAGTTGGCGCTGTCCACGGTCAACGCGCCAGGGTGGTTACGGCGGGAGATTTTCGTTTTGGAATATCTGCGAAACGATGGGGGAACATCACTGATTACACACCGCCAGTGACTTTTGTACGTAGGCGCTTCTACAGCCCAAACATCTCCTCCAACCCCAAATGGATATTGTCGCGCCAACTGGTGTAATTATGCGCGCCGCCGTATTCGTGATAGGTGAGGTCGAATCCGCGCTCGCGGAGGAGGGGGATCATGCGGCGATTGTCTTCGATCAGGAAGTCCATCCTGCCGCAGTCCATGTGGATTTTGGGACGGGCAGGCGCATGGCGAATCAAATCCACGGCGACAAAGTCGCGGCCCTCGGTCTCGAAGACGGCGGATTGGCTGAGGACGCGTCCGAAAATATCGGGCAGGCGTAATCCCGTGTAGACGGACATCAGTCCGCCGAACGACGCGCCGAGGACGCCGAACGCTCCAGGGTGTTTTTTGATGTCGAGCAATTTCAATTCGCGGCGGGCGAGCGGCAACACATCATGTTCGATCCATGCCAGCGTCGCGTCGGAGCAAGCGTATTCGGCGCCGCGGCGCGCTCCGCCGTTGGGGAGGAAGGCCATCGCGATGGGACGGATGCGCTTCGCCGTGATCAGATTGTCCACGATGATGGGCAGGCGTCCGCGCGAGAGATAGTCGGGGCCGTCGTAGACGACGAGGAGCGGGATGCGTTCTTTGGCGGGCGGATGATACAACTTGACGGCGCGCTTGCCAGGGAATTTCATCATCCACGTGTCAACGGTGTGGGAGGAGATCGTCCCGCGGGCAACCTCGCGCGGGCGAATTGTCCACGGCGAGGGCGCGGCTTCGGGCATGTAGAAAAAGTGGTTGTAGGCGTTGATGCCGTTCCAGATGCGCTTCTTGTTGAGCGGGTCGCGGAGGCGGGATTTCGTCGTCGGGCTTTGCCCTGAGCCTGTCGAAGGGTCGAGGAACGAATATTCAAGGTACGCGTCCCGCGCGAGGTCGAAGGACGCGGCCCACAGTCCAGGAGAGACGCGGCGCAATTTTTGGGGATGATCGTCCCAGCCGTGCAAGTCGTCTATCAAATGCGGAGCCGAGTCGCCTTGCCAGAGAAAGGTGACGCGGTTTCCATCAATGAGGGGGTGTCCCTCGCGGCGGGCGCGTTCGATGTTCATGCAATGTCCTCGCGTGTTACGCCAGCAAATTCCAAAATGTAATCTGCGCCATACGCGCGGCTGGGAGTTTGAAATCCAGGTTTTAAATCTTCGCCAAGAATCCGTTTCGCAATCGCGGTGGCGGTGAGCATGGTGAGTTGATAGCCTTCGGGGACGCGCTGTTTGGATTTGACGACGGTCGCGCCGTCGGACGCTTCCGCGAGCATGAGGGAGAATCCGCTCGTGCGCTGCGCTTCGCTCGGACCTTCGGGGCGGAATCGCAACAACGATTGGAGCAGGCACTTGACGGGTTTGTTGTAGAGCGCCGGCCCGATGACGCGCATGAGTTTGAGGAGGTTGATGGCCGCGGGCGGGAACGCCATGTACGTTTCGACATTTGGGATGCCCGTGCTGTGATACGCGGTGGACACGTCGCCCCAGCCGATCGAGACCAACTTGACGGGGCCGCGCTTGTCCTGAGCGAAGTCGAAGGGGCCGAAGTCGCGCGTCTCCACGTTCCAGGCGGGGCGCACGCTGACGATCTTTCCGTCGCGGCGGATGCGCCCGCCCCTCTGCATGTTTTCGATGCCCGAGCGCGCCGTCCCGCGCGAGACGCCGCCGCCCACGCCGCGGATGAAGAGTTTGAGATGCGTGGCGGAGGGGAGTCTCTGCTTCACGTGCGCGGCGAGACAGTCGGTTGGAACCACGTCAAAGCCCGCGCCTGGCATGAGCATGATGCCTTTTTGTTTGGCCTGCGCGTCGAGCGGGACGATGGCTTCAAATTCTTCGATCTCGCCGCTGATGTCAATGTAGTGCGCGCCCGTGCGGAGACAGGCTTCTACCATTGCCTTCCACGTGTGGACGAAAGGTCCCGCGCAATGGACGACCAGTCCCGTGGCGCGCAACGCGTCATCGAGCGCGGCCGCGTTCGAAAGCGGGATGACGCGATAATCCAGGTTGAGGCGTTGGGCTTGGGCGCGCAGACGCGTCTCGTCGCGCCCTGCCAAAAGAGGGCGGAGTCCTTCGCGGACGGCGTGCTCCGCGATTAAATTGCCAGTGTATCCGTAGGAACCGTAGAGGAGGAATGTGTTGGGCATGGGGGGATTATAAGCCAATGCCACTTCGTCATTGCGAGGAGGGCGTTTTTCCCGACGACCCTGGCACCGCCCGCCAGGGCAGGTGAGCAATCTCCGCGCCGTGGGAGGGGATTGCTTCGTCGCAACGAACGCTCCTCGCAATGACGGAAACTAACAAATCCTCGGCAGCATCTCACCCGCCAGCATATCCACCACGCGCGTCGTCCCGATCGCGGTTTTCATCAACACGCGGCCGCGCACATCTTCTTTCACTTCGCCGATCACCACCGCGTCCTCTCCATATTTTGTGCTACGCATCGCTGTGAGAATTTTGTCCGCGCTTTCGGGTGGGACGATCGCGATCAACTTCCCCTCGTTCGCCACATACAGCGGATCGAATCCCAGCATCTCACAGGCCGCATTGACCGCAGGCTTGACGGGGATAGATTGCTCGTTGAGATGAATCGCAACCTTGGATTGCGCCGCGATCTCGTTGATCGTGGTCGCCAATCCGCCGCGGGTGGGGTCGCGCAGGACGTGGATGTTTTTGTCCGCTTCGAGCATGGCTTCGATGAGATGATTCAGTGGCGCCACGTCGCTCTGAATGGCGGATGTGAATCCCAGCTCGCCGCGCGCGCCGAGCACCGCGATGCCATGATCGCCGATGGAGCCTGAGAGGATCACCACGTCGCCAGGTTTGGCCTGCGCTCCGCCGATGTTGACGTTGGGCAGGATTTCGCCGATGCCCGTCGTGTTGATGTAAAGCCCGTCCACTTTGCCTTTTTCCACCACCTTGGTATCGCCCGCCACAATTTGGATGCCTGCTTCTTTCGCCGCCGCGCTCATGGACTCGACCACGCGCTGGAGCGTCTCAATGGGCAGGCCCTCCTCGAGGATGAATCCCGCCGTCAGGTAGAGCGGACGCGCCCCCAGCATCGCCACGTCGTTGACCGTCCCGCAGACCGCCAGCTTGCCGATGTCCCCGCCAGGGAAGAAGAGCGGCGTCACCACGTGCGAATCCGTGCTGATGGCGAGACGCGTCCCGTTGACAGCAATCGGCGCGGCGTCATCGCCCGTCCGCAAAATCGAATTGTCGAACGCAGCGAGAAACGTCTTGCGGATCAGATCGTGCGACATCTTCCCGCCCGACCCATGCCCCATCACAATTTGCTCGTTGTGGGTCAACGGCACAGGGCAAACCGCGCCTTCGATGTTGAGGGGAGTATCCATGAGTATTTCTCGCAAACTTGGAATCCCGAAGTTCTACTTCGGGGCATTCCGCAAGTAGAACTTGCGGATTCCTGCTTCATTTTTTGTATTTGTAATACGCCGCGCACGCGCCCTCGGACGAAACCATCGTCGCGCCAAGCGGATGTTCGGGCGTGCATTCGTTTCCGAAGGCCGCGCAATCGTGCGGCTTTTTCATCCCGATCAGGATCTGTCCCGCGATGCAGAGCGGAGATTCCTTCGTTTGGATGTCGCCCACGTCGAAGCGTTTCTCGGCGTCGAAGGCCGCGAACTCGGGGCGGAGTCGCCAGCCGCTCATGGGAATCGTCCCAATGCCGCGCCAGGTGCGGTCGCAGTCTTCAAAGACTTCGTGGATCGCGTTTTGCGCGGGGACATTTCCATCGAACGTGACGGTGCGCGCGTACGCGTTTTCGACCGCGACGCGTCCCTGCTCCAACATGCGGACGGTGTACAAAATCCCCTGCGCCAGATCGAGCGGCTCGAATCCCGTCACGGACATCGGCACGCGATACTTCTCCGCCAGCGACGGATACTCGTGATAGCCCATCACCGCGCAGACGTGTCCCGCCAGCAAAAATCCCTGCACGCGGTTGGATGGCGAACCGAGAATGGCGTGCATGGCAGGTGGCACGCGCACATGCGAAACCAAAACGGAATAATTTTTGAGTCCCAGCGAACGCGCCGCGATCACGCTCATCACGTTGGCGGGCGCGGTCGTTTCAAACCCGATCGCAAAAAAGACCACCTGTTTATCGGGATTCTGTTTTGCGATCTCCACCGCGTCCAAAGGCGAATAGACGACGCGCACCTGTCCGCCCGAGGCCTTCACCGAGAACAAGTCCCGCCCCGAGCCGGGCACGCGCAGCATATCGCCGTAGGAGCAGAAGATCACGTCGGGGCGCGCCGCGATCGCCAGCGCTTTGTCAATCAACTCCAGGGGCGTCACGCACACGGGACAACCCGGGCCGTGCACCAGCTCAATGGACGGAGGCAGAATCTGGTCCAGCCCGTAGCGGACGATCGAATGCGTCTGCCCGCCGCAAATTTCCATGATCGTCCACGGACGCGTCGCGATGCGCGCGATCTTGTCCACAACGCCGCGTACCAGTTTCGCATCGCGATACTCGGTGAGATATTTCATGCAGGCGCAGGCCCAATTTCAGATTCAAGATCAGAGATTTGCTTGAGCAAGTCCATCGTCTCGCGCGCCTCCTCCTCGCTGATCAAATTCAGCGCGAAGCCCACGTGGACAATGCAGTAATCTCCCACCTTCGCTTCCGGCACATAGGCCAGGCAGGTCTCGCGCTCCACCCCGCCGAAATCCACCCGCGCCATTTGCAGGCCGTTTTTTTCATACAGGTCAACAATTTTTGCAGGAACGCCTAAACACATATTGGTCTCCTGGTCTGATAGTCGCTAGTCGGATAGTCGGTTAGCCGCGACAATGGCTTGCCCGAGGGAAAGCCCGCCGTCGTTGGTTGGAACCTCTCGATGAAGGTATACCTTAAACCCCGCGCTTTCCAGAAGTGGCAAAGCGCGTCTTAACAGGGTGATATTCTGCCAGACTCCGCCCGAGAGCGCGACCTCGTTAATGCCCAATTTCTGACGCAATTCCGCGCACGCCTCGCGGCAGACCTCCGCCAGACCATTATGGAAGCGCGCCGACATCACGCCAATGGGGACTCCCGCCAGCGCGTCCGCGACCAACGCCTCAACAGCGCGTCGCGCTTCGACTTTTGGCGGGGTCCACCCAAACGGATATTTTCCTCCCTCCAGCGGATCCGCCAACGCCTCGAACTCCATGGCCGCCTGCGCCTCATAGTTGACCGCTTGCCGCACGCCCGCCAACGCCGCAAACGCGTCAAAGAGACGTCCCATGCTAGAGGTCATCGGCGTGTTGATTTTCTTTTCAAGTTGAGTCCGCAACAACGTGCGATCGTCCGCGCAAAACTCCAACACGGACGCGAGCCTGTCATCCCAATCCAGTCCCAGCGACCAGAGCAATGCCAGCGCGGTGCGCGCAGGTTTCTTGATGGACGCGTCCCCGCCGGGGAGGGGGAAATACTCCAACTGGCCGACGCGCTGATAGCCGCGATAATCCGCCACAAGAATCTCCCCACCCCAGATCGCGCCGTCGTCGCCGTAGCCCGTCCCATCGAACGCCAGCCCAATGACGGGACGCGAGCCGTCCAGTCCATGCTCGGCCATGCAAGCCGCGATGTGCGCGTGGTGATGTTGAACGTAGAAGGTGGAAAGGTTCTCGCGTTGTGCGCGTTCGATGGCATAGCGCGTCGCGAGGTAATTTGGATGCAAATCGCAAGCGATGGCAACAGGCTTCACGCGGAACAGACGCTCGAAATGCTCGACTCCCTGCTCGAAGGATTTCAACGTCTCATAGTTTTCCATGTCCCCGATGTGATGGCTGAGAAAGGCGTAGTTTTTATTTGTGATGCAGAAGGTGTTTTTGAGTTCCGATCCGGTTGCCAAAATTTGTGGCACATCGAAAGGCAGTTTTACTGGAAATGGAGAGTAGCCACGCGAACGGCGGATGGGGTAGACGCGAGATAGGGGATAGGTGTTAGGAGATGCATACTGCCTATTGCGTATTGCGTGTTCCGTTTGACTGACCACTGATGACTGATCACTGAATACTCTCACTACCGAATCGTCGCATCGAATATGGATGTCGCGGTTGTGGAAGAGGAAGGCGTCAGCCAACCCTGATAACCGTTCGCGGGCTTCGTCATTACCAGTTGCAATCGGTTCTTCGGAGAGGTTGCCGCTGGTCATCACAAGCGCGTCCAATCCGTCATTGCGAGGGCGATCTTCCCGAAGCAATCCCCTCTCCGCGGCTGGGAGATTGCTTCGTCGTCGCTCCGCTCCTCCTCGCAATGACGTGGCTTTCTCTAGCAACAAATAATGCAACGGCGTGTACGGAAGCATGATGCCGATATTGTCCTGCCCTGGCGCGACTTCGGGAACAATGTTTGATTCGGATTTGCGTTTCAGCAAAACAATCGGCCGCGCCGTAGATTGGAGCAATGCGCGCTCCGCTTCACTGACAAAGCAATGACGTTCGATGGTTTCCAAATCGGGCATCATCAACGCGAAGGGCTTGTCCACGCGCAGTTTGCGATTGCGGAGTTCGGTCACGGCTTTCGCGTTGGTCGCGTCGCAGGCGAGATGGAATCCGCCCAGCCCTTTTATAGCGACGATTTTCCCCTCTGCCAATAATCGCCTGGCCTCTTGAACGGCATCCTCGCCCACACGCGACTTTTGACCTTCGACCTTCGACACATCTTCCAGCCAAACATGCGGCCCACAAACGGAACACGCCACAGGCTGGGCATGGAATCTTCGATCGGTCGGGTCTTTATATTCGCGCTCGCAATCGGGACACAAAGCAAACCCCGCCATCGTCGTCTTCGGTCTGTCGTAGGGAATGTCTTGAATGATCGTGAAGCGCGGGCCGCAGTTGGTGCAGTTGATGAAGGGATAGCGATAGCGCCTGTCCGCGGGATCGAACAGCTCGCGCAGGCAATCGTCGCAGATGGCGACATCGGGCGAGATGGGCTGGAAGGCGCCCTCGATGGAAGTCGAATGTTGAATGTCGAACGTCGTAAAGTTTTCCAGCGGAACTTCCCTCACGCTGACTTCATCCATCACCGCCAGCGGCGGCTTCTCGCTCGATAGTTTTTCAATGAAAGAATTGAGAACCGCTTCATCCCCCTCGATGTGAATATCCACGCCCGCGGACGTGTTGTTCACCCAGCCCGCAAGTTTCATCCGCAAGGCAAGGTTGTAGACAAATGGCCGAAAGCCAACGCCTTGCACGATACCGCTGACGTGAACTCGAAGTCCTTGCATGGTTTACCAACTCGCCTCACGAAGTACTGTAACATTCATGCTGCCCTGGCAAGAAAGATCTTGCGGGCTAAGTAGGCGCCCACAAGGAGATGATATGGCAGAGGAAGACTTTGAGGATGCGCTCGGTCTTGGTCATATCCATCCTGTTTGTGGCGAGGAGCAGTTACAACTGTCGAACCCTGATTTTTACAGTTTCACCAGTCCGCTCGGCGACGAGGATAAAAGGCGATGTCACTTCGGGGGCGTTACTGCGAATCGCTTCCAGTGTCTTGATCGTAAAGTCTGCTTGAATATGTCCAGGGCGGAGATAGATGATCCCAACGAATTTAGCGCCAAACACAGCCATTCCCCCAAAGTCGCTGTCGTGCGTCAAAACCACTCTCCCTGATTCGGTTGCATTTCGTAAAACTTCTGTATCAGGCAAACCAAATCTTCCCTGCTCAGATGCCGACTCTACATCCAACCCCGTTTTTCGCAAAAACGCAATGACTTCAGGATTGACGTTTTCATCCGCGAGCAGGGGAAAATCAAGGACTTTCACGCCGCAACCTTCACATCCAGTAAAATTTCATTTTTCACAGATTGTGCGGCGTATTTAAGAGCTTCTTCAATCGCATCTGACGTTAATTGTGGATACGCCTTTTGCACTTCGCCTTTGGTCGCGCCGCTGGCAAAAAGCTCAAGGATAAATTCGATGCTCAGGCGCGTGCCAGCGATATGAGGCTTTCCGTTCAGAATTTCGTGGTCATAAGCAATATGAGCAAACATGGTAATCTCCTGGACTGCCCCGTAATTATAATGCTCAATCCTGGCCTGGGAGGAGTTTCTCTTCATCCAGCCACGCGTCCACGCCGCCTGCCTTGGGGCGAACACACAGGTTTGCACGAGCGGAAAACGAACAGCCCTCGAAAATTCGAGGGCTGTGGTTTTTCGTGGGGCGGGATGGTATCGTGTTCCCCCAGCAGTTGCACTGCTGGGGTTCGGCACGATTTGCCAAGCAAATCGAACTGCCGAAAAACTGGATTACGCCTTTTCCAGCGAAAACTTATGCTTGCCGATGCGATACTCGTCGTTCTTCGCCAGCACCTTGTCCAGCGATTCTTCGGGGATGTCCACAAACGTCACTTTCGGTTCGATGCGAATTTTGCCGATGGTGTAGCCAGGGATGTTGGCGTTGTAGGCAATCGTGCCGACGACGTCATTCGGGCGGACGCCATGCACCTTGCCGACTTTCGCACGCAGGCGGACCATCCCATCCTCGTGGGACGTATCGCCTCCGCGACGGTTTGGCCGGTCGCCTCGCTCCACGCGTTCGCGCGGCTCGCGTTTCGATTTGTACTGCTTTTCGGTCTTGTTCCGATCAAATTTCACTTCGCCCACTTCATCAATGGGACGTTGCTTCTCGTCGCCGCGCGCCATTTTCAGCGCCGCGCCAGCAATGATGAGCGGGTCGAAGCCTTCGGCCACGAGTTGGTTGACGATCTCCATTTCACGTTTGTAACGGGCGCGCCCCAACCAGACTTTGAGGGTCTCGACTAGTTTGCCTTCGCGGTGTTTGAGAATGTCTTCCTTGGTGGGAAGTTCCATCTTGGTGACGACTTGCTTGGTCAGCGCTTCCACCTCGCGCATGCGGCGTTTCTCGCGCGGCGAGAGGAGCGTGATGGCCACGCCACTTTTGCCCGCGCGTCCCGTCCGCCCGATGCGGTGGACGTAGACTTCGGCGTCGTCGGGCAGGTGATAGTTGAAGACGTGCGAGATGTCTTCGATGTCCAGCCCGCGCGCGGCCACGTCTGTCGCGACGAGGACTTTCAACTGGTTGGTGCGGAAACGTCCCAGCACGCGCTCGCGGGCATGTTGATCCAGGTCGCCGTGGATGGCTTCGGCAGGGATGCCGCGCACGACGAGTTCGTTGGAGAGGGCGGCGGTCTCGGCGCGGGTGCGGGCGAAGATGAGGGCCGAGTGGATCGGCTCGATCTCGAAGAGACGCGTGAGGGCGCTGGTCTTGTCCGATTCGTGGACGAGGTAGTAGCGCTGTTCGGTGGACGTCAGGGTCAGGGTCGCGCGTTTGATGTTGACCGTTTGCGGGTCACGCATGAAGCGGGCGGCCAGGGCGCGAATCCGCGCGGGCAGGGTGGCGCTAAAGAGGGCCGTCTGCCGCTCGGAGGGAGTCGAGGCGAGGATTTTTTCCACGTCCTCCATGAAGCCCATGTTGAGCATTTCGTCGGCTTCGTCCAGCACGACGGTTTTGATCTCGTTAAGGTGAAGCACGTCGCGCTCGAGCAGGTCGCCGAGACGGCCGGGGGTGCCGACGACGATGTCCACGCCGCGGCGCAGGGCGCTGATCTGCGGGCTGTAGGGCTGTCCGCCATAAACGGCGAGGACGCGCACGCGCATGTGCTTGCCATATTCGGTGATCGAGTCGGCCACTTGCAGGGCGAGTTCGCGCGTGGGCGCGAGGATGAGCGCCTGCGGATTCTTTTGCGGTTTGAAGTTGTGGAGGATGGGGAGGGCGAAGGCAGCGGTTTTGCCTGTGCCAGTTTGAGCTTGACCGACCACGTCCACGCCGGTGAGCATGAGGGGGATCATGCCCGATTGGATGGGCGTGGGCTCGGCGTAGCCAAGTTCGGTGATGGCCTGCATGATTTCTTCGCGCAGGTTTAAAGAAGAGAAGTCGGTGGTCATGTTGTCCTTTTGTTGAGTAGTCGCGTGGTCGGATGGTCTTGTAGTCGCGTGGTCACATGGTCGCGCGGTCAGACGATGTGACTACGTGACAAAGCGACAATGAAACTATTTGACTATCAGACTACGCGACGAAACGGGACGTTTCAATGACTCCGCCTAACTCCTTCTTGCCAATCCAGACTTGTCTTTGCAGACGCATCCGCCCAACAAAAAAGCCCGAGCAACGTGCGTCGGGGCTTTATTCAGAGTGCATCAAAACAATTTCCCAGAAGCGTGCGCTCTCCAGTGAGAGCGGCGGGAGTATATCATGGAAAGGGGAATCAGCCCGAAGGAATCTCGGAGTGACAGGAAGGAGGCATGGAGTGACTGGAAGGAACCTTGGAGTGATAGGAAGGAACTCTTGAACAACGGGAAGGAGCCTTGGAGCGACTGGAAGGAACTCTTGAGCGACTGGAAGGAACCCTTGAGCAACGGGAAGGAACCTTAGAGCGGCAGGAAGGAACCCTTGAGCGACTGGAAGGAACCCTTGAGCGACTGGAAGGAACCCTTGAGCAATGGGAAGGAACCTTGGAGCGACTTCAAGCAGTCTTAGAGCGACTTCAAGCAGGCATAGAGTGGCTTCAAGCAACCTTGGAGCGACTTCAAGCAGACTTAGAGCGGCTTCAAGCAGGCTTGGAGTGACTGGTAGCAACCTTGGAGTGACTGGTAGCAAAGGTTGGGCGTGTCATAGTACAATTTCAATACGGAGAGAAAACAATGGAAACCAAAGCCACATCCAAGGGACAGATTACCATCCCAGCCGAGATTCGGAAGCGCTTGGGAATCAAGGATGGAACGTATCTGCATGTTGAGGTGAATGACGCCAGGCAGATCGTTCTCACGCCTGTTACGCGCGGGTTTGTGGGGTCTTTGCGAGGGAAGTATAAGGGGATGGGGTTGATGAAGGCGTGGATGGAGGAAAAATGAGTTCTCCTATTCTTAATTGGAAAAGATTTTGGTGTCCACGTGAAGGTTCATATCAACTTACGGGTGAAGGTTATTTGTGGGACTATGATGCTGGCACATATTTTAGAGATTCTGGCATTGTTACGCTAGAAAACCTCTTCGATGTTCCCTGCTTGATTTTACTGGGGGAACCAGGCATTGGAAAATCAACCGAAATGCTCACACACTTTAAATTTATCGAGGAAAAAACTCGTGAGACAGGAGATGACTTCCTTAGGTTCGACTTAAAAGATTACCAAACTGACCAGATGTTATTTGATGACATTTTTCAAAACACCATCCTGAAAAAATGGCAAAAAGGCAATAACCGCCTTTATTTGTTTTTAGATAGCCTAGATGAAGCACTTCTGAACATCAATGTACTCTCAACCGCTTTACCGAACAAAATCGAATCACAAAAGCTTCCTACTGAAAGGCTGTTTTTTAGAATCGCGAGTCGCGTTGCTGATTGGCCATTAATCCTAGAGGATCGGTTGAAATCTACTTGGGGTGAAGATAAAGTTCAGGCTTATGAATTATTACCTTTACGAAAACTTGATGTTGAGGATTTCGCAAAAGCCTACAACATCGACAGTGCGATCTTTATCAAGAAAATCGAAGAGAGAGATGGACAACCTTTTGCAATCAAACCCGTTACTCTCAAGTTTCTCAAAAATGCTTATCTTCGAGATGGAGATATTCCAAAATCTAAAAAAGAACTTTATTTGGCAGGGTGTCGATATTTGTGTACAGAAGAAGAAAGTCGTATTGTGTCTAGGCGGGCAGGCAATTTAACACCTGAACAAAAATTAAAAATTGTAGGAAGAATTGCTGCCCTAAGCTTATTTTCAAACAAGTCTGCTATTTGGATTGGAGCAAACAAGGATGCTTGCCAAGAAAACGATTTAGCAAAGCAGGCAGTGTTTGGTGGAATAGAAACAGTGAGCGGAATTGATTTCGCCATTGGATCTGCTGAGGTCAGCGAAGCTTTAAACACTGGGGTGTTTTCTGCAAGAGGGACTGAAAGATTAGGCTGGTCTCATAGGACGTATGCTGAGTTTCTGGCCGCATGGTATCTCACCGAACACAAACTTGATGAGGCAAAAATATTAAGTTTGATCTCCCATCCTGGGGATATGAATCAACGACTTATACCCCAACTTCAGGAAACCTCTGCATGGCTTGCTACATTCTCTGAAAAAATTTTCACGGCGCTAAAGGATCGAAATCCAGAGGTGTTATTGCGAAGCGATGTCATTGTCGCAGACGAGTCGGCTCGTGCTTCATTGGTGCAATCATTACTGACAATGTACGATTCGGGGAAGCTTTTCGAACTTGCATGGAGCGATTTGTATTATTACAAAAAATTGGGGCACGCTAGTTTAGAAAGCCAACTACGTAGTTTCATATGCGATAAAACAAAAGGATTTAAGTAGTCGTTCATAGAAGTTTAGAAAACGACAAATGGAAAGTGCTGGTTGGTTTATTCTGTTGTGCCAGCATGTATTCGGCAGAAGCCAGTACCTCATCCATCGAGTCGTGCAGTTTGTTTGCGCAAGCCAATT
>JACRBL010000025.1 GCA_016234485.1 Chloroflexota bacterium
GAATTGGCTTGCGCAAACAAACTGCACGACTCGATGGATGAGGTACTGGCTTCTGCCGAATACATGCTGGCACAACAGAATAAACCAACCAGCACTTTCCATTTGTCGTTTTCTAAACTTCTATGAACGACTACTTAGATTAACAGATTTTCAAGTAGAACATGCACAACAGAAACTCGCTGAAACTTCCGAGTTTATTGGCAAACTTTCGGGTGTGGATGGGGCAATTATTTTCCGAACAGACTTTATTCTTGAAGGGTTTGGCACAGAAATATTGATGGATAAAATCAAGCCATCGAAAGTTTACAAAGTTCTTGATCCAATAAAGAAACATAAGGAAGAGTTGGATAGCGAGCAGTTTGGAATGCGCCATCGGTCTGCAATGAGACTCGTTTCAGCAGTTCCTGATATTGCGATATTCGTAGTATCTCAAGATGGAGGAATAAGCTTAATTTGGAACGAAAATGGGGAAGTTTGTTTTAAGACAGGTGTCAAAACCACCAATGTAAATATGGTTTCACCATAACCCCACCTTCTGATAAAATCACCGCCACCATGTCAAACGAATCCCTCGTCATCTACTCCATGAACAAAGTGGGATATATCTAAAAGCATGGCTCCGAGAATTTCTCTCGGAGTCCTTTTTTTTCTTGAGCATCTTCCGTAATGCAGGAGTGATGGCGGGTAAATCCTCCTGCACCGTCCGCCAGATCACTTCTGTGTTTACCCCAAAATACTCGTGGGTCAATTTGTTCCGCATTCCCGTAATTTCCCGCCACTGGATTTCAGGGTGATAGTTACGCACATCTTCAGGAATTTGACGTGCGGCTTCGCCGATGATTTCAAAAGCCCGAATGACTGCATACATGGCCTTATCGTCTTTGCAAAAGCTGGCGTAATCCATCCCCTTCACAAAAGAACGCGCCTATTCGGCATTCTCCAGCCTATCGTGCAGATAGTCATCGTATTCGCGCTTCATACGGGAATAGCCTCGCGCAGGATTTGCTGTCCGATCTTTGGCTTGAGCGAGTCCTTCATCACCAAATCCACCTTGACTCCCAGCAGATCGGATAAATAATTTTCAATCGCTATAAAGGTCAACAGGCTGGGAGCTTGCTTAAAGGTGACCAGAACATCCAGGTCGCTGTCCCTCTTTTGCTCATCACGCACATACGAACCGAAGATTTCGAGTTTCTCCACGCTATATCGCTCCGCCAGCATCGGAATTTGCTGGTGGAGTATTTCAAGCATTTTCTTCAAGGGACGTGTACGTGCCATGTTTGAATTATACAACCAAAACATAGAGTAAAATCACCCCACCATGTCAAACGAATCCCTCGTCATCTACTCCATGAACAAAGTGGGACGCATCGTCCCCCCCAACAAACAGATCCTGCGCGACCGGCAAGCGTCGCTCGGGTTCTACTACAGCGCCTAACGGTCGGAGCGCTCGGTCTCAACGGCGCAGGCAAACATTCACCTTCAAAAATACCACACTTTTTAAAAAGTGTGGTATTTTTGTTGTATAATATCTGCATGGCGAACTACAAAAAAATATTCACCGATCACAATGGCATCCTGCGTGCATCCACCGCCATCGAACTCGGCGTGCCAAAACATGTGCTCTACGAAATGGTGGAAGCGGGAGAACTCATCCGTGAAGCGCAGGGCATCTACCGCCTGAGCGAGGTTGACATGGTGGGGAATCCCGACCTTGTGAATCTTAGTCTGCGAGCGCCGAAGGCGGTATTTTGTCTTATCTCCGCGCTGTACTTCCACGAACTGACCACGCAAATTCCCCACTATGTTTACTTTGCCCTTCCGCGTGACGTCAAAACGCCGAAGATCCCTTATCCGCCGATTCGTGTTTTCCATTTTTCACAAGAATCCTATCAGGCAGGGATTGTTGAGCACGATCTGGACGGGGTCAAAGTCAGAATCTACGACCGCGAGAAAACCATTGCAGATTGTTTTAAATTTCGTCAAAAGGTGGGCATGGATGTGGCAATCGAAGCCGTCAAAGACTATCTTCGACAGCCGAAGATGGATGTGTATAAACTACTGGAGTATGCAAAAGTCAACCGCGTGGAGAAGATCATGCGTCCGTATTTGGAGGCACTTATATGAAAAAGCCAGTCACGAATGTTCCCGCATCCATCCTGGCACGGCTGAAAAATCAGGCGGAAATACTGGATCGCCCATTCGCAGAAATTCTCCAATACTACGCGATGGAACGATTTCTCTATCGGCTTTCCAAAACCAAATACGCGGCGAAGTTCGTTCTCAAAGGCGGATTGCTGTTTTACGTTTGGAATGTCCCTTTGCGAAGGCCGACGAAGGACATTGACTTTCGCGGCTACGTCTCAAATGACAGCCAACGCCTGTTGGAAATTTTTAGGGAAGTCGCGGCTGTGTCCACGCCTGAAGATGGGCTTGTCTTCGACTTGGATTCCATTGCGATCGATGAAACACAGATGGACGCCGACTATCAAGGCATCCGCGTAAAGTTGAACGTCACGCTGGCGCGCTCAAGAATTCCCGTTCAAATTGATATCGGTTTCTCCGACGAACTCACCTCCAAGGCTGAACTTGTCGAATACCCGAATATCCTTTCCGATCTCCAACATATCCGCATGAAGGGCTATCCAAAGGAATCAGTAGTCGCGGAGAAATTCCACGCCATGATCCGTCACGGGGATTTGAACAGTCGTATGAAAGATTATTATGACATCTGGCTGATTTCAGGCGCCTTTGAATTTGAAGGTCAGTCACTACGAAAGGCGATCGAGACCACGTTCAAAAACCGTGACGCCAGCTTGCCCATCGAAAGACCTGAATCACGCTCCGTTGAATTTGCTTCCGCCAGCAGTACACGCTGGAAGACCTTTCTGGAAAAGGCGAATCTTGAAACCGCCGATAGCGCCGACTTCACACGCATCATCGAAGATGTTTGGGGTTTCCTCGAATATCCATTACGGGCATCCATCAGCCAGACAAAATCAGCCCGCAAATGGATTCCTCAAAGAGGTTGGCTATAGCCCAAGCGCCATTCTCCCTCTCTGATACAATACGCCCCGTCCAATTACTAATCATCTACGATCTGAAAGAACCCCAATGGCAAACGAATCCCTCGTAATCTACTCCATGAACAAAGTGGGGCGTCTCATCCCCATCAGCAACAAAATGATCCTGCGCGACATCTCGCTCGGCTTCTACTACGGCGCCAAGATTGGCGTGCTCGGTCTGAACGGCGCGGGCAAGTCCACGTTACTGCGCATCATGGCAGGCATTGATAAAGACTACATCGGCGAAATCTCGCAAGCCAAAGGCTACACCTATGGACTGCTTGAGCAGGAACCCAAACTCGACGAAACCAAAACCGTTATCGAGTGCGTGAAAGAAGCGGTGCAACCCATCGTGGATATGCTCGCGCTCTTCGATGAGGTCAACGCCAAGTTCGCCGAACCCGATGCCGACTTCGACGCGCTCGTCGCCGAACAAGCCAAACTGCAGGACGCGCTCGACAAGCACGACGCCTGGAATCTCGACTCGCATCTCGAAGTGGCGATGGAAGCCTTGCGCTGTCCCACTGGCGATACGCCCATCAAGGTTTGCTCGGGCGGAGAAAAGCGCCGCGTCGCCCTCACCCGACTCCTGCTCACTGAACCCGATGTTCTCCTGCTCGACGAACCCACCAACCACCTCGACGCCGAGTCCGTGGCGTGGCTCGAACATCACCTGCGCGACTACAAAGGCACCGTCATCGCCGTCACCCACGACCGCTATTTTCTTGATAATGTTGCAGGCTGGATCCTCGAACTCGACCGCGGCTACGGAATTCCTTATAAAGGAAATTATTCTTCGTGGCTCGAACAAAAACAGGAGCGCATCCGCCTCGAAGAAAAATCCGAATCCAAACGCCAGAAGACCCTCGAGCGCGAACTCGAATGGATTCGCATGGGCGCAAAAGCGCGTCAGGCAAAGGGACAAGCCCGCGTCACTGCCTACGAAAAATTATTGAGTCAGGAAGCCGAAGCGCGCCGCGAAGAACTGGATATCTACATCCCGCCTGGTCCGCGCCTCGGGGACGTCGTCTTCGAGTTTGACAAAGTTTCCAAATCGTACGACGACCGCCTCATTCTCGATGGGTTTTCTGCTTCTGTTCCCCCAGGCTCTATCGTCGGGATCATTGGTCCGAACGGCGCAGGCAAGACTACGTTGCTCAAGATGATCACAGGCAAAGAAAAACCCGACAGCGGCTCCATCAAAATTGGCGACACCGTCAAGTTCTCCTACGTTGACCAAACCCGCACCCTCGACCCTGAGAAAACCGTCTACGAAGAAATCTCAGGCGGCGCGGAAAATCTTGAACTCGGCAAACGCAAGATCAACTCACGCGGCTATGTCTCTTCCTTCAACTTCGCAGGCTCCGACCAGCAAAAGAAAGTCGGCATCCTCTCGGGCGGTGAACGTAACCGCGTCCACCTTGCCAAGACCCTCACCGAAGGCGCCAACGTTCTGCTCCTCGATGAACCGACCAACGACTTGGACGTCAATACCCTGCGCGCCCTCGAAGAAGCCATCACCGAATTCGCAGGCGTCGCATTAGTCGTCTCCCACGATCGCTGGTTCCTCGACCGCATCTGCACGCACTTGATTGTCTTTGAAGGGGATTCGCAAGCCAAAATGTACATCGGCAACTGGTCCGATTACGAGACGATGATGCAGGAGAAATTCGGCAAAGACCTCACCCCGCATCGGGTCAAGTATCGTACGTTGAAGAGATAAATCAAAATAGATGGAAGCCAACAAGTGTCGTCACGGCCGTCATCAATGGCTGGACGATATGGATGAAAATGGACCGTTTATGCTTGATCTGTGCCTGCCGATCACAGAGTAAACAAACTGAGTCCGCCATTTTTCAATGGCGGACTCAGTTTGTGAATTTATTTCATATTGCCAGTAGATGGTTTTTAGATAAACATCATCATGCCAGGCTGGGGACTATTATTTGGCGGAACAGTTGAGGCTTTGGAACTCCCTATGAAAGTAATGGCTTTTTCCACTATACCTTAAACTCCATCAAAATGGCTCCCATGGCTGAGAATATCACCAGAATAAACGACTTCCAGGCAACATCGGATAACAATGCCACAGCAAGGGTGATCTGGTCCGCCATGAAGACTGGGACGGCGGCGTTTATGATGCCGATTCCAAACCCGCCAATTACTGCGTACGATACCCTCTTCAAAGAAGATGCTCCGCCGCTTCCAATATTGATTAATATTCCGCTAAGAAGTCCTAGAATTAAGATAATGGGTAGGATATAAAAAAACGTTGGCGCAAAGCCTGTGATGCTTGCATATAGGTATTCGCCATACCCGCTCAATATTCCAAAAAAAATACTGATGGGAACAGTATGCCAGACGCGAATTTTTTGCGTTTCCCGCCTGTCTCTACGCTCCCATACTTTTCTGCGAATGGTAAGGGGCCAATTATAAAAAATAGTAAATATTTTGTGCTCCAATAATGCTCCCGCCTCTCCAAATACAGGAACGGCCCTAACCATTTTTGTTGTCCAAAAACCCACCATGCATCTGGCGAGGGTGGGATAACGATATGTCATTTGAATGGGGAATGAAAAATAGCCAATATATTTGAAAAAGGAAAGCGTCAGGGCTATGCTGTAATCTTTTAGATTTCTCTCTTTAATTACAACAAACAAGACATAAAGCCCGCGTGCGAGAGAGCCGGGCGAGATTGGGATGATTTGAAAAAAAGCAATGATGCCGGCTGCAATGGCAAATGCCTCCCAAGCCGATATTTCAGGGTGGTTTACCAAATAAAGGATTGCAATGCCAACAGAAATTACACGAGTCGCCGGAGACATGATCACGTGTACTGCCAGGCTTTTCAAATATTTATGGATAAATGGTTCTTGAATCTGGGAAAGAATCTTTCTCACATCCTCCTTCGAAACCAACTGCATCTGCTCGCCTTCTTCAACCATACTTTTGAGCCATTCTTCACGTAATGCGGCGTTGAAATACAGTCGTAGAGGTTTGATCATTACGCTATATAGGGTTTCAATAAAATATGGTCGGTCTGAAAAGAAACGATGGATCTGAGCGGAGAAAAAGGAGAGGAACAGATGGTATGAATAATGCAAAAACGATGTGTATATTTTTTCCGACTTTTCTTCTGTTATTCTTCCGGCTCGAATCCACCGAATGATATTTTCGATGCGGACGGCAAGGAGTGTGCGTTTCAAGTATGGAATATCATAAATAAGGCGGGCATAATGGGAACGGTAATCCTGCCGCCCAAGAATTCTTCTGATGATCGGTCCGATGAATGGAATAAGCCCAATAAAAAGAAAAAACGCAAAAAACAATTTGTTTGTGAGTAATTTCTCCTTGGCTGTTTGATCGATCAGATTCCTAACCTCCCAACCGGTGATTGCGCTGTGAGCCATTGTTGAGTACAGGTTTCTGTCATAAAGAAGACGAAAATGGTTGTGGGTAATATCCGGAATGGAGTTGCGATAAATGTTTTCACAGGTTTTCAATTCTTCAAGCAAAGGGGAAATGTCTGCAAAATCAGCCTGATGATTTTTTACATAGGCTTCCAGCGTGTTTACCTTCCCGCGATCAAACTGAACAAGGCTGCCTTGTTTGATGCCTTGCAGGATTAATTTTATATCGCCTGGACTCATGGGGAGAAACGGGAGCAGGGTCAGGCCTGCCCTGAAATCCACAGCTGTTAAACCGCAGTCAGGTTCATCGTCCGATTCGAGACGCTTTAGCGCATTTGGTTGACTCTTCCAGGTGGACCATTCATATTGTCTTGCAAATTCGTGCGCGCCCATTTCATGCAGTAGTGAAACAAGATCCTGCAGGAATTTTTTCTTGGCACGGTATTCCGGCGAGCCTAAGGCGTCATCTTCGATCGCCTCGCCTTTTTCCCAGCGGGTGAGGATGTCCACATAATTGTCCACTTCAAGCCGCCACGTGCGCCCTTCGACCCAATTGCTGATTTCGCCACAACTGCCAAGTGTATGGTCAATCAATATGCCATGAACGTCGTTCACGGCATATTCATCTTTGAAATGCAAGGCGGCAGCGCGGCGGATGAATTTTTGCCAAAGTGCGCCCGCCCTTGCCGCATCAGGGTTGCATTGAATTTGGAAAGGTCCCTGAAAGCCAATTCCATATAATAGATTTCTAAATAAAAGAGCGCCGCGCGACGGAGGAATGAATATTTTTAAAGCGTAGGTTCCGCCAACATGAAAAGGACTGTTTTCGCTCCCTATGGACAGAACTTTTATTTTATATACCTGTCCTGCAAATCCGCCGCCTACAAATCGCTCAATCAATAATGAAACTTGTATGGTTTCTTGCTTGCCTGATGGCGCGATCAATGCAACCTCATAAGTAATGAGGTCGCCAGCATCATATCTTTCCACACGCAAGGGCCTCTGAATGTGTTGAGCCGCAAACCTGTTTTCGAAAGATTTAATTACTTGTACCGTATTGAGTTCCATTTGTATATGATACTACAGTAAAGCCCGCAGATGAAAATAAACGCGCTTGAAACGATAAAGATAAGTGACAGTCACCCGCAAGGCAACTGTCACTTTTTTATCTACCTTGTGTTGTAATCATCAACTTATCGGTAAAGGAATCAAACATGGAAACAATCGAAACCATCATCGTCGGCGGCGGGCAGGCGGGACTTGCCACCAGTTATCACTTGAAAAAATTGGGACGCGAGCATCTTGTCTTCGACGCGGCGGAGAAACCCGCTCACGCCTGGCGAAATGACCGCTGGGACTTATTCACCTTCGTCACGCCCAATTGGACGATCCAACTCCCTGGCGCGGAATATGACGGCGACGATCCAGATGGCTACCTGCCCAAAGAGGAGATTGTCGCCTACTTTGAGGGCTATATCGAGAAGTACGCTCTGCCTGTGCGCTTTAAAACGTCAGTGTTGGAAGTCGGCCCAATGGACGGAGGCCGCTATCAGGTCAAGACAGAGGCGGGAATCTATCAAGCCAAGAATGTGGTCATCGCGACAGGGTCATTCCAGAAGCCGAAGATTCCCGCGTTTAGCGCGGAGATTCCAGCAGAAATAACACAACTCCATTCAGGGCATTATCGCAACCCAAAGCAATTATCGGATGGGACGGCGTTGGTGGTTGGCGCGGGGCAATCGGGTTTGCAGATCGCGGAGGAGTTATATCAAAGCGGACGGAAGGTGTATCTCAGCGCGGGCTTTGCGCCGCGCGCCCCGCGCCGTTATCGCGGACGGGACGTGTTCGCCTGGCTGGTGGACGCGGGTTTCTTCGAGCAAACGCCCGATAAACTCCCCTCGCTCAAAGCGCGCTTCGGAGCCAACCCGCAACTGAGCGGCAAGGACGGCGGACATGCTCTCAACCTGCATCAATTCGCGCGCGACGGCGTGACTTTGCTCGGTCATATCGCGGGCGCGCAGGATGGCAGGGTCACATTCAAACTCGACCTCAAGGAAACCCTCGCCAGAACGGACAAAGCCGAGAAGGATATTTGCGCGATGATTGATAGATACATCGAAGCAAAGGGAATCAACGCGCCACAGGAAACATTGCCTGAATTACAGGATGGGTATGCCGCGGAGGAGATCGCCGAACTCGATCTGAAGTCTGCGAAGGTCAAGACTGTTATCTGGGCGATGGGCTACACTTTCGATTACAGCCTTGTGAAATTGCCCGTCACCGATGAAGATGGATTCCCCATCACACAGCGCGGCGTGACGGAATACCCTGGCTTGTATTTCGTCGGCATGAACTGGCTGAGCAAGCGCAAGTCCACGCTGTTGTTGGGCGTGAAGGAAGATGTGGAGTCCATCATTGCAGGGATGACAAAATAAAGCGCATGTGCGAATTGTCTTCTTAAATATTTTTGAAACCGCCATCCCCGCCAAAGGAGAAAAATAATGACTGCCGTATCCGTGACTCGGACCCGCGCCGAAGCCATCCCCTATCCCAATGCGGACGAAGCCCACCGCCTCACCTCCGACGCTTTTGAGCGGCTTCTGCGTCTCCTCGAGTCGCTCCACATGGACGATTGGTCCAAACCCACGGCCTGCACCGCGTGGGATGTCCACGACATGGTGGCGCATCAGGCCGGTGGATATTTGAGCGGCGTCAGCCTGCGCGAGATGTTGCGCCAGTACACGCGCATCCCGAAGAAGGGACAACTGCCCGAAGACGCCATCAACGAATTGCAGGTTGGCGAGCGCAAACACAAAACGCCCGCCGAGTTGATCGCGGAACTCAAACGGGTCGGCCCCAGCGCCATCCAAAATTGGGCCTACGGATTCAACGCCATCAAATGGATCGCCATCCCCCATCCCGTGGGCGGATTCATGTCCATCCGCGACCTGATGTGGGTCACGCACAGCCGCGATACGTGGATGCACCGTCTCGACATCTGCCGCGCCGCGAACCGTCCCTTCGAGCAGACGCGCGAACACGATGGCCGCATCGTGGAATTGGTCGTGCGCGACGTGGCGCGAAAATTACGCACGCGCCTGCGCGGCCAGGCCATCACGCTCACGCTGACGGGAGTCGCGGGAGGCGTGTGGCAGGTCGGCGAGGGCGAACCCGCCGCGGGGTTGGAAATGGACGCGCTCGACTTCAATATTTTCGTCTCGGGTCGGTTTTCCTATCAAGAGGGCATGGAGCGGTCCACGATTTCGGGCGAGAAGTCGCTTGTCGAAAATGTCTTCACGGATTTACTGATCCTGTATTAGCATCGTTGTTAAATAATTTGGAAAAGTACAAGTATCCCGCCTCCCAGCCCTACTCCCAAAAACGGGTCTCCCGTAATTAACGGGAAGGCAACCAACTTCAGCCACAGATTTCACAGATCACACAGATTTTTCTGTGAAAATCTGTGCCAAAAGAATCTTTTTTTGCACGGCATCCCGCTAGAAACGGGAGAGCCCCAAAAACAAGACAAGGCGTAAAATAAAGGACAGGAGCCTCCCATGAAAAAACTTATTACTGTCCTCTTTGCATCTGCCCTCGCCCTCGCGGCGTGCGGCGGAAAAGCTACCGAACCCGCCGTGGAGCCGCTGAACATCTCCGAGCCTGGGAAGTCTATCGAAGTCGCGGCAGGCAACGAGTTCAAGATCGTCATCGATTCCAACCCGTCCACAGGCTATCACTGGGACCTGGTCGGCGCGCTGGACGAGAGCATCGTCCAATTCGTCTCGCGCGACTACCGCGCCGACGAACCCGTCGCGCCAGGCTCAGGCGGCAAGGATGTGTGGGTCTTTAAAGCCGTCGCCGCGGGCGAGACCACCATCACGCTGGGACATTTCCCCCCAGGCGTGGACGGGACAGCCGCGCAGGAAGTGACGTTTACGATTGTGGTGAAGTAAGTTTCGCGTTGGGGCGGACATGTGTGTCCGCCCCTTTTTCTGCACACACCCTCCCTCAATTCCGTATACAATAAAGCAAGTCACCCAATTACCAATCTCCCAGGAGTCCCCTCCATGCCCACCCCCCTCATCGAAACGCGCAACCTCATCAAACGCTACGGCGACAAGGTCGCCGTGAAGGACGTCTCCTTTGACGTGCACGGCGGCGAGATCTTCGGCTTCCTCGGACCCAACGGCGCGGGGAAGACCACCACCATCAAGATGATCGTCGGACTGCTCCAGCCCACGTCGGGTTCCGTCAAGGTGGCGGGCTTCGACGTGCAGACCCAGCCGCTTCTGGCCAAAGCCGCCAGCGGGTACGTGCCAGACACCCCCAACCTCTACGCCAAGTTGAGCGGACGCGAACTCCTCCGCTTCGTGGGCGACCTCTACAGCCTCGACCGTCAGCAGGTGGCGCGGAGAATCGAAGAGTTGCTGAGAACCTTCGAGTTGGCCGCGGCCGCCGACGATACGATCGACTCGTACAGTCATGGGATGCAACAGAAAGCCTCGCTCGCCGCGGCTCTCGTCCACGACCCGCACGTCCTCGTGCTGGACGAACCCACGGTCGGCCTCGACCCGAAGTCGGCGCGCCTCATCAAAGACATCCTCCGCCAACTCGCCGACCGCGGCGCGGCCGTCATGCTGTCCACGCACATTCTCGAAATCGCCGAGCGCATGTGCGACCGCATCGGCATCATCAGCAAGGGGCAACTCGTCGCCATCGGCACGATGGACGAACTCCGCGCCCTCGGCCAGAGCGGCGAGACCAGCCTCGAAGATATCTTCCTCGGACTCACGGGCGGCGCCGAAGAAGCGGCCATCGCAGAGATTCTAAAATGAGCGCGGCTCATCCCTCCGAGCGGCTCTTCCCCGCCATCGCGAATCTCCTGCGTTTGCGCCTGCGCATCACGTACAACGGCTTCCGTCACGCCAAGATCGGACGGAAGATTCTCTACATCATCACCGCGCTGATGATCCTCGGCTTCGCGGTCTTCATCTTTTACATCTCCAACCTTTTGCTCGGCTTCCTGCGCTCGCCCGACCTGGAAGAATTCGCGGGCATAGACGCCGCGCCCCTGCTCAAAGCCATTCCCACCCTCACCCTCAGCGGCATGTTCATCGGCATCCTGCTCTCCAGTTTCGGCGTGCTTCTCCAAGCCCTCTACCTCTCTGGCGACATGGACTTTCTGCTCGCCTCGCCCGTGCCGATCCGCGCGGTCTTCGTCACCAAATTGATGCAGGCCATCCTCCCCAACCTCGGTTTCATCTCGCTCTTCGGCCTGCCCATCCTCTTCGGCCTCGGCGCGTCGAGCGGCTACAACTTTCTCTACTACCCGCTCCTCGTCCTGATGATGATCGCGCTCGCGCTCGTGGCCGCGGGCTTTTCGTCCCTGCTCGTGATGCTGGTGGTGCGCGTCTTCCCTGCGCGCCGCGCCGCGGAAGTCATCGGTTTCGTCAGCGCCACGCTCGCCATCACCTGCTCGCAACTCGGCAACTTTACCAACGCGATGAGCGACAATGTGGACATCTCTGGCGAACAGGTGAACGGGCTGGCAAACGTCCTCGCCCGCGCGGACACGCTCTGGCTTCCGCTCAACTGGGCGGGGCGCGGACTGGTGGATATCGGCGAGGGTCGCTGGCTGACGGGAATTCCGATCATCATCCTGACCTTCGGGCTGTGCGCGGCCGCCTTCTGGTTTTCCCTCGCTACGGCCGAACGCTGGTACTACAGCGGCTGGGCAGGGATGCAAGTGATCGCGACCAAAAAGAAATCGCCGCGCGTCTCCTCGCCTCGCGCCAACGCCGAGACGAATCTCCCCGCGTGGACGACCCGCCTGCTCAAGCCTCCTGTGCGCGCCATCCTCAGCAAAGATATCCTCGTCCTGCGCCGCGACCTGCGCAACCTCTCGCAACTGATCTCGCCGCTCGTCCTCGGCGCACTCTACACGGTGATGATCTTTAATTCTGGCGGCGAACCGCCTCCAGGTCAGGGCGAAGCTCCCGATTGGTTCATGGACTCGTTCCGCACGGCGCTGTCCTACGGCAACGTGGGCATGGCGCTCTTCGTCGGCTGGATGCTGTTGACGCGGCTGGCGGGCGTCGGCGTTTCGATGGAGGGGAAAAACTACTGGCTGTTAAAAGTATCCCCTCTGCGCGTCGAAGATTTTCTGCTCGCCAAATTCCTGATGGCCTACCTGCCGAGTCTCGCGCTGGGCGCGGCCTTCATGGTGCTCATTTCGGTCGTGCAGGGCATCTCCTTCGGCGTTTTTCTATATGGCCTGCTCGCTATGATCTTCTCGCTGGCTGGGCTGACGGGGCTTCTGCTCGGCTTCAGCGCGGCGGGCGCCAACCTGGAATGGGACGACCCGCGCAAAATGAACGCCGGTACGCTGGGCTGTTTCGGGCAGATCCTGTCGTTTGGCTTCCTGCCGCTCGTCTTCCTGTTCTTCATCGCCCCGATTGGTCTCGCTTCCTTCTTCCAACTGCCAGAGATCGTCGGCTACCTTGTAGGGCTGTTCATCGGCGGCGGGTTCTCGGCCGCGTTCACCGTCATCCCGCCGTGGATGGCGCGCAAAAAAGTGGAGAGATTGGGAGAATCATAATTCTCCTCGGAACGCGGACTGAAAGTCCGCAATCCGAAATCTGGATCTACAACAACTCCCCCGCCTTATCACAGACGGGGGAGTTGTTTTCACTGAACACTGAAAACTGAAAATTGATTACTGAACACTGTCCTTCACATCAACTATCCTGCTCAGGCGTTTTCGGCGCCGCGGACGCGTCCACCGACGCGCCCGGCTTGGGGTCGAGGGTGATGCGGGCGTTGCGTCGTCCCAGCCAGTAGGCTCCGTAAATCAGCCCTGCGAACAAGACAAATTTCACGAGTCCGCCGAAGAGGAAGAATCCGCCAAACGGGGAGAAGCGACGCGAGGCCATCATCGGGTAATTCCAATCGCCGCGTTGACGAGGGCCGTCCCAACCGCCGCGCTGCATGGGGCTTTCCCAATCATTCCGCATCATCGGGTGCGTCCATTGGCCATCGAAGGAACGGACTTCGTCCCAGCCGCCCGCCATATGACTCCTCCACACAAAACCCACCGCAAATAACGCGCCGACGAGTACCAATATAGCCAAAGTACCGAGAATCCATTTCAAAGTTTTGTTCATGTAATGCTCCTTTATTCGTGTTTATTCATGATGAACATCATATCCGATTCGTGCAAAAAGATTGTCAAGAATTTATGTTGATTTCATAAAGCCACGATACAATCCGCCGCATGTCTAAACTTAAATCTCCCCTCCCCCTTTTCTTTGCCACCCTGCTCGTCATCATCCTGATCGCCTTCCTCGGGCCTGAGGAAGAATCGCTCGGCTCGAACGTGCGACTGGTCTACCTGCACGGCGCGTGGGTGATCGCCGCCGAGTTGGCCTTCCTGCTCGCGGCTCTCGCGGGACTTTTGGCCGCGCTCGCGCGCCGCGACATTTTCCACGCCCTCAGCGCCGCGCTCGGACGCACGGGCATCGTCTTCTGGGTGACGTACCTGCCGCTCTCGATGCTGGCGATGCAATCCAACTGGAACGGTCTCTTCCTAGCCGAGCCGCGTTTCCGCCTCGCGCTCACGTTCGCAGTCGTCGGCGTTCTCCTGCAGCTCGGCCTGTGGATGCTCGACCAGAAGTGGCTGACTTCGCTGGCGAACCTGGCGTATTTCATTGTTTTGCGCGTGATCTTTTCCACCGCCGAAAACATCATGCACCCGCCGCCCTCGCCGATCTTCAACTCTGGAAATTACGCCATCATCGGTTTTTTTGTTGGGTTGAATCTGCTTTCGTGGGTCGCGGGGTATTTTTTGACGAGGTGGTTTTTGCGAATCAGCGAGTCATAGATTCAGCGAGTCAAGCGAGTCAACGAGTCGTTGTCAGATTCAAACTAAACAAAGGAGAATGTCATGGATTACAAAACCTGGGAAGCTGACGTTCCGAAAGAGATCAAGAATGAACCCATCTGGAAATTCGCGGGGTATCGAAAAGCCCTGTATCTATATGACCTAATTTGGGACGATACCGATTCGTGGATGAAGGATGATCGCGGGCGAAAACTGGCGGATCAAATCGTGCGGAGTTCCGCGTCTGTTTCCGCCAATCTTGAAGAGGGACTCGGTCGCGGTTATGGCAAGGAGCTTCTGTATCATTACCGCGTCTCCCTCGCCTCCGCCCGTGAAACCAAAGGTTGGATCTATCGCGCCAGAAAATTGATGGAGCGAACGGTGGTTCAACAACGACTTGCCCTCGCCGATGAAGTCATCGCCCTCCTTGTCACCGAACTGGAGCATCAAAAATCCTTCCAACCCAAACCCAAGCGCTGATTCGCTGAATCACTGACTCGCTGACTCGTTGAATCAAAAAAGCCTCCGCATCCCGCAGAGGCCTTTCTTGGATCTACCCTCTTTCTACAGTCACCTCTTCCCCTTCAAACAAATGTTCCGCCTCCATGCCAGGCAACGGCTTCGGTAATCGCATCGCGCGGACAACCAAATCAGTGATGGCCGTAATCTTCACATTCAGGTTGTAATGCTCGTTGATGTCGCCGATTTGCAGACGGCAATTCTCGCAGGCGGCCACGACAACTTTCGCGCCCGTCTTCTGAATCTGTTCGGCCTTCGGCTTGCCCGCCGCGATGCGCCGATCGGCGTATTCGGCCAGCGCGACCAGCCCGCCGCCGCCGCCGCAACAGATGGCTTCGTCGCGGTTGGGGGTCATCTCGCGGAAATCCTTCACCACGTTCTTCAGCACGTAGCGCGGCTCCTCGATGAGTCCGCCGTTGCGCGCCAGGTTGCACGAGTCGTGATACGTCACGCCTTCGGGGATGGCGGTGGGGTCAACTTTGATTTTTCCGTCGCGGATGTAATCGGCCAGGACTTCGATCAAACTGCGAACTTTGAAATCAAATTGACCTGCGAACCAGTTCGGCACGTCCCAGCGATAGGAGGCGTAGGCATGTCCGCACTCGGCGATGACGATCTCCTTCACGCCGAGGCGGCTGGCTTCGTCCACGATTCGTTTGGCGACTTGTTTGGCGCGGCTCACGTCCGCAAGGAACACGCCATAATTCGCGGCTTCAAAGATGGAGAGAGTCCAATCTTCTTTCGCGGCATTGAACACGACGGCGGGAGGCAGGATGGTATGCGCGCCCGCAAGCGGCACGTACAAAATCTTCGCGCCCTGCTTTTCCACGGGGATGGTCGCGGTCGGATCGCCCGTGACGTCGCGCAGTTGCTCTTCCATTTCCGTGATTTGTTCGAGGAACAGATCTTTGAAGAACGAGGGGTCTTTGCCTTTTTCAATGGCCGAGTCCGCGAGCATCACCAGAATTTCAGGCGCGGCGCCCGAAGCGGTCGCCATGGCGCGGATGGCGCGCATCATCAGCGGGGTATCCACGCCGAGCGGACAGTTGACGGTGCAACGTCGGCAGAGCGTGCATTGGCTGAACGCGATCTCGGTCAGCGAGGCGAGGGTCGGCTCATCGAGTTTCTTCGCGCCCGTCCAAACGGGGAAAAGTCGGCTCAGAAAATCATGCTCGTAGCGATAGACGCTTCGCAATTTCTCCGCGCGGAAGGCGGGGATGTGTTCCACCTTCGCGTCGGCGCGATAGTAGTGACAGGCTTCGGCGCACAGTCCACAACGCGCGCAGGCTTCGAGCGCGGTCTCGAGCGGCTGGTTGAGTTGCGCTTCGAGGGTCTTCAGGGCGAGTTCGATGGTTTCAGTCATGGCTATCTCCCTCGTTCATCCGCAGTTGTACTGCGGACAGGATGCAGTACAACTGCATCCATAACAACAGGTTCAGGGTGCGGATACACCGCGCGGCGTCCGAAAAATTTTCCAAAGAACGTGCGCGAGAAGAAGAAATACAGACAGTGTCGGATCTTTCCCAACGGGACATACGCCATCGTGATCGCGGACAGCAAGTAGTACGCGGCCATCCACGCCTCATTCCAGACGGCGATAGCGGACGCGGCCATCCAGACCGTCACCAACCAGACGGCGAAATGATCGTCGGGGAGGCTGAGTCCGCGCAGGTTGTGCTCAGCGAGGCGCATCAGTCCGCCCGCCGCGCCGAGGATCGCGCCGAGGGTCAGGACCCCGCCCAACGTCCAGGAAAGAAGCGAGGGCAGGAGAGTCCAGAACGGGGAGATGAGTAGCGCGCCGAGGGCGGTGAAAATCCCGATGTGGAATCCGATCCCGCGCAGGTACGCGATCATGTGCAGGCGCGTGGACTCTTTCGCCCATGGCATCATGCCTTTCGTGAAGGCGTAGGTGATGCCGTGTTGCGGATTTCCCTTGAGGGGAGATTTGTCCACGGGGAGAGCGCGGCGTTTCGTCTGGGCGTAGCGGAGGTAGATTCCGTAGAGGCCCGCTAACAGTCCCGCGAGAGCGAGGAGTTGGAAGATGAGCATGTCGTCTCCTTTAGCGAGGGAGTGGTCTCGGTATGCCCCGACAAACACGGGGCTACTCGACCACCGTTATTTCACACGCTTCACCACAAACTTAAACGTCTTGTCTTCGCGTTTATCCAGCGACACCAACTCATGCCCCGTGGAGCGCGTCCAGGCGGGGATGTCGGCCATCACACCGGGGTCGGTGGCGACGGCTTCGAGGGTTTCGCCAACCTGAATTTCCTTGATGGCTTTCGCGAGTTTGACGACGGGCATCGGGCAGAGCAGACCTTTGAAATCGAGGGAAAGTTTTGTGTCAGACATTTTGACTCCTTTGGTTTGAAAACCCTAAAGGTCTCGCAGACCTTTAGGGTTTTCAAAAAAATTAGATAAAGAACTGAATGCCCGATTCGCTGGCGTGTTCAAGCATGGTTGCCACGCCCACAGGCTGGGCGGCCTCGGGGATGAAATGCTCCTGCGAGATTTCCATCACGTCCATGCTCATCTGGCAGGGCAGCATCTGTACGCCGAGATCAATGGCGGCCGCGCGCAGTTCGGGCAGTTGCGTCACGCCTTTTTGCTTCATCATCAGTTTGAACATCCAGCGTCCCATACCGCCCATGTTGAGGCGCGAAGGGCCGATGGCGTTCAGGCCGCCGCGATTCATCACGCCGAGCATGCGCCCGAAGAGTCCCTTGCCTGTGAACATGCCGTCTTTTTGGATGGCTTTCAATCCCCAGAACGTAAAGAACATGACCACTTCCTTGCCAGCCGCGGCCGCGCCGGTGGCAATGATGAACGCGGCCATCACTTTATCCAGGTCGCCGCTCAGGACGACCAGCGTCAGTTTGTCTTTCTTTTCAGTCATTTCAGGCTCCTTGATATTTTTTACGAGAAACCAGGTTTCTCATCCGTTTATGCAAATGCTTCCATCAACTCGGCGCGTTTGGTCAGGCCGTCGCGCATCACCGCGCGCAAGAGGTCGAGCGCCTCCACCAGACGATGGTCGCTGATGGTATATGTGATGGTCGTCCCGTGCCGCTCGGATGTGACCATGCCTCGGTCACGCAGGACTTTGAGGTGGCGCGACACGAGCGGCTGGGGCATGTTCAGCTCGGACGATAATTCTGTGACGTTGCGGGGGGATTGGGCGAGCGTGTACAGGATCATGATGCGGCTGGGGTCGGCCAGCCCGCCGCAGATCTCGGCGTGGAGTTGAATGACTTCGGTTTCGAGCGTTTTGTTCATCGTCAACTTCCTTATATACACATATCCGAATATTATTGTGATGATAATAACAAGTTGCGCGACTCAATTACAGTGTTTCAAGTCATCCAAAGAGGGGGATGGATGTAATTATTTGTGAAAATATTCACAACTTAAATTGTACAGTGTAATTTATTTTTTACGCGTAGGTCGGGTTGCCAATCGGACCTACGGCTGATATGCTTGGGGCATGTCCCCTCTTCGGCTCATTATCCTGACGTTGATTCGCGTGACGCTCAGCGTTGCGCATCGGATGGTCTACCCATTCCTGGCGATCTTCGCCCGCGGCCTCGGCGTGGACCTCGCGACGGTCTCCGCGTTGGTGGCGAATCGCGCCCTCTTCGGCGCTGCGACGCCGTTCATCTTTCCCTTCCTCGAAGCGCGCGGACGCAAGTTCGGCATGGCGCTGGGCATCGGTCTCTTCGTCGCGGGCATGACTCTCGTCGTGGTCAGCCCAAGCCTGTTCACGCTGGGAGCGGCTCTAATTCTGGCGATGGTGGGCAAAGCCTTCTTTGATCCATCGGTGATCGCCTACCTCGCCGACCACACTCCCTACGAGCGACGCGGTTTGATCACCGCAATTTCAGAGGTGTCCTGGTCATCGGCGTTCATCGCGGGCGTCCCCCTGATGGGATTCCTGCTCGCCAAGTTCGGATGGACATCGCCGTTCGTGGCGCTCGGCCTGCTGGGTATCTTTTCGCTGGCGGCGATCCTCTTCCTGATTCGCGATACGCATCCAGTGGCAACTCACAAGGATGGCGCGTTGCGGAATGTGCGCGCCATCGTCACATCGCCGTCGGCGATGGCGGCGTTATCCATTGGCTTGTTCGCCACGATGGCAAACGAGATGGTCAACCTGATGTTCGGCGTGTGGCTCGAAGACTCGTTCCACTTGCAGATCACGGCTTTGGCGGCGGCATCTGCCATCATCGGCTTTTCGGAATTGAGCGGCGAGGGGATTGTGGCGTTGTTCGCTGATCGGCTCGGCAAAGTCCGCGCGACGGGGTTGGGCATCGCGGTCAATTGCGTGGCGGCGTTGATTCTTCCCATCATTGGCCGCACGGAAACAGGCGCGCTGATCGGCCTGTTCTTGTTTTACATTTCATTTGAAGTGACCATCGTGAGCCTAATCCCTCTGATGAGCGAGATCACGCCAAAGGCGCGCGCCACCACGCTTTCATTCAGCGCCGCGGCGCACTCGCTCGGACGCGCGCTGGGCGCGTTCTCCGCGCCGCTCCTCTATGCGCTCGGCTTCGGCGCGGTGACAGGCGCGGCGGTCGCCGTCAACCTGCTGGCGCTCGCGGCGGTCTGGTATGTGGCGCGGCGTCATCAATGACGAGAAATTTCTTTCAGAATTTCCATTGTCTCTTCTTTTCCCCCAATTCCATTTTCGCCCGCGGGGCCGACGCACGAGGGACAGCCGTCTTCGCAGGGACATTCGCTGACGAGTTGCAAGGCGCGGGTTAACAATTCATCGTGCAATTCAAATAATTTTTGACTGAAGCCGATTCCTGCTGGCACTTGGTCGTACAACGCCACCGACGGCGCGCCGAAGACCGATCCTGCCGCGTCCACGTGCAGGCCGAGGTCGCCTGGATCGCACATGAGGAAGAGCGGCGCGAGTTGCGAAAGCACGTAGCCAAGTCCCGCCAGTCCGCTTCTCATGCGGACGTTTTGTTCCGCTTTATGGTGGCAGGATGGACAGAGCGTGATGAGGTTGTCGAGACGGTGGGCGTGAAGCAGGTCAATGCCGTTTTGCGTTTTGAAATTGCGGAACGGAATTTTGTGATGGACATCGTGCTGGCGACTTGTCCTGCCCCACAGGGGTGCTTCGCGAAGCTCCGTCGAAGGGGCGCTCTCGGGCAGTCCGCACATTTGACAGCGGAAGCCGTCCCGCGTGCGGGCGCGTTCGCGAATCTTCGGCCAGTCGGGGCCGTAGTCGTTCGGGTCGCTGGACCAGTTGCCCGTCTCGCGCAGACGCGTCACCGTCTCTTCGGAGAGGGAGAGCCAGTAGCCCGTCGTCTGCAAATCGGAGGGAGGCAGGTCGAGCGGTTCTTCGCCGAGGTTCTCGCCGCCCAGCCAGGTGCGTTTGCGGAAACCCGTCACTTGAGTCGTTACCTGGAGTTCGCCCCAGGATTTGACGTTTCTGCCCTCACCCCCGGTCCCTCTCCCGATTACGGGAGAGGGGAGCATTTCGGAGGTCGAGAGGATTTGGATGGTGGTTTCGCGCAGGGGTTCAGTGAAGTAATCGAGGCCGACGGGTATCAACGTGGCGGTGTTGCGCGTGAGGTCGAGGTCTTGGACGAAGTATTGCTGGCCTTCGTGCAGGTAGATAGCGCGCGGGTGAACCATCCAGACCGCGCTGGCGAGGTCCACCTGGCCGATGGTGCGCGGGCCGTCTTCATCTTCGGTGTGGAGGACGACATTGGCGGGCGATGCGGAGCGCAGGGAAATGTTCGCGGCGGGATAGGCGTCTGCCATCCAAAAGACTTTTTCGGCGGAGGCGTGCGCTTCGTTGTTCGCGACCAGCACGTCGAGATATTCGCGCACAAGGTCGGCGGGAAGCCTGCCAAAGCCCTCCCCCTCTTTGAACGGCAGTTCGAATAACGCGCAACGCAAATGCTCGAGCAAAATTAAAAGATGATCGGGATTGACCAACGCCTGTTCGGGCGAACGTCCGAAAAAATATTCGGGATGATGCGCGAGGAACTGATCGAGCGGATTGGGCGACGCGACCAGCACGGCGACAGCGGGATCGTCCCCGCGTCCCGCCCGACCCGCCTGTTGCCACGTGGACGAGATGCTGCCCGCGTAGCCGACGAGGATGGCCGCGCCCAGCCCGCCGATGTCAATTCCCAATTCGAGGGCGTTCGTCGCGACCACGAGGCGGACGCTTCCGTCGCGGAGGCCGCGTTCGATTTCCCTTCTCTGGCTCGGAAGATAACCGCTTCGATAGCCACGGATGGGGGAAACGATATTTGAAGATTCGATATTTGATTTTCGAATATCAAGTTTCGAATATCGAGTATCACCTAATTGTTTCAGCAAAATCTCCACACTCCTCCGTGTGCGCGCAAACATGACAGACTGGATGTTGTTTGCGAGTAAATCACCCGCCAGCCGAAGCGACTCGTCGAAGGCGGATTTGCGCAGGCCGATGGATTCGTCCACGATCGGAGGGTTGTAGATCAGGAAGTGACGTTCGCCACGCGAGGAGCCGTCTTTGTCTATGAGGGTGACGGGTTCCTCGATTAAATTCTCGGCGAGTTCCTTTGGGTTGCCGATGGTGGCAGAGGTGAGGATGAATTGCGGATGCGATCCGTGAAAGGCTGCGGCGCGTTTGAGGCGTCGAATCACGTTTGCCACGTGTGAGCCGAAGACGCCGCGGTAGGTGTGTAACTCGTCTATGACAATGAATTTAAGATTGCGGAAGAACTCGTCCCAGTTGGTGTGGTGCGGCAGGATTCCCGTGTGGAGCATGTCGGGATTGGTGAGGAGGATGTTCGCGGTTTTGCGGATTTGGGCGCGGTGGGATTGGGGAGTATCCCCATCGTAGATGGCGGCTTGAAAGTTTGAAGGTTGGAAAGTTTGAAGGTTGGAGGATTGGTCTTGCGTCAGCGCTTTGGTGGGAAAGAAATACAGCGCCCGCGCTTGTGGATTCTCGATCAGCGATGCAAGCACGGGCAGGTTGTAGGCGAGGGTTTTCCCCGAGGCGGTGCTGGTGGCGAGGACGACGTTTTCGCCTCGACGCGCGGCTTCATAGGCCGCAGACTGGTGCGAGTAGAGAGCGTGGATTCCGCGCGAGGCGAGCGCGTCCGCTAGAGGGTCGGGGAGAGGCGGGAGCGGGACGAGGTGCGCGGGGCGCGCGAGGAGAGTCCGCCAGGCGGCGAAGTTGGGCGCGGTGGCGGGGTCGGTCTGCCAGAGGGAGAGGAGGGTCGGGAGGGTCATAACGACTGAAGTCGTTACTACAAGGTTAATATCGAATCGAGACGGCGGGAATGATGATGCCGGAGATTTCGAGTTGGATAGGTTCGGCTTGGAGGCCCGCGCTGGAGGGGAGTTGTTCGCGGGCGCGTTCGGTGATGAGGATTTCGCCAGGGCGGGCTTTGTCTTCACCGAGTTTGCTGGCAGTGTTGACAGAGTCGCCGAAATAATCGGGGCCGCCGATGAGCAAGACATCGCCGTGGTCAATGCCAATGGCGACGCGGATGTCGAACTGCTCGGCGGTGTAGACGTTGATCTCGTCGAAGGCCTGGTTGAGCGTGATGGCGGTTTGGACGGCGGAGAGCGGGTCGTCGAACATGGCGAAGCAATTATCGGCTTCAAACTTCACCACGCGCCCGCCCGCTTTTTCGATGAGGGGTTGCGCGATGAGTTGCATGCGTCGCACCATCGAAAGATAATGGACAATGCCGTATTTTTGGGTGAGCAGGGAGAAGCCGGAAAGATCCATGACAAAGACAGTTTTGACCGCGCCGAACTCCCGCCACAATTGCGCTTCGATGGCACGGCGCGCACCGGCGTCTTTTTCGACGGCATAGTTTAAGAGCATTTCTTCAAAGCGTTTATCCATAAAATTTCCTTTCAGGCTTCCGAACATTTGAACCGCAAAGCCCGCGAAGTTCGCGAAGAAAACATTAAGGCGTGCTTTGCGGTAAATTTATTCTTCCGATAAATGCAGACGACGAAATGCCCACGCGCCGACGGCCAGCAGAAACCAAAATGTGACGGCGCGATAAAGCAGCGTGACGACCACCGCCGCTTCATACGGGACGCGGAGGCTGGTCAACGTGAGCGGCATCAGGCCTTCCACGACACCGATGCCATTGGGCGTAGGTGAGACGATGAGGAAGAGGAAGCCGATCGCCCAGCCCGCGACGATCGTCCCTGCGGAGAATGGCACGTCGAACGATAGAAACGCGCAGGCCAGCGCTCCGATCAATAATAGTTTGCCAAACAGCGCGTGGAGCAGTGGACGGGATAATCGCAGGGCGGAATGTTCGGGCAGGTCGGAGAGTCCGTCTGCGACTTCGGCCGCGAAGGCGTGGGCGCGTTCTTCGCTGAGATAATCGCGATGGAGAAAGAATCGGATGACACGATTGACAGTGCGCGCCATGCGAGCCAGCACGCTGCCAAGCGCGTCGGCGGAACGATAGCCGAGGTAAAGCAAAAAGGCGAGGATGCTCGCCATGGCAAGAAGCAAAAGCGAGGCCGAGACTTCGCCCGCGTTGAGGTCATTGCGGCGCAGGAGGACGACCCAACCGAGGGCCAGGACAACCAGGAAGGCGGCCTGATCCACCAGCAAAAATAGCGCGCCCGCCAGCGTGGCCTTGCCAGGCGGATATCCGCGGCGGCGCGCCTCATTGGCAAAGACGGCGATGCCGCCCACGCCCGCCGTCGGCGCGACGATGTTGACAAAGTTGGACGCGGCCGCCACGAGGGTCAGGCGGGCGCGGTCTTCTTCGATCCCCAACAGGTGAAAAATGGATTGATACGTCAGCCCCACGTTCACCATCCACACGAGTTCGAGCGCGAGGGCCACAAACAGCCAGCGCAGGTGAGCCTTCTCCAAAGTGGCGAGGGTATTTTCCAATTCCCCGAAACTGAGCGCGACCACCGCCATGCCGAGGAAAAGAAAAATCACGATAATGAACTTTTTCATTTGGGGAATTGTAAAGGATGAAGGATGAAAGAGAAAGGCCTACCCTCATCAGCCGAAGGGATGAAAAAAAGGCGGAAGGATGGGTTCATCCTTCCGCCTTCTGCTTTCTGCCTTCGGTGGTTAATCTCTCCGCCTGCCGCCCATGCCGCTGACGAGCATGACGTAGTAGAGAAGTTGCAAAACGGCGGTGATGAGGCCTGCCACGTAGGTGAGCGCGGCCGCGTTTAGCACGTTGTTCACGCCGCGTTGTTCCTCCTCGCTGGCGACGATGCCGCTTTCCGCGAGCATGACCTTGGCGCGGGCGGAGGCGTTAAATTCCACGGGCAGGGTGGCGAGGGCAAAGAGCGCGCCCGCCGAGAAGGCGATCACGCCCGCCCAGGCGAGTCCCGTCCAGTTGAAGATGAGTCCTGCGATGATGAGAATCCAGCCGAGGTTCGAGCCGATGTTGACGGCTGGCACAAGCGCGGAACGTACGCGCATGGGCAGGTATCCCTCGCTATCCTGCATGGCGTGACCGAGTTCGTGCGCGGCGATGGCAAGCGCGGCCACCGAGGGGACGCTTGCCACGCCAGGCGAAAGGTGCAGGGTCTTGTCGCGCGGGTCGTAGTGATCGGTGAGGTTGCCGCCGATACCCACGATGCGGACGTCGCGCAAGCCCGCGCCCGCGTCGGAGGTGTACGACACGGTGGAGATCAATTTCTGCGCGGCCTGCGCGCCTGTGAGTCCGCTGAGGGCGCGCACCTGACTCCATTTTTTGTAGGCCGCTTTCACGTACCAGGAGGTCGCGCCCATGAGGAGAAAGGCGGGAAGCGCAACGCAGAAGAGATAGGTTGGGTCAAAGAACATGGTTTACCTCAATGGGAAGCAACCCTCACAGGTTTTTAAAACCTGTGAGGGTTCTAGTTGATCAGGGTATTGGCGTGACCGTGGGCATCGAAGTGGGGATCGGCGTCCCCGAGATCATAGCCAGCAGGGTTTCGATGGCCGCGTCCAGCTGCGGGTCGCGGTCGTTGATGTAATCTTCCTCGGTCATCGAGACGTAGACATCGGGAGTGAGTCCCAATTGGTGGATGGTGCGTCCGCTGGGCGTGAGCCACTTGGCAATGGTGACGCGCACCGCGCCCTGCTCGTTGGTCAGCGCGTTCCAAATCTGCACCGAGCCTTTGCCATACGAGACGACGCCGATGAGTTTGGCGCGCTCGAGGTCTTGCAACGCGCCCGCCACAATCTCGGACGCGGAGGCGGAGCCTTCGTTGACCAGCACCACCATCGGGACGTCCAGCGCGAGGCCGCCTTCGAGGGATTTGTACGAGTCCTTTTGTCCATTGCCGTATTGTTCGTAAAGGACAACTTCATCTTTCGGCAGGAACTGGGACGAGACTTCCACCGCGGTCTGCAAGTAGCCGCCGCCGTTGTTGCGGAGATCGAGGATCAAGCCCTTGGGATTCTGCGCCATTAATTCTTCGAGCGCGGCGATCAACTCGGGCGTGGTCTTATCGCCAAAGGTGGACACTTTCACGTAAGCGATGTCGTTCTCGAGCATCTTGCCTTCGGAGCTTTTGATGACGATCTTGGCGCGCGTGATCTTGACGTCGAACGGCGCATCCTCGCCGCGGCGAATGGTGAGGGTGACGATGCTCCCCGCGGGTCCAAGCACCTTCTGGCGGACGAGTTCGCCATCCATGCCTGCCATGTCCTCGCCGTCAATGGCGATGATCATATCGCCAGGGCGCAAACCAGCCGCTTCGGCGGGCGAACCCGCAATGGGGCTGATGACGGTCAGAAATTCGGCGGTGGTATCCACGTACGCGCCGATGCCCTCGTATTCGCCCGAAAGCGATTCGTTGGCTTGCGTAAATTCCTTCGGATCCATGTAGGAGGTGTGTTCGTCGCCGAGCGCGCCCAACATACCTTCGATGGCGCCGCGCATCAACGCGACATCATCCACGGGTTGGTCTACATACTGCTCATGGACGATGTTCCACGCCTCCCAAAACGGCTGGAAGAGAACCTGCGTCTCATCCGACGGAGGCGCAACTGTCGCGGACGGTTGGGGCGGGTTGACGGCAGGCGGGACAATTCCCTGCAGCCCGCCATCAGAGGGCAGGAAATGGCCGACCAGGAATCCGCCAGAAAACGCGCCAGCCAGCAGGATCAGGCCGACGACAAGGAACAACAAGACTTTAATGGTTTTACTCACGGGAAATCTCCTTTGACGATGCAATCGGGTTGCAGAATATCACGGGTGGATTAAGTAGGGATGAAATAATTGTAGGAAAAGTGTATGCGGCGTGGGCGACTGGAAGTCGCGCCAACGGTTGCAAAGCCGACCTTCGTCGGCTAACGCGATTTAGTCAGCGTAGGCTGACTTTGCATGCGTAGTGGCGGTTTCAACCGCCGTGATTCTTCAATTCCTCCACGCGGCGATGCAATTCATCCATGGCTTTTTTGTCGCGGTTCATGGCATCTTCGATGTTGCCTTTTCGACCGCGTAAAATGGCAAAGGCGGTGAAACCGTTCATGGCAAGGAAAACAACCGCAACAACGCAGATCAAGACGAGGAAAGCGGGGTTCTGAAGCAAGTCGTTCAACATGGTTATCTCCCATTCAATAGGGCGGGTAAATTTGTCCAATCGGCGAGGGACGCGTCGGCATCGGGGTGCGGGGCATCTTGTCCGTAGAGGATGGCGTACAGGCCGAAGTCACGCGCGGCGCGGGTGGTGCGATGGATGTCGTCTATCATCACACAGCGCGTGGGGTCGGTCTCGTTTGCGACGGCCATCGCGATCTGGAATGACTCGGGCATGGGCTTGCAGTACGGCGAGACCTGGTTTACGTCCACGATGGCTTCAAAAAGATTCTCCAATTCGAGTGCGGCCAAAACGCGTCGGGCGTGGGAAACGTCCGCGTTTGTAAAAATCAGGTTGCGGGTCGGGAGTGAAGCGATGATCGAGCGCAGAGTCAGATCGGGAGTCAGATAGTCCCGAAGCGGAAGGTCATGCACGAAGGCCAGGAAATCGTCCACATCCATTTGGTGATTGGCCTGCAAGCCGCGCAAAGTGGTTCCGTATTGCAGAAAATATTTTTCGCGCAGGCGGGGAATATCGGCGGGCGCGAAGCCCATGCGGTCGCGCATGTAAATGTTCATGCGCTCTTTGATGGCATGCCACAGTCCGCAACTCGCGGGGTAGAGCGTGTCGTCGAGGTCGAAGAAGATGGTAGTGAATTTCACGGGGCGATTATAATGGAAACATGCCCATTCGCTTGCTCTCCCCCGAAGTCGCCTCGCAGATCGCGGCGGGCGAAGTGATTGAACGCCCCGCGTCCGTTGTGAAGGAGCTCGTCGAAAATTCTTTGGACGCGTCCGCCCGCGCGGTGACCGTGACCGTACTGGAGGCGGGACGCAAACGGATCGAAATCGCGGACGACGGGACGGGCATCCCCGCGCCCGAGCTGGAACTCGCCCTCTCGCGTCACGCGACCTCGAAGTTGGCGCGCGCTGACCAGCTTTTTTCCATCGGGACGCTGGGTTTTCGCGGCGAAGCGCTGGCCTCCATCGGCTCCGTCTCGCGGCTGACGCTGACCTCACGCGTCGCCGATTCCGATTCGGGCGCGCGCCTGAAAGTGGAGGGAGGCATCAACGGCAGACTCGAAATGGTCGGCGCTCCCGTGGGGACAGTGGTCTGCGTGGAAGACCTGTTTTACAATGTGCCTGCCCGTTTGAAATTCCTGAAAACCGACTCAACCGAACGTCGCGCCATTGACGGCCTGCTGACGCGTTACGCGCTGGCGTATGCCCATGTGCGCTTCAAGTTGACCGAGGATAAAAACGTCACCTTGCAGACTGCGGGTGATGGCGACCGCCGCGCGATCCTGGCCGCGCTCTACGGCGTGGAAGTGGCGAAGCAGATGATCGAAGTGAGTCTGGAAGAAGAGGGGCTATCGCTGACAGGCTTCATCAGTCCCACCGCGTTGACGCGCTCGAACCGCAAAGACATCACCTTCTTCGTCAATGGCCGCTGGGTTTCGGATACGCCGCTAACGACCGCGCTCATCCAGGCCTATCACACGCTTTTGATGGTGGGACGTTACCCCATGGCCGCGCTCTTCCTCGAGATCACGCCCGAAGACGTGGATGTAAACGTCCACCCCGCGAAGGCCGAAGTGCGATTCAAGAATCAGGATCGCGTCTTCAGTTTCGTCCAACGCGCCGCACGGCGGACATTGCTGGCGTACGCGCCCGTGCCGTCGGTGGCGCCCGTTCTTTGGGGAGGCGCGTCGCGCCCTGCGGAATCGAGGCAGGTGGGATTGGATTGGAGTATGGCAAGTGACGTTGAACGTCAAACGTTGAATGTTGCAGGCTCTTCTTTCGAAACACAAAATCAAACGGAAGCCGATAACGTTCAACGTTCAACGTTAAACCTTCCACTTATGCGTCTCATCGGCCAGATTGGACAAACCTACATCGTCGCGGAAGGTCCCGACGGCTTGTATTTGATAGATCAGCACGCCGCGCATGAACGCGTGTTGTTCGAGAAGTTGATGGCGCAACACGACCAGAGGAAGATTCCGTCTCAGTCATTGCTTACTCCTGTAATCGTACAATTACCTCCCCAATCTACCAATTTACTAATTTCCCAACTACCCACCCTCCAGCATTTCGGCTTCGACGTGGAGGAGTTCGGCGGCAACTCGTTCCAGGTGCGCGCCATCCCAACGTTATTTGCGGGCGCGGATCCCGCCTCGGCGCTGCGCGCGCTGGTGGAGGATTTCGAAGAGGACGAGTCCCCCCTCCAGTCCGAAGTGGAAGCGAAACTGGCGGGCCGCGTCTGCAAGCGTCTCGCGGTCAAAGCGGGACAGACGCTCTCGCCCGACGAACAGCGCGCCCTGCTCAACGATCTCGAAGCCTGCGAGTCGCCGCGCACCTGTCCGCATGGCAGGCCGACAATGATCCATTTGTCGGTGGATATGTTGGAGCGGCAGTTTGGAAGACGAGGGGCGAGATAAGGTATGACAGGTTTACCCCTCAACCAAATCCTCAAAGGCGATTGCGTCGAGATTTTAAATTCCCTGCCCGCCAAATCCGTTGACCTGGTCTTCGCCGACCCGCCCTACAACCTGCAACTCAAACACGAACTGCACCGTCCCAACATGACGCGGGTGAACGCGGTGAACGATCATTGGGATCAATTCGATTCGTTCAATGCCTATGACGAATTTACGATGAGTTGGCTTTCAGCCTGCAAGCGCGTGTTGAAGCCGACGGGCTCCATCTGGGTGATCGGCTCGTATCACAACATCTTCCGCGTTGGCACGGTCATGCAGGATTTGGGATTTTGGATCCTGAACGACGTGATCTGGGTGAAGACGAATCCCATGCCCAACTTTCGCGGAGTCCGTTTCACGAACGCGCACGAGACATTGATCTGGGCGAGTACGGGCAAGGGCGCGAAATACACGTTCCATCATCACGCCATGAAGGGACTGAACGACGAAAAGCAGATGCGCTCCGATTGGTGGCTGGTTTCGCTCGCGACGGGCACGCAACGCGTGAAGGACAAAAACGGCGCGAAGACCCATTCCACGCAAAAACCCGAAGACCTGCTCTACCGCGTCATCATCTCCTCGACCAACGCAGGGGATGTGGTTCTCGATCCCTTCTTCGGGAGTGGAACGACGGGCGCGGTCGCCAAACGTCTGCACCGCAATTGGATCGGCATCGAGCGCGAGACGAAATACATCAAAGCCGCGCAAAAGCGAATTGACGCCCTCCAGCCCGAAAAGTTTGACGCGCAAGCCTTCGACGTGCGGAGCAAACGTCAAGCCGCCCCGCGCGTGAAGTTCAGCGCGTTGCTCGAAAATGGATTGTTGCAGGCGGGGCAAAAATTATTCTTCGCCAAAGACAAGGCGCGCTTCGCCGTCATCAAACCCGACGCGCGTCTCCGCGCTGTGGATGGCTTCGAGGGGAGCATCCACCAGGCGGGCAGTCACTTCATGGACGGCGCGCCCTGCAATGGCTGGGAACATTGGTATGTGAGAGAAGACGGGAAATTGATCGCGCTGGATGAGATTCGTCAGCGCTATCGAATTAAGAATCCCCAGTAGAAAATAAAAGTCGGGACGCTTTGCGATCCCGACTTGTTTATTTCCTCGGCATCGTTTTGGACTGTCGCGGCAGGCGCAGGGTGAAGGCTGTCCCCACGCCGATCTTGCTTTTCACTTCCAGCGCGCCATTATGTCCCTGCATGATTTGCTTGCTGATGGAGAGCCCCAACCCCGTGCCACCCGCCTTATTTTCATGCTCGCGCACACGGTAGAACTTCTCAAAGAGGTGCGGCAGCGCGTCCTCGGGAATGCCCATGCCGGTATCCTGCACCGTGACAGAAAGTTCGGCCTCGGTCGAGTCCGCGCTAATGATGATGGAACCGCTGGGACGGTTGTATTTGATGGCATTGCTCAACAGGTTGAAGAGCACCTGCTTGATCTTGTCGCGGTCCGCTTCGATCAGCGGCAAAGTCTCGGTCGAATCGACGCGCACCTGAATGCGGCTTTCCTCCGCTTTACTCTGCATCACATCCTTGCACTCGTAGATGAGGTCGTTCATGTTGAAACGCGTCTTGCGGAATTGCACGCGTCCCGACTCCAAACGCGCCAGGTCGAGGAAGGATGATGCCAGCGTGTTCAGACGCAGGGTCTCATTGTGAATGTTATAGATGATCTGCTCGTGTTGCTCTTTTGAAATTTCGGGACGTAACAACAGATACGTGGCTGTGCTAAGCGAAGCCAGCGGCGTCCGCAATTCGTGGACGAACTCCGAGATCAAGTCCGATTGCTGGAAGAGCCGCGCGTTCTCGATCGCCACCGCCGCCTGCGCGCCCAACACCAGCAGGAGATTCTCGTTCTCGTTGGTGAACTTTCCATTGCTTTTATTCAACACCTCCAACACCCCCACCACTTTTTCCTTCGTAATCAATGGCACGCCCATCAACGATTGGGTTTGGAATCCCGTTGTCTGCTCCACATCGGCGAAGAAGCGCGGATCTTTGTGCGCGTTGTCTATGCGGACGGTCTTGCGGTTGGTCACGATCCAGCCTGCGATGCTCCCTTCGAGCGGGACGATGAGTCCGCGCATGGTGGGCTGGTCAATGTTCGTCGCCACCTGAAAATACAATTGACGCGCCGTGCCATCGTAAAGCAGAATCGAAGCCGCCTCCGCGTCAGCGATCTCGGCGGCCGCGAAAACGATTCGTCGCAACAACTCGTCCAGGTCGAGGGTGGAAGCGAGGTCGCGCGAAATGTCAATCAGGCGGCGATAGCCATCCAGTCGTTGGGTTTCGATTTCAGCCATTGAGAACCTGTTGCGCGAGCGCGGGTAAAACCTGCGCCACATCGTTCGTGATCACCAGGTCGGCGCGCACGTTGACGTAGGTGGGCGAATTGTTGACGACGATCAGATGCGCGCCGCGGTCGAGGGCCTGCATCGGCAAGCCCGCCACAGGCAGGACCTCGAGCGAGGAGCCCGCCACCAGCATCAGGTCGCACTGACGCGCTTCGCGTTGCGCCTCGAGCCAGGCCTTCTGCGGCAATTGCTCGCCAAAGAGGATCACGTCTGGTTTCATCACCGCGCCGCATTTGGGGCAACGCGGAATCGCGCCGCCATCAATAAAGGGTTGTAATAATTCTTCTGATTTGGTTTGCTGGAAACAATGCGTGCAAGAAAGGGTGGCGAGCGTGCCGTGCATTTCCGCCACGCGCTGGGCCCCCGCCTTCTGGTGAAGCAGGTCAATATTCTGCGTCACGATCATGCGGACAAGTCCCGCGGCTTCCATTTTTGCAAGCGCGAAATGCGCGGGGTTGGGCTGGGCATTAAATATCTGTCGCGCCAGCGGACGGAACCATTGATAGAACCGTTCGGGCGCGACACGAAATGTATTAAGCGAAGCCACTTCCATCGGCTCATCGCGTGACCACAGACCGCTCCCCTCCGACCGAAAATCGGGAATTCCCGAAGGCGTGGAAATGCCCGCGCCGGTCAAGATCACTGTCCGTTTCGATTGGCGGATCAAGTCGGCGGCGAATTCAAGAGACGGGATCGCCTGGGCCGTCTGCGATGTCATGCGCCAGGGGCCTCGTTCATCATAATGTGGTCGACGAGTTTAAGAATCTGTTTGGCCGTCACGCCGTCTGGCTGGCACAAAATGGCCGCGGTCTGCATACGCGTGGCCTGCGTCAGTAGTTCGGGCGCGGGCGTGAGCGTGATGGTAATGGGATGCCCCAACTTATCCTGCACCACAGCGGCAGGCAACTGCGTATCCGAGCGTACGCGGTTATTCAAAATCGCCAAAATGCGATCTTTTCGGATGCCGAGTTTAATCAGGCTTTCGATCAACGACTTCGTGTGCAGAATCGTATTCGGCACGCCTTCCAGCACAACCACAACATCATCGCACATCGGCAAAAGTTTTTGTGCGAACGGCGGAAGTCCGCTGTCGAAATCCAGCGTCACAAAACGGTTCAAACCTGCGAGGCGGGTGAAGATGGCCTCATATTGCGGAACCTGATTAATGAGATGGACATCCATTGGGGAATCAGAAGCCAGCAGGAGTTTGACGCCTGAAATGTGCGGCACAAGCGCGTTCTTCACTCGCTCGCGCGTGACGTCGGACGGGGTCCCGTTTAGGAACTTGACCAGCGCCTTTTGGCCGGTCACCCCCAAATCCAATCCGAGGGTGCCGCGGCCAGGGATCATCTCCGCAATCGCCACATCCGATTGGACGCGGGTGTAAATCCCCGCGGCGAGATTGATTGCAATGGTGGTGACGCCCAGCCCGCCGCGCGCCGCGATCACGCCGGTCACATGGCCGCGCTTGCCTTGCGCTTCCACGTTTTTTCGTTCGCGCTGGCTGGTGCGAGAGAGCAACGCCTTGACGTGCGCCTGCAACTCAGATGGATGCGTGGGCTTGGTGAGGTAATCGTCGGCGCCGACCTCGAAGCCCGCCACTTTGTCGTCCAACTGGGTTTTGGCAGTGAACATGAGGATGGGCGTGGTGGCCGTGATGGGATTCTGCCGCAGTTGACGCGTGGCCTCATAGCCATCCATGTCGGGCATCATCACGTCCAAAAGGATCAGGTCGGGCTGTTCTTCAATGGCCTTGCTCACTCCCTGCTGACCATTGGTAGCCGCGCTAATTTCATAGCCCTGGCGCTGAAGCATCAAACCGACCAGGCGCAGGGTGTCTACATCGTCATCAACGATTAAGATTTTTTCAGCCATAAACAAATCCTTCCTGTTTCATGTATAACAGTCTAGCATAAAGCAGGGTTTCGGGCAAGATTCCCATTTTGGTCATTGCCCACAGTCGCAGTCGGCGCTTTCCGCGTTGAAAAAAGAAAATTTACGGCCAGGTGCGGTATAATGATTCTAACGGGAAAACTCCCCCTGGGGATGACAGGCTTCGACGGGAGAGGCTGGTCCCGGAATGCGAGCCGAGAGGCGCCGATCTCGTTAACTCAGCGCAAAACCTCAAGTGCCAACCGCACTTCCTATGCTGCTATGCCCCTCGCCGCCTAAGGTGAGAGCCTAACAGTACGGTCTTCTTAGCAAGACCGCGTCCACCTGCCCCGATCTCCGCCAGGGACAGGCCCGGGCGAGACAAACGCGGAGCGCTGCACGCCACACCGCTACACGTGCAAAAGACATAGCGGCTAGACAACAGGCGGTTCCTGCCGGACGAGATGCCTGTTGCGACCACTTTCGACCGACTACGCTCGTAGATTTCCGAGGGTCGAATCTTTCGGACGCGGGTTCGATTCCCGCCATCTCCACTAAGCCGCCTCAATTCAGAGGTGGCTTTCGTTTATCTCGTACCCGCGCCCCCATTCAGGGGATGATACTCACTTCCCGCCATATCCACTAAGCCGCCTCAATTCAGAGGTGGCTTTCGTTTATCTCGTACCCGCGCCCCCATTCAGGGGATGATACTCACTTCCCGCCATATCCACTAAGCCGCCTC
>JACRBL010000027.1 GCA_016234485.1 Chloroflexota bacterium
AAGAATTGGCTTGCGCAAACAAACTGCACGACTCGATGGATGAGGTACTGGCTTCTGCCGAATACATGCTGGCACAACAGAATAAACCAACCAGCACTTTCCATTTGTCGTTTTCTAAACTTCTATGAACGACTACTTAACCTTATGGGGAACTATGCGATAAAAACCGCCGCCCAACACAGCCTTCTCAGAAACCATCTACTCATGAGCGCCTCTGATATCCTCCTCAGAGGCGCTTTTTTCTTTGAGGGTCGTCACATTCCTCGGAGGCATGGGGAAAACGCAACAAAATTCAGCAAGCGGTTAAATGCAAAGCATGCGTTCTGCTTCGACAAGCTCAGCACAAGTCTTCGGAGGACGCCTTTTTTATCCCCGCGCATCAGGTCACGCGGAGACGAATTGGAAGCCGAATTTCGATGCCTTTTTCTTCACGCATTCGATCTGTTACCTTGTCGCTTCCTTCAAACGCTTGCTCAACACTTTTATCACCACAAGGCTCACTTCGGGTCGTTCTCGAAGAAGGCCTTCGAAACTTTGTCGGTCAATGCACAAGGTATGCACGTCGCCGGATGCGATCAAGGTGGCCATGCGCGGCTCGCGGTTGACCACTGCCAGCTCGCCGACGCACTCTCCCATTCTGCGCCGCGCCATTTCCACCTGGCGTTCGCCTTTTCGAATACAAACCCGCACCTCGCCTGAAACGATCACGTACATCTCGTCGCCTGGCTCATCCTGCTCGGTCAGTACATCGCCATCCGCGAAGAACACCTCCTCCGAAATGGCGGCCACTTGTTTCAAGTCCGCGGACGAGAGATCGGCAAATAACGGCACTTTTCTGAGAAACAGAATCCGATCCATCATAGATAGGGCGGCAAGCGTATCCATTTTCACTTCTCCATAATTCTTTGCAAACGCGGCACATTCACGGATCCATTCGTCGGGGTCGTTCAGGAGGCGCGGCCAATCCGTATTGCACGTTGCGGGTTGCGTATTGTCGTCTTCCCATAATTTGATTAAGGGCTGAATGATGTCCCTGTATTTGGCGCTGATGGTCTCCAGGGCTTCTATGACGTTTGCGCGTTGACCCGCATCGCGTGATTGTAAATTTTCGATGGCGAGATTCATCGAGTCGCGGTTGCCCAATAGACCGATGGCGCGCAGAGACTGGATGCCGTAATGATGCGACTTTTCAAGGAGGGTCTCTTCGAGGAACTGCAACGCTTCATTCCTGCCCGACGGCGGGATGCTTCGTCGCAGGGCGTCGTACTCGCCCGAACGGGATACGACCGCGCGCACGAATTCGAGAATCCGTTTCGGGGGCGGCGGGAGTCGTTCGAGGGTGAGTAAGGCGCCGTCCACAGAAGATTCGTCTTTGAGCAGGTCGATCATCGCGTCCACGATGTCAGCGCCGAGGTTGCCGAGCAAATGGGCAGATGTGTGACGCGTCGAGGCGATTCTCAGCCCTTCGAGGAGATGTGGAATCGCGTCGCGCGGATTGATTTGCGCCAGGGCGGTGAGGATGGAATTTTTGACGGTGGGATGGATGGCTTGGTCTTGCAATTCATTGGAGAGGAAGTCGAAGGCTTCGCGGTCGCCCCACTCGCCCATGGCTTGAATGGCGTAGACGCGCGTATCAAGTTCCCCGAATGTGGCGGCAATCCGCAAATGGTCTTTGGCTTTTGCGTTGGCGTTGTCCACGCGCAGGAGGCAGAGAGCGGCGCCGACGCTTACTTTTGAGTCTTCGTCATCGAGCAGGGGCGTGATGAGTTTGGTCAGCGCGGGGGAGGTGGGCGATAAAACCGTCAGCGCGGCAATGGCTTGCGAGCGCACGTCCGGCTCGGGGTCGGAGAGGGAGGCGGCGATGTCCAACAAGGCGGGAGTCGCTTTGGAGTGGGATAAGGCTTGGAGGGCCGAGAGGCGCACGAGGGAGTCCACATCGCTTAATCCAATGATGAGGGCTTGGGTTGATTCGGGCAATGAAAGATGACCGACAATCTCGGCAGAGATGCGGCGGACAATGGGATCGGAGTCGCGCAGAGACGTGAGCGCGGTTTGCACGGCGGCGGCGTCTTGACGAAATCCGCCGAAGGGTTGCTCTTCGCAGAAGAAGAGTTGTGGTCGCCCCGCGCGCAAAGCGTCCACAAGGGCGAGGTTGTAGCCGCGCCAGGCCTTGAAGATGAACCACGCGCAACCCAGGGCGGCGATGAAGCCGATGATGTAAAGTTGTTGCGGGTTGAGGGTTTGCTCGCCAACGATCAGGATGCCGCCTGCGATGAACACACCCGCCTGCTCTGGCACGCCGCCCACAAAGGCGCGGACTTGGTCGCGCTTTTCGTTCGGCACGACGTTGAACATGGTCTGCCAGGCGGGGTCGGCGACGCCAGAGAGGTATAGCATTTGGATGAAGCGGAAGCCAATGACGATGACAAAGAGCGGCGCAAGGATGAGCGAGCCGAAGCCGAGGATGTAAATGACGGGCAGCGCAAAGATGCAAGCCATGATGCCGACGCGGGCGAAAAGACGATTGGTAAAAAAGAGCGAGGTGATGAATGCCCCTGCGGTGGTGAGCCCGTTGAAGATGCCGAGGAAGGAGGCGAGGGAGTTTTCGTCGGGATACTGCGCGGCGACGGTACGCGAGAACGGTAGGGCAATCGAGAAGTAGAGAATGGAGAAGAAGATGGTGGAGAGCGAGGCGGCAGTGAGCAAAGGCGAAGTGCGAACGTATTGAAAGCCGCGTTGCATCTCTTGCGCGAGCGTCGGTTGCTGACGAAGTCGTTTTGATTTACGTTGCGGAGCAGATTCGATCTGTTGACGGGCGAGCAAGGCGCGGCTGAAAAGGAAGGCGACGATCAGCGAACCTGCCCAAACGATGATCAGGTTTTCTGTGCCGATGATGTTCACCAGCAAGCCTGTGGCGAATCCGCCGATGACCTGCCCGAAAATGAAAGCGGCGTTGAAGAGCGGGAAGAGGCGTTTGGCCTGACGCGCGTCGCACGCCAGGCCCGCGATGCCCCAGATCATTAAACCGATGAGCGCGTTGAGAACTTCTTTGCCGAGCCACAGACTCGGATATAACCACTTCGTCTGGGTAAAGAGGGCAAGCCGCGCGCCGATAAGGAGCAGGGCAATGAGAATCGGAATGGCGGTGTAGACGATGCGTTTGGGGATGCGCCCAAGGGCGGCAGTGACGATGAAGGAGGTGATCATCGAGGTGATGCCCAGGCCGAGATACATGAAGGGCAGGTAGTCTGTGCCGAAGCGAGCGAAGAAGAGGGCTTCGATGCCCGTACCGCCGAGCGCCGCTCCGATGGCGCAGAACAACATGATGCCGATCATCAGGGCCGAGAGGCGTCCTTCGTTGGGTTTGAGGGAGAGGAGGTTGGTCAAGGGGAAAGGATGAATTGTGAAGGATGAATGAAGAGATGGGGTAATGCGTAATACGTAATGCGTGTTACGCATTACGTATTAATTGTCTACTTGATTACCAGCGTCCGTGTTCGCCTTCTCGAATTCTGCCTTCGCCATCAGCGCGGCGTTTTTCATTTTTTCGTCCATGTGATATACGACGGTCATCATATACTTCGCCATGATTCTTTTCACAAACTGGGGGAGGGGCATGTGCATCTTCATCGCGTCACGGACGCGCGTGCCGCCATTCGGAAGCGGCTCGAAGCGCACGGTTTCGGTGAAGTTTTGTTTTCCGTTTTCATACGATTCGGTGGTGGAGTATTCGAAGGGTCGCCAGTCACGGACAATTTCCGTGCTGACTCCCTCGCCGTGCGCGCAATGATTGCTGGCGCCGTTGCCCGCGCGTCCCTTCGGGCGGTCGCCATTGGACCACGTAATCTGATCGCCGTTCCAGAGGTTGCGTTTGACCGGGTCTTGGATCCATGCCCAGGTCACAGCGGGAGGCGTGTCGAAGTCAACTGTTAAAACAATGTCGGCGTCTTTTTCTTCCAAAATAACATGGCGCGCTTCGGTGATTTCTTTATAGCGTTTATGCAGGTCAATGTTGAAGGTCTTGATCTCACCGAGATGCTCGTATTCTTCCATTTGGATGTGCGTATCTTCGAGAGTCAAATGGAGATGATCGAGACATTTTTCGGTGAACATCATGTAGGCGCGCCAACCCGTTGTTTCGGCGACACGATTCTTTGAGAGGCGGTGAATCAAATTGACATCCGAGCCGACCAGTTCGCGAATATTGGCGATATTCTGAATGATGAAGTCGCCGTGATGGGCGATGAATTTCAAATCGAGCGAGGGGATGTTGGTGCAGGCGAGGCAAGTACAGGTCGTTTTCCGGCGCATCGCAACCTGTAGATCGCGGAACGCCACGTAAACAGATTCAATAAATTCGAGCAATGTGTCGCCGCGCGTGATGATGGTTTCCCCTGCATACGCAAATACCGCATCGCCCTCCAGTTTGGAGATGGTCATCAGCGGCTTGAATTTTTCTACAAGTAGTTCAAGCAGTTCGGTAAGAATCTCGTGCGAATGTTCGAGCTCCGTCTTTGCGACGAAAGACGTGTAGCCCGAAATATCGGCAATGACCAAGTATCCGTGCTGGGTGAAAGTGGACATAATTTTGACAATTCCTGTCTAAATTATACTCCTCTGACGCGGCCACCTAACGCAATTCGTTCAATCTGCGGCCGTTTATTTTCCACAACATGACATCTCCAACGAACAATGCCAATCGCCATATCGCCCGCACACGGCTTATTTTGTTTTACAATAGAGTTGCTTCCATTTCATAAACTGAACAGACCAAACCTCAATTCCTGTCCAACCATTACCAAAAGGAGAATCAAAATGAGCGAAGAAAACAAATGCCCTGTCTCACACGCTGGCATGACATCCGCCAGCCGGGGCACGTCCAATCGCGATTGGTGGCCCAATCAACTGAACCTGAACATCCTGCATCAACACGCGCCTGCCTCCAATCCAATGGGTCCTGATTTCAATTACGGCAAAGAATTCAAAAAGCTCAACCTGGCCGCGGTCAAGAAAGACCTGACCCAACTGATGACCGACTCGCAGGAGTGGTGGCCCGCGGACTGGGGTCACTATGGCGGATTGATGATCCGCATGGCGTGGCACAGCGCGGGGACGTATCGCACCGGGGACGGACGCGGTGGAGGCGGCACGGGCAACCAGCGCTTCGCCCCCGTCAACAGCTGGCCCGATAACGTCAACCTCGACAAGGCGCGCCGCCTGCTCTGGCCGATCAAAAAGAAATATGGCAACAAACTCTCGTGGGCCGACCTGATGATTCTGGCTGGCAACGTCGCGCTCGAATCGATGGGATTCAAAACCTTCGGCTTTGGCGGCGGACGCGCCGACATCTGGCAACCCGAAGAAGATATCTATTGGGGTAGCGAAGACAAATGGCTGGGCGGCGACATTCGCTACGCCCACGGTTCCGAGGGCGTCGAAAAGCAGGGCGCGGTGCTTGTGTCCGACGACACAGCGGATGGGAAGGTACATGGGCGCAACCTGGAAAACCCGCTGGCGGCCGTGCAGATGGGCTTGATCTACGTAAACCCTGAGGGACCCGACGGCAATCCCGACCCCGTCGCTTCGGGCCGTGACGTGCGCGAGACTTTTGCCCGCATGGGCATGAACGATGAAGAGACCGTCGCGCTCGTGGCGGGCGGTCATACCTTCGGCAAGGCGCACGGCGCAGGCGACCCGAAACTGGTCGGACGCGAACCCGAAGGCGCGCCCATCGAAGAAATGGGACTCGGCTGGAAGAACAAATTGGGCACGGGCAAGGGCGTCCACACCACCTCCAGCGGCATCGAAGGCGCCTGGAAGCCGAACCCGACTCAATGGGACATGGGCTACTTCGACATACTCTTCGGCTACGAGTGGCAATTGGTTAAAAGCCCGGCGGGCGCGCAGCAGTGGGTTCCCGTGAACTGCAAGCCCGAAGACATGATCCCCGACGCGCACGACCCGTCGAAAAAGTTCCCGCCGATGATGACCACCGCCGACCTGTCCCTGCGCCTCGACCCGATCTACGAGCCGATCTCGCGCCGCTTCCATGCGGACCCGAAAGCGTTCGCGGACGCGTTCGCCCGCGCCTGGTTCAAGCTGACGCATCGCGACATGGGACCCAAATCCCGCTACCTCGGTCCCGAAGTCCCGAAGGAAGATTTGATCTGGCAGGACCCGCTTCCCGAGGTCAATCACAAATTGATCGGCGCGAAAGACATCGCCGCGCTGAAGAAAGCGATCCTCGCTTCGGGTCTTTCCATTCCCGAGCTGGTCTCCACCGCCTGGGCATCCGCCTCCACGTTCCGCGGTTCCGACAAGCGCGGCGGCGCGAACGGGGCGCGCATCCGCCTCGCTCCGCAAAAGGATTGGGAAGTGAATCAGCCCGCGCAACTTGCGAAGGTTCTCAAGGCGCTGGATCGCATCCGCAAAGAATTCAACGGAGCGCAGGAAGACGGCAAGAAAGTCTCGCTGGCCGACCTGATCGTGTTGGGCGGTTGTGCGGCGGTGGAAGACGCGGCCAAGGCGGCTGGCTTCGCAGTGAAGGTTCCCTTCACCCCAGGCCGCGCTGACGCCTCGCAGGCTCAAACTGACGTGGAATCGTTCGCCGTACTCGAACCCGAAGCGGACGGCTTCCGCAATTACCAGAAGACAACCTTCAGCGTCTCTGCGGAGGAGCTGCTGGTGGACAAGGCCCAACTCCTGACCCTCAGCGCGCCCGAAATGACGGCGCTGGTCGGAGGCTTACGCGTCCTCGGCGCGAACCATGGTGGGTCACAGCATGGCGCGTTCACCAAACAGGTCGGCAAACTGACCAACGACTTCTTCGTCAACCTGACAGACATGGGCATTGTCTGGCATCCGACTTCGGAAGCCGCCGACACCTTCAATGCCCACGACCGCAAGACGGGCGAAGTCAAGTGGACGGGCACGCGCGTGGATTTGGTCTTCGGCTCAAATTCACAGTTGCGCGCCCTGGCCGAAGTCTATGCCCAGGACGATAACAAGGAAAAATTCATGCGTGACTTTGTTGCCGCATGGAACAAGGTGATGAATCTCGACCGTTTTGATCTCGTCTAACCCCACGAGCAACGTCAAGATCAAAAAACAAAACCGCCTCCCGCCTGATTTGGCGGGAGGCGGTTTTGTCAAAGCCTGTTCATCCTGAAAACAGCCTCCTTCTTTTTCGAGTGGTTTGGATATAAAATAGAAACAAATCCTTTCGGAGAATCGCCATGACCCAATACGTCGCCGCCATAGACCAGGGCACCACCAGTACTCGTTTTATTATTTTCGATCACGGGGGAAATGTTGTGGTCGTGGATCAAAAAGAACACCAGCAAATTTATCCCAAGCCAGGATGGGTGGAGCATGACGCGCTCCAAATTTGGGAGCGGACTCTCGAAGTGATGAACGGCGCGCTCGACCGCGGCCGCATCCTGCCCGGTCAGATCGCCGCCATTGGCGTGACGAATCAGCGCGAGACGACCGTGGTGTGGGACAAAAAAACGGGACGTCCGATCTGCAATGCCATCGTCTGGCAAGACACGCGCACCAGCGACATCTGCAACTTACTCGCCGCGCAAGAAGGTCAAGATCGCTTTCGCGCCAAGACGGGGCTTCCGCTCGCGACTTATTTTTCGGGGCCGAAGCTTCGCTGGATTTTGGAAAACGTCCCCGATGCCAGCGTCAAAGCCAATCGCGGCGACCTGCTCTTCGGTAACATGGACACCTGGCTGATCTGGAATCTAACGGGACGCCAGGCGCACGTCACCGATGTGACCAACGCCTCGCGCACGCTTCTGATGAACCTCGAAACGCTGGACTGGGACGACGAGATTCTCAAGGCGATGGGCATCCCGCGCTCGATGTTGCCGACCATCCAATCGTCCTCGGAAGTCTACAGCAAACTGGTCGCGTCCCGCGCGGACGGGGGGGCGTTCGCGGTCCCCGCGCAGGTTGTCGGCGTCTCCGTCGCGGGCGACCTCGGCGATCAACAGGCCGCGCTCTTTGGTCAAACCTGTTTTAGCGCGGGCGAGGCCAAGAACACCTACGGCACGGGCTGTTTTATGTTGATGAATACGGGCGAGAAACCCGTGCAAAGCGCGGCGGGATTATTAACCACGCTCGGTTACAAAATCGGAAACCAAAAAGCCGTCTACGCGCTCGAAGGTTCCATCGCCATCACGGGCGCGCTCGTCCAATGGCTGCGCGACAATTTGGGCTTGATCGAAAAATCGTCTGAGATAGAGACGTTGGCGAAGACCGTGGACGACAACGGCGGCATCTACTTCGTCCCCGCGTTTTCGGGACTGTTCGCGCCCTACTGGAAGTCGGACGCGCGCGGCGCCATCGTCGGGATGACGCGCTACGTCAACAAGGGTCACATCGCCCGCGCCGCCCTCGAAGCGACCGCCTTCCAGACGCGCGAAGCGTTGGACGCGATGGAAAAAGATTCGGGCGTGCAACTCTCCTCGCTCAAGGTGGATGGGGGCATGGTCTACAATGAACTGCTGATGCAATTCCAGTCGGATATTTTGGATGTCCCCGTCGTGCGTCCAAAAGTGGCAGAGACAACCGCCCTTGGCGCGGCCTACGCGGCCGGGCTGGCCGTTGGCTTCTGGAAAGACCTCGACGAATTGCGCTCCAACTGGGGCCGTGATCGCGAGTGGAAGCCGCAAATGGAATCCGCGCGACGTGAGAAATTGTACGCGGGTTGGAAGAAGGCGGTCACGCGGACGTTCGATTGGGTTGAATGAAAGCAACAGGACGGCGAAAGCCGTCCTGTTTTTGAATAGGCGGAAAGTGTTTTAGTGAACGATTGCCGTGGCTATGAAAATCGTTTCCACAATGTTCAGGGCCAAATGCGCGGCAAACGGGGCGATAATGTTCTTGCGCGAGAGTCGCAGCCATGCGAAGAGTCCGCCCGCGACAATGCCCGTCAACAGGATGTACCAGAATCCGCCCGTCCAATGTAGGATACCGAAGAAGAATACCGAAAGCGCGATGGCAACAGGCTGGCTGAATCGTCCGAGCAGGCGCGTCCATCCGTAGCCGCGATAAATACTTTCCTCCACGAATGGCGCAAGCAAAACATTTGCAATTGCAAACGGGATGAGTGACGCGCCGAGGGTGGTGAGCAATTCGCCCGCGGGGACGTAGTCCCAAATTTGCTGGAGACTCGTCAGCATGGGGGAGAGGATATAAATGTAAAGCAGGGCAAGCGCAATTCCAGGGACGGCGCCGATGAGGACTTCGCGCCAAGCGAATTGACCGTCCGCCAGTTTCCAGCCGATGTCCTTCCATGTTAGTCCATCGCGTTTCATGGATTTCATCAGAATCAACAACAGCCAGATTTGTACAACCGCCAGTTGATAGGGCGTGGAGTCTGCGACGAGTTGGGGAATTGCTTCGGGATTTTGTCCCTGCGTGACGAAGCCGAAATAGATCGATGCGACAACGATGCCGACAAAAAACAGAATCGGCGCGGCAAGCAGCGTCCACCAGACGCGGTTGAATTTTTGTGAGGGGATGTTCATGTTATTTTCCTTTTATTTTCCGCCAAGATTTTCAATAATTTCCACGAGATGTGGATCGTTTGCCGCGCCGAGGATGTAGTTGGCTTCGGCATATTTCTTATCATAAATAAACCACACCAAGCCTGCAATGGCTGGGTCGTCTTTAAGAAGAGCATAAGTCCCTTTGATGTGACAGTCTTTCGCGGATCGCCCTCCGCGAATCTCCGCATCTCCAACAACGATGATAGGCTTGTGGAATTGTTTTGCCCAGTTGATGTTCGATAGCGGATTATCCTGATACAGCCACTTTTGAATTGCGGCGCGTTCGCAAGGCACATCCACTTCCCCTGAAAAGTCGTAGAAGTACGGATCCACGGTAACTACATCGAGGCTGGGAGGCGGGTCGAAGTGTGGACCGCTTTGTGGCCGCGCTGAAACAACCTGGGGGTCGTCTATTGCGGCAAAGGCTATCGTGCTTTTCTTTTCCGTGAAAACCGACTTGAACTCGCCTGCATACTGGTTGAGAAAATCCTGGTCAACATAGACATTGCGATGCAGGGCGGGTTCGTCAGCGATGTAAAACAGGTCAATTCGAGAATACACATCCGCCTCTGTGAGCAGGTCTTTGGTTTGGGTAAGGTACTGACGGTAGGCTTCGAAGAATTTTTCACGATAATCAGGGATGATCTGTTCGTGGAATGCATCTCCATCGTCGGGCATGGATTGTCCAGCATTGGCGTACATGATCTCAAGCGCGGCCTGTTCATTGAGTATGTATATGATCTGCTCAAAGCCAAATGACGCGAGAATTTTTACCTGTTCGGGAGATGTTGCGAACGCAGTATTTGTGTATGATGAAATCCTGGCAAGATCATTGTGGGTCTCGTCATAAAAAACATATACCCATCCATAGTAATCAAAAGGATGGCTGATGGGAGACACGGGCGCGGCAGAGGTTGAGAGTCTGCCGCAAGCCAGTGTTGTGATAAACAAGGCAATCATGGCGATAGCGAGGCGTGAGTTTATGGTCATTGGTTATCCTTTGAATCCCACTCTGAATGGGATTTTTTGATTGATTGATTCAATAGGAAGTACATGCGCTATGTGAAAAAGTTATACAACGAGGAACGCTCTCGGCTATTCTGCTTTGGTAATTTGCGCGCTAATGATAGTGGGCATAAACCCCAGGATGAAAAGAAAGTGAAGTAGGTCAGGTTCGCTCCGAGCGAGACGATGCGCACAGGATGTGAATCCATTTGACGACGGAATAAAGCATATCGGTCTCTCCTTTTGTCGCGCAAGGCGCATGGAATAGATTTTACTTGGCTCAGGTGGAATCGGGTGGGTTTTAAGAGGAGCGTTTCATCCGATATTGATACAGCCAATAACCCATCACGCCCATCAACACGGACATGATGATGCTGTCGTTGGTCGGCGAGAAGATGAGGCTCGCCCAATTGTTGGAGGTGATAAAGCCATTCAAGAGAAGCGGCATGCTCACCGCGTTGACGACTCCGTGCAGGAGGAAAACCGTCCACACCGATTTGCTGATGAGACGCAATTCGCCGAAGAAGAACGCGGTGGGGAGCAGGCCGATTAAAGCGAGGGCGAGAAAGGCGGGAACGCCGTATGGTGTCGCGGCTTGCAGGTCGGCGCGGGGAAGGAAGTAATAATAGTAGGGCAGATGCCACGCCCACCAGACCACGGCCACGATGGCGTGATTTACAAATGGATGGATTTTCGCCGCGTTGAGGCGCGGGGTCAGGTAGGCGCGCCAGGCAAATTCTTCGAAGATGTTTTTCATGATCGAACCCGCGAACATCATGCCGACCGCGGATGTGTACGCGCCGAGGCCTTGCGCGGCAAAGCCGTCAGCGCTGATCGTGCCGGAGGCGAGCGACACGCCAAACGTCAAGGCCGAAGCGAGCGGGAAGAGCAAGAGCGCAACGAGGTACCACGTCCAACCCGCGCGGAGATTCAGTCCGAAGCCCGCGTCCTTCCAGCCGTCGCCGCCGAATGCGCGGAGCAGGAGTCCAATCAGCGCGGGCGTGGTCAACCAGACCAACACGCCGAGGCTTTCCATCGGCGGTTGTGTGTTGCCCGTGACGCCATTGAGCCAGATGCCGAGCCAGCCTCCGCCAACGGCGAATAGCGAGACGATGGTGACGTTGCGAATGATTTTGTTCATGGTTCCTCGTTTTAGGTGTGTTGAATAGAGCCGCCTTGATGCAGGCAGTTTGAAAATTATGCTATGCGGTTGACGTTATTTCAAGGGAGGCAGTTTGTTGATTTTCTTGATGGTTTTTTCGATCCAGACCAACTCTGCTTCGTAATACGATGTGCCGTAATCGCCCGTGAATTTCCAGAGGCGCTTCATGCGTTCCATGCCTGGCGTCGCGGCGCCCTCTTCCGCCGAAGGAGGGATTTGTGCGTGGAAGGCTTCGAGCGCTTCGCGGATTTTTTCGGCGCGCGCTTTCAGCAATGCGACGATCTCTTCATTGGAGCTGGCGTGCGAGAAAAAGATTTGGATGAGCCACGCTTCGCGCGTCGGGCTGAGCGGGAGAGGCGTGACGACCCATCGGCGCAGTTCGGCGCGTCCCGAATTGGTGATGTGATACTCCTTGCGGTTCGGGCGTCCCTCCTGCGGGATGACCTTCGATTCGACGAAGCCCTCCTCTTCGAGCGTCTCCAGCGCTTTGTAGATGTGGCTCTGCGTGGCCGACCAGAAATGCGCCACAGACTGATCGAAGAATTTCTTCAGGTCGTAGCCCGTCATGGGCGCGTAATCGAGAAAACCGAGGATGGCGTGGGCGAGGGGCATGGATGTTCCTTTTGTTTTATATTCCTATGTAGGAATATTATCAAGAAGGATTATTCCTGTCAAGGGATTGAATCTATTCGCGCGCGTGTCGAGATGGGTTTGGCCTTCGGAGCGGTCAGACCGCTGCCCGATATGGCTCTTCGCGCACAATATGCCCGTACACGATCTTCAAAAACAGGGCAGGGATGAACCACTCGAATCCCGCGACGGGTGGAAGGAAATAATAATTCACCAGGATTGCCAGCATGATGATCCCCAGCGCGGCGGGACGGTGAAGGTACAACGGAAGGCGCAAAATATTTCCGCTGAACGCGACCAGGATGAAATACCAGAGCGCTCCGTAAGTCAGGTTCATATTTCCAAACAGCAGGCCAATCAAGATGGGGTGGACGTGAAGCGCGGTGAACACGAAATGGTTTTTTGCCAGCGCGATAAAGCCCGTCTCTTCGGGTTGGATGGGGGAGTGATAAAAGCGCTTGCAACTATTGAGCGAGTTGGCGACCACCCCGCCCAACACGTCCAACGCGAGCGCCAGGGCGATGGCGTATCGCCACCACGTCCAATCCAGCGCGGTCTGCCGCCAATGCCATGCCAGCAAACCAGCGCCGAGCAGGCCGAAAAGCCAAACCAGGTTTCGTTCCGATACGGTGGCGCCTGTGCCGAAGAATCCGTCGGACTTACCAGAATACGTCCAGTCAATGTTGGGTTTCATGGTTGATCCTTTGCGATGAGATTAACTTGGGGTTGATTCTACTCTTATAATACCCACATGGTTGTCATCACCAACATTCGATTGGAGTAACGCATGGAACACACCCGACAACTCACCCCGTTTGAAGACGTCAATGCCATTCTTCAATATTTCGTTGAAGGAGTTTCTCCAATATTTGGCGAGAACCTCATCGGCGTGTATCTCACTGGATCGCTCTCGTATAACGCCTTCAACTACGAAACCAGCGACATTGACCTGACCGTGATTCTGAAAACTCCAATCTCTGCCAGTGAACTTTCCGCCATCAAACAATTCCACGCGCGGATGGAGAAACAATTCAAGAAGTGGTCGCAGCGGCTCGAATGTTCCTACACGCCGCTTGAAATGTTGCCCAACGTCCTCCCGCCCGAAAAACCCCGTCCGTGGTATTGGGGCGGCGAGGGGATTCTCTACGAAGAAGCGCCCTACGGCAACGAGTGGATCATCAACAAATATCTGCTCTGGCATTACGCCATTCCGCTGGTTGGCGCTGACTTCAAAACTTTGACCAATGAAGTGGACATCGAAGAAGTGCAAAAAGCCTGCATCCGTGACCTGTGCACCGAATGGGAACCAAAGAAGCGCGACCCAGGTTGGTTTCGCAATGACAGCCACTATGAAGCCTATTTCATCCTGAACTTGTGCCGAATTTTGTATACGGTCATGCGCAAATCTGCGGCGTCAAAACAAATCGCTGCGGCGTGGGTGAAATCACACTACGGCGAGTCGTGGGCCGAAGTGATCAGTCTCGCGGAATCTTGGCGCTACGGCATGGATTTGAATTTGCGCGAGAAAGCCTTCCAGTTTTTGGATTTTGTCATTGCGGAAGTTTCAAAGACGGATTTGTACAAACGAATCAACCCATAAACTTCGCTGACGCCGCTGTTTTATCAAAAGCGAGAATGGCGATTGAATGAAGGTAGCGGCTCACGGATGCGTAGAAAATGGCGTAAAATCAAAGAGAACGGGAAAGGAGCGGTATGAACCGCACAGACCTTCTTCAAACAATCAAAAGCAATCCAGACGTGTCCGTCCTCATTGTCGGCGCAGGGATCAACGGTATTGGCGCGTTTCGCGACCTGGCTCTCAACGGCGTGGACGTGTTGATCGTGGACCGCGCTGATTTTTGTTCGGGCGCGTCGGCGGCCTCCTCGCACATGGCGCATGGCGGGATTCGTTATCTCGAAAACGGCGAGTTTCGCCTCGTCCGTGAGGCGGTGGGGGAGCGCAATCGCATGATCCAAAACGCGCCGCACATCGTCAAGCCGTTGGCGACCGCCGTCCCGATGTTCAAGCATTTTTCGGGACTGTTCAATGCCCCGTTGAAATTTTTGGGCATGCTTGATAAGCCCAGCGAGCGCGGCTCGGTCATCATCAAACTTGGGTTGATGATGTATGATGCCTACACGGGAAAAACCAGAACCGTTCCGCGGCACAAATTCCGCGGCCGCGCTGAATCGCTGAATCGTTGGAACCGCCTGAATCCAGAAATCGTCTCCACTGCCGAATATTACGACGGCCTCATCCAGAATCCCGAACGCCTCGCGCTGGAAGTTTTGCTGGATGGTATCGCCGACGGCGGACGCGCCATCAATTACGTTTCGCTCGTCAAAGGCGAAGGCGGCCTAGCCACGCTCCGCGACGAACTGACGGGCGCGACCTTCGACCTGCGACCCAAGCTCGTCATCAACGCCTCTGGCCCGTGGATCGACGCGGCCAACAAATCCCTTGGCCAGTCCACGCGCTTCATCGGCGGCACCAAAGGCTCGCACCTCGTCCTCGACCACTCCGAATTGCGGAAGGCCATCGGCGAGAATGAATTCTTCTTTGAAAACAAAGATGGTCGCATCGTCTTGATCTTCCCGCTCTTCGACAAAGTCCTCGTCGGCACCTCCGACATTCCCGTTGAAAGCCCCGACAACCTTCTCTGCACCGAAGACGAAGTAGACTATTTCCTCGGCATGACGGCGCGCGTCTTCCCCGATATCAAGGTGGGGCGCGAACACATCGTTTTTCGATTTACGGGCATCCGCCCGCTGGCGCATACGGGATCCGCGAAGACCACGGGACAGATCACGCGCGACCATCATATTCAAGTGTTGGAAGGCGAGTGGACAGGACTCGGCTTCCCCGTCTATTCCCTCGTCGGCGGCAAGTGGACATCGTTCCGCGCCTTCGCCGAACAGGTGAGTGATAAAGTGTTGGGCTTCCTCGGCAAGCCCCGCACAAAGTCTACGCGCGAACTTGGCGTGGGCGGCGGGCACAATTATCCGCGCAGCGCCGAGGAGCGCAAGCGTTATCTCGACGGCCTCGCCGCGTGGACGGGTCTCTCCGCCGAGCGCGTGCAATCGCTCTTTGCGCGTTATGGCACGCGCGCCGAATCGGTGGCGATGTTCCTCTCCAAGCAGGCCGACGAGCCGCTGAAATCCCTGCCCGAATATTCGCGCCGCGAAATCGGCTTCCTCTGCCTGCACGAATACGTCGTCCATCTCGACGACCTCGTGATGCGCCGCACCATGCTGGCGATGCTCGGCCAGTTAACGCGTCCCGCGCTGGACGAGCTCGCGAATGTCGCGTCCGACTTCCTCGGTTGGGACGCGGCGCAGAAAAAAGTCGAAGTGACGCGCGCGCTTGATTTGCTGGCGTCCCGCCATGGCGTGAGTTTGTAACGAAAAATTCATTTTGCGAGTAGAATTTCCTGTATGTCCCCCCGAAAAAAAACGACCGTTGACCTCGTCATCCCCGTCTACAACGAAGCGGGCGTTGTAGCGCAGACGCATGCCCGCATCCGCGCGGCTGTAGACGCGTTGCCCTACGTCCTCGCGTTCCTCTATGTGGACGATGGCTCCTCCGACACTACCCTCGAAGATTTGCGCGCCATCGCCGCGTCCGACGCGCGCGTGCGCGTCCTGTCGCTGAGCCGCAACTTCGGTCACCAGGCCGCGCTCAGCGCAGGGTTGGACGCGTCCCGCGCCGACGCGGTCGTCTCGCTCGACGGCGATGGACAGCATCCGCCCGAGATGATCGGCCAGATGCTCGACCTGATCGCGCAGGGCTACGACATCGTGCAGGGACAGCGCGCCGAAGACGCCCAACTTGGCCGCTTCAAAAAATGGACATCGGGGACGTTTTACAAAATCCTGAACGCGGTCTCAGGGACGCGCGTCCTGCCTGGCGCCGCGGATTTCCGCGCCATGTCGCGCCGCGCCGTGGACGCGTTGAAGGTCATGCCCGAATATCATCGCTTCCTGCGCGGCATGGTTTCGTGGATCGGATTCAAATCCGCCATCCTGCCGTATCATCAGGAGGAGCGCAAGGCGGGCGTCTCGAAATATTCGCTTGGAAAAATGGTGCGGCTTGCCTCCGACGCAGTCTTTTCATTTTCGCTCATGCCGCTCTACATTGGATTGAGCGCGGGCGTTGGCTTCATCGGTCTCGCCATCCTCCAATTGCTGTGGGTGGCTTATCTTTGGCTCACGAATCAATCGGAGCAAATTGTCCCAGGTTGGAGCTCGCTCATGGCGGTTCTGTTAATCGCCAGCGGCATCGTGATGATCCTGCTCGGATTCGTCGGCGTCTATGTGGGGTACATTTTCCAGGAAGTCAAACGCAGACCCATTTATCTCATCAAAGAAGATAGCGGCGGGGACAAGTAATGTCGCGTCGATTCTCGTTTTCCATTTTGGGCGTTCCGCTCTTTTTGCTGGGAACGACCCTGGCGGCCTATGGCTGGTTCGCCGCGCAACAAGGCTTTCACTGGGACGATTGGGGTCTCATTTGGGTGGCTTCGCTCCCCGATAAAAAAGTTTTGCTCGATTACTTCGCGCTGGCGCGTCCGCTGTGGGGATATTTTTTCCTCGCGACGACCTCGCTGATCGGGACGGATCCCCTCGCCTGGCAGATCTTCGCGTTGACCTTTCGGTGGCTCGCCGCGCTGACCTTGTGGCTGGCGCTCAAGCAGATCTGGCCGAATCATCCCCGCTTCGCCTTCTGGACCTCTCTGCTGGCTCTGCTTTACCCTGGCTTTTCCCAACACTCGATCGCCATCGCCTACGGACATTTCTCGATAATGGCCGTGTTTCTGTTTGGTTCGCTGGCCTTGTCCATCCAAGCCCTGCGAATGGGACGCGGAAAAATGTTTGCGATGATTGCCGCGCTGATCCTCTCCGCCTTGCAAATGTTTTCCACGGAATATTTCTTTGGTCTGGAATTGTTGCGGCCAATTCTGTTCTGGCTCGTTATCAGCGAGACGGAAACCGAACCGCGCAAACGATTCCGTCGGACGGTTTTGGAATATCTCCCGTATGGTTTGTTGTTGGTCACGTTCGTGGTTTGGCGCGTGTTCTTTTTCGAATCGCAACTCTACGAAGGCGCGGCGCAATCCACGCTGGGACTGGCGTCCCTGCCGCGGCAAATTGCAGACGCGCTGTGGAACTCCACCTTCCTGGCGTGGAGTGGCGTCTTCCATTTGCCGTCCGCAGTCGTGTTTGGCGAACGCTTGACGTCCGCATATTGGTCCGCGCTGTTCGCAGTCTTGGCTGTTTTTGTGTTTTTCTCTAGAAGTAAATTTCGTCATTGCGAGGGCGATCTCCCCGAAGCAATCTCCTCTCGCCATGGGGGATTGCTTCGTCGGGAAGATCACCCTCCTCGCAATGACGGAGCAAAAGAGACTCCAAAGTCTGGAGACTTTGGAGTCCAGACCGACGTTCCTCCCACGCGCCAATGGCTATTCATCGGCCTGCTTGCCATCCTCGCGGCGGGGATCCCGTTTTACGTGGCGGGGCTTCCTATCCAATTGAAATTTCCCGAAGACCGCTTCACCCAGCCCTTTGCGTTCGGCGTGTCCATGTTTTTAGCCGCGCTCCTCGACGCGTCGCCGCGCGCGCCGTGGAAAGTTTATCTGATGGGACTGCTCGTCACGCTGGCAGTCGGCTTGCAGATTCAGAACGCGTTCTTTTTCCGCGAAGATTGGCAGGCACAAAAGAGTTATTTCTGGCAGTTGACGTGGCGCGTTCCCGCCCTGCAAAGCGGGACGGCCATTCTTTCGGCGCGCTCTCCCTTCGTGTTCACCGACGACGACGCGCTTACCGCGCCGACCAACTGGGTCTACATGCCGCGACTCTCTGGCGAGATCGAATATCAGCAGCTGTCCATTGCCACCCGCCTGGATTTCAACTCCGAGACGATGAAGTTTGGCAGGCCCATCGAGGGCGAGTTGATGACGGGCGATTTCATTGTCAACCCCGAACGCTTGCTGGTGGTGACATTCTCGCCGACTTCATGCCTGCGCGTACTCGATCCGCGCTACGATGCGGATTGGCCCGTGGCGCCGCGTTCCCGCCCGATGGCAAACGCGCTCATTGAGGCGGGGCTTCCCTTTCTGAAACGGGAGGAGGCCGCGGCGCTGGGGATGTCTCAGCCAGGATTGGTCATCCAAACGCACGACGCGCCCTCCCGTCCGATGGACGCGATCTTCGGGGCGGAGCCGTCGCATCAATGGTGTTATTATTTCCAGAAGGCCGACCTATCCCGCTCGTTCGATGATTGGAACGAGGTAGCGCGTCTCGGCGACGAGGCGTTTGGCGTTCCGTATCAGCCGAACAACCTGGCCGAGTATTTGCCGTTCATCGAAGCCTACGCGCGCACAGGCCGCCTCGTGGACGCGAAAAAGTTGACGATGGAGGTCGCGTCGCAGATGTCCATTTTGAAGCCGACGTTGTGCGCGCTCTGGCAGAGGGTCTCTGCGAGCGGCGCGTTGAGCGAGATTGAAATTTTATTTTCGAGTCAGATCCAATCCGATTTGGGAGTGTGTCCTTTCCATGAATGACCGAATGTATTACGTGACTTTTTTGCGCCACGGCGAATCGGTGGGCAACCAGGAGAATCGTTTTCAGGGGCAGGCCGATTACCCCCTGACCGAGAAGGGACGCGAGCAGGCGCGCTCGCTGACGAGTCATTGGATGGCCGAACGCGTGACCTTTGACCAGTGTTTTGCCAGCCCGCTCCTGCGCGCCTGGGAAACCGCGCAGATCGTTTCTTCGGCGCTGGATGTGCCGTTGATGGAGGAGCCGCTGTGGATGGAAATGAACAACGGCCGCCTGGCGGGGATGCGCGACTCGGACATCAACTGGGACGAGCCGAAGATGGTCACGCCGTACACGCGCATGGGCGAGACGGGCGAAAGCCGACTCGAAGTTTTTTTGCGCGCAGGCCGCGCCATCCAATCCATTTTAGATCGTCCGCCTGGAAAATATCTCGTCGTTTCGCACGGCGGCATTTTGAACATGGCGATGTATTCCCTGTTCAGCATTTCGCCGCAAGCCCAACATCACGGTCCGCGCTTCTGGTTCCGTAACACCACCTTCGCGAGTTTTTCCTACGACCCTGAATTTCACAACTGGCGACTCTTGCATTTTGACAGGCCGCATTGGGGGTGAAGAGAGTAGAGAGCAGTTATCAGTTTTCAGTAACCCGTAACTTGTATCTCGCATCCCCTATCTCGCATCTCCTACCACGGAACACGTAACACGGAACCCCATGATAAATTCCCCCTCCTCCCTCAACATCCTCTCCTTCGGCGCGGGCGCCATTGGGACGTATATCGGCGGTTCGCTCGCGCTGGCAGGTCATCATGTCGTCTTTGTGGATCAGCCCGCCGTCGCGGACGAATTACGTCAGCGCGGCATGAGGCTGGATCTGACTCTCGATGAACGACGAAAGACGAAAGACGCGTTCCTGCTCCCGCCGCAATCGTTCGTCATGGCTGGCTCGCTCGAAGACGCGCTCAAATTCTGGCCGTTCGACGTGGCGCTGTTCGCATTGAAATCTTTCGACATGCCCGCCGCGCTGGAAGGGATGAAACCCTTCGCCGAAAAACTCCCGCCAATCCTCTGCCTTTCCAACGGCGTGGACAACGAGGCGATGATCGCAGAAGCGCTCGGCAAGGACAAGGTCATCTATGGCACGGTCACCTCTGCCATCGGTCGGCGCGGCGCGGGCGACATTGTGCTGGAAAAACTGCGCGGCATCGGCATCGCGAATGGGAATCCGCTTTCCGCGAAACTGGTTGCCGCGTTCAACGCCGCCCATCTCAACGCCCAACTCTTCCACGACGCGGCCGCCATGAAGTGGTCGAAGATGCTGACCAACCTCATCGCGAATCCCGCCTCTGCGATTTTGAATCTTTCTGCCGCGCAAGTCTTTGCAGATAGGCGACTCTACAAACTGGAAATTGACATGCTCCGCGAATGTCTCGCGGTGATGGACGCGCAGGGCATCGAAGTCGTAGACCTGCCGAAGACGCCCGTCCGCGCGCTGGCGTTTGCCACCAAACTTCCGCTGTGGCTGTCGAAGCCGCTCCTCGGTCGCGCGGCGGGAAGCGGGCGCGGCGCCAAGATGCCCTCCTTCCACATTGACCTGCATTCGGGACGCGGCAAATCTGAAGTGGATTTTCTGCACGGCGCGGTCGTGCGCGCGGGACAAAAAGCGGGCATCCCCACTCCCGTCAACAAAATCCTCACCGAGACTTTGCTCGCGCTCACCACAGGAAAAATCCCCCTCGATGATTTTTCCCATCAACCCGAAAAACTTTTGAGCATCCTCTCTCGCTAACGCGTCACGTTTTACGCAATACGCCAATTACCACTTACCCAATGCGCCTCCTCAAGTCCCGTCTGCCTCCCTCCAGCTCCATCCTCCCCGTCTTCGCCGTCATCTCCTTCCTCGTCTACGGCTGGATGCTGATTATCTTTTTCTGGAAAGTCCCCTCGTGGTTGATGTTCCTCACCCTCGACGAAATCCTCGTCAACCTCGCCTATGTCCTGGCCGCCGCGCTGTTGGAGAGTCTCGCCATCCTGGGGTTGTTTTTGCTCGTCTGCATTCTCCTTCCCGCCGCGATGATGAAAGACGTCTTCGTCACGCGTGGCACAGTCGCGGCGCTGATCGGCCTCGGTTCCATCATGCTTTACATGTATATCTTTTCGGAAGTCGGCTATTCCTTTCTCGATGACCTTCTTCTCTGGACTCTCTCCAGCCTCGCGCTGACTCTCCTCCTGACCGTTCCTGCCCCGCGCCTCAATTTCATCGTCCGCCTCACGGCTTGGACCTCGGACCGCGTCACTGTTTTCGTCTACCTTTTCCTCCCGCTATCGGCGCTCTCGCTCCTCGTCGTCATCTCTCGCAATCTTTTTTAACGTATGGTCAAACTTACCCGCCGCGACTTCCTGAAAATTTCTAGCCTCACCGCCGCAGGTCTGGCATGGAACGCGCTCCGCGCAAAAGCTCCTCGAGCGGAGCGAATGCAGACGCGCAAGCCCAACATCGTCATCCTGCTCGCGGATACGATGACGGCCGCCAATCTCTCGCTCTTCGGCTATCCACGGCAGACTACGCCCAATCTCGAGCGACTTGCCAGCCGCGCCACCGTCTATCACTCGCACTACTCAGGCGGGAATTTCACTACCTCTGGCACGGCCACCCTCCTGACAGGCTCCTACCCGTGGACGCATCGCGCCGTCAACCTCGGCGGCCTCGTCCGCAGGCAACTCGCCGACCACAACATCTTCCACCTGCTCGGCTCCGACTACCACCGCGTCGGCTTCGCCCAAAATTTGTGGGCTGACCTCTTCCTCCGCCAGTTCCGCGCGGACGTGGATCAGCATATCCCCACGACCTCATTCATCCACGGGCAGGAGAAGCCGCTCGTCACGCATCTTTTCAAGAACGACCCGCTTGCCTCCTATTACGCCGTTGACGATTTCCTGCTCTCCACGCATCATACCGTGAACCCGCTCTCTGGCTCCGCTTTGATGGGCTATCTCGGCCTCTTCTACGGCCTCAGCCACCGCGACCTCGGCACAGCGGACGCAGAGCATCCGTATGGCATGCCCAACAATGGTTACTACTACTTTGAAAACAAAGTCGTCTATGATGGCGTGCGCGATACCATTCTGGAGTTGCATCGCGGACAGAATCCCTTCTTCGCCTATTTCCATTTGATGGCGCCGCACTCCACGTATCGTCCCACCGCGCAATTTGCGGATTCGCTCGCCGACATGGAATTTCCCACCAAACAATTCCATCCCCTCGGCGGACGCGCCAACCGCCGCACCCTGCTCAAACAGCGCAAAGTCTACGATGAATACGTCGCCAACGTGGATGCGGAGATGGGTCGCCTGCTCGACTCTCTAGAAGCCGCGGGCGTGTTGGACGACACCTATTTCATCATCACTTCCGACCACGGAGAGTTTTTCGAGCGCGGCGAATACGGACACGATACGCCCCTGCTCTACGACCCCGTCATCCATATCCCGCTGATCGTCTTCGCGCCAGGCCAAACCCAGCGCATGGACATCCACACTCCCACCAGCGCCGCCGACGTTTTGCCGACCGTCCTGTCCCTCGCGGGGCAGGAGATTCCAGCAGGCGACGGCCGCCCGCTCCCAGGTCTGGGTGGAAGCGTGGACGAGGAGCGTCCCGTCTTTTCAATCGAGGCCAAGCAGGTCTCATCCTTCGTCCCGCTCTCGCGCGTCAGCATTTCGATGGTCAAGGGGACGAAGAAGATGATCCACTACAAGGGCTACGAAAAATATCCCGACGCCTTCGAACTCTACGACCTGCAAACCGACGACCAGGAAAAACGCGACCTCCACGCCGAAGACACCGTCACCGCCGCGAAGATGAAGGAAGAATTGCTCGATTCGCTTTCGCGGGCAGAAAAGACACTCCGTCAATAAACTCATTGTCAAAGGTCGAAGGTCAAAAGTCAAACGACCTTTGACCTTCGACCTTTCGACTGATATCGCCATGACAAAAAAACAATTCCACCTCGCCTCCTCCTCTTCCACTGTCCAAATCCACCTGCCCGATGGACGCGCCCTCGCGGGGCCGCGCGGCGCGAAGGTGGGGGAGTTTCTCGAAGTCGTAAAAAAAGATTTCAAAGCGCCAATCGTCGCGGCGGTGATCAACAACGAACTCCATGAGTTGACCTATCCTATTGAGATGGAAAGCAAAGTCAACCCAATCACGATGGATTCCGCCGACGGCGCGCGCATCTATCGCCGTTCGCTGGTCTTCCTGCTTGAGATGGCGTTTGCCGAATTTTTTCCGCAAGCCAAGTTGACGATAGATCACTCTCTCTCTTCGGGCGGCTATTTCTGTCAGGTGAGCGGCCGCGCCCTCTCCCCGTCCGAGTTGGACGCGCTCGACTCACACATGCGCGCCCTCGTCAAGGAAGATATTCCGTTTGGGCGCAGGGAAATTCCGCTCGAAGAAGCCGTCCAATATTTCAAGAAATTAAAATTCGACGACAAGGTGCGCCTGCTCGCGCATCGTCCCAAACCTTATCTCACGCTCTACACCCTCAAAGACCGCATGGATTACATGCATGGTTATATGGTTCCGTCCACGGGAAGCCTGAAGTGGTTCGAACTATCGCTCGTAAACGGCGGCTTCACGCTTCATTTTCCGCGTCGCCACGCGCCCACCACGCTCGAGCCGATGGGCGATTACCCCAAACTGCTCGCGGCCTTCCGTCAATACGGCGACTGGCTCACGCGTCTTGGCATTGACAGCGTGGGCGCGCTCGACGACGCCATCGCGGGCGGCCGCGCCGAGGAGATCGCACTCGTGTCCGAAGCGATGCACGAGCGTCACCTTTCGCAGATCGCCTCGCAGATTGTGGAGAGCCAGGCCAGCATGGTTTTGATCGCCGGGCCAAGCTCCTCGGGCAAGACCACTTTCTCGCGCCGCCTCAGCATCCAACTCCTCGCGCACGGCCTCTCGCCGTATCCGCTCGAACTCGATCACTATTTCATCGAACGCGATAAAACCCCGCTCGGCAAAGACGGCCAGCCCGATTACGAATCCATCGAAGCGCTCGATCTTCCCCTGCTGGCCCAGAACCTTGCCGCGCTCGTGGGCGGAGAAAAAGTCCATCTGCCGCGCTACAACTTCAAGACAGGATTGCGCGAAGGGGGCGACGTCGTCCAACTGCACAAGGGACAGGTCCTCATCCTCGAGGGGATTCACGGCCTCAACCCTCGCCTCATTCCCGGACCTTTGGCGGGCCGCGCGTTTAAGGTCTACGTCTCGGCCCTTACGCAGATCAACCTCGACCGACACAACCGCGTCTCCACCACCGACACGCGCTTGATCCGGCGCATCGTCCGCGACGCGCGCGAACGCGGCTACTCCGCCGCGCAGACGATCTCGCGCTGGGAAGCCGTCCGCCGCGGCGAGAAGCGTTACATCTTCCCTTATCAGGAAAATTGTGACGTAATGTTCAACTCTGCGCTGGTCTATGAACTTTGTGCGTTGAAGCCGTTGGCCGAGCCACTGCTGAGACAAGTCCCCCACGGCACGCCTGAATATATCGAAGCCAAACGACTGCTGGCCTTCCTCGAATGGTTCCTGCCTGTGGATGCGAATCTCATCCCTGCCAATTCCATCGTGCGCGAGTTTTTGGGCGGTTCGAGTTTAAAGACGTTTAAGGTGTGGAAGAGGTAAATAAAGAGGGCGGGTCATGTGACCCGCCCTCAAAAGTCGCTTGCTCTTACTTGAGCGCGTTAATCAACCACTGAATATCTTCTATGAGCAGGTTGGCGGCATCTGGGGCAATGGATTTCCCAGATTGCGCATTGACCTGATTGATGAAAGCTCTCAGTTGATGGAGCTTTGAAGCGCCGTCTTTGGCTTTCATCGCGGCATTCAGTTTATCCATTAAGCCTTGATAAACGTTGGCAGAAGTGATCTTGCCGTCGTTGTAGAGGCTGGTCAGGACAGACTTCATGGCAACAATGGACGTCTTTACTGTGAACGTCACAGTGGCAGACGACGGATTGTAGGCCTTGTCCATCATGGTGATGGTGAATGTATGGGAACTGCCAGCAGGAACCATGTACAGTTTGACCACATCTCCATTTGCCACATCAACGTCATCGAGTTTGGACTCCATCCACTTCACTCCAGAGATCGTATCCGTGACAGTGAAGTTAATCGTCAGTGGATCTGAGTTCAGGTAAGCCTTTTGCTCGGGGGCGGTAATGTTGATGGTGGGGCCCGCTGTGTCGGTGATGAAGACGAGGCGGCCTTGGATGGCTGGGCTGATCGGCTCGGTTTGCGCCTGCATGTAATCAATCACCGCATCCCGGACGTAGTATTGCGTGTCGTTCACAATCTGGTTGAGCGGCCAGAGACTGACGCCTCCATTGTTGAAATTGCATGATCCCGCGGCCAGGTAGTTGACCGTGGAGACGCGATAGTAGGTGTCGGGGTTGGAGAAGTCCACTTCTTGTCCGTTGACTTCCAGCGAGACCACGTACTGTTTGGAAGCGTCGTAGGCGGCTGGATAGAGATCGTTGTAAGTGATCTTGCCAATCGAATTCGTATCCAGCATACAGGTGGTGTAGTACGAGTAGCCGCCGTACCCTGGCACATACTTGTAGTAATAGTAGTTACGGTAGGCGCGTTCCAACACTGCCTTCAATTGCGGGCCATTCATCTCCATAACGACGAGCGAGTTCTCATATGGCATGAGCGTGAACATGTCGCTGACTTTCAAGTCCTTTGGATATGGGCCTGAAGTGGCGACAGCGCGGTTGCTCATCGCGCCAGAGAGGTGGAAGTCCACGTCAATGCCGTGCGATTCAAGTTCGTAAATCGCCGCGTCCGCTTGCAGATTGGCGCCGTTGGTTTCCTGTGTGTAGGCTTGCAGGGCGTTAATAGCCACATTGGTCTGGCCGACAACCTTATTGTTGTAGGTGTTGAAGACTGTCACGTAGGGATCTACAATCGCTTTGATTGCAGGGTCTTCGACTGTGCTGGCGGCTACAGAGATGTACTGACCAGCGCGGGTGACGACTTCATATCCTCCGCCAGCTTTGGCTCGTACGCCGATGATGAGCTCGCCCAGCGTATTGTTGTAGCGATGGGCGTGCCCGATGACGACAGGAACGCCATTCGGGTCAACAACCAGCGTGGGTAGGTATTTGGAAGCGCCGTAACCAGTGGCAGGGTTGGTATGGCTATGGCCGCCAATGATGGCATCCAGACCAGTGACGGTCTTTGCCAGGTTGGTGTCCACGTTCTTGTCCACTTCCACGCTCTTTGGGTCTTCGGTGAAGCCGATGTGCGTCAACGCGATGACCACATCGTTGGCCGGATTCAGCAGGTCAGAGTACTGTTGCGCGGTCGCGAGCGGATCGCTGAACGAAAGGCCGGGGATGTTGCTCGGCAGCTCATAATTCGGGACGCGATGGTTGCCGATGCCAATGATGGCGATCTTGATGCCTTCCAATTCCTTCAAGATATAGGGTTCGACGATTCCAGCAATTCCATACTGGCCGTCATCCGCTATATTGGCTTGCAAGATCGGGAAGTGCGCCTGTCCGAGAACGCCGCCGAATACACCCTCGCCAAAGTTGAACTCGTGATTGCCGAGCGTCATGGCGTCATAGCCCATGGCGTTCATCACAGCCATCACAGGGTTGGTCGTAAGGCCTGGGCCGACAAGGTCGGTTCCGTCCACGGCCAGGCCGGTGTAGGACGACTTGTAATAGAACGTCAGGCCGTCGCCTTGGATGTTATCGCCCGAGTTGAGCAGGAGTGTGCGGGTGGGGTTGTACGCGCGTTCCTGTTTAATCAGGGTGGCTAACTGTGTATAGCCAACATAATTTCCCTTATACAGATTGCCATGCATGTCGTTGTGGTGCAGGACGGTAATCGGGATGATGCTACCACTTGTGTCGTTGCCATCGCGGGTGATGCGTCCATCCAATGCGCCGCTGTATGGATTCGCGGCGGTATAGGTCGCGTTCACCCAACGATTAACGCTGTTTAGCATGTCGCCCCAGTACGTGATGTTGGTCATGTACTTGAAGGCGTAGAAGTTATCCTGTCCCGCAGGAGCAAGGAATTCGTTGGTGGCCACGCGATAGGTCCGATTGAGATCGAGAGGTTCGCAGGTTCCTGTGGTCTTGTTGATCACGCAGGGGTCGAACGCTCCCCATGCCCAAGCCTTGTAATTTGTGGTGGCGGGAGCGGGATCAAGGTCCACGCGATAGTTATAGAACTTGAACCGCGCACCGGCAGGTTGGATCGCGCCCTTGCTGAGCGAAGCGCTTTGGTTCAGAAGTTCCATGATCTGAGCGCCGGTCATGTCGCCAACGACGGTCTGGTTACCGAAGGGTAAGATGCTAAACATCATGCCATAGGTCAGCAGGCAGGGAGGCGCGGCGCAGGCAATGTCTGCACGCAGGCCGCCTGGGTTGTTGAAGACGATGTCAACGTCGTTCGTCGGCACAGCGTCAGTGTTGAGGTCGTTGTAAATCGCATCGTTGACGAAGTAACCCATCAACGAGTCGCCATCGTAGTTGCGCGTGATCGGAACGTTCGTCCAGCCAATTTCCTGGCTAATCAATGCCTGATAGGCAGGATCGCTGGTGTAGGTGGCGATCAAAGCATTAATCGCAGGATCAACTGGATCGGTTGCGCCAGTTGGCGTTGAAATCCTTGACCATGCGACGGAGACCGTCCCGTCAGTGTTGACTGTGATGTCGGCCCGACCGACCCTGCGGCCGTTATAGTAGGCCTGCGCAACGGTTGTCTTGCCTCCGACAACTGTTGCCGTGGCCAAATCGGTGTGGCTGTGGCCGCCAATGATGAGGTTGGCTGGTTTGCCTGCGGTGATCAGTTTTTGGGCAAGTGTCTGGTCGCCATAGATCGGAATGCCATAGCCATATCCGCCGTCAGCATATCCAAGATGGCTGAGAACTACAATAACATCAGCGCTTGCCTTCATTGCATCGTAATGGCGCAAGATGGCCTCGGCGGGATCCTTGAAACATAGGCCTTCGGTTGCCGATGCGATGGTGATGATCGGCGTCTCTGGCGTGGTTACGCCGATGATGCCCACGTTTACGGTGTTTGGCGCTGTCCCGACCGTCTTAATCACGTACGGCTGGGCAAAGGACGGGGATGTCCAGCCAGCCGTAGTGCAGTTGTTTGTGTCGTTGACCACAATGTTTGCTGAAACGTAGGGATAGGTCGCTTCGGATACCCGTTCGATTAGCACATCCTTTCCCCAGTCAAACTCGTGGTTACCGAATGTTGCCGCCGCGTAGCCCATTGCGTTGTATACGGCGATGGTCGGTTTCCCTTTTTGAAGATTGGAAAGCAGACTGCCTTGCATTTCATCGCCAGCATCCAGTAGCAGGACTTTGTCAGAGCCCACGGCGGTGCGCACGCCATTGACGACCGCCGCGACGCGCGCCGAGCCAGGATTGCTTGAACTACCGCCCGATTTCCATTCTAGATTGCCGTGAAAATCGTTGGTGTGCAAGATGGTGAAGGTAACTGGGACAGTCGGCGCTGCTCGGCCGCTGGTTGTAAATTGGGAAAATACAAGGGCGAGCATGACGAAAATCGTCACCACGCGCGAGGTTGTTTTGAGGTTCATAAGAGACCCCTCCAGGTCTTGGTTTGGATTACGTTGAAATATAGGGGGAAAATCCCTGCAATTACGGGATGGTCAATCCCGCGCTAACCGCGTCCCCCTTTTCTGGTTCGAACGATGCACACGTCCCTCAAAGCCATGCGCAGTTCTCCTCTCTCAAAGAACGAAGCCTTGCAAAACTTTGCAGAAATGTAAGGTTATTATACGACGATTTGTGAATTCTGGCTCAAATGATAATGTTTTCCCAACCCAAAAATATCCTCTGCTCCCTTCCTTGTAAAATCCGCTTTCCCAGAATTTTGCGATTCGATTAATTGCAGGGAGGGTACATGCCATTTTCAGCGGCGGTCATTGATGTTTCAGTAGATCCTGCCTGTGGATGCGAATCTCATCCCCGCGAATTCGATTGTGCGCGAATTTTTGGGAGGCTCGAGTTTGAAGATGTTTAAAGAGTGGGTAGTCTCCCGACAGAGTGTGGTTAGCGCTTTAGCGGGATGGCGGTCAGGAGTTCATTAACAGTCCAAGCATGATCGGCGAAACCAGCAGCCATCATGAGTGTTCGCTGTGTCCACTTGCGACCCGGAATGTTGCCAACC
>JACRBL010000028.1 GCA_016234485.1 Chloroflexota bacterium
CATCGGGGCGTTATCTATCAACGTATCCACAATGGTTATCAATGCTTCCACAACCGCGGGGATCAACGTCGGCAGGGCGGCAGAGAGCCCCGTCGCCAGGGCAATGATGGCTTGCAAGGCCGCTTCGATGAGCATGGGCAGGTTCGACAAAATGGCATTGACGAGCGTCAATAAAATATCAATGCCCATCGGCAAAAGAACGGGCAGGGCGGTGATCAGAAACTCCACCAGCGCGTTGATAATATCGGTCGCTGAGGTGAGCAAACTCGGTAGGGCAGACTTTACGGCAGAGATGATGCCCATGATGAGACTGAGTCCCGCTTTCAACATGGCAGGCGCGCTTTTGGCAATATCTTTCGCTATGTCGGCGAATAGGCTCGTCAATCCAGGGATCAGGTTATCCGTTCCGCCGAAGTTCTTGACGATGCCCGCGAAGCGTTCCAGGTATCCGCCAATTTCATCGAAGACCATCTGAAAGCCTGGCAGGAATAGAGTTGAAAGCGTGCCGAGCGTGCCTTGCAATCCCAATTTAAGCGCGCCCATCGTATCGTCGAAGGCTTCCAGCGCTGCAATATCTTCTTCGCTCATCACCGCGCCGAGTTTATGCGCGTTGTCTTTCATGCGCACCAACTCGTCGGCGGTCACGCCAATGAGCGGGTTCAACTCCATCGCGGAGCGTCCGAAGATCTGCATGGCAAGCGCGTCGCGTTCAGCGGCATTATCAATTCCACTCAACGCCGTCAGCACATCGGCCATTACTTCCTGCTGGTCTCGCAGGCTTCCGTCCGAGTTCGTGACAGAGACGCCCAGCTCGTCGAAGGCCTTGGCCGCGTCTCCTGTCCCTTCGGCGGCGGATGCCATCGAGCGCGTCAGGCGCGCCTGGCTGGTGGCGATCGTTTCCAGAGAAACGCCCACCTGCTCGCCAACGAATCGCATCTCTTGCAGGGCAGTGGCGCTGATGCCCGTCTTGGCAGACAGATCCACCAATTCCCCCGCCGCGTTCGCGGACGAGAAAACGAGTCCGCCAATGGCGGCGCCCACCGCGGCGACGGCGGCCACCAGCCCAATGACGGCGGTCACTACTCCCTTGGCGACTACCCCCACACCCCTCAACGCATCGCCAAATGTGATGTGCTTCTGGCTGGCTTCCTCGGCCTTCTCGCCCGATTCTTCGGTGGCCGTGGACATCTCGGTCAGCGCGGCTTCGGTGGTTCCGAGCTCGCTTTCCATTTTGCCGAGCGTCTCGGTTTCTTTGTTGAGTTTAATTTCGAGATCCTGCGCGGCGCGGCTGTTCTCTCCCTTTTCGGTCTTGACGCGTTCGTACTCTTCGCGCACAGCCGCCACCTTGAGCCGTTGGATGTCCATTTGGCTGGTGAGGCTCTTGACGCGCGCTTCCAGTCCCGTGGACGATGCAGACCAATCGCCCAGGGCGGCCACACCCGCGCGGAAACCACTCTCCAAGACGCGCAGTTCACGGTTTGCGGCCTGCACGCCCGTCTTGAAATCGGTGGTATCTAATCCGAGTTTGCCACTCAGTTTCTCTGCGGCTTCAGCCATTACAACTCCATTTGATCCGCGTAGACCTTGCGCTCATTGCCTTGCTTGCCGTGCTTTGATTTCCATTTTGGAAAGCGCAACACGAACGGGATCAACGTTTCGATGTCGGTTTCGTCAATTTGATTCAGCGGCCAGTGGAACAGATCCACCAGCGTACATTCCAAGTCCAAAGTCCAACTGCCGTCGGCGTCTACTTCGATCTCTTCGCGCTCGGCAGTGGGGTAGGGTTTGCCGTGGCGAGCCCGCTGGCACGCGCCACGATGCTTTGCAACACAGCCAGCATCTCGCCCACGTCGGCGCCTTCGTCCAGGTCGGCGACGGTGAACTGCTTGCCGAACGCCATCACCACCAACTCGGCCACGGCGTCTATCTCTTCCGTGCCGATGTTCTCCGCGTTGAGATTTTTCGTCAGCGCGATGGCCTTCTTCAGCACGCCCCACGGGATGATCAGGCAGGTGTAGGTCTTCTTCTCTTCATCGCCTTCGTACAGCGTGATCTTGATCGGTGTTTGTTGTGGCATGAGTTCCTTCCGTTCTCATTGTTCCCCTCCCCATTTTCGTATTTTGAAAATGGGGAGGGGTTAGGGGTGGGGTTGACTTACGCCGTCGCGAAGTCGTACACGGTGTCGGCCAACGTCTGGCCGTAGACGTCGGTGACGCCAGGCACGATCACCAGATAAGTGGTGGTCGCGGCCATGTTCGTGGTCGGGTCGAGCGTGACCAGGGTGCGGGCGGCGTTGATCGTGCGCGCGCAGGCTTTCACCACGCCCGCGGCGGTCGTCAGGATGATGCCGTCTTCGGCGTTGGCGGCCAACGCGTTCGAGAAGGTCAGCGTGATGTTGGCAGAGACAGCCACGCTCGAAGCGCCATCCACAGGCGACGGGGTGCAGGTCAGCGCGGCGGGAGCGCCAGCGGACGGGACCTGTACCGCATCGAACCAGGTGGATTCGTCGAACTCGGTGACGGCTGTGTCGCCCTGAACGCTCTTCACGCCGCGCATCGTGCCCGCGCCGTCCACATCCCACTCGTAGGTGGTGAAGATGGCGGTGAGTTTGAGCTTGGCGTTCTTCGGATCGGGCGCGTCGGCTTTGGAGGCCGCTTCTTCATCGGGCGGGGTGAACAAGCACTTCAAATACCAGTAGTGCTTGTACGTGCCGTCGCTCTTGAGCGCTCGGTAGCCAAGCGCGACGTAGGGCGGGGTTCCGCCGCCGTCGTCGAACATGCGTCCCGTGGCCGAGTCGAAGGTCTTGCCGAGCAGGATGGCTTTGGTCGCGAGCGGCAGGCCTTGAATTTCGATCTCAGCTTCCGACTCGCCTTCGCTGGTGAGCACTTCCATCGCCACGTTGTCGAAGTATTGGGTCTTCATGCCCGTCTTCGACTTGATGGTGATATTCGCGAGCGGGGCCAGGTACGCAGGCGTGCCCGCCGCGTAGGCGCTCACGTCGTCCTGCGTGACCAGCGCGTAGTACAGGTTGTCCGCTCCGAGAACGGATTTATAGTTAGGCATGGAAACCTCCTTTAGGTGTCCAGGTAGTAGTAGTCTCGGCGGCGGCCAAAGTGGAGCGTTTGCTCGTCGAATGGCAGTTTGCCGCCCGAGCCTTTAGAGAAGCCCGCCGCAAGCATCACCGTGTCCACGCTATCGAACACGGGCGCGCCTGCGCGGGAGTAGTAGGAAACTTGAATGCGCCAAAGACGGTGCGTCTCGACATTGTCGGCGTGTTGCGCGGCGTCATCGGCTACATCGAAGAACACGATGAACGCGCTGGGAAGGTCGGCGCCGTTGGCCGTAAGATATTGCTCATACGCAAACGGCACGGCAGGCGAGAGGTTGCTCAGCGCAGTCTTGACCCGTTCCAGGACGGTGGTCATGCGGCCACCCCCAGACGTTCCAGGATGCGCGCCATCGCTTCCTTCAACCCGCCCGTGCGGTAGTATTGCATCGTGGGGCGCAGGAATGCCTCGGCCTTTTGTTTTGGTCGGCCATATTCCTTGTAGAATGGCGCGGGGTCTTCGCTAGTGTCGGCGCCGAGTTCGAGATAGATGAAATTGCCATCTCGAAGCGGACCATTACAAAACAGCGTGCGTCCCGACGCGCCCGTCCACGTTTCGGATGTGGAGCGCAAATTGCGGTAGAGCAACGAAAGGATATTCGGCTGATACCAGGTGAGCGTTTCCACGACCGCGGCATCCACGTCCTCGCCTGCGGCGGCCAAAGCGTCCAGCATCAAACCGAGATTGAGTTCCATCCGTCCGCGCATTACAGCGATCCTTTCACGCGCTCCACGCGGAAGACCGTCCAGCGGTTTTGGTTCTGGACGTTCTCAGGCGCAGAGATGATCTGCCAGCGCGAACCCGCCGCGTCGAGAATGGCGTAACTCGGCTTGATGTCGCTTCGATAGCGAACCGTGATGGTGGCGCGCTCCACCGATCGCCCCGACTCGCTTTGGGCGAGCTCCTGCCCGTGGTCATGCACCCACTTCGACCAGACGGTCGGCACGGATGCAATATTCGCCCACGCAGAAACCTGCGCGCCATCCGTCCCTTGCGTGATGGTCGGGGATTGGAAGGTGATGCGGGTGTTCAGTTCCGCAATGGAGACGGTGAAGTCGGGCATTAGAACCAGACCGCCCTTTCCGCGGTGAACATCTCTCGGATGGGTTTGGGCACGTCGAAGCCTGCGCCGCGCGCTTCGTACCAATAGGCCACCAGTTGCAACACGGCCTGCTTGATGCGCTCAGGGATGGCGCTCTCGCTCGCGCCGTAGCCCGCCACAAAGCGGACGGTGATGCCGCCCGAATCGAGCAGATCCACCGATGGGAACGAGTTGAAGATGATCTTGCCAGGTTCGCTTTTGGCATCCACGGCGTAATCTGTCCACGTGAACTCGTCGGCGTTCTCGTCCAGGTACTTGACGGATGTGACGCTTTGCAAGCGTGGGCGCAACACCGTCAGCAGATAATCGGACGGCCACTCGTCGAACGTCTGTTCGAGAGTCTGCGTGATGAAGGCTCGCCGCGCCAACGCTTCGCCCTTCTCGCTGGCGGCCTTGACCAGCGTCTCGATCAATGTGTCATCGGACGTGTGATCAATGCGTAAGAACGCCTTGGCCGTTGCGGTGGCAACGGTTGCGCTGGCAGGAGCGGTGATCAGGCGGAGAGTCATCGGGTTCACCTTAGTCCCGCCAGCCTGGGGAGGGCAGGCTGACGGGCTTGATAATCGCCGTGGAAGGGACGGCGAACATCACGAGTTAAGCGGTGCCTTCCGCGACGTTGACGTGCAGTTCGCCGTCCGAGTTGGTCTCGGGCAGATACTGCGCGCCGTAGCGGATGGACACGCACGAGATGGCGCGCGCCGTGCCCACGTTCGGGCAAACGATGGCGGGGCGGACGTAGCGCTCTTGGGGTTCCACGATCTCGATGAAACCGAAGCCATCGGTGGCGGTGGCAATGGAGACCGTCTTGGATGTGCCCAAAAGATCGGCGGCGGTTCCAAAGTCGCTGGCCGAATCCTGCTGGGCTTTGAGCGCAAAGTTTGCGGCCTCGCCTTTGGATACGGTCAACAGGAAGATGACGCCCTTGTAGCCCGCCATGTCCACGCCTACGCCGTAGAGGGTTTCGTTGTCGGCGTCGAGATCCACTTTTTGGATGTCGGGCTGGGTGTCGGTGAAGAATGTTTTCATGTTCACTCACTCGCTTTCTTGGTCTTGCGCTTCGGCGCTTCGGGCGCGGCAGGAGCGGGTTCGGTCTCGACGACCGCGGCCTGCTCTTGCGCGACGATGGGCGTCTGGGCGGTTTCCACCGCGCTATCCTTGACGGCGATGGCCTTGTTGGCTCCAATCAATTGGACAGCCTCTTCCTTCGAGACTTCCAGCAATTCGCCAGGGTAGACCTGCCGCTTCTGCGCGATGGTGGGTCGGATGATCTTTACTTTCATGGGTCACTCCTACCCCTTCCTGCCTCCCCAAATGGGTACATTTGGAGAGGGGAAGGCGGGGTCAAGGTTACGCGGTCAACGCGTCGAGCATAGCCGCGAAGGACTGCGCGTGGCGGACGGCGAAGTCCACGTCCTGGAAGGCAACCACACGGACGGCGCGCTGGGTGCTCAATGAGTAGGGGTCAACAAGAATGTCAACGCCCTGTCCCCACATGCCCATGACCAACTCAGCCCAGTTGCCGTAGAAGATGGCCGAAGCGACGTTCGATGAGCCTTTCGTCAACGTGCTGGAAACCTGGTTGGAAACCAGCGCGGGGTGGCCGTTGAGGATGTTGTTATCGCCCCAGATGGGGATTTCGCCATAAGTGGCGGTGCGCATGGTTTGCTTGAGCTTGCCGCGCACGGCCGCGTTGGTGATGTACGCCATCTTGTCCACTTCGGCGTTATCAATGGCGACTTCCTTTTCCAGGTTGACGACATCCGCCCAATCGGGCGCGGCGCCGTTCGTGCCACCGACCACCGAGCCGATGCCGCTGGTGCTGGCAACGCCGTCGGGTTGGTTCACGTCGGCAGAGTCATCGCCGTGCAAACCCGCGTAGTCGATGCCCAGCGCAATGACGCGGGCGAGATCGTCGCGGACGAAGCCTTCCACGTCCAGGCTGGACTGGATCAACAGCTTGTGGCTGATGTCGGAGTAGGCTCCGAAGGTGTGCGGGGTGAGCGTCACCTGCCCGATGGTTTGGGCGGATTCGCTGGGCGCGCCGTTTTCGGCCACCCAGTAGCCCGTCCCTGCGGCGGTGTGCTTCGGCACGGCCACGTCACCGACCAAACCCGTCAGCATGGTGATGCCAGCCTGCGCCAGGATCATCTTGTTGCGGAGCAGTTCGATCATGCTCAGGGGGTAGGTGGTTTGGACGAGGTAGCCGCCCGCGGTGGGGGTTCCGACGGTCATGTCGCGGCGTTCGGGCGAGCCAACCATTACATCATGCGGGATGAAGAAGGAGCGGGGTTCGCGGCCGAAGCGTTTGGCAACGGCGTCGCTGGCTTCGCGTTCGAGTCCAGCCTTCTCCCAGGCGCGGGGATCGTCCTTGGCGGACGCGGCGGCGCGGATGGCGCGCACGATGGAATACTGCTCCACCTCGCGCTTGGTCATGCCGATCTCAGCGGCGATGGGGTTCTTGGGCTCGGCGCTGTATTCGGCCATCTTCTCGGCGCGGCGCACATCTTCGGCCAGGCCGTCGATCTTGGCGGACAGTTCGTCGAACTTGGCGCGCTCTTCGACGGTCAGATCGCGGGCTTCTTTGCTCGCAACATCGAGCAGGGTTTGGGCTTCGACCTTCAGGCCAGCCCGCTTGTCACGCAAATCACGTGCGTTCATGGGGATACTCCTTTGTGGGTTAATCTTTACTGACGAGATCCAGTCGGCGTTGCAAAAGGTCGAGCGGCTCCTGCCGTTCGTCTGCTTTGCCCTGCGCTTCGGGCTCCTGCCCGTTGCGCAGAGACTCCTGGAAACTTTCAAATCGCGAGCGCGTGTTGGCGCTCACGCTGGTCTGCGGATAGGCTGGATACGTGACGGGGGAGACATCCAGCAGTTGTTTGGCTCCGCCTTTTTTCAAGCGGCGGATGACCTTATCGCCGAGCACGTACCACTCATCGCCGTCTTCGGGGTCGCCGCGAAAGGTACTCTTCACGATGAAACCAAAAGACATCTGATCTACGTCGCCGCGGCGGATGGAGACCATCAAGTCCTTTGCCCATTGCGCCGATTCGGGCTCGACGACGGGCGGGTAGGTGCGCTGGAAGAGACCGTCTTCGCGTTGCTCCAATTCGAGCGTGCCGCTCTTGGTGCGCCCCAGCACATAATCGGGGTTGTGATTCCACAGCGAGCGCACATCGTCGGCCATGACGCCATCGAAGAAGCCAGGCTCGATGATCTCGACAAACCCGCCCAGGTCTTCGCTGTATTGGCCGAAGACCGACGCCAGCCCCTCGAGCACGGGCTTGCCGTCTTTTTCGGCGGCGCGAAACTCGGTCACCTTAAAGGTGCGACTTTCGACAGGGTTGTTCTGATCGCTGAGTTCGATCTTTACTGTGAGATCATTTAGCTTTGCCATTCGGGCTCCTTGGGCATCAACAGCGCGGCGGTCACTTGCGAAACGATCCAGCGCGCGGTGCGGTCGGGGTCATAATCTTCAAAGGCCGCTTCGATGGGTCCCGACTTCAAACGCATCAGGGCTTGATCGGAATGTCGCAGGGCGGCCAAACGGAGAGCGGAATCAACCCGCTCGACTACGTCATTTGACGGCGTTTCAACGTCTTGCCCGATGGCTTCGGCCAGGGCGTGGGCGGGCGTGGCAAGGGTGCGGACCATGAAGTCACGCTGTTCGTTGTAGAAGTCGGCCAGCCAGTCGGCAAAGCCCTCGGCGCCTTTTTTCTGCATGACCTTGGCGCCTGCGGTGGTCACGTCCGATTGCTCGCGCTTGAAGGCGCGCTGGACGGCTTCGGTCATCACGGGCAGGAAGGAGCGCTGGATCAGGCTTCGGGCGGGACGATCGGCGGGCTTGCCCGTTTCGGCCATGTTCAACGGCGAGAGATACACGTCGCCATCTTTGATGGCGTTCAGGTTCTCGAAGCCGCGGATCTCATTGACCGAGAGCCAGCCCCATTGGCGGGCGATGGCATAGGCCTGATACCGTGAGGCGGTATCGCCGCGCAGGAGAGCGGTCATCAAATGCTCGGCAAAAAGTTCTTTACGCTCGCGCTCGAGCAATAATTGCATGGAGATGGATTTTTCCCAGCGCACCAGCCACGGGTAGAGCGTGTAGAGCACGAACTGCAACCCGAAGGCTTCGACGCTGGCGTAGGTGCTATTGGCTCCTGCCAGGTTGAGCATCATCGAAGGCAGGCGATACCAGCGGGCGATCTCTTCGACGGCGAAGGCGCGGGTCTGCAAAAATTGAGCGTCGCCAGGCGGCAGGCCAATGGCGTGATATTTCATACCTTCTTCGAGAATGGCGATCTTGTTGGCGTTTGATACGCCGCCATGCCTGCCATTCCACGATTCGTAAATGCGGTTATATGGCTCTTCGTCAAGCGTGCCAGGATGCTCCAACACGCCGCCAGGGATGGCTCCGTTGCCAAAGAAGGCCGCGCCGTATCCTTCGGCGGCCAGGGCGAGACCGATGCCTTCGCGCGCTTGCTGGACGGGGGAGTAGCAGTTGATGCCATCGGAGCTCATGCCGCGCAGGAAGAGCATCTCATCCTTGCGGTAGGTCTTTTTCTGTCCATCGGAGAAGTTCACTTCGAAGGCGAGCCGCTGGAATCGGTCGCGTGTGACCGTGACCAGGTTGGGGGGAATCGGCCAAATGGCGGTGATCCTGCCGTCGGCGTCGTAGTCCACTTTGGCGTGGGCGCGTCCCCAGCCTGCCATGTGGGTGGTGAGCGTTTCGCGGACGAGGTAGGCATCCATCTCGGGGTTGGCAACGTCGTGCAGGATGCCAAAAAGCGGATGCTCACGGGCGGGCTCTTTGCCGTCTTTCATGCGGCGGAGCAGGAAGAGCGGGAGCATGGCCGTGGACTCGCCGAGAATTTTGTGCGCCAAAAAGACCGCCGAGAAGTTCATGGCAGTTTCGGGATCGACGTTGACGCCCGCCAGCGAAGCGATGGACTTCCAACTTCGCCAGAGGTCGTCACCGACCACGGTGACGTCTCGACGTTCAAATAGTCGTGCCATCGTAGGCTCCAAATATTGTGACCAGCGGTCCGCTCATGGCGCGGATGCGCTCGGGATGGGGCACGTGTTTCGCCACAATGCGCCAGGCTCGCAGGTGATTTTCGAGCGGATAATGCAAAACGGGATGGTCGAAGCCTGGGCGGGGGTGGCAGTATTTTTCTGCGCCCTGGTAGCAATCCATGCCGCAAAGGATGACGGGGTCGTAATCGAGCCACAAGGCAAACCAGACGGCCAGCGCGGAAGTGAATCCGCCATCGTAGTATTGGCCTTTGGGCAGGGTCACATGGCTATCACGGAAGGGGCTGACGATCGTGCCCTGAAACTCACGCAAAGCGGCGGCCAGGTCGGGGGCTTTTTGCGGGTCGTCCATGTAGACCATGAAGTCTGGCGTGCAATGACGGATCGGGTAGTAGGCATGGTTGTTGACGGCGATCAGCGCACAGTCGGGCGGAAGTTGATTGATATCCGCGGGCAGGCTGGGACCTCCGCCGAGAATGGCCGCGCCTTGCTTTTTGAGATCTGTCATTTTTCACCAGCGGGTTGGACGGCGTTGAAGATGGATGTGGCGATCAGGATCGCGCCGCATCCGATCAACGCCCACGCCCAACCGAAAAGAACCAAAACGCCAACGGACAGGAAAACGAGTCCCAGAAGGTAGAGCCATTCTGTCACGCCGATGCCGATGGCAAAAGAACGTGAATTTTTCTGATTGGTAAGAGACTTGTCTGTCGTCGTTGGCGTTGGTTTCATCAGTTCGTTGCGTCCTGTTTTTGGGCTTGCAGTCGTTCCACTTCGGACTTGAGTTCGGAGATCTGCTGGTCTTTTTCGCGCAATTGCGCTTTGAGCACGCCGATCTCGATTTGTTGCTGTAAGTTCTTCTCGCGCAACTCGTCCACGCGGGCGGAGAGGCTATCGATCTTTGTATTCCATGCTTTGGTTTGTTCGCTGTTTTTGTTGAGCACGTATTCCACAATTTTCAGGAAGAGCGGCGAGATCAGCGCGGTGACGATGATGGGGATGATTTCTTGCATGTTATGGTTTCCTTGCCACCCAAAGGCCAAGGGGCGCGCCCATGCTGGCGGTGAATTCCGCCCAGGAGTAGCCTTCCATGTGATTGGTGAATGGGTTGTAGATTTGAACCACGCCGCCGTTGACGCCGTGGGGGTAGACGTTTTCAAGAACAACCCAGTGACCAACGCCGCTGGGTTTGAGCCTGCCGAAGGTGGTTTCGATCTTGACGCCCACGATGGCCTGATGGGTGACGAGCATGCGCTCCATGCGGGCGGGAGTGACGAGCGGGCGACCAAGGATCGGGTCGAGCAGTCCCGCGTCGAGACGGACGGGGGCGGGGTATCCGTAGATGGTGAGCATGGATGTGAGGTCGGGGAGGCCGGTGGTGCGGGCGCGTCCGCCGTAAAAGACGCTGTTCCAAACGGTGGGGGCTTTGGCCTGCCATTCGGTGAGCATGTGATCGAGCGGGGCTTCGGCGATGTAGCAGACGCAGAGTTCGCCGCATAGGTTGTATTGGATCTGGTTGAGCCAGATCATGTATTGGGCGGCGTCTTGCGGGTTTTCGGTTTGGTGGGGGATGGGGACGATGGGGCGTTCGTCGTGGAGATCGAGCGGCTCGATGAAGGGGGCGTAGCACCAGCCCGTGTAGGTGCGGATGCTGGTTTGATAGATGACCTGCGCCCATGAGGTGGTCTGGCCGCTGTAGATGATCTGGGTGGTCTGGCCTGTGGCGTAGATGCGCGAACCGAACGGCATCTCGCAGAGGAGGGCGCCGCCTGGCTCGTCGCGTAATCTGGTTTGCGTCACTGTCCAGTGGTTCCAGTCCATGAGGCTCCAGTGACCCCACCCCTGCCCCTCCCCAAATGGGTACATTTGGAGAGGGAGGAGAGTGAGGGTTAAAGTAAAACGCCCAGCGACTCGTGTGAGTCGCTGGGCGTGTCGTTCCAGCAGGTTCTCTCGGATAAACCAAGAGCACTTAAATTGTGTTGGCCTGAGAAGTTTCAGACCCGTCTTTCGTTTTGATTATACATCAATTTTAATTTGTCAAGATTAAAGATTTAAGCCAACGGTTTGCGTTACCTGCGCTTGCCCGTGCCATTGCAGGCTTCGCAGTTTTCAGAATAAACACCGACACGAATAGAGCCTTTGCCATTGCACACAGGGCAAACGTCAGGTGCACGCTGTGTTCGGCGGCTCATACATTCTTCGCATGGCTCGACGTAGCAAGACAAGCCGTGAATATCTGACCAAGTATTATTAACAATCAACGGACTATTACACTCCGAGCAACGCAACTCGATTTCAATTTTCATCGTTGCGGCTTGAACAACTTTATTTTTTATCATCTATCTTCGATGCCTCCTGAATAATGTATAAGCAAAAATCTAAAAACTCTGGCGTAAATACGTTTATTTGGGTTTGCGGTATTTCATGACCAAAGTATTTTAGATAATGGTGTTTCAGGAATTTCACATCAACCTTTTGTATTACATTGATAGTGACTGACATTTTTGTCATGTTTTCTCCTTGCGGACGTGCCGCCGAACTCATGATTCGGCGTCGTCATCGTCATCCGCGTCTAGGTCGTAGCCTTTCAACTCCAAGCAAAGAACCTTGACATCATCAGGGTTATCTTTACGCTTTGTGATTCTGTGGACAGGCGTATCTTTTGTATCGTATTGGTCGGTTCCCCAAGTTTCGATACCCCAAAAGTTTTGCACTGCGGCATAGTAACGATGCTCAAATGGGACATTGAACTTGTTTGCAAATGCCGCAAGGATTGGATAAGGAACAGACCAAGCGGTATCGAACTTGATAAAAGCACGCCCGTTTTCGATGCCGCTTTCCTGACTGTAGCAATTCCATTTCGTTCCCCAGTTTTCGCGGTTCCACGAATTCCAGTTGATTGGGAAATCTTGCTCATCGTCGCTGGACAATCCGCCTTGATAAACATGCAACGGGGTTGGGACGAGTGTTTCAAAATCAAAACGCCCGCTCGGACAAACTGCGGCAAAGACTTCTTCAGCCCTGCTTGCGTCGAACAAAATTTTATGCGTGACATGATTTGGCATTTCAGACTCCTTTAGGTTTCACAACAAGACGCCGAACGGCTTGCGTGAGCGGCTTTACGCTGGCGCAGAACCTTCTAATTTTGTGACGACGGCGGGCAAAGTGCCTGTGCCTTCAATGAGTCCGCTCGACGCTGTGTTAGTCGCCGTCAAGATATATCCATCAATTCCTTTTGGCGGTTCTACCCCAATCCCGATCAATGCAGATGGGAAGCGTGCGCCTGGGGCATCTTGACCTTCATACTCCACCCGCCCGCGCTGGATAAATACCCAATCACAAAACGGGAGAATGACATCCTGCCATCTGTCAGTTTCAAAATTATCGCATCTGTAAATTGCTACACCTTGTTTTACTACTTTGAAAAAGTGATAAAACATTGCCTTCGCTTTACTGAATGGCGGGTTCATCCACGCTTTACCATCAATAAAAACAACCTGCTCAAAGTCTGTGGAATATGATGCACACTTCGCATTTTCAGGACTGGCGCAACAATCAAACGAAAAATTATATTGACTGTTTAGCAAGTCAAATAATGCCTTTGGCGTTCTCCATCCATCGCGGGATGGATTATTACCCGATCCGTTGTTACCTTTCATAACATCCTTTCGCAAGACAGGCGGCTAACTATGTATTTAACTGCAACGTATTACTTACTCATTTCCCGATCGAGCAACATTTGGATGATGTTGGAGCGGTTGGGGAATTGTGCGAGCCATTGGATCTGATCTTCGGGCAGGCGGATGCTGATGACTTGCATGTGGCGGCTGGGTTTGCTGGTGGCGACGTATTTGACCGAGCGGGCTCCGTTGATGTGATGGTGGATGACGGCGCGGGATTTTCGTCCGCAGTTGGGACATTTGCCGTAAGGCCGCGGGACGTTGGGCGGCGGCGGCATTTTGGGATGCCCGCAGTAGGGGCAGGGGGTGGCGATCAATGCTCATCTTTCCTTCCGCTGACATTGTAATACAATCCTATGCTCGTAGTCAAGGGGGGAAGTTGCGATATATCGGCGGGGATGTGTCAGTTGGAATGATATTAGGGCAGGGCTTTGCGGAGCATGGTTTCGAGTTCTTTGTCGCGGGGGCGGGCGGTGATGAGTTGGCCGTTGTAGATGGCGCGGCCTTCTTCGATGGGGATGGGGATGATGCGCTCGAAGTCGTCGGTGTATTCGATGACGGCGATGCCCTGTTGCCATTGATCGTCGGACTTGGAGCCAGGGACGCGGCCATCTACGTGGCAGGCGCATCCAGGGCAGAAGGCCGTCTGGATGGCGAACCCGGCGCGGGTCTCGATGCGACGCGAGACGAGTTCGCGGCGGTGGATGTGTCCGAAGATGGTGGTGTAGGTGGTCTTGTTGACGACGGCCTTGGCGGTGTCGCCTGGTCCCGCACGCACTACGTCGCCGTGGCGGATGAGCACGTTCTTGTTGAGCCAGAATTTATTATCGGGGTAGCCTTTGATATATTCGATGCCGAGCGTATGGAAGGCCAGCAGGCGTTCGACGCTGAGCGCGGGCGGCAGTTCGAGCTCGTCCACGGCGTGCAGGCCGTAGGCGCCTTTGGCGTAGATGCCGATGAGATCGCGCATCCGCTTTTCGTGATTGCCTTCGAGATAGCGTTTGCGGCGGATGGGGGCGAATTGCGCGAGCCACCATGCCCATTCCACCAGGGCGGGTTGGGTCGTCCAATAAAATTCGGGTTCGGGGTTGAACTTGGTAGACCACTCGGAAAGGTCGAGCATATCCCCCACCAGGATGAGTTCGTCGAAGCGTTCGGATTCGGAGATCTGCAGGGCGATGTCTAATACGCGGCGGTCGTGGAAGGGTGTGAGTTCGCTGGAATGCAGACGGCGACGGAAGCCCACTTGTGGATCGGCGATGATGAGCGCGCGTTGGACTTTATGCGCGGCACGCTTCGCGACTGGACGGGGTGGCGGGGGCTTGATCTCGATGGGCTGGATCATTGGCTGGATGGTGATCAAGACCTTGCGAATGAACCATATCTTGACCTGGCAGAGTTGGACGACGAGCGGGCTTTCATTTCCGTCATCGTCTTTGATCTTCATGGCGACAGGCCAGAAGTTGATGACGTGGTCGCGCACCTGCCACACGCTGAGATCGGTCTTGCTGGCTTGCAGTGCTTCTTCGAGCGTGCAGATGGACTTGGAGACGTAACCCACTTCGAGCGTGTTTTCGGTCTCGTTCACTTCGAGCCCGAGCTTGATGGGCGGGTCGGTGAGCAGGGCGGCGTCGAGCAGTTCGCGCAGGTTTTCCACGCCCCACTCGCGCAACGCGGCGGAGCGCAGTGTGCCTTGATCGAGCTTGAGCGACTTGGCGATCGCGCCCCACCTGGCAGGAGCGCCTGTTTTGAGCAAGTTGATGATATCGATCTTGATACTGTCCCAATCGTGAAGGTTTATTGCTACCATGTGGCTCCTGGATTGAGGTTGGGCGTTTGGCGGGGGATGTCGAAAACGGAGTAATACACAGTCATGCCCATCTGTTGGGCGACTTCTACTTCGTGATCTGCTCCTGCGCTTTCACCTGGCAGGCGGAGAATGGCGTCGCAGGCTTTGAGCCATTCGAGATCCTGCTCGATCCAGAATTGATATTCGTGCGGGTGGTGCATGTGCCAGAAGTGGGTGAGATGGGGAATAAACGGGACGTGTCCCAGGCGGGCGACATAATCGCCATCTGAGATGGCGCGCTTGACGTTTTGCGCCACGTCGCCTTTGGTGTATGGGCCTGCGATGTATATTTTCATTTTGTTCCTTCGTTATCCGCCGATGGTGCGGATGCCGCGGGTGGCGTAGATGGATCGGTTGGTCTTGTGGAAGCGGGCGCGGGAGTAGGCGTTGACCCAGGCGGCGATCAAGTCGATGCGCTTGGAGCGGTCTACGTTTTTGCCGCGGTGTTCTTTGACGAGTTTCTTTTGGGCGTTGCCGTTCATGGCGATGCTGGCGTTGCCGAAACACCAGCGGCCAACGGGGTGCGGCTCGTGGGTGATGGCGGGATGCTCGAGAGTGGTTCCATCGGGCTGGGGGATGTGGATGGACTGACGTAATAAAATCTCGATGCCGTTGAGCGGGTCGGTGAGGTATTCGTATTTTTGGGGGATGTCCACCACGTCCATGCGTTTGTGTCCCTCGCGGCTTTGTTCGAGCCGTTGGAGGAGCATGTGGGCGAAGGATTTGTCCGCGTCCAACTCTTTGACCTTGTAGAGCTTGCGGCATTCTTCGATGCGCTCTTCGATGACGGTGTAGTCGATCTCGTCGCCGTCGGTGGGGTAGATCCATCCTTGGGCTGCCCAGTCATCGTAGGGGACGTGATCGGCGCGGATGCGGTCCTGCATGTTGTCGCGGGGAATCCAACAGTCAAAGATGACGCGCCAGTCGTGCTGTATCCAGCCGTCGCCCTGTTGCGGCGGAAACAGCAGGCAGATGGCCGAGAGGTCGGTGGTGGTGGAGAAGTCGCCGCCCATGTAGCACTCGCGCCCGAGCAGTTCGCCGCGCGTCCAATCGCCCTCGGTGGCGTCCCACAGATCGAGCGGAAGCCAGGAGGAGAGTTTGGTTGTGACCCATTGGTTGAGACGGAGCCAGCGGAAGAGACGCTCGTCCGCTTTGGATTGTTTGGCTTCCTGGGCGGCTTCGCGCATTTTGTCGATCTGGACCGTCACACCGAGCGATGGGTTGGCCTTGTGCCAGTTAATCTTGTTGTAGATGTCTTCGCCTTCGTAGGCGTAGATGACGGGATACCAGGTGGGGATGTCGTGCTCCAGGGCGCCGCTGTCTCTGGCCTGGATGATCTTGGCGGCGCGCTCGTGGACTTCCCAGCCGATGGACTTGCGATCGGGGTCATCGCCCGCCGTTGTGATTATCCACCAAAGCGGTTGCATACGCGCGTCGCCTGCGCCTTTGGTCATCACGTCGAACAGGTCGCGGTTGGGCTGGGCGTGCAGTTCGTCGAAGATGCACATGCTGACGTTGAGTCCATGCTTGGTGGAGCTTTCGGACGAGACGGCTTTGTATTTGGAGCCGCTGACTTTGTCGGTGATGAGTTTGGTGGAGACGTTTAACTTGCAACGCTTTTGGAGCGGCGGGCATTGATCGACCATGTCCACGGCCACGTCAAAGACCAGGCTGGCCTGCTCGCGGTCTGCGGCGCAGGAATACACTTCGCCGTTGACTTCCCTGTCTGCGAACAGATGATAGAGCGCCAGCGCGGCGGTGAGTTCGCTCTTGCCCTGCTTTTTGGGGATCTCCAAGTAGGCGTAACGATACTGACGGATGCCGCGCTCGTTGATGGTGCCGTACACATCCGAGACGATGGCGCGTTGCCACGGCAACAGCGTGAAGGGCTGTCCATGAAACGGACTCTTGGTATGCTTCAAGAGTTCAATGAACTGGATGGTGCGGGCGGCGCGGCGGTCGTCGAACATGATTATCCGTTGAGCAGATCGTCCATCTCGGACTTGGGTTCTTCGGGTCCCGCTTCGGGGATCGCCATGCCTGCGCGTGAGCGGGGGGTGATGTAGAGCGACTGCGCGATGGAGTGCAGGAGTTTGCGCTTGCCATCGAGGCGCGCGTCCATGCCCTGGAAACGTTGGAACATGCCGTTGACCACGTCCCACATTTGGACCCACGTCTTCAATGTCTCGGCTTTGGGCTTGATCTTTTTGGCGGCCTTCTGATTTTCTTCCCAATCTGTCCGCATCTGTTTGCGCATCTTTGCCAGCTCGAGCACTTCTTCCTCGAGCAGGCAATACTTCACCAGCAGGTCTTCGTCAAATGCGGTGATGATGGGCTTGCCATCCTGGGCGGCCTTGGTCTGATTTTGGAGGGCGATCATTCGCTTCCACGTGGCGGACGCGGCGGGATGTCCCGTCAACGGGGCGGGGGCGCGCAACGTCAACACCGTGGAGGGGATCACCGCGGACTCGGCGTCCGCGCGTGAAGTCCGCTCGGCGCGAGTGGAGTGTCTATTACTTAGGGTGGATGGTTTAGATGCTGGCATCGTAGCGAATTTCTCACATTGGGAGTTTTTTTCGTGCCGAGAGCCCACGGTGGTCTCTGCCTCCCATGTCCTAGAGATTTATCCCCCCCCTACGCCTACTGCCATCAATGGCAGTCTTGCGTTGATGACAAGTAAAGCAAAGACCTTGCTCATTGCTCTCGTCATCCGTTCCACCTAGGGACAAGGGGATTACATGGTCGCGGATCGTGGCCTTGACGCGTTGACCTTTATGCACGCCGAATGGATCAGCGCAGAATGGACGACGCATCAGCAACGCATCACGCTTGTCTTGATGCGCTCGCCCGTAACCTCGACGCGCAGAGCTGAGACGCCCATCCGATGGACATGGCAGGGATGGCTGACCAGCACACTCTGGACAGCCATCCCCATAGGGCACGAGTACCCATCCATGCACAGAGCATGGACGTGGCGCCCGCTTAGGCATTGCTCCGTGAAAAGACGCGCAACCCCAGCCCGTTGACCGTCAACTGATGCACGCGCTTCGAGCCAGCCACCTGCACCATAAAGCCGAAGGCCAGCGTCAGGAACTGTGCGATGACTTGAAGTTGAGCGTCCAGCGCGGGGAAGTCGAAAGCAGGGTTGACATAGAGACCAAAGGCGATGGCGGCCAAACCGAGCAGATGAAAGCTCGCAGACCACTTGCCCGCAGTCCCGTCATTCACCACGCCCGCCCACTTCAGCACATCCACCAGCAGGGAGATCAACGCCTGCCCACCCAGCATGATGCCAGCAATGGACAGGACGAGATCCAATTCCACACCGAGCAACAACAGCACAGACGCAAAGACCGCCGTCAAACCAAGCGGCCAGCCCAGCGTCTTCAAGATAGTTTCGAGATTGAACTTCATGCGATACTCCTTTTACAGATTGGTTCGGAAATAAAAACGCCCGACGACTCTTTGAGAGTCGTCGGGCGCAATACTCCGATCAGGTGTCCCCAACAGGTGGGGACTGCAATAAGTATTCAATTGGATTGGCGGCAGAGACCTCCTTTCAGTTGGCATTATACAACTATTTCAATTCAACATCCTTCGCCCAACGGCTTGCGTTACCTGCCGCCGATGATGGCAAGGCAAGCCAATAAACCAGTAACAAAGCCAGCACAGAACGCCCAAACGCCACGCCCATAGGCGGTCAGGTGCATGCTTTGTTGGGCAGCGCCCCAGCGTTTCTCAGCTTCTGTTTCTGCGAGATCGCGGTCAGACTGCCACATGGTAGCGCCTGTTTTTTGGAACTCCCACCACTTTGCGCCTTCGACAAATGCGCGGCGAAAATCCAACGCCTTCCAAGTACCTTCGATAATCTTTTGCATTAGACTCCTTTGCTTCTCGAAGAAGCCGCCGAACGGGATGCGTTACCTGCGTGTGGCACAGGTAACTGTCCAATTATGACCGCAGCCTGCCACACGTCAGGTGGACGCGGTGTTCGGCGGCGTTTAGAACGTAGATGCAAGTTTCTTTGCGCCACCGTTTGCCTTGACCCAAAAACCTATGATTTTAGGGATGGCATTATCTTTCACATATTGCGCCAGTTGGTCGTGATGTTTCTGGCAAAAGTGCATACGGTCTGGAGATTCTTTGTCTGCTTCACAGACCAATTCGTTGCAACCATCAAACGAGCATTTCTCCACAACCATTTTTACTGTTTCGTCTTTTCCTGATGCGACATCAACGCCTATTACTGCTCCATTGCGCCGAGGGTCAAGCGCCCATTCAGGGATTTTTTCATTCGGGCAAATGCAGTTGTAGACATTGCCACCACATTGACCACACTGCCAAACGCATTCATCTTCATGCAAGCCATCGCATTCATCGTATGGCTGACCAGATATTCCGCAAAGTTCCATTTTGTTTTTCCTTTACTTCGGCTAGCAAGGAAGCCGCCGAACTCATAATTCAACAGCGACAGTGCGTTTAATAACCGTCGCTCCACTATCCAGCGGAGACACTACCCCGCTACCCCTCATCGAAACGTGCGTGTAAACCATCGTTGTTTTTACGTCTTTGTGTCCAAGCAACTCCTGAATAGTTCGGATGTCGTTTCCAAGTTCCAGCAGACGCGTCGCAAACGAGTGACGCAACGTGTGCGGACCGCACGGCTTGGTGATGCCCGCCTTACGAGCCGCCAACTTCACCGCCTTCTGGATGCTCGTCTCGTAGACGTGATGTCGGCGCACGTGACCACTTCGCGGATCGGTCGAGAAGCCCAACGCGGGGAAGACGTATTGCCAGCCCCACTCAAACGGAGCGGACGGGTACTTCCTGTCCAGGGCATTCGGCAGTTCCACCTCGCCGCGCCCATCGGCCAGGTCGGCATTATGTTGCGCTTTCACCTTGGCGAGATGCAACGTCAGCGCAGGGATCACCGAAGCGGGCAGGCACGTCACGCGGTCACGGTTCGACTTCGTATCGCGGAGCGTGATCGTCTGCATGTCAAAGTCCACATCCTTGATCCGCAAGCGCAAGACTTCCATCAACCGCAGACCGCCGCCATACATCAACTGACCCATGATGCGATATTGACCGTTCAACTGTTCCAGCAAGCGCATCGCTTCCTCGTGCGTCAGCACAGTCGGCAACCAGGTGGATTTCTTCGCCCGCACAATGTCCAGGTCGCCGAGTTCGATCCCATAAAGTTTATAGACAAACAGCAACGCCGCCAAAGCCTGACCCTGTGTCGCCGCGCTGACGTGGAGATCCACCGCCAGATGCGTCAGGAAACGCTTCACGCCATCCACCCCAGCGTCACGCGGATGCGTCGGCTGGATGAACCGCACGTACTGCCGAATCCAGTGCATGTACGTCTTCTCGGTGCGATAAGCGTAGCCCTTCGTTCGTAGGGCGTTCCGTACAGTTTCAAAAAAATTCATCTCGCCTTCTCCTCTTCCAACGCCTTCACCCCGTCGGGGAAGTGGCGCATGAGACGACGATAACTCGCCTCCATCGCGCTTCGGCTCGAATACCAATCCACCTCCCGCTGGCATCCCACCGCAGAACACGAGATACCTTTCGCCTCGATGATTGCCCCCACAGACAAAGACGGATTGATCGGCGGCACACGGTCGGCATCCACCGACACGCGCCATTGCGCCAACGCCGTCACCGTGCGACCTTCCATCGTCACGTAGACAATCTCGCCGATGATGTGGTTGCGGAAGTGTTTCGTCCCAGCGTGTTTGATCAACTCGCCGTACCTCACCGTCTCACCGTTGCACAACATGAACGTCCGTTCACGCGCTGGCATAGGCTGGCTCCTCCGTTTCCACTGCAACAGCGCGGCAAACATCAGCCTGACGAAAACAATGCAACGCGTTCATCACGTACCCGCGCCCATAGTAGGCCATCGCAAGCAAATCCCACTGCTCTGCATCTTGCCATTCCTGGCATCGCTCAAACTGCGCTTTCAATTCATCGTTGCTCATGGAATTATCCTTTCAACGCCGAGCGCAGATCCGTGTCGGCATTGTGTACGACCACGTTCCGACCATCCAGCAAACGGGACGCGATCCAGTCAGGCTGGTCGGCGGGATTGCTATTCATCGCGAGCATCGTCCCCGCCTGCCCGTCCAGGCCGAGACGGTAGCGTTTGTCCACCAGGTCGGTGATCTGTTCCAGCGCCCATTCCGTCACGCGTAACTTGTCAAATTCGTCAACCGCCAACACACGCACGCGCTCGAAGCGCGATAGCCGTCCATACGCGCTCTCGTCAACAACTTCCTTCCTGGCATTGAACGCCTCTTTGATGTGCGAAAACAAATCAAAGGCCGTGATGTAAACTGCTTCGACGCCGCGCTCCACCAGTTCGTTGACCGTCGCCTGCAACGCCATCGTCTTCGCATTGCCCACGCCACCCCACAACGTGAGGATGCCGCTCGGCGCCTCTCGGAACTCGATGCACGCCCGCATCATCTGCAACGTGCCAGGGCGACCGCCCGCCTCGATCATGTCCAGGCGCAGGCTTCGCTCCGATGCAGTCAGCCCACACAGACGTTGCAACCGCTGGGCATCTTCCACGCCCTTGCAGGCGCATCGCTCCAACTGGCCGTGCCGCGGATGCCCGAATGGAACATCCAGCCTCAGCCATCCAGCGTCGCCACAAACGCTACACACGGGCGGCCTGCTTGCGGGCATTGATGCGCTCCGCCGCGGCAAGGTCGGCTGGATTAAGGGCGGGCTTGACATTTGTCTTTGCACGGCTTGGAGTCCTTGATTTATCGTCGGCATGTTTCGCTCCTTGAACCTTCTCGTCTCGTGACTTCGGATACCCGTTCGCTTCCCACCCGATCAGGATGGTGTCCACGTAATTGGCAGATCGCGCGCGTTTGGCTTTGGCGATCTCAAAGGCCTTGGCGATCCACTCATCGGTGTGCTTTTCCAGCCATGTCTGTATCAGGTCGGCATCCGTAGACTTCAAGCCGCCCACCAGACCTTCGAGCAATTGAGCGGTCGCGCTTAATCTATCATCTCTATTAACTACTACTACTGACGGTTCGGGTGCAATCCCTTCGGGTGCAATCCCTTCGGGTGCAAAATTTTGAACCTGTTTTTTTTGCAGGGGTGCAATTTTTGCACCCCCGTCCGAAGTGCGCTCCAAGGGGATGTGCCACTTGTTCGTTCCGTGTGGACCCATGCCATCAGCCACCAGGTAGCCCTGCGCTTCCAATTTGCGGGTGATCGCCTGCACGGAACGCTCCTCGTAAAATGATTTCCTGCCAACCAGATCAACCGATGGGTAAATGTTCTTCCCATTGGCGTCGGCATGGTCGGCATACGCTAGCAAGATCATCTTCTCTGGCCGCCCAAACTCATCCGTCTGTGGCAATTCCCAAACCAACCCAGTGACAATGGCGCTCATGCCTGCTTCTCCGCTTTCGCCAACTCTTCCTGGGCATATTTGCGCCAATTGCGCGCCGTGCGATCATCCACCTGAAAGTGGAAGGCAATATTCTTGGTCTGATCCACCGCAATCGAGCGCACCTGATCTTCCGTCAACTGCTTGCGAACCTTCCGCCATCCCTTCGGAAACTTGTCGGAAAGTTTCCCCCCGTCGGCGGAAACTTGTCGGAAACTTTCCGCATCGCCCTGCGAACTTACCGTCACGATCTGATGCCCAACCGACGCCCCGCCGATCAACAGAATGGGCATGATATTGACGGCTGTACTCCACCACCACACCCCGCCTTGCAGAATGTCCGTCATGCTGGCGTGTTCCATGCGGCTCACCGTGAACGGCACAAGGATAAGCAGTTCACACACAAACGCCATCCCCACGAAACCCGTCAACGCCGAGAACTTGAACGGCCACTTCTGCCCGCTGGCTGGCATCTTCTTCCGCCAACCGTCGAACAGGTACGCCGTGCCAAACGTGCTCAAGATGCCCATGAAGAACCCGCTCACGCCAAGCATCACCGTCACGATCTCCGAAGTCACGCCCGCAATCATCCCCACATCCGAAGCCAGGAACGCCGCCGCATAACGGATCATCCCAACCAGGGCAGAAGCCCAGATCAACATCGTTGAATAGTCCTGTCCTTTTGCTGTTTTCATTGCTCATCTCCTTCGCCGCCATCAGTAGGCCGCTGATCTGCGTTGCCGTCAAGGAACATCCCAATCTGCTCGCCCTCCGCTGGAATGCCGTCCATCGTATCCAGCGTGGCAGTGGCGTAGACCGTCACGCCCTCGCGGAGAGCCTTATCCACCTCGGCCTCAAGTTGCTTGCTCTTGATCAGGTCGGCTCGAAGATGATCCTTGAACCACGCCTTCTGCGTCGCTCGCATCTCACGTACCTTGTTCACAAATTGCACTGCGTCCATGCCTTTTCTCCTTCCGATTACCTCTCCCCTCCCCCACCGAACCGTGAGAGAGGGCGCTATATGTAGACAGGTCGCACGCACGCACGCACGTACGCACGATATATGGGGGTCACTCCGACAAGAATTGCTCCAAGACCGCCTTGCCATCATCTGTCAGCGTGTACCCCTGGCGGGCGTCCTTCTCGCTCTTCAACGCCACCAGTTCACGGCGGATAAACTCTGCCCGCAACTTGCGGAACTCATCCACCGAAAACGGACGACCTGCCCCCGTCCACTCTCTCTCCGAGAACGAACGATTTTGCTTCAACAGTCCTTCCGCCAAAGCGCTCAATTGATCTTCCGTCGCGGGCAGATCAAACATCCGCGTCTGTTTCACGTGACCGTTCTCCGTCACCTTATCAATCTGCACGCGGACGATCTTCGGCGTGGCAGGATTGCCATCATGGTCAACGCTTCGCATCTGGACTTGAACGGGATCGGGTCCCGTCAGCCGCGTCCAACGCTTGAGCGAATACAGCCACCAACCCGCCAGCGAAAGCCCCGCCATTGTCACCGTCGGCTTGAGCGGGTCAAGCCAATCGAACACCAGAGCAATTGCCAGCGTCACCAAACCCACGATCACCGCCGTAGCCAAGCTCTGAAACAGCGGCACTTCAAACCCGGCCGTGCGGGTATGCAGGAACTGACGGTCATCCCGTATCGGCTGAACAATCGGCGCTTCCATTTTGTTTTGCATCGCTACCTCCTCACGCATCAATGATCGTCGGCTGGATCATCGCCACACCCGCCGCGTCCACCCGATGGTCACGTGAAGCCGCGTCCGCCAGCACGCCGCTCGTCGCCACCTGCGCCAACGCCGCCACAAGTTGCGGGTTTGCTTCCATCGGCACATCCAGGCGGAACGTCTGACCCGTGTTCAGCATCGTCAAAAACTGCTGACCGCCGATCACGCTCAAACGGGCGGGGAACGAGTGCGTCTTCGCATCCATTTGCACCAGGCTGGCCTGCAATTGCGCCTTCACCACCAACGCCTGCCCCAGCCCATCTACGGTGGTTTTCACGGCCATCGAAGACCCGACCACCACCACGCCCACAAAAACCGCCAGCGACAAGCCCAGCACGTTCACCACCGTGTTCGCCCGCGCCTTTGCCGCCCCCAGCGTGGACTGCATCACCGCCTGGTTGAACTGCTCCCGCATCGCCGCGTCCGCTTCTTCCCGCTCACGGATCGCCCTGGCTTGCTCCGCATCCAGCGCAGCCTGCTCCGCTTCCAGCCTGGTCTTCTCCGCCTGCGCTTCCTTCCTCGGGTCAACCGCGCAGGATGTCAACGTCATAAAAACAAACATGCCGCCAACCGCCAAACGCCAACCGCTAACCTTATTTTTCATCGTCGGCTCCTTCCAGCCAATTCACAACAAGTGACTACTTAACAAACAAAAACCAAAATGCAAAAATCAGCGAAGCCGCTGTGATCGCGTATGAGATGTGATAGGCGTGAGCGTCCATCCACTCGTTCAACTTGCTTACCAACATGCGATCTTTGTCCATGCTCTACTCCTTCCAAAACAGATGCAACGTGATGGTCTTGCTCTCAGTGTAGTAGTACGTGCAATTCGACGGCTTTCCGATCATCTCGAACCACGTCGCCAGGTCGGGATACCCGTCTGCCTCCACCCGCATTCGGTGCAGGCCGTACTTCGTCACGTCTCGGAACGTCACCACGCCCTTGCCCGTGATCTTCGTCCCGACCCTCGGCTTCAGTTCAGGCATCCAGTTGACCGTGCTGATAGGTGGCATCTGCCAGCGTGGAAAGGTTCTGGCTCCCCTGCTCGAGCGCCTTCGCCTTCAAGTCCACGCGGAGCGTCCGTTCTGCAAACGCCCGCTGACGAGCCTTCCAGTAATAGACCTTCATGTATCCCCGTTGCGCGCCCCAGGCCAGAGCCTTTTCCTTGCTGTTGATGCCATAGCCATAATCGGCGTTGATCACCAGCGGCGGGTTGCCCTTACGCGGATCTGTTTTGACTTCGATCACTTTCACCAATGTCTCGCTCATCGCTTCACCTTCTTCGATGGTCTGCTTTCCGACTGCGCAGGCGGCGTCAGATCGCCTTCCAGCCGCACCAGTTCCACTTTGCCATGCGTCACGCGGTAGATCGGCTTCGGGAATTTCCAGCCGCGCTTCGTCATCTTGCCGCGGCATTCGGGACCGTACCCCATCGCAATCGAAGCGGGATCCGTGAGCCTGCGATGACACACGCCACAACGCTGGGCGGCCATCAGATCAACCTCGGCTGAAGCTCGCTCGGCCATTCCTGGTCGGCGGCCTTGTCCATCTCTTTCACCGTCGCCAGTTTCTCGAAGGCCGCCGCTCCAAAATATTGACGGAAGGCCTGGTACTCTTCCACGCTGTCGGCCAGGTAGCGGCCGCGGCCATCGCCCATGTCGCAGATCAATGCCCCGCGGCGGCGCAGGCGCATCACGCTTTCACGGATCTGTCGGTCAGCGAAGTTGTCATCATTCTGATCAGCGGCGGCAACGGGTCCGAATATCTTCGCCACCAGCTCCCACCGCCCGATCGGGTTCGCCTTGCCGCGATGTTGCCGAATAAAATGCAACACGCTCGCATCCAGTTGATCGTCGGAAAACTTTGGCATGGTTACTTTCCTTGTTCCGTTTCTATGCTCCCCTTCCCTTGTAGGGAAGGGGTCGGGGGTTAGGTGTCTCCTCCCCATACCCCGCCGCCGTTCAGACGGCGGGGCTGGCCAAGGAGGGGAGAATGCTGCCAGTTGTCCAGGCTGGCTAGTGGAGCGGGCAGGGATCGAACCTACCGTAGGCCAGCGCAACCGTTCCGCAGTTTGCGCTCCCTTCGCCCCAGGGCGGTCGGGTGGATGTGGGATGCACCCACCCGACCTTCAACCAGTAATATCCTTACGCATCGCTCTGCCTTGCCCTGTGGAGGGGAGATACAGGCCAAGCGCCAGCCCGACGCGGGGATTTCCTTTCCGCTCCCCCCTCCCCAAATTCGCACTTTGAATTTGGGGAGGGCAGGGTGGGGTGGGTGGGGTCACAACCTGTGGAACCCGTCCTCGTCCTCGTAACCTTCGGGCGCGCTGTTGATCGTCAACGCAAACCAGGTGAAAGCGCCAGCGAGTAAAAATCCAAAGACAATTCCAACGATCTGTAAAAGTGCTGTCCAGTTCATGCCGTCTCCTTCTTGAAGGCCTGCGGCCCAACAGCCAGCAGACAATTGATGATCTTGAGCGCCAGGGTTTCGATTTGATGCGCTCGTTGAATGCGCTCGATCTCGGTCATGGCTTCGCCCGCAGAGATGGGAGCCGCCATCGTCTCGATCCGTTGCGCCAGGGCAATGGCGTCCATCCTTGCCCAGTCGGCTTCGTTCGGCCAGCGCTTACGCGGCGTCATGGATGCCGAGGTCCCGCAGTCGGCGGCGCTGACGGATGTAGCGCAGGATGGCGCCAACGCACATAAAGAAGCCGCTCGCCGCGAACGCGCTCAGGCTGATGAGCCCCGCGTTCCAGTCCAGGAAGAGATCGAGCAGGCCGATGCCCACAATCGTCACCGCGCATCCGATCACCACCAAGAGCCAGGTGAAACCGTCTGCATCTACGCCAGCCTGTTCCACTTTGCGGTTGTAGAACCAGCCGAAGGCCAACAGAGCGAAAAGGATGACTGCCGAATAGATGCCGCTTTGCGTCCCGTTCATGGAATGGTTGCCTCTTTGCGTTATCCTGTGGCTATGAACTCAGCGACGTCACCAGCCCGCGCTCGGGCGTATAGATCGCCACGACCATCTTCTCATCAGCAGGGACGATGTTGGGCAGGCGCTCCACGCGCTCCACCATGCGCAGGGTTGCGCGGTCGGCTTCGATCTCTTCGCCCAACTTTCTGAGCGTTTCCACCAGCGTCTTCAACTCTGCGCTGATGACGGCGTCGTCGTCTATCAAACCTGATTGCAATGTGCTCATCCGATCCTCCGTGCCGAAAGCCCATGACGTGGGAATGGTCGGCGATGATCGTGCAACACGTCCACGCCCGTCTCTTTTTCTTGCGCCATCCGCACCACGCGCTCGATGGCCTTTTCCAACTGCGCGGGCGTTTGCTTGCTCCGCACTGTCCACGTGATGTTGACTGGTTGACTGCGACGCCTGCGTCTCTTTTGCGGCTCTGGCGTTGGCTTCGCTGGTTCGGCTACGATCTTGATCTCGTCCAGGTGATACGGCTTCCGCTCGATCAGCCCCTCGTTCTCGAGCTCCTGCAATAAAGCATGGACATGAGACGGCCACTTGATTCCCGTCGCTTTGCACAACTCTTTGATGCTCGCCGTGGGCTTGGCCTTGAGAACGTTGAAGACTTCGTAGCGGCGATATTTCTTCTTGGTGTTCATGCCGCCACTCCTGTTTCCTGTTTCCTTTTCGACACTGCGCTATATCGTTCAATCAAGTCATCCAGTGGTGCGATGAGCCATGTCTCTCGCCATACCTTCAGGTCTCTTTTCACTTCTTCAGTACACAATGTGCTGTCCATAGTCGCAGTCTTTCGCAACTCCTTCAGCTTTTCCACAAGCATCTCCGCTTCACGAATTGGCATTGTGGACGGCACAGGATTTCGGAATGTGTAAAAATTTCCACGTACGCTCATGCCGCCACCACAGCCTTCTCTGTTTCAAAATTGAAATTTGCAATCGTAATTCCCCGCGCCTTCAACACGTCCAGCGCCATTTTGCCTTCCCACTCGCCAGCCTTATCGGCGGCGATCTTCATCAGGCGGTCGGCAGAAGGCACAGCGCGCCCAGTTAGATATTTCCAGACCATCTGACGGGAAACGAAGAAGAGATCCATCAGGTCGGCATCTTTGAACTGATACTTCACCTGATACTCCACCAGCACATCCTTCGCCGTCTTCGTTTTCACTTCTTCTTCCCCTTCTTCTCAACAGTCTGTTCAGGCCGTAGCGTGGACAGCATCCGCTCGCTCACCAGCGCAGCGTTCAACGCTTCCTGCCAGGCATCGTCCACCAAAAAACGCACCAGCGAACCGATCTCGTCGAAGCCGCCATAGCGGACGCCGCGCAAGATCTGTACCTTCTGGAGCGTTTTCGGGTCTATCGCAATTCGTGCGGTTAGGTTGGTCATGTAGAGGCCTTTCGATACTCTTGGTCAAGAAATAATGACTTGTAGTCAACATTATAGGCAATTTGTAAATATTGTCAAGGGGTCAATTATATGTTTACCCAAAGTCATCATTACTTAGAGATAATTTGAGATGACCTATGAACATTTTATTTGGTGATTGGCTGAAAGAAAAACTTAAAGCGAAGGGGATGTCTCAGGCTGAACTAGCCAAGCGGATAAAAGTGACTCCGTCTTTTGTCTCCCACTTAATATCGGGCGACAGGGGTACCACGATAGATATTCTTATTCCGATAGCGGACGCGTTGAAAATTCCACCCGAAGAGGCGTTCCGCGCCGCCGTAGGCATCAATAAAAAAAGCGCAAGCAAATCGAACGCCGTGGAAGAGATCGAATATTTAGCCAGCGAACTGCCCGAAGCAGATCAACAAGATTTATTGGAGTACGCCCGCCTTCGTCAACGCATCGCCGAAGAGCGGGGGAAATATGAAAGCAACAAAGGAACTGCGCGAGATAATTCATAACCTTAGCCCAGCCGATCAACGGCGTATCTTGTGGCGCGCCCGCTGGCTATCCATCACCTGGCGTTACGCCAACTTCCCCCACGCCCTTCGCCGTCGGCTCTTTCGATGGTCAGTTTATCTATTCGTTCCTGCACACTGGGTCAGATAAAAGGAGAACACTGTGATCGAAAACCCAAAAAAGAAAAGCACAAGGCTTTGGCTGATCCTGATCACATTTTGTCTCGTGCTGTCCTGCATTGGTTTTGTGATTGATCGTGTCCAATATGTTTTCGAGCAGGCAGGAGCGTTGCCCACCCGCACGGCCATCCCAACGAAAACAGAAAACTCTTTTGGTCTCACCTATACCGCTCGAGCCTTGCCCACATCCACACCCACGATCACATTCACCCCCACCATCACACGCACGCCCACCATCACCCCAACGCCGTTATCTCCTGCTGAATTAACGCGCACCGTCGTCGCTGCCACGGCGACCGAGATCGCCAAATATATCGAAATTGATTGGCGCGAACTTTCCACTTATCCCGACAATCATAAAAACGAACTGGTCAAAGTCCGCATTCAGGTATTCAATGTGGTTTCTGGCGATACCCTGCAAGGCTATTTTTATGGAACTTATGATGCCATCATCGTCCAAATGAGCGAACCGCTTTCAGGCGTTTACGAGAACGATGTGATCACTGCCTACGGCCTGGTGTATGGCAAACAATGTGGCACAAACGCCCTCGGCGGCGAAATCTGCCAACCCATGCTGATCGAAGCCTTTTACACCAAGTAGAACATTTGAGCGTGTGAAACTACGTTCTGCCCCCGTTTGCGTGAGGTCGAAGGTTCAAATCCTTTCGCCCCGACACGAAATAGGAAGGACGCAGGCTTGCCCGAAGCCTGCGTCAATTTTTTAAGTCGGTGGTTTCCCCATTTAGGGGACGACGCAAATCCTTTCGCCCCGACACGAAATAGGAAGGACGCAGGCTTGCCCGAAGCCTGCGTCAATTTTTTAAGTCGGTGGTTTCCCCATTTAGGGGACGACGCAAATCCTTTCGCCCCGACA
>JACRBL010000001.1 GCA_016234485.1 Chloroflexota bacterium
AAGGATGGATTAGGGTCCAGTTTCGGTCAGCGTGCAAGTGGCAATCTCGCTCGTGGTGTAATCCCAATCCTGGCACAACTGGAGTCCTGTTGGGTTATAGACCCTGATTTCTGGATAGAGAGTTCCCGACGCTTTTGCCATCCTGACGATGACCTTATCTCCCGCGCTGGCTACAAAGGTGAAGGCGTCCATCTCGGCGGGAAAGAGTATCGAAGCGGAAAGGGTCTGGCCGAACGCGATGGAAGTGGGATACCCTGGGCCGTTCAGGCGTTGCAGGTAAAGGTAGTAATCGCCCGTTTTCGTCCCGCCGTAATCGCCGACTTGAATGGAGTGCATCCCCGTCGCGGTCAGCGTGCAAGTGGCAATTTCGCTCGCGGTGTAATCCCAATCCTGGCATATCTGGAATCCATCAGGGTTGTAGACCCTGATCTCGGGATAGAGCGTTCCCGATGATTTGCTCATTCGGACAAGGATTTTGTCGCCCGTATTCCCCAAAAAGCCGTAGGCATCGCCCTCCGCAGGCGTGGAGATGGAACACTGTACCAAATCTCCATAAACCAGCGCAGACGAGGGGCAAACGAGAGGGGCGCTCTCTGCCTGGGCGTGAACGGCTGGCACAACCATTATCACAAAGGCAACGAACAATAACGCAACCGTTACACCCCATGTCAGGGCTTTACGAAAGTAAAAACTTGTTTTCAACATCTCTTCCTCCATCTGCAAAGACGGTACGCGGCTTCATGCAAATCATCCCCCAACATTTTGCGCCTGAATTCATTATAGGAAAATCGGGAGATTATTCAACTGCCATTTGTCATCTTTTGCTTCTGGAATAAAAAAAGCCCCGCGTCTCCGCGAGGCTTGGAAAGTAGATTGGACGGAGTTACGGTGCGTAATACTCAATAATCAACTGCGGACGGCTCGCCGCGCCCGCGTTTCCGCTTGATGTGCGGGAAGCGCGGTGAAGGATTATATTGAAAAGACCTGATAGGTTTTTCGAAACCTGTCACCTTGTTTTGCCCAAATGAGGCTACAACTCGTCGCGAACTTTTAAAACCAGTACACGGCCGACACGGATTTGACGGATAAACACATCGGTCACAAGTTTTCTCTACCGTACAGTTGTTTTTGCGAGGGTCATCTTCCCGACATGCCCTGGTACAGCTTAAGCCGCACAGCGCCAGGGAGCAATCCCCTCTCGTGGGGCGTAGACTGCTTCGCCGGGAAGAGCGCCTCCTCGCAGAAACAGAATTTACTCGTGTTTGTACGGTAGAGAATGAAGGAACATGATTATGATTTCAGAACAAGCCCAAAGAATTCATAACCGATCCCTCGTTGGGATACGCACACGTGCTTCCCTTTTAAGCCTAATGCGGATATGAAAGACCTGAAACGTAACTGCTCAGGCAAACTAGAGTTGAAAACAAGAAACCCTATTCCCCTTGACAGAGCATCATACTTTCTGCTAGAATGCCGAACACTGTTCGATAAATAAACAAGAGAAGGAAATGACGACACAATCACCCCGCCAAAAGAGACACGAGAAAAGCCAGCAATCCATTCTGGATGTTGCCGCCAAGTTGATCGGAGAGCATGGCTACGAAAACCTATCCCTGCGCGAAGTGGCGCGCCAGGCAGATTACAGTCCCGCCGCATTGTATGAATATTTCAAAAGCAAGGAGGATATTTTGTTCGCGTTGAGCGAGCAGATCGGTTTGCAAATGCTCGAACTGATGAATGAAGCGCCCGCCTCTCTTCCGCCCTATGAGCGGATCACACAACTTGGACAAATTTACATCCGTTTTGCCATTTCACACCCCGAAAAATTCCAGCTGATGAATTCTCTGTCATCGCGCCGCAGGTCTTTGGCCGAACCCATCTCTGCCACTTCACCCTACAACCTTGTTCTAGACGCAGTCAAAGCAGCTATCAAATCTAGTGACATCAAACTGCCGCGCGGCGCACACGCGGAGGAGATCACCTACAGCCTGTGGGCAATCATCCACGGTATTTCCATGTTGCGCCTGACTTACCTGCGTGACTTTCAAGCGGACTTTGAAAAGATCGACCTGATGGCGCTTAAAACATTTTTAAAGGGGCTTCAGTAGAAGAAGAAAATGAAGTATGGATAAAACTATGAAAACTTTTCTGATCGCATTTTTTGTATTTGCACTCATTCTAGCGGTGACGGTTCTTGCAGTCCAACCGCCCAAGCCGCCTAAATCTGTTTCCAATTTGGCGGAATTGGAAACCCACTTAACTGAACTGACGAACAGTAACATCCCGCCAGGTCTTTCGGCGATTGTTGTGAAAGGCGATGAAGTTGTGTATGCCAACTCCTTTGGCATGGCGAATGGATTGGAACAAATTCCTGCAAGCATGGACACGACCTACCATTGGTGGTCGATGACCAAAGTCCCGACAGCGATTGCGATCATGCAGTTGCAAGAGCAGGGATTATTGAATATTGATGACCCTGTCGAAAAATACCTGCCCTTTTTTCAGGTGGAATACAAAGGCGAGTCGGTTCAGAGAATTACCATCCGCCAATTGTTGAGCCACACTTCCGGTGTACGCGATGTTGTCCCTGCCATCATTGGCTGGGTGCATTACGAAGATGAGATCTACAACCAGACTGATTTGGTCAAGAAATATTTGCCTGAATACAACGAGCTGCTCTTTGCTCCGGGCAGCGACTCTGCTTATACCAATTTGGGCTATATGATTTTGGGTGCAGTAATCGAAGCGATTTCAGGGCAAAGTTACGAAGAATATATTACCGAAAATATTTTGATCCCTGCGGGTATGAACAACACAGGCTTTCTTTATACAGATAAAATGACACAAAATGAAGCTGCTGGTTCTCATCCCATCGTGCATATGTTTACACCCTTGTTGCCCTTCCTGTTGGATATGAATGCACTCGTCAGAGAACAGCAGGGAAAAAACCTTTGGCTCGAGCGCGTTTACTTGGATGTAACCCCATCCTCGGGTTTGATCGGCTCGATCAGCGACATCGGCGAGTTGTTGAAATCATTGATGACATCCGAGACGCTTTTGTCTGAAAACTCGAAGACCGCTATGATGCCAACGGGCAAATTGCTCGCTGAGCGTCCGCTCGGATGGGCGGAGTATCAACTAGGTGAGCAACCCTATGTTCAACACATGGGCGGCGGACCCGGCTTCGCCACCATCATGCGCCTCTACCCGCACGAAGGCTTGGGGATCGCCATCCTTGCGAATAGCACAAGTCTAGATGCTGCCTCTCTTATAGACCTTTTTGCAAGTTTGGATTGGTGAAACGGAATGGGGGTTGGGTCATCAATGCCAAGTCGCTAAGTTTTTACCATTTCCTGGATAGAATCGGCAAGATTGCCAGCTGGCGCAGCAGCAAGCCCAAAAAGCCTTGCGGCGTTGTGTCTTTGCGTTAAGGATTTGGCTTCTTTGCTCTCGACTCAATTTTAGATTTGGAATTGCTGGGTATTCACATTGGTTGATGAAGAGGGAATCCCCCCTTCGCGTTGGATGAAGCGCGATACCGCCGCGCCTGACTCCACGGTTTGAAACGTTGCGGCAGGGATGCGCGCAACAGATTCGCCGCGCGGACGATGAAATAGCGTGTAGATAAGAAAAGATTCGGGGCGAATCATGGCGACGTGAGATGGGATGAAGATGTATCCCCAGAGGACTCATTAGAAAATATTGGGTAAATACTCCTGCAACTATCATAGCATTTTAGTATGCGAAATCGAGCGCAATTATGCCCCCCTCGAAATTAAATTTCAAAGGGGGGGGGACCGGTTTGGTCTTATTTTTTTATGATACGTAATCTAAAGAACATGCTCCTATGGAACGGTATATCCGATGACGAGTTGCGGACGGCTCGCCGCGCCCGCGTTCCCGCTGTACAGGCTCAAGTAGTTGGCGACAGCGTTATTGTTGTCATCCAATTTGAAGCGCAGACGGATCTGCGTCAAGCCACTGCCAGTCGCAAGTTTGTTGATGAGCAACTTGTCCCCCCGGCGATGAGCAATAATAGAACGACCACCAACGTAACGAATCGTTTCATTGTGGCTTGCCGAATCGTGAATCAACTGCACGGGTTTCGGCAAATTCACTATACAATTTTGCAAGGTCGGAGACAAGTGACTTCCATCACGGGCAACAGCCTGACTCTTGGGGTAATTGACACATTCAGAATTGGCTGGACTGGAATAAATTGAAAAGGCCTGGCGAGAACCGCCAGGCCTTTAACGAAGGAGAAATTGTTTACAGCACGTAATCCTAAAGGACACGTTCTCAAGGAACATAGTACTCAATGATAAGCGTTGGCCTGAGGCTGGTTGTGGTGTAATCGCCGCTGAAGAAGCGCCAGTAGTCCGCCGCGCTGTCATCATTGTCGTCCTTTGCGAAGCGCAGGCGGAATTGCGTTGATCCGTCGCGGGCAATTTTGCTCCAGGCAGCGGAGATCAAATTGGCGCTGTACCAGCCCGAGGTCGGGGTGGAGCCGAAAGTCCCCGCCCCCAATTTACAGTTGGTTGCGTTGTTGAAGTTGAAGTCTGTCAATTGCAGGGAGGGATTCCCAAAGTATCCAGTGCAAACGTCCACTTTCAAACCGTTGCCCCAGGAGAAGGGATTGTTGTTACCCACCAGCGCGCCGCTTACCTTGATCTTGAGCGTCACTTTGGTGATAACAGCGTTGGGAGGCAGGGATGTGGTGAATGCGAGGATGGAACGATATTGCGCGTCTCCCGGGCCATCGCCGAGTTGGAAGGTGACGGCGGTGTTGTTCATGACGCCACCGGTATTGCTGGTTTCGGTGGATTCAAGAATCCATCCATCGCGGACTTCGCTGGACAAGTACGCAAGCCCTCCTTCGTCATAACGCGCGAGCGCAAAATTTTCATCGCTTGCCCCGGCCACAACGATATTTCCGTTGGATTGCAGGGCGATCGCATTAGCCGCGTCTTCGGTTTGAATGGATGTAAGCGCTTTGCCGTCGCCGCTAAAACTGGTATCGAGCGAACCGTCGCGGTGATAACGCGCCAGGGCCAGGTCATTCGTTCCCGAGCGATCGCTACTACCTGCTATTACGATCTTTCCATCCCATTGGATGGCAACTGCTCGTCCGATGTCTGAACCGCCGAAATCCGTGGTCACAATCCCGTCCCCATCAAAAATGATATCGGGCGAACCGTCTGTGTTTAACCGAACCAGGGCGAAATTGCGGGGATACCCTGTTGATCCTGCCACTATGATCTTTCCATTTGTTTGCAAGGCAATGGCACGGCCATAGCTATGGGGAGGGAGATCAACCACTACCACTCTGCCGTCCGAGTCAAAACTGGTATCCAGCGAGCCGTTGCTATTGAAGCGCGCCAATGAAATATAGTCTTCGCCAAACATGGGTTCGGTATCGCTGGTTCCCATTACGATGATCTTATGATCTGGCTGAATGACCATTGCTTGGGGAAAATCCAGCCAACCAATGCCAATCTCAACTTTGCCATCTCCATCAAAACTGGTATCCAGGGAACCGTTGCTGTTGTAACGCGCCAATGCATACGCGGAATAACAGCAGGAATCGCCGAGGAAACCGGCCGCGACGATCTTGTTATCTGATTGGATGGCGACTGCCTTGATTTCATCCGACCAGCCGTCGAAGTCGGTGACCACGATTCCGTCACCATCAAAACTGGCATCCAGCGAGCCGTTGCTGTTGTAGCGCGCTAGGGCAAAGTCACAGTCGGTGTCGCTATAACAAATTTCCCCGCCCACAACAATCTTGTCGTCTGGTTGCAACGCAATGGCCCGGCCTTTATTGTTTTTAGACAGGATATCGGTGATCACGATTCCATCCCCATCAAAACTGGTATCCAGCGTGCCGTTGCTGTTGTAACGCGCCAGGGAAAAATCGTATCCGCCCAATTTGTTTGTGTATCCCGCGACGAGAATTTTGCCGTCTGGCTGGATGACCAACGCTTCGACGGAATCGGTTCCGCCCAGATTGGTGACCACTTTCCCGTCCCCGTCGAACGTTGGGTCGAGGACGCCTGCCGCCGCCAACGCGACGGTCACCGAGAGGAGCGCGGAAACGATTGCAATGACCGTTGCTTGGAAATGCGCTTTCGAGATCAAGTTTTTTTTGTTCATGATGTTTTCCTTTGAAGTTGTTTAGCGAGTAGTGGTTGTCATTCTAGCAACCGACTCTCACAAAACTCTCACAAGAGAAGCCCATGGTATTACTGTGCAAGTTTTTTACGCGGCATCCTGATGACGGTTACGGCGCGTAATCCTAAAGGACACGTTCTTAAGGAACGTAGTACTCAATGACGAGCGTTGGCCTGAGGCTGGCTGTGGCGTAGTCGCCGCTGAAGAAACGCCAATAGTCGGCCGCGCCGTCATCGTTGTCATCCTTTGCGAAACGCAGGCGGAATTGCGTCAGCCCGGTTAGGTTGACTTTGCTCCAGGCCGCGCTAACCAAATTGACGCTGTACCAGCCCGAGGTCGGGGTGGCGCCGAAGGTTCCGGCCAGTAATTTGCAGTTAGCGGCGTTGTTGAAGTTGAAATCGGTCAACTGCAGGGCGGCGGTTGTGCCAAAGACGTTCTTGCAAACATCCACCTTCAAACCGTTGCCCCAGGAGAACGGGTTGTTGCCCATCAGCGCGCCATACGTTCTGATCTTGATCGTGACTTTGGTGATAACGGCGGTATCGGGTAGGCTGGCGGTGTTGAAGGAGAGGATGGAGCAATATTGTTTATCTGCCGCGCCATCGCCGAGGTTGAAGGTGGTGGCGGAGGCGTTCATCGTCCCACCCGCCGCGCTGGTTTCGGAAGATTCGAGAATCCAACCGTCGTGCGCGGCGCTTGAGATGAAGGTGAGAGGGGAAGCCTTGGTTTTGAACGACCAATAGAATCCATTGGAATGCGTGACGCCGCCAAGGTTGCGGGCGCGCACGTGCCAGTAATACCTGGTGTTGTATGCCAGACCGCTGAGCGTTTTGACGGTGGCCGCGCCGTTGTTGATCCATGTCGCGCAGGCGTTATCGTTGGTGGTGTCGTAGCAGTATTCGTAACTGACCGCGCCGACGCTGACCTGCCACGACAGAACGGGATTGAGAGGCTGATTCGCCGCGCCGTTCGTGGGCGCGGACTTGTTGAAAGCCGCGGGCGGATTCGGGACGGTCGTGAACGACCACCAGATGTTTTGGTTGGCTTGAATCGTTCCGTTTGAATTCGTTGCCCGCGCCTGCCAATAATAAGTTGTGGCATAGGTCAGGTTGTGTAACCCTGCAAACATATTAGCGCCGGCGCTCACCCAGGAAGTGTTGCATTGCCCATTGTTGCTGGTATCTATGCAATAGGAATAACTTTCGGCGTCCATGCTGGGACCCCACGAAAGCGTTGGCGCCTGCGGTTGACCCTGGGCGGCGTTCGGCGGGGATACCTTTGTGAGCGCGCCCGGCCACGACCAAACCGGGCTTTCGTATGCGCCCATGTCGCAAATGGCGCTGCCGTTCTTGTCTCCATCCACGGGGCGGGGCGCGCCTCGCTGATCCAGGTTGTTGACCGGGTCGGCTTGACAGACAGCGTTCGCCCCGGTGTCTATCGCCGGACTGCCGGGCAGTAAGGCCATGGTTTGGGTCGGGCCGCTATTATTTTGTAGAACGCCGAGCAGGGGATTGGTGTTGCTGAGCGAGTGGTTGGCGGCGGAAAAATTACAGGTGGAACCGGCATCCAGGTTGTGACCACCATCAATGATCGGGGTGGGAGTGGAACCATAGCCTCCGCAGTTTTCTCCGTGGGCGCTGTCGGCAAAAATCGAATTCTTGACCGTGAAAGTAGTGTAAGCGCTGAAAATCGCCGCGCCTTCCGACGCGGAATTGTTGGCAAAGGTCGAGTTGGTCACTTCCACCACGCTCCCGCTGGCATTGATCCCTCCTCCGCTGAAATAATCTGAACCAGAGATGGCCGTATTGTTCCAAAAAGTGCTATTGGCCACGCTCAGGCTGCCGCTGGCAACATAGATGCCTCCGCTCAAATAGGCGATGTTGTTGGAAAACGTGGAACTGGCAATTTGCAGTGACCCTCCTTGCCTGATGACAATTGGGGAGGTGGAATTATCACGGAAAGTGGAGTTGGTAATCGTGGCGCTTTTGTCAAAACTAATTTCTATGACTGCCCAATTGGGCGTGGTGTGTCCGCTGAAAGCGCTGTTGGTGATGGCCAGGCTGGCGCCATTGTGGTCAATGGCGCCAGCAGCGCACAGCTCTGCCCCACTGCTGGTATTGTCTGTGAATTGACTATCTGCAATTGTCAGAACGCCTCCGTTGCTGATAGCCGCGCTTCCACATGTACCACGCGCTATAGCATGGTTTTGGTTGAAAAGGGTATCAGTAATGGCGGCTGTTCCGAAATTCATAATTGCCCCAGCAGCATTGGCTGAATTGTCTAAAAAGATGTTGTTATGGATGGTTAGCTGGCCGGAATTATAGATAGCGCCGCCGATTGATTCATGGCTGGAAAGAGCAACAGCGCCTTTGGTGAGTGTCAGGTTTTCGAGGGTCAGGTTACCGGTATCTGCAATTTTGAAGAAACGAAATTCAGGCATGCCTGTTCCCTGGCTGCGTTGCAGGGTGGAGCCATTTCCAAAAATGGTTATGGTGGTGTTGATGACAGGCAGACCGTTTGCCGCCGCATAGAGCGGGGTATTATCAGCCTCAATTAGGGTATAGATTGTCGCTGGCTGTAGTTGAATGCTGCTTGCGACGCCATCTGTTTCCGAAGCGCTCAGGGCATCGCGGAGCGTACAATGGCCTGAACCGCACAAGCCGTCCTTGCCGCCGGAAGTGGTATTGACCGAATAGGTCGGCCCGGCCTGGGGAATGTCGGTCTTAAACGAGCGCCAAGCTTGATCATCCGCCCCGATCATTCCTCCCCCGTTGAAGGCTTGTACCTGCCAATAATAGGTGGTGTTTGCCGTCAGGTTGTTCAATTGTACGGAGGTCTGGTATGTATCATCGCTCCAGGCCGCATCGCATTGATCGTTGTCGTCGGTATCAATGCAATATCGGTAATAATCCGCGCCCGCGCTCGCGCTCCAGGAAAGAGTCGGCCAGGGTGGTAGATTCTGCGATCCATCCGCGGGACCGATTTTCTGGAAGGATGCCGGGAGCGGGGGAGCGGTCGTAAATCGCCACCAACCGCCATCGTATGTTGGATAGGTTGTCCCGCCCTGGTTCACGGCCCTCACCTGCCAATAATAGTTGGCGCTGTGGCTCAACCCGGAGATGGCCGCCGAGGGGGTCGCGCCAGCGTCCTGCCAGATTCCATCGCATTGATCGTTGTCGTTGGTGTCGTAACAATATTCGTAATATTCTGTTTCCGCGCTGGCATTCCACAACAGGGTCAGGGATGTGGGCAGGTTAGTACTTTGATAATAGGGCCAATGCTTTGAAAAAGGACCGGGGGGATCGAATGTTGAAAAGGAACGCCATATTCCATTGTCAGCGTCTGTGTACCCGCCGGAGTTATAGGCGCGCGCCTGCCAGTAAAAAGTAACGTGGTTTGACAAACCTGAATACGTTCTGGATGTGTCTGTGCCGGTTGATACCCAACTGCTGCCATCACAACTCTGATTGTCGGTTGCGTCAACACAAATTTGATAGCTGGTGGCGGTATCGCTGGGTTCCCAGGAAAAAGTAACAGTCGTGCTGGTCAAGCTACCCTCTGCTGGCCCAATCTTGTTGAACCCAGTCGGGGGCGTGCCTGTGGTAAAGGTAAACCAGTCGCCGCCATTGGCCTGGGTGATGTCGCTGGGATTGACCGCCTCCACCTGCCAGTAATATGTGGTTTCAGGTTCCAGAACAGGCCATCCGGCAAACGTATAAGGAGTGACCGTCCAATTCGTGTCACACTGGTCGTTGTCAATCTCGTCAATGCACCACTCGTAATTGTAAACGTAACTGCTGGCTGTCCAGCCAATCCCACCGGCGTTGATGGACTGGTTCGTTGCTCCGTCTGGCGGGTTGGTTTTGCTAAAAGCGCCAGGGGCAGGCAAAGGAGTCATGGCTGACCAGTTGCCGGAATGGGTAAACGTGCCGCAAGCCGATGGCTGGTTGGTGAAAGCATACGTGCCGGAAGCGGTTAAGTCCGATGCAAATTGACCTGTGAACGCAAAGTTCGTTCCCGTAAAACTGAATTGACCGCCAGCAATCGCCCCCGGGCCATTCACGGTTTGGGTCATGGTAACAGTACAACTCGATGGAAAGGTGATTTGAATCGTCAGGGAAAAATTCGCCCACTGAGTTCCCCCCGATTGAACGATGAAAGATACGGGCTTTCCAAGGTGAGTGTAGCCCGACCAATTGCCATCCACAGGAACAGCGGATGCCAGAGATAGTGATGACATCCAGCCTGATATCCCAAGCGCTAGGATGATGGCAACAAGCATTTTGAGTCCGAATTTTATGCTCATGTCTTCCTCCGGAGAATTGTGTTTTTTGCTTACAGCACGTAATCCTAAAGGAAACATTCCTCGGAACGTAATACTCAATAATCAATTGGTGACGACTAGCCGCGCCCGCGTCTCCACTTTAGAGGCCAACGGCATTTCCATTGTACATCCTTTCACAAGAAAAATAACCAAATAAAAAAGCCCCCGGGAAATCCCGGAGGCCTTCATTTCGAACTGTTCTTCGCCTGCGCTATCGGATCATCGGGGTGTAGTTCATTCCTGCGATTCTCCAGGTGGTCGCCGGTCTTGCCGATATTTTCGTTATTAACCACGCCGCCAAAGTAATATTCCCCAAAAACTGTCCATATTGTTGGCGTTGATTGCCCAATCATCGGCGTTGATTGATGGAATGGCTGCGACGCGATGCCAAGAAGATGGTCAAGCGCAAAGACAAAAAAGACCTCGCGTCCATCCTCCGCAAGGCCTCCACGCACCAATTTCCCAATCTACCAACTACCGACTCCCAAACTCCCTCACCACGCGCGCCATATGCCGCGCGTGCTTCACATACAAGTCAATCCGAATATTCTCATTCGGCGCGTGCGCCTTCGTATCGGGATAGCCCAGTCCCGCCGTCGCGACGGGAAGTCCCAGCACATGCACGAAGGGATGGTTCGGGCCAGAGCCGCCCACCAGCGGGACGAGGCTCATCGGTTTCTCGTAAATTTCTTCGGCAGTTCCACAGACCAGTTGCACGAACTTGTCATCGGGATCGGTGCGGGCGGGCGCGTCGCCGCCGAGGTCGGTGATCTTGACGTCGGTGAAGCCGTGGGCGTCGAGATGGGCGCGCAGTTTGGCGAGGATGTCTTTCGGGTTCTGGTCAGGGACGAGGCGGAAGTCCACTTTGGCGGAAGCGCGGGCGGGCAGAACCGTCTTCGAGCCGGGGCCTTGATAGCCGCTGGTCAACCCGCAGATGGTGCAGGTCGGCGAGAAGACTTCCTCAATCTTGAGTTCGTTACCGCCCGTGAGTCCCTTGATGAAATACGGCACGCCATAGCGCGATTTGTACTCCTCCGATGAATCCGCCAACTCGGACATCAACTGGCGATCGCGCGCGGAGGGCGGTTTCACGTTATCGTAGAAACCTGGGATGAGGATGCGCTCATCCTCCCCTTTCAGCGTGTTCAGCGCCCAGACGAGTCGCCACGCCGCGTTCGGGAAGATGGAGCCGCCCGTCCCGGAGTGAACGTCGGACGAGAGCAAGTCCACCGTGAGTTCCACGTATTGAATCCCGCGCAGGCCGAGATATTGCATCGGCGTTTCGGTGTGATCCACGCCGCCGAATTCCCAGATGCACGCGTCCGCTTTGAGCAAGTCGGTATTCTCGTGGATGAATTTCGACAAGTTGACGCTGGCGGTTTCCTCCTCGCCCTCCACGATGAACTTCACGTTGCACGGAAGTTCGCCTTCGGCCAGCAACGCGTCCAACGCGAACAGGCGCGCCGCCAAATGGCCTTTGTCGTCGCTCACGCCGCGTCCGTACATTTTTCCGTTGCGGATCTGCGGCTCGAATGGCGGCGTGTCCCACAACTCCAGCGGCTCGGGCGGTTGCACATCGTAGTGATTGTAGAACAGCAGGGTCTTGTCGCTCTTGCCCTTGCGCTCGGCCACCACCACAGGCGAACCCGCCGTCGGGTAGATTTGCGCGTCGAAGCCGCGCGCCCGCAACATGTCTGCCACCAGCGCGGCGCACTCTGGCAGTCCGATCTTCTGCGCGGAGATCGAAGGCTGGGCAACGAGTTTCGCAAGTTCGGCCAAACTTTTATCCATGTTGGCTTCGAGGAAAGAATCAACTTTTGTGTAGTCGCTCATGTTTTCTCCTTTTCAATTCTTGTGACCGTCATTGCGAGGAGGGCGATCTCCCCGACGAAGCAATCTCCAAGTCGTGGAGGGGATTGCTTCGCGAAGAACGCTCGCAATGACGGAATCACTCAAAAAACCACTTCAGTGATGTATTCCCCGCATACGCGAACGCGGCCATCTTGATCGTCTGCCCGATCCAGCAGAACAACAAAAATTTCCAGACGGGCATTTTCGACGCGCCTGCCGCGATGCCTGCCAGATCAAAAAACGGATTCGGGATCGCGGCCAGCGCGGCCACTGCCCACCCGCCCCATCTCTGGACCTTTGGCTGGACGCGCGCGTACGCGGCCGTATTCTCCACGACGGCGCTTCCGCCAAAGCCCGCCAGGTATCCGCTCAACTCACCGAGCGCGCCGCCCATCCCTGCCGCCAACGCCACGCCCAGCGGATGGAACACGCTTCCCATCGCGAACACCACCGCCAGCCCAGGCGCAGGTAAAAAGACAGTCGCGTTCGCCAACAGCGCGATCAGGAAGATGCCAGGATACCCATACGCCGCGAACTCCTCCACGCGCTCGCGAATGCTAAACACATACGCGCTGATGCCGATGACGGCGAGTACCGCGAGAATGCGAAGGATGGTTGTGCGCGTTTTCGTGTTCATTCTATGCGCGAGTACGTCGCACCTACCCTTAGGACAATGCCCATCGAGTCTGGTGCGACGCACTCTCTCGTTTAACTCTCAACAATCTCAACGCTGAGAATCTTCACGCCCGCATATTCCGGCCTCTGCGGATCGCGCGGCTTGATCGCCATCAACACGTCCAGGCCTTCGATCACCTGACCGAAAACGCTGTGACGATTATCGAGATGCGGCGTCGGCACGTGCGTGATGAAGAACTGCGAGCCGTTGGTGCCAGGTCCCGCGTTCGCCATCGAGAGGACGCCCTGCTTGTCATGCTTCAACGAGGGATGGAATTCGTCCGCGAATTTGTAGCCGGGGCCGCCCGCGCCTGTCCCGGTCGGGTCGCCGCCCTGCGCCATAAAGTTGGCGATGACGCGGTGAAAGATGACGCCATCATAATATCCCTGGCGGGCAAGAAAGACAAAGTTATTCACCGTCTTCGGCGTCTTATCCGCGAACAATTCAATCACCATCGTACCGACATCGGTCTTCATGTGCGCGGTGTATTTCTTCTTCGAGTCAATTTCCATCGCGGGCGGGGTTTTCCATTGCATTGTCATTCAATATCTCCTTGGGGGTGGGGTAAGTAGACACGTATACAAGTACACCGTAAACAGGTACACACGGAATACGCAATACTCGACTATCCGACTATCAGACCAGCGACTATTAGACTAACAGAGCCTCAATCCTCGCCACCACCATATCCAGCGCGGCCACGTTCATGCCTCCTTCGGGGATGATGACATCCGCGTAGCGCTTGGACTGTTCCACAAACTCCAAATGCATCGGGCGGACGGTATTGAGGTATTGCTTCACGACCATATCCACGGTGCGGCCGCGCTCGGCGATGTCACGTTGGATGCGGCGGATGAGGCGGATATCCGAGTCGGTGTCTACAAAAATTTTCACGTCGCAGATCTCGCGCAGGGCGGGTTCCACAAAGATGAGGATGCCCTCCACGAGGATCACGCCGCGCGGCTGGACGGTGTACGTCTGCTCCGTGCGGCTGTGATGCGCGAAATCGTATATCGGGACCTCGACGGATTGCCCACTTTTCAATTGCTCGATGTGTTTGATGAGCAATTCCGTTTCGAGCGAGTTAGGATGATCAAAATTGACCTCGGCTCGCTGGGTGGGCGGAAGTCCGCTCAGGTCTTTGTAGTAGGCATCGTGTTGAAGGAAGGCGATGCGAGAGGGGCCGACGCGTTGCAAAATCTCCTGCGCGACGGTGGTCTTTCCCGAACCTGATCCGCCCGCAATGCCAATGACGAGAGGCGTGGAATGAGTCATGCCTCGATTATACCCTTGCAGAAACAAAGAACCCCGCCTTCCAAAGAAAATGAGGTTCTGACCTTACTTTGTTCGCCCAGCAGTTGAACTGCTGGGCGAGGGATCTATTTACGTCTTTTTTGTCCGCTCGCGCCACCACCCTGTCACCGCGCGCCAGATGGGACAACGATCATAGAATCCCAGAAACGCCAGCAACGCTCCCAGCGCGATCACCAACCAACTGCCGCCGTTGATTCCAACGAGGGCGATCACCGTCCCAGCGCCGATACGAAAAATGCGATCCAACGGGCGGAGCGCGATCTGCACGGACGCTTCCCCGCTCGCCAGCGCTCGAACATCGCGCGGAAATTCTCGCGGCTCTGCGCGCCTGTGTATCGTCCGATCTGTTTCCCGTCGCGATAAAGTAGCACGGTGGGAATGCCATAGATTTTCAACGACTTCAAAACTTCGGGGCTGTCGTCTGCGTTCACCTGCCACAAGTCCACTTTGTCTTTATATTCGCGCGCCAGGTCTTCGAGAATGGGCTTGGTCATGCGGCAGGGACCGCACCACGGGGCCCAAAAGTCCACCACCACAGGGCGGGGGCGAGATTGGAGTTGTTTCTCAAAAGCGGCTCGATTCATGTTTCACCTTTGTCATTCAGTTTCTTTCCAGATGCCGCGCGAGCAGAAAATATTACACAGTTCCACAAAAATAGGACAGCCCTCTTCCACGTTGGAAGAGGGCTGTAGGTTGATATCTATCCCCTTTTCCGGAATACAAGAAAGGGGGAGTCGCGAGGGTTACATTCCCGCCAAATACGCCAGGCCGACCGTCCCTGGGCCAGCATGATTCCCAACTACGGGGCTAACCTCGGTGAAGATGCTCTCCACTGCTCCCAATTGTTTGGTCGCACGGTCAAGCAGAGCGCGCGCTTCTTCTGCCGCGTTCGCGTGGAGCGAAGCGAGATGAATGGGAGATTTTCCCTTCGTCTTTTCGGCTACCAACTCCAGCACGCGATCCATCGCTTTGCTTTTGGTGCGAATGCGTTCCACGGCTTCCACGCGGCCATCCAACACGGCCAGCACGGGCTTCATATTCAGCGCGGTGCCGATGAAACGCTGTGCGCCGCCGATGCGCCCGCCGCGGTGCAGGAACTCGAGCGTATCCACCGCAAAGAAGACGCCCGTATGCTCGCGCGCCTTCACAGCGACGGCCATCGCTTCGGTCACGCTCGCGCCGTCTTCCACTGCGCGGGCCGCGGCCAAGGCCTGAAACCCCATCGCCATCGCCGTGGACTCGCTGTCCACGAGGTAGACCTTATCCCGTCCCGCGCTGAGCGCTTCTCGTCCCTGCATGGCAGATTGCATTGTCCCCGAAAGTTTCGAGGAGATGAACACGCCCAGCACGTCAAATCCTTTTTCCAACAGGTCGCTGAAGATCGCCTGCATGGTCACGATTGGAACTTGCGAAGTCGTCGCCATGACCTTGGCGGTCTTGATGCGCTCATAAAATTCCTTCGGCTGAATATCTACGCCGTCATTCAATGTTTGCTCGCCCCAGATCAACACTTGCGGCGCAACGGTGATGTTGTACTTGGCGAGCAAATCCTTGGGGATCCAGGACGTGCTGTCGGTAACGATCGCGGTCTTAGACATGGGTTCCTCCCGAACGAAGTGATGAATTTATTCTTACTCAATGTTAACCCCACTGTCATAAACAGTTGCGAACCTCCTTAAAAGGCTCATGGTATAATGCGCTCGTTCGTTGTTCGCATAGACTATTCCTGAGGAGCCCCATTTTGGCCTTCAACCCATTAAACTGGCTTTTAGGCCTTTTCTCTCTTGACATTGCCATAGACCTGGGCACCGCAAACACTTTGGTGCATGTTCGGGGAAAAGGCATTGTCATAAATGAACCATCGTGGGTGACGATTGATAAGCGTCTTCGTCAGCCGCTTGCTATTGGTTTGGAAGCCAAAGAAATGGCTGGGCGCACTCCCGCCAACGTAATGGCGGTGCGACCTTTACGCGACGGGGTCATTTCAGATTTCGACGTGACACAGGAAATGCTCGGATATTTCATCGGCAAGGTTCACGATCAGAGCGTTGTGCCTCTCCCCCGCCCGCGCGTCGTTGTCGGCATTCCCACAGGCGTGACGGAAGTGGAGAAGCGCGCGGTCTATGACGCGGTCATGGCCGCGGGCGCGCGTCAGGCCCATTTGATCGAAGAGCCGATCGCGGCCGCCCTCGGAGCGGGTTTGCCCATCGGAGAGATTCGCGGCTCGATGGTGATAGACATCGGCGGCGGAACGACCGAAGTGGCGGTCATGTCCATGAGCGGGGTGGTCGTCTCCAGGTCGCTGCGCGTGGCGGGCGATGAAATGGATCAGGATATCGTCCAATATCTTCGCAATAAATACAACCTGCTCATCGGCGAGGGCATCGCCGAAAAGGTCAAGTGGAGCATCGGCTCGGCCTATCCCCTGCCCACCGAAAAAACCATGGACGTGCGCGGCCGCAATCTCGTCACGGGGTTGCCCGAAACGATCCAGGTCTCGTCGGTCGAAATGCGCGAAGCGTTGTCCAACTCGGTGCAGGTCATCGTGGATACCGTGCGCGACGCGCTCGATGAAATCCCACCCGAAATCGTGGCCGACCTGATGGACGTGGGCATCTGTCTCGCGGGCGGCGGCGCGCTCTTGCAAGGGTTGGCCGATCGCCTTTCTGACGAATTGAAATTGCGCGTCTGGGTGGCCGAAGACCCGCTCACCTGCGTGGCGCGCGGCGCAGGGATGATCTTCGAAGACTTCGAAAACCTCAGTCGGTATCTGGTGGGCCTGGAGCGCGGCAGCACTCGGCATAGCGCGTAAATTCCTGCGCGTTCCAAAAAATGAAAGACCTATTATCCCGTTCGTTACAGACAGCCATAATATTCCTCGTGGTGGGCGGCATCATCGCGCTGGCCCTGGGCGGTTACTTCGGTTCCGCCTCCAACTGGTTTTCCAGCATGCTGGTGGATACGCAAACCTGGTTTTCCACCCGCTTCGTCGCCATTCAGGATTTCTTCGCCGCGCCACGTGACGTAAACTCGCTTCGCCAGCGCAACGCCGAACTCGAAACGGAAGCGGCTGCTCTGCGCGCGCAAGTGATCGAACTCTCCGAGCGCGCCAGCCAGGTGGATACGCTCGCCGCGCTCGTGAACTATTCGCGCGTCAACCCCGAATCGAGTTACATCGCCGCCGACGTGATCGGCCGCGACCCGAGTCCGTTTTTGCATTACGTCATCATCAACCGCGGCTCTAACGACGGCATCCTGCGCGGCATGCCCGTCGTCACCGACCAGGGACTCGTCGGCCGCGTCGACGCGGTCATCGCGGACGCGGCCCGCATCCAGTTGATCACCGATCCGAGCGCGGTCATTAACGTCCACCTGCAAAATTCCGACATCGAGGCCGTCCTGCACGGTTCCATCACCAGCGACCTGACCCTGAGCCTGATCCCGCAAGACATAACCCTCGTGGAGGGCGATCTCGTCTTGACCTCGGGGCTGGGCGGCGGCTTCCCCACCGACCTCCCCATCGGGCAGGTGACCAACATCCGCAAGCGCGAAGCAGATTTATTCCAGCAGGCCTCCGTGCAACCCGTCGTGGATTTTTCGCGGCTCAGCATTGTGCTGATCATCACCAACTTCCGCCCCGTGGATATCGAGCCGCTCATCCCCACCCTCACGCCATAACATGCGAAACCTGGTCGCCTTTCCCATTCTGACGCTGGCGGTCATCGTACAATCCTCCATCGTCAGCGGGATTCCGCTTTTGCGTGGCTACGCCGACCTGACGCTGGTGATCGTGATCGCCTGGTCGTTGCAGGAAGAGGCCATCACCGCCTGGTATTGGGCCATCGTGGCGGGCGCGTTGACTTCCTTCATCACAGGCCTGCCGTGGGGCATCCCGTTGACGGCCTTTTTGGCGGCAGTCTTCTTTTCAAAAACTCTGCAAAAAAGAATCTGGCAGGCGCCGTTGATCGCCTTGTTCACGGTGACGTTTTTGGCGTCGCTGTTTTCGCACCTGCTGTCTTTCGCCTATCTCAACGTGACGGGCGCATCCATCCAATTCGCGGACGCGTTCAGCCTCGTCACCTTGCCAAGTTTATTGTTGAACCTATTGATCGCCGTTCCCGTTTTCTGGTTGATGCGCGACCTCGCGCGCTGGACTTACCCGATCGAGGAGGATGAAGAATGAGCAGTGGTTCCGTTACGCAACCCGTTATAGATACTCGCCGCATGTGGCCGGTGTATGTCGCCATAGCAGTAGTCCTCCTTATATTGGTTTCGCGACTGGTGAGGTATCAGGTGATCGAGTATCAATCCTGGCTCGACCAGGCCGTGGAAAATTACACCTCCACCATCCGGCCGCCCGCGCCGCGCGGCATCATCTTTGACCGCAACGGCTACGTGCTGGCGCGCAACGTCGCCTCGTACAACGTCGTCATCACGCCCGCCAACCTGCCCGACGACACCGCCGACATTCAAAAAATTTATCGGGAACTTTCCAAATTGATCGAAGTCCCCGTGAACCAGGGGACGGTCGAAGAGGCCAAACTCTTCGCCGCCTGCGTGGAAGGCCCAGGCATCGCACAGTTGGTGGAGTTGGGAGATTCAAACTCGCCGTACACGCCTGTCAAAGTGAAATGCTTTGTGGATTCCAACATAGCGCGCATCGTCAGCGAGCGCGCCATGGATTGGCCGGGCGTTTCGGTGGAAGTGGAACCGATCCGCGACTACCCGACGGGTTCGCTGACCTCCAACGTGGTGGGCTTCCTCGGCCCGATCCCCGCGGACAAGGAGGCGGCGTACCTCGATAACGGCTTCGTCTCCGGACGCGACAAGGTCGGCTACTCGGGCGTGGAACTCTCGCTCGACCCGATCCTTTCCGGCGTCAACGGGACGCGCGTCATTCAGGAGGATGTAGCGGGCAAGGAACTCCGCAACCTCCAGCCACCCATCGCGCCCACGCCAGGCAGTAACGTGATCCTCACCATAGACTCGCGCCTGCAAGCCGCGGCCGAGGCCACCCTCATCAACGAGATCAAAGAGTGGAACGCCTATTATGGAGAAGAGCGCATTTCCAGCGGCGTGGTAATCGCCATGAATCCCCAGACGGGCGAGATTCTGGCGATGGTCACTTACCCGACCTATGAAAACAATCGTTTCTCGCGTTTCATCCCAGGGTATTACTACGAACAACTTAGCCAAGATCTACGCCTTCCGCTCTTGAACAACGCCATTTCGAGCGAATTTCCGCCAGGCTCCACGTTCAAACTTTCCACGGCGGTGGGTTCATTGAACGAGGGCGTGGTCACCGTGGATCAAATCATCCAGGCGCCTGGCAGGCTGGTGCTGACCGAAAAATTCGCGGCCAACGAAGCGGGCATCGAGCGTCCCTTCGTGGATTGGACGTATAACCAGAACGGCGTCATCAACGAGGAAAGTTTCGGCACGATTGATTTCAGGCATTGCATTGCCTATTCGAGCAACGTCTGTTTTTACAAACTTGGCGGCGGCTACAAGGAAGAGATTCTACAAGGCCTGGCAATCCAACGCCTGGGCGAATATGCGCGCGCCATCGGCTACGACAAGATTTCAGGCATTGCCCTACCAGGCGAGCAGGATGGGCTGATTCCCGACCCGCAATGGAAACGCATTAACAAAGGCGAAACCTGGTCAACGGGCGATACGTACATTGCCAGCGTGGGTCAAGGGTACGTGCTAGCGACCCCGCTTCAGGTATTGATGTCGGGCGCGACGATCGCCAACGATGGAAAGTTGATGCAACCGACCATCGTTCGCGAAGTGCAGGATAGCGAAGGCAACGTCATCGAAAAATGGTACGACCCCGCCAATGACGGTAACATCACCGATACAAAAGAGACCGAAACGAGTTACCGGATCTCGCCCTTCGTCCCCAATCTGAAATGGGATGTTACCGTTGAGCCAATAATCCGCGACTTTGTTTGCGAAGGCCTGTATTGCACTGAAACTGAACCACAATTCTATAAAACCATTGATCCGTATGTCATCCAAATGGTGCAGGAGGGGATGCGCCTCGCGGTGACAGATAATCAGGGCGATATTCGCCGAGGGACGCTGAACAGGGTGTTCGGCGACCCGCTCAAATTCCCAATCGCGGTGGCCGGCAAGACTGGCACAGCCGAATATTGCGACGACGTGGCCTTGAAAGCCCAGCGCTGTCAATTCGGCGCGTGGCCCACCCATTCTTGGACTCTCGCCTACGCGCCCTACGAAGACCCCGAGATCATCATCCTCGCGTTCGCCTACAACGGCGGCGAAGGCGCTTCGGTGGCCGCGCCGATCGTGGCGCGCGTAATGCAGGCCTACTTTGAACTCAAGGCCATTGACCTGGCCGCAAGCGGCGGCGAATGACATGCTATAATTTGCCTGACCCATGACCGATCCCAAACCCCTGATTGAAATCAAAGGCTTGCGCGATGGTTTGCTGGCCACCATGAGCGACGCTTCGTGGGACGAATCACGCGCGGCGCTGATGGAACAGATCGCCGCGCGCGGCTCGTTCTTTCAGGGAGCGCGTCTCGCGCTGGACGTGGGCGGGATGGTCTTCCATGTGAACGAACTCTCCGAGTTGCGCGACATGCTCTCGGAGCGCGGCGTGAACCTGTGGGCGGTCGTCAGCGAATCGCCGACGACGGAGAAGACATCGCAGTTGCTTGGGCTGGCCACGCGCATTTCGAAACCGCGTCCGCAGGAGATGACGCGTCCGCTTGCGGAGGACGCAGGCGAAGGCAAAGCCATGTGGATCGGGCGCACGCTTCGTTCGGGGACGCGGGTGGAATTCGCGGGCAACGTGATCGTGGTCGGCGACGTGAACCCAGGCGCGGAAGTGGTGGCCGAGGGCAACGTGATCGTGTGGGGACGCGTGCGCGGACTCGTCCACGCGGGGGCGGGAGGGGACGCGTCGGCTTTTGTGTGCGGGCTGGATCTGTCGGCGGCGCAGATTCGCGTCGGCGGCGCGGCCGCTGTCCCGTCGGAGAGAAGCGGCGAAGCCCGTCCTGTTAAATATTTTTTAGAAGATGGAATCATCCAATCAGAATTATGGCAGTCGAATTAATCTTAAGGTGAAATCATGGGCGCACAAGTAATTACGATCGCATCTGGAAAAGGCGGAGTGGGCAAGACCACCGCTGTGGCAAACCTGGCCGTGGCTCTCGCGGCGGACGGGGCGCGCGTGGCCTGCATTGACGGCGACATTGGCCTGCGAAATTTAGACGTGGTGATGGGGCTGGAAAATCGCATCGTGTACGACGTGGTGGACGTGATCGAGGGGCGTTGCCGCTTGCGTCAGGCGATGATCCGCGACAAGCGCCTGCCCGAACTTTATCTCATCCCCGCCGCGCAGACGCGCGATAAGTCGGCGGTGACGCCTTCAGACATGATCCGCTTGTGTAACGAGTTGCGCGCCGAGGTGGACTGGGTGATCATTGATTCGCCGGCGGGCATCGAGCGCGGCTTCAAGAATTCCATCGCCGCGGCCGACCGCGTGATCATTTTGACCAACCCCGAAGTTTCGGCGGTGCGCGACGCCGACCGCGTGATCGGGATTTTGGAAGCGGAGGAAAAAGGGACGCCAACGCTGATCATCAATCGCTTGAACCCCGTGATGGTGAAGCAACACGATATGCTTTCGGCGGACGACGTGTTGGATTTGCTGGCGATTAAATTGATCGGCATTGTCCCCGAGGATGAGGGCGTGATCGTCGGGTCGAACCGCGGCAACCCCGTGGCGCTCGATCCGAAGAGCCGCGCCGGACAGGCCTTCCGCAACATCGCGAAACGACTCAAAGGCGAGACCGTGCCGTTCATGGATCTCGAGGCGGGGACGAGTTTGTGGTCGCGGCTGATGGGGAGGAAATAATGTTTAATTTTTTCAAACCCAAAAAGAGCGCGGCCAGCGCAAAGGAACGCCTGCAACTGGTGTTGATCCACGACCGCACGGATTTGACCCCGGCGGAATTGGACGCGTTGAAAGACGACCTGCTGGACGTGATCTCGAAGCACGTGGACATTCAACCCGACGAGGTTCGCATCGGGCTGGAGCGCGATGGCCGCTCGCAAAGATTGGTGGCGGATATTCCCTTGAGGAGCATCTCCCGCCGCCGCGGTGGATAGCGAATGAATCGCGGCGTTTCGTGGCGTCATTTTGATTTCTGGTTGCTGGGCGCGATCGTCCTTGCCATCGCGTTTGGCGTGGCGATGATCCGCTCGGCCATCGCGGGCAACGAGGAGATCGCCACCACCGTCACGCGCCAGACGCAATTCGCGGTGGTCGGCTTAATCGTAATTATTATCGTGGCGGGCATTGATTATCGTTACTGGACCGCGCTTTACATCCCGATGTACATCGTGATGATGATCCTGCTCATTATGATCTACATCAGTGCGCAACCGCAATTCGGCGCGGCACGCTGGTTCCAGGTCGCGGGTCTATTCATCCAGCCGACGGAACTTGCCAAAGTGGTGGAAGTGCTGATGTTGGCGCGCTATTTTGAATTGACGAAGGATCGTCCACGCGATTTAAAATGGATTCTCGGAAGCCTGGCCTGGGTTTGGGGACTCGCCATCTGGATTCTGCTCCAACCCAACCTGAGCAACGTGATCGTGATGATGGTGATCTGGGCGGCGATGATCTGGATCAACGGGCTTCAATATAAACACGTTTTGGTCGGCGGCCTGATCGGGATCATTGTTGTCTTGCTGGCCTTCTTCTTCGTGATGGAACAATACCAGCGCGACCGTATTTTGACCTTCCTCTTTCCCGATCCAAACGCCACCTACGGCGCGACCTACAACGTGCAACAAGCGTTGATCGCCATCGGTTCGGGCGGCCTGCTCGGGCAGGGATACGGACACGGCACGCAGGTGCAATTGCGCTTCCTGAAAGTACGCCACACCGATTTCATCTTCTCGGCCATCTCGGAGGAGTTTGGGATGATCGGTTCGGGATTGGTGATCGTCATCTTGCTGATCGTGGTCTGGAGATGCCTGCGCACCTCCTTCCTCGCAAAGGACATCACAGGCGCGATGATCGGCTACGGCATCGCGGTGTTGATCTTCTTCCAGGGCGCGGTCAACATCAGCGTGAATATGAACATCATCCCCGTTTCGGGCCTGCCGCTTCCCTTCATCAGTTATGGCGGATCGGGACTTGTTTCGCTCATGCTCGGAATCGGCCTCGTCGAAAGCGTTGTGCTGAGACATCGGCAGATGGAATTTTGATCCCCACTCACCCCAAAAAACTCCGTCTCGCACGGAATTTGAGCGAGGGAGAAGAATTACAAACAACGTGGATTTGCAAATGAACTTTATTGACGACACAAAAATACCCAACCAGCCTTATCCCGAATTACGGGAAGCGCTCAATATCTTTGCCAATGAGATTGCGGAAGTGTTGAGAGACAATCTCGTTGGTATTTATCTCGTTGGTTCAATCGCGACAGGCGACTTCGATTTGGATAGCGATGTGGATTTTCTGGTTGTGACAAATACCGAATTGACCGAAGCAACCATGATATCGCTTCAAAACATTCAAGCGAAAATTCACAGTATGGATTGTTATCCCGCAAAACATTTGGAAGGGTCATACATCAGCATTGACGACCTCAATGATTGGAACGCTGTCGGACAAAAGGAACTCTATTATTTCGATAACGGCAGTATCACGTACGAACGAACAACGCACGACAATCAATGGCACGTCCGTTGGATTCTTCGAGAGCGTGGAATTACCCTGACAGGACAAAAGCCCGAAACAATTTTGAAGCCGATCCCCTTGAATAAAATGGTCACCGAAACCAAGGCGACCATGCTTCAAGCGATGAAAGACTTTCAAGATAAAATTAGCCAGCCGCTAAGTTTTTGGAACTCCAGGTTTGGTCAGTCCTTTTTTGTTTTGACATATTGCCGCATGTTGCATACCCTTCACACAGGGACAGTGCAATCAAAAAAAGCCGGGATGATATGGGCAAAGCAATTCGTAGACCCAAAATGGGCGGACTTGATTGACCAGGCATGGAATGAACGGGAGGGCGTTCGGTTTGGAGTAAAAATAGGCCAGCGGTCAGAAGCGCCTTTGCTGGATGAAACGCTGGAATTTATTGAATATGCAGTTGCACAAATTGACAACATTGAAATTCAGGAGAACCTCATTTGACCGCCAAACCCGTTCGTGTTCGCTTTGCCCCATCCCCCACGGGACATCTTCATCTCGGTGGGGCGCGCACTGCCTTATACAACTACCTGCTCGCCAAAAAGACGGGCGGGAAGTTCATCTTGCGCATCGAAGATACCGACCAAAAGCGCTACGTGGAAGGAGCCGAACAAGAGATCATTGACGGCTTGCGCTGGCTGGGAATCACGTACGATGAAGGCCCCGATATCGGCGGTCCCTTCGGCCCATATCGCCAGACCGAGCGCCGCGAGATTTATCAAACACACGCCAAGTCTCTCGTTGACAAGGGAGCGGCCTATCCGTGTTTTTGTTCCGCCGAACGCCTCGAAAAAGTGCGGCAGGAGCAACAAAAGCGTAAAGAGACTCCGCACTATGATGGTATCTGCCGTAACATCGCCCCAGAAGAGGCCGCCCGCCGAATAGCCGCGGGAGAGAAACACGTCATTCGCCTGAGGATGCCACAGGAAGGCACAACCACCGCCCACGACCACATCCGCGGCGACATCACCGTGGATAACAAAAATTTTGACGATGCCATCCTCGTCAAAACCGACGGCCTGCCCACATACCACTTCGCCGCGATGGTGGACGATCACGAAATGCAGATTACGCACGTGTTTCGCGGCGTGGAATGGCTGAGCACCTTCCCGCTTCACGTCAACATGGTGCGCGCTTTCGGCTGGGAGGAACCAGTGTGGATTCACCTCTCGATCTTCCTCAAACCCACGGGCAAGGGCAAGATGTCAAAGCGCGAGGCTACCGATGCGTTGAAAGATGGCCACTCCATCTTTGTCAAAGATTTGAAGGATCTTGGCTTCATTCCCGAGGGCGTCAACAATTGGTACGCTCTCATGGGCTGGGGTGTGGCCGAAGATGAAGTAATGGCCCTCGACCAGATGGCGCAACGCTTCAGCATTGACCACCTGACGCCCTCGCCCGCCGCGATCAACTTCCAAAAATTGGATCACTTCAACGGGACGCACATCCGCCTCCTCCCGACCGCGGAGCTGGCGCGTCGCCTTAAGCCTTATTTCCGCGCGGACGGCCTCGCAGTGGACGACGACACCCTGCTGAAAATCACGCCGCTCATCCGCGAGCGCCTCGTCACCCTGGACGATTGTCTCGCGTTCGGCGCGTTCTTCTTTAAGGAGACCGTCCAACCGACGCGCGAAGACTTGATCGCGAAAGACCTCGACGCGGCGCAGTCGGCCGCGATCGCTCGAAGGGCCTACCAGATCCTCGAAGCGCAACCCGATATCAGTCACGCGCGCAGCGAGGCGCCGATGCGCGCCTACGTCGAGGAGACGGGATTGAGTCCCAACCAGGTGTTCGGCATCATCCGCGTCGCCGTCACGGGACAGAAAGTCAGCCCGCCGCTGTTCGAGAGCATGGAAGTGATTGGGAGGGAAAAGGTGTTGGAGAGGCTGAAAAAGGCCGCGGAGATTTTGGAAAATTAACAAAAAAAAACTGGCTCCGAAGTGGAGCCAGTTTTTTTGTTAATCATGCCGATTTCTTCTTCGGCCAGACTGCCAGTTCGAGCGTGACGCGCTCGAAGTAACTTTTTTCGGGCAGGTTGCTTTGACCGTATTCCAAATCCACCACGGTGGCGAGCAGTTGCAAAGTTTGGGTTTCGAGCATCACCTGCTTGTCTTTTTCCATCAAGGCCAGTTCGCCTTTGGCTTCGAGACGGGCGCGGATGGTCGGGTCGTTGAAGGAGTAGCCGCTCATCAAAACTTTGGTGGCGGTCTTGATGTCGTTCTTGTCGAACAGCCAGATCTCGATGGCGGTGACTTTCTTCGGTTCGCCAGAGACCATCGTCTCGGAAACGCCCACGCCGTACTCGCCGAGGAAGTCGCCCGAGGCGGCGTCAATGCTGAACGATTCGTCATACAGGTCGTCGCCGAGGACGTAGGTGGTCATCGTTTGGGTGATGGGCTTGGCGAGACCGAGAGTCTGGAAATCGGTTTTCTCGGTGGATTTGGCGATCTCCTGCGCCTGCCGTGCGGCAGAGACCTCGCCCGAAGGTTGGACGGAGGGCTTGCCGTACAAGATGCGCCTAACGTAATAGACTCCCGCACCAATTATTACGCCGATTGCTATTACCGAAAATATAGCAAGACCCCATTTCATTAATGACGAAGCGCCGCCAGGGGCTGGCGTCTCTGTTGGCTCGCCATTGATCGGTTCAGCCGAGCCTCCCGTACCTGACGGGACTGTGCTAAGCCCCATGCCTTCGATGAGAGTCTTGTATTCCTGAATCCAGCCAGGGCGCTGATCGCCAGGAGCCGATTGGATCGCGAATAAAACATCGGGAGCGGCTGTCCCCAGGTCGCCCCAGCGCTGGACGGCCAATTGCTCATTGTTGTTGGAATGGTAGGAATCAATCGCCATCCGCAAATATTGTTCTTTGAAATCCTGTCGCAGGCTGGATGGCGCAGTGTCAAAGTATTCCACCGGCCAGAGTCCCCAACCAACGCTCAGGCCCAGGGCAAGCCCGAGAATCACGCCTGTAATGGCAGCAACTCGCGGGTTTTTGAAGATGATGAGTAGATCAGAAAGGCGCATATCGTTGCTCCTCGTTTTGTGTACCTTCCATTATACAGTTTAGTATCAAAACCGCCAACAGAACCAAAGGGGCTAATGACGACTGAAGTCGTCACTACTTGGAGGGGCTAATCGCGTTTTTCGAGCAGATACATTCTGCGCTCGGATTCGCGCACGTCCACGGACTCGCGGATGTGGAAGCGCGTCCCAAAGGCGGATTCGAATCCCTCCCGGGTATAGGTTTCGAAGATGTCTTTCCGCGTCCGCAACAATTTCTGGACTTGCGAGTCGGACTTCGGGACCCATTCGATGATCAGCCAACGGGACAGCCCTGCGAAAAAGTCCGCCAGCCGCGGCAGGGGGACGTTGTTCGAGATGGCGAGATGATGGATCAGAGCCAGCGCGAAGACCGCGTCGGCGGGGCCGCGTTGGGCGAGCGAGTCGCGTTCGGCGTTGTCCCAGCCCAGCGCGGGAGAGGGATTCGTCAGGTCGAGGAGCAGGGGAAGCAGGTTCTGCTCCTTCTCGGATTTCAGGCGCAAATAGTTCTGTTCCACCGCGGAGGGGTCAATGTCCCAGGCGAGGGCGGAGACTCCCGCGCCGCTCGCGAGACGGCTGAACTCGCCGTTATTCGCGCCCAAGTCCCAGATGGATTTCGGCGCAAGCTTCGTCAGCCAGCCAGAAATGATCTCTTTTTTGTGGGCGAAGCCCGCGTCGCTGTAATTGGTGATTTCGTAGTAATTGCCCCATTCGGTGCCGGCGGGTTTCCACGTCAGTTTTTTGACTGTGGTTTCGAGGCTGTCAATCAAACCAATGAAACCATTTTTGCTCATCCCGCGCCCACTCGTTGACTCGCTGACTCGTTGACTCGCTGAGTCCGCGTATCTCACCTGCGCCGAAGCGTGGATGTGGATGTGCGTCAGCAGGCCAAAATTGAAGCGCGTGGAGAACGGCAACAGTTTGCTCGCCAGGTCGAGCGGAACCCCGTCAATGTAGACGCGCAGGAGTTGGCCGAGGCGGATGTCCACCAAAGACATCAGCGCCAGCGGCGCCAGGAAGTGCTGGCAGAACTGGCGATACGCGTCCCAGGGTTTGCCTTCTTTGTAGATCTCGAACGAGAGCGTGTCTATCAAAGTCGGCTTGCCGTTCACAAATTGGATGTTATACGCGCTGGCGTCCTTGAGCGACATGCCCGCTTTGAGCGCGCGTCGCTGAATGGACAGGGTGGCGAGCGCGGCGTCCTTCAACTCGGAGAACGACCACTCGTAGGGATACGAAATGAACGCCACGCGCTCAGGGCGAATCACCTTGAACGCGAGCGACTCGTCGGCGGGCTTCTCGTCCACTTCGGCGTGCGGGATGAGGAGATTGGCCTTGACGAGTTTTTCGTAGAGACCCGATTCCATAAAGCGCGCATAATCGTCGGCGCCGGCGCGGTTTACTTGTCGGTGTAGGATCCCGCCGCGAGAAAACAGAAACCCGCTCGGGTCACGGAAGGAGGCGGCGTGAGCGTTGTTATTCGGCATCGTCGTCGTTCTGCTCGTCGGTCTTTCCTTTTCCGAACAGTTTCATAATACTGCCCCACGACGCGCGCAGGGCGACACCAATCGCCAACACCGCGGCGACGATCAATTGAATGAGGATGGAACCAGAGCCAGGATCGAGATATGCGAGAGGGGTGAAGTGCATGATTTCCTTTCTGTGGCGCAATTTGGTAAATTGCGCTACTCAACAGTTTCAGGGATGATTAATTCGAGCAGGAATGATTCGGAACAGTTCGTGCATTGCGCTTCGCGTTTGTTGGCGATGACGAGCAGTCCGTTGCATTTGGGGCATGGATTTTTGAGCGGCCTCTTCCACGAAGTGAAATCGCAATTCGGGTAATTGATACAACCGTAGAAAATGCGGCCGCGGCGCGTTTTGCGTTCAGCGATCTCGCCGCCATCTTTGGGACAATTGACGCCGATCTTTTCGAGCCACGGTTCGGTGTAGCGACATTCGGGGAAGCCCGAGCACGAGATGAATTTTCCGTAGCGGCCATAGCGGATGACGAGGTCCTTGCCGCAGGTGGGACAGGGACGGCCAATCGGTTCAGGCCCCGACTTGGTGGCGGGCATCTCGGCTTGGGCTTTGATCACCTCTTCGGAGAAGGGCGTCCAAAATTCGCTCATCACGCGCACCCAGTCTTCCTGACCTTCGGCGATCTTATCGAGCTCCTCTTCCATGCGCGCCGTGAATTGATAGTCCACGATATCGGGGAAATATTTCACCATCAGATCGTTGACGGTGAGTCCCGTCTCGGTGGGGATGAGACGTTTGTCCACGCGCTCCACGTAGCCGCGCTGCTGGATGGTGGAGATCGTCGGCGCGTACGTGGACGGGCGGCCGATTCCGTTTTCTTCGAGCGTTCCCACCAGCGAGGCTTCGCTGTAACGCGGCGGCGGTTGCGTGAAATGCTGTTCGGGGATGAGGCGGATCAGTTCCTGCTTCTGCCCCTCCTCCAGTCCCGCGGGGATGCGGACGTTCTCCTCCTCATCTTCCTCAGATTTCACGTCTTCATTTTTCGCTTCCTGATACACAATGTGGAAGCCGAGGAACTTGACTGCCGATCCCGAAGCGCGCAGGAGGTATTCGTGCGCGTCGGTCTTGCCCGTCACTTCCACCTGCAGAGTATCGTACACCGCGGCTTCCATCTGCGAAGCCACGAATCTCTGCCAGATGAGTTGATAGAGTTTGAACATGGCAGGATCGAGGAAGGCTTTCATCTTCTCGGGTTCGCGCATCACCGAGGTCGGGCGGACGGCTTCGTGCGCTTCCTGCGCGCCCGCGGATTTGGTTTTGTATTTCGGCGCTTCCGCGGGCAAAAAGTCCGCGCCATATTTCGCGGTGACGAACTGACGCGCTTCATTTTGCGCCAATTCAGAGACGTTGGTTGAGTCGGTACGCATGTAAGTGATGAGACCCGTCGTGCCGCCCTCGCCCACATCCTGGCCTTCGTAGAGTCCCTGCGCGAGCGCCATCGTCCGCTTGGCGGTGAAGCCAAGTTTGCGCGAGGCCTCCTGTTGCAACGTGGACGTGGTGAACGGCGCGTAGGGTTTGCGCCTGCGTTCGCCGCGCTTGATCTTCGAGACGGCGTACGAAGCCTTCTCCATATCTATGAGGATCGGCTTGACCGTCTCCTCGTTGGGAAGTTCAGGCTCCTGGTCGTCAATGCGCGCGAGCTTGGTGACGAAAGTTTGGCGGATGCCATCGGGCTTAAATTCCGCGTGGATGCTCCAATATTCGACCGGCTTGAAATCGTCAATCTCGCGCTCCCTGTCCACGATCATCCGCAGCGCCACCGACTGCACGCGTCCCGCCGAAAGGCGCGAGCGCACCTTCTCCCACAGGATCGGGCTGATGCTGTACCCCACAAGCCTGTCCAACACGCGGCGCGCCTGTTGCGCGTTGACCAGGTCCATGTTGATCTCGCGCGGGTGCGAAAAGGCTTCGTTGATCGCTGGCTCGGTGATCTCGTGAAAAACCACGCGCTTCGCCAAACTCGGTTCGATAGCCGCGGCCTCCATCAAATGCCACGAGATGGCCTCGCCCTCGCGGTCGGGGTCGGTGGCGAGGTAGATTTCGGCATGTTCCTTCGCCAGTTTTTTAATCTCTTTCACCACCGCCGTCTTTTCGTTCGGCACGCGATACTTCGGCGTGAAATTATTTTCCACGTCCACTGAAAGCGTGGAGCGCAACAGGTCGCGGATATGTCCCACCGAGGCCTTCACCGTGTAGCCCTTGCCGAGGAAGCGTCCCACCGTCTTCGCCTTGGCGGGAGATTCCACGATCACCAATTTGCCATGACGCGGCTTCTCCACTTTGGCGGGCTTCTCAGGCGGGGTCAACGTGGCGTGCGCGTCCGTCCTGCCCATGCGGTAAAGTTTCGTCCCACACACGCCGCACTTGCCAATCGTCACAGGCGAACCCTTCGCGTTGAAGGTCGCCTGCGGTTCGTTCATCTCTCTTTTTTCCTTACACTTCATGCAATAGGCTTCCATTTATCCTCCAGAGATCAGAGATTAGAGAGTAGAGATTAGAGAGTAGAGAGCAGTCAATACACTGTTCTCTACTCTCTGTTTTCTGTTCTCTGTTCTCTTCCCTCTACAAATACTTTTCCCGTTCTGAATTTTTCAAACTATCCACCACTTTGCGAACTTTCTGCGCGTGGTCTTTATGACACACCAACAAAACGTCGCGCGTGTCAACCACGATCAAATCATCCACGCCGATGGTAACGATGAGGCGCTCGCCATTGTTATCGTACACCAGTGAGTGATGCGTATCCTCCGCGATGTGCTTGCCCGCGAAGACGATGTTGCCGTCCTTGTCCGTGATGTGAACGTCAAACAGCGAATCCCACGAGCCGACGTCGCTCCACTCCAAACCGCCCGCAGGAAGCACCGCCACCTTATCCGCATTTTCCATGACGCCATAATCCACGGTGACGTTCTCGAGTCCCGTCCAGACGCGCTCGATGACGTTCTCGCGTCCCGCGGACGTGGAGGCGGACGCGATCTCCCCCAGCGCTTGATTCAGGGACGGCAGTTGCCGGCCAATCTCCGCCATGATGACGTCCGCGCGCCAGGCAAACATGCCCGAGTTCCACGAATGGTCGCCCGCCGCGATCATTTCGCGGGCTTCCACGTCTTTGGGCTTTTCCTTGAATTTCTTCACGCTGTAAACGGGATAGATGACGCGTTCAGGAATCGTCTCGCCGCGCTGGATGTAACCATATCCCGTCGCCGCGTAGGTCGGCGTGATGCCAAGTGTCACGAGGTAATTCTTCTCGGCCACGTCCACCGCGACGCGAATGAGCAAGTGAAAAAGGTCGCGGTTGCGGATGTAATGATCCGCGGGCAAGACTGCCATCACTGCTTCGGGGTCGCGTTCCTTCAGGATGACAGCCGCCAACCCGATGACAGACGCGGTGCCGCGCGGCGCGGGCTCCACGATGAAGTTTTCCGCAGGGACTTCAGGCGATTGCTCGCGAAGTTGCGCCACCTGCTCCGCGACCGTGACGACATAAATGCGGTCAGGCGTGAGCAAACCCGTCAAACGCTCCACCGTGGTTTGAAACAGCGTGCGCTTTTCGTCCAATAGCGGAAGCATCTGCTTGGGCTTGTTACGACGCGAAAGCGGCCAGAGACGAGTCCCGCCTCCGCCCGCCATGATAACGGCATATGTGTGGGTGAGAATATCGGTCATGTTAGTTAGTCTAATCGTCTGATAGTTTGATAGTCTTATAGTCTCAAGGTCGAATAGTCAAGTAGCCAGATGGTCTGTAGATTACAAGACCACTTGACAATGCGACTATCGGACTAATGGTACTCGCCTTGCTCATCTCGAACAGAAATGTAATTCATCCCGCCCACCTGACGAACCATTCCTTTTAATTCCATCAGCGTAAGTGTAGCGGAGACTTTCTCAATCGGCAAGCCTGTCGCGTTGCGGATTTCATCCACGTGGACAGGTTCCGCGCCGAGAGCGGAAAGCAGTTGCGCTTCGAGCGCGTCCGCGGGGATGGCTTTGCGTGCGGCCTTGAATTCTCCCGCGCGCGTCAGGTTGAGGGCCTGAGTCAAATCCTGCGGCGTCAGCAACGGATGCGCGCCTTTTTGGATGAGGCGATTCGTGCCTTTGCTCTGCGGCGCAAGGATGCTCCCTGGCACGGCAAAGACTTCGCGTCCCTGCTCGGCGGCGAACTCGGCGGTGATGAGCGCGCCGCTGGTCGCGCCCGCTTCGATGACGACTGTCGCCATCGAAAGCCCGGAGATGATGCGGTTGCGCGGCGGAAAGTTGGCCGATTCGGGCGGCGTCCCCACCGCGTAGTCGCTGACGACCGCGCCCTGTTTCATCATCTTCTCGGCCATCTGCAAATGCTCAGGCGGATATATTTTATCCACGCCCGAGCCGAGGACGGCAATCGTGCGTCCGCCCGCTTTGAGCGCGGCCGTGTGCGCCACCGCGTCCACGCCACGCGCCAGGCCAGAAACGATGGTAATCCCCTGTCCCGCGAGGAAGGACGCGAGCTCTTCGGTGATCTGTCGTCCGTAAGGAGAAATCTGCCGCGTCCCGACGATGGCTACCGCGTAATGATCGTCCATCGTAATCTCGCCGCGCGCGTAGATGACGGGCGGCGGCTGTTCGATCTCTTTCAAGCGCGGCGGATAGAGTTCATCATCCCACGTCAGGATCTTAATGCCCTGTTTTTCGATTTGGCTCCAGATTTTTTCCAAGTCCACGCCCGCGCGCAGTTTGACAATTGACTCGGCCAGTTTGGCGCTGAGTCCCGCCTCCTGCAATTTTTCTGGCGCGGCGTTCCAGGCATCTTCGAGCGAATCGAAAAACGAAAGCAGGGCGCGCACCCGCACCGCGCCGATGCCTTTCACAAGATTGAAGCCGACCCAGAAGCGTTTATCCATAAGAGGCTTTACGCAATACGCAATATGCAGTACTTCGTATTTCGTACTACGTATCCGAAACCAACCCATCCAACAAATGCACTTTGATCTCGCCTTTTTCCAAATCAATCCCCAAAACCACATCGGGGATGACGGGAAGCAGGATTTCTTTTCCATCCGCCGTTTTTACCACATAGACGTTATTCGCGCCCGTCTCGAAGATTTCCGCCAGGGCTCCCAACTCGCGTCCCTCATCAGTGACTACGCGCAGGCCGATCGCCTGGTGACGATAGACCTGTCCCTCGGGCAAGGGCGGACGATCCGCCGCGGCGACGTAGACCCAGGTATTGCGAAGTTGTCCCGCCGTCTCGGGCGAATCCATTCCGCGAAACGAGACCAGCAACGAGGTCCCGTGTGGACGCGCCGACGCGAGTTTGGCAGGTTTATGCCCCTCGCCGAGGAGAACCTTCGCGCCCGCGCGCAGTCGCTCGGGGAAGTCGGTATGAACATCCATGATGAGTTCGCCGCGAATGCCATGCGGACGTCGGATGAATCCCACCGTCAAATAGACAGGCTCGCCGCGTGGCGAGCCTGGATCAGCGGACTCTGGTAAAGGCTTGCGAGGAGGCATCAGGGTTCCAGAACGTCGAGCGTGACCTGCTTGCCTTCGCGCTCGGCGGCCACGCGCAACAACGTGCGAACGGCGTTCGCGACGCGCCCGCTTCGACCGATGACGCGTCCCATATCGTCCGCGTTCACTTTCAGTTCCAGGCGGACGCGGCTCCCGCTCCCCGATTGACGTACTTCCACTTCATCGGGATGATCCACCAGCGACTTGGCAATGTACTCAATCAATTCTTTCATGGAGGCTACCTTACAACTACAATGTTGGAATGCAGTTGGACTGCATCCTGCTCGCAGTGCAACTGCTCGCGAACAAATTTTAGAACCTTACGCAATACGCAGTACGCAATAATTAGTATTGCGTACTGCGTAATCAAAACTACTTGGCTTTCTTCGGCGCGCGCTTGGCAATCGCCTCGGCGCCTTCCGCGACGAGCGTCTCAACGGCCTCGCCCTTCTTGAAGCGGTCGAAGCGGTCGAGGATGCCCGAACTCTTGAAGATCTGCTCCACCGATTCGGTCGGCTGGGCGCCGTTCTTCATCCAGTGGTAGATGCGATCTTCCTGCACGACAAGCGTGGAGGGATCGGTGCGCGGGTTGTAGTGACCCAAAATTTCGAGGAAGCGGCCATCGCGGGCGTTTTCCTTGTCTGCCGCGACAATGCGGTAGGAGGGCTGGCCTTTGAGGCCGATGCGGCGTAAACGAATGCGAACCATCGAACACGTACTCCTTGTTTAGGTGAAAGTTTCGGTTTGAGTGAATTGCAGGTTCGGCAGGTGAGAGAGGGGTGCGTCAAAGGAAACGCGCTCACAGGCCAAAACTGACAGGGCGATATTTTACCAGAGAAAATGTATATGAAGGCAATTTCATTTCAGAGAGTATAATCGCCCAAAATTCCTTCTGGCAGGATGTGATTTATGACAGCAATCGTGATCGGCGTTGGGCTTCCGTTGGGCATGCTTCTCATCATGTTCATCTTCCGCTTGTTCGCGGCGCGCACGATCGGCTGGGTTTTGCTTTGCATGGCATGGGGCGCGCTCGGCTACGAAGCCGCCATCCTGCTCAACACCCGACTGGGAAACCTGGGCATAGATAACAAAATCCTATCCATCCTCCTGACCCCGCTCCTCCTGCAAATCCTGATCGCGCTGGGCGTCCTCTTCGTGGTGTCGCGCCGTCAATCTGACAACTTGGTGGACGGGGCGGTTTATGGCTTCGCGGCGGGGTTGGGTTTCGCAATTCTGGACAATGTCGAATTCGCATTGGGGAACGCCGATCAAGCCCTCGCGAATGCGCTCCTCCGTTCGTTTTCGTCCACGCTGGTGCTGGCGACGGCCTCGGGCATCGTGGGCGTGAGCATGACGCAGTTCCACTTCCGTCACCGCGCCAATCGCGTCGCCATCCTCTTGAGCGGACTGGGCGCGGCCGTCGGATACAACTCGCTTTACAATCTTCTCGCCCAGCGCGCCATCGGAGGCGAAATACTACCCGTGGCCTTCGGGATCGGCGGCATCACCCTCGTCGGGCTATATCTCGCGGGTCAACTCCGCACGATCCTGAATCAACTCGGCATCGAAAAAAAGCGCGCCGACAGTCTGCTGGATATCGTCATCCCTATTGGCGTGCAATTAAGCACGGAAAAGAATTTCGGCAACCTGCTGGAAAACATGCTGGTGGAGGCCAAAAAATTCTGTAGCGCAGACGCGGGCACGCTCTACCTCGCCAGGGAAAAGCATCTCGAATTTGCCGTGCTTCGCAACGACACGCTCCGCATCGCGATGGGCGGATCCTCGCCCGTGGACATCACCCTGCCTGACCTGCATCTGTACGACGACGCGGGGACCCCCAATCATCACAACATTGCCACCTATGCCGCGCTCACAGGGAAAACGATCAACATCGAGGACGCCTATGAAACAAAGGATTTCGACTTCTCTGGCACACGCGCCTTCGACCGCACGAACGGCTACCAATCCATCTCGTTTCTCACAATTCCGTTGAAAGGCAATGAAGGCAAAGTGTTGGGCGTGCTTCAACTCATCAACGCGCTCAACTCAAAACGCGAGATCATCCCCTTCGATAAAAATCTCCAGCTTCTGATGGAATCGTTTTCCTCGCTCGCCACCGCCGCGCTGGAAGGTTACATCCAGGAACAGAAATTACGCAACGAGATCCAGCAACTACGGATCGAGATCGACGCCGTCAAACGCAGTCAACAGGTGGAGGAGATCACCAACTCCGATTATTTCAAAAACCTGCAAGAAAAGGCGAAATCCTTCCGCGACCAGCCAGAGAAGAAAACGGACGACTAATCCCCACCCAGCGTAAACGAAATCCTCGTCCCGCCACCCTCCGCATTCTCCGCGCGGATCGTCCCGCCGTGCGCCTCCACCAAATATTTCGCGATCGAAAGTCCCAGCCCCATTCCGCCTGAATCGCTCGATTTATAAAACCGCTCGAAGACATGCGGCAACGCCTCAGGTGGAATGCCCGCTCCTTCATCTGTCACCGAAATCGTTTTACCATCATACGCCAGCCGCACCATCCCCCCATTTGGTGAATATCGCAACGCGTTCGAAAGCAGATTGTTGACGACTTCGCGCACGCGCGCGGGATCAACGTACGACGAAGGCGACTCGGCCACCGACGCCTCGATCCTCACCTCTTTCGCCTCTCCCGCCGACCAGAAAGCGGACGCGGCCTCGTGGAGCAAATCCCCCACACTGACGGCTTCGCGCCTCAAATCCAGCGCGCCTGCCTCGGCCAGCGCCAGAGTCCGCAAATCGTCCACGAGACGCGAGAGGAGATGTGTCTCCTCCAGAATGGACTTCAGCCGCGCATCGTCCGCGGGATAGACGCCATCGAGCATCCCCTCCACTTCGCCGCGAATCACCGTGAGCGGAGTCCGCAGTTCGTGGGTCACATCGGCCAGCATGTCGCGGCGCTGACGATCGTTCGCTTCCAGCCGCTCCGCCATCGAATTAAACGCCCGCGCCAACGAGCGGACTCCGCGCGGCCCCTGCTCCTCCACGCGCGCCGAATAATCTCCCTCGGCCACCTGATCCGACGCGTTGAGCAAATCATCCAACGGACGGGTGAAGCGCCTCATGCTTAAAAAGAACACGGCGGCAAAGAGCGCTGCAAAGAGCAAAAACCCCACTCCCAGCGACACTGCCCAGCGAAACGGGTCAAGCGATGATTCGATCCAACCAAGCCTTTCGGCCACCCAACCGACCACGAAAAGGAAAAGCGCGAAGCCCATGAAATTTGTCAAACCAAACATGCACCCCATCCGCCGAAACGACGCGTTGCGAGGAAATCGTCCACGCGAGGGGAAGGGTTCGTTTTCAGGCCACCAGGGAGGGCGGTGTTTGAAGTGAGGAGGTTTCATGGGGATTCAGGAGTTAAGTTTCAGGTGTCAGGTTACGTGCTACGTATTCCGTGTGTACCTGTCTACGTGTGTACCTATTTACTTATCTGTAAATTTATACCCCACCCCATAAATCGTCAAAATATATTTCGGCTCCGACGGGATGGGTTCGATCTTCTTGCGGATGTTTTTGATGTGGGCGTCTATCGCGCGTTCGTAGGATTCGAAAGCCACGCCATGGACGGCATCGAGCAGTTGCGCGCGGGTGAAAACACGTCCAGGCTGACGGGCGAGGGCGGCGAGAAGTTCAAATTCGGTGGGCGTCAACTCCTCGAGGAGGTCGCGCCCGCCCGCAGTCACGCGCAGACGCGGCAGGTCGAGGGTCAGGTCGGCGGCGCGGATGACCTCCATCCCCACATTGGCCGCGTTCTCGATCCGCCTGAAAACCACTTTGACGCGCGCCACCAGTTCCTTGGGGCTGAACGGCTTGGTCATGTAATCGTCGGCGCCGAGTTCGAGGCCGATGAGTTTGTCCACCTCCTCGGCGCGGGCAGTGAGCATGATGATGGGCGCGTTGGAAAATTTACGAAACTCGCGGGTGAAGTCGAGGCCATCGAGGAAGGGCAGGCCGAGGTCAAGAACGATCATGTCGGGCTTTTCGGCGCGGGCGGCGGAGAGGGCGGCCTTACCATCGTGCGCCACACGGACAGCGAACCCAGCCCGTTCGAGATAATCGCGTACGAGTTGGGTGATCTTGGGTTCGTCGTCTACTACGAGGATGGTTTTCATTTTTAATTCGGGACGCGGATTACGCGGAAAACATATATGGTGACACCTGTCCCCTTTGAGGAGCGGTGCGGCCGCTATAATCTAAAGAGGTGACAAATGAGCAACGAACAAGAAATCAGTCGGCAGGAAGCCAAAACGCCCGAGCAACGGTTCTTGCAGACTTTGCAG
>JACRBL010000029.1 GCA_016234485.1 Chloroflexota bacterium
CTTTGCAGCTTTTCATAGTCCGGGCATCCTTGGTTTGGACAAAAGTCTCCAGCTTTGGCTAACTCCGCCATACCGCCTCCGAATATCCAATGTTTGCCTATCTATACCTTATTTCAACCACACCCAACAGGGTGACTACCTGAAAATCAAATAGAACAAAATCCCGCTCACCAGTACGATTGCCGCGGCCACCGCGAACAACATTGTCAAACTCATTTTTGCCTCCGTTTGTCGCATGGAAACGATGACGCGAATTATATACTGAAAGTCAGTATAATCGCCTCATGTTTGCGCGCCTTGCCGTCAACCTGCCCGCCGTGAGCGGGATGTTCGATTACGCCATCCCCGATGAACTCGCGGGACAGGTGGGTCTCGGCTCGCTCGTCACCGCGCCGTTTGGAAATCAGACCGTGCAGGGCGTGGTGATGGACTTGCTGGATGAGCCCTCCGTCGCCGCGACCAAGTCGCTCGAATCTCTGCTCGACCCTCTGGCGGTCTTCTCCGTCGCGCAGATGGAACTGGCGAAATGGATCGCCGCGCATTACCTGCAATCCCTCGCGTCCGTGATCGGGATGATGTTGCCGACGGGGTTGAGTCAGCAGGCGGACACGATATTCGATATTCGATATTCGAATACCGAATTATCGAATATCGAATTATCAGCCGTTGCCTCTCGACTTGTACAACTGCTACAGGAAAAGGGAGCCCTCCGCGGCCGCCAGATTGACCGTCACTTCGCGAAAGTGGACTGGCGCAAGTCGGCGGATTGGCTGGCGAAGCGTGGGGTTCTGCGGAAGCAATCCGTTTTGCCGCCGCCGCGCGTCCGTCCGAAATTCATCCGTGTCGCGCAACTGGCCGTCACCCCCGCCGAAGCGGACGCCGCGCTGCCCGACCTCGGCACGAAGCAGACATTAGCGCGACGACAGGCCGCGCTCCAGTTCCTCGTCCGCGCCGTAGACGCGGTCAACCTCTCGTGGGTCTACGCCGAAAGCGGATGTAACCTCGCAGACTTGGAACATCTGGAAGAGTTGGGATTGATTCGCCTGTTCGAGTCGGAGATATTTCGCGATCCGTTGGAGAGGGTAGAGAAGAGAACAGAGAATAGAGGAATAGAGAATAACCCGATCGTGTTGACGCTTGAGCAGGAAACTGCATTGAAAGAAATCCTCGCCACGCTCGCCAATCGCCAATCGCCAATCGCCAATTACCTCCTCCACGGTGTCACCAGTTCGGGCAAGACCGAAGTCTACCTCCGCGCCGCGGAAGAGACGGTGAGACAAGGCAGGCAGGTTATTGTCCTCGTGCCAGAGATCGCGCTGACTCCTCAAACCGTGAGGCGCTTCCTGGCGCGCTTCCCTGGGCAGGTGGGACTCGTTCACTCGAAACTGTCCGAAGGCGAGCGCTACGATACCTGGCGACGCGCCCGCGCGGGCAAACTCAAGATCATCATCGGCGCGCGCTCGGCTTTGTTCGCGCCGCTTCCCAACATCGGCCTCATCGTCGTGGACGAGTGCCACGACAGTTCGTATTACCAGTCTGAGCAACCGTTCTATCACGCGGTCACGTCCGCGCAGGAATACGCCCGTCTCTGCGGCGCGGTCTGCCTCCTCGGCTCTGCCACCCCCACCATCGAACAACGCTTCCACAGTTCCCCTCTTCCGTACTCGGGAGACGGGTTAGGGATGGGTGCCGACTCTCCTTCCCTGGAAGGGAAGGAGCCGGGGGTTAGGTACCTCTCCCTCCCTCACCGCGTCACCGACTCGCAACTCCCCCCCGTCTCCATCGCGGACATGCGCGCGGAATTAAAGTCAGGCAACCGCGGCATCTTCAGCCGCGCCCTCGCCGAATCCCTCGCGGAGACTCTCTCGCGCGGCGAGCAGGCCATCCTCTTCCTCAACCGCCGCGGCACGGCCACCTACATTTTTTGCCGCAACTGCGGCACAACCCTCAAATGTCCCAACTGCGATACGCCGCTCACTTACCATGTTGAACGTTTAACGTTAAACGTTCAACCATCAACAGATGCTTTGCTTTGCCATCGTTGCGGTTATCAAAGACGCTTGCCCAAAACCTGCTCCGTCTGCAAAAGCGACCAGATCCGCCAATACGGCCTCGGCAGTGAAAAAGTGGAAAGCGACGTGCAGGCCATGTTCCCGCAGGCGCGCACCCTGCGCTGGGATTGGGAGACCACTCGTCAAAAAGACGCGCACGACATCATCCTGACTCACTTCGCCAACCACCAGGCCGATATTCTGGTCGGGACGCAAATGCTCGCCAAAGGACTCGACTTGCCGCTGGTGACTCTCGTGGGCATCGTCCTCGCGGACGTGGGACTCAACCTGCCCGACCCGTTCGCTTCCGAGCGGACCTTTCAGGTGTTGACCCAAGTCGCGGGCCGCGCTGGCCGTTCGGCGCGTGGCGGACGGGTGATTCTGCAAACCTTCATGCCCGATCATTATGTCATCCAAGCCGCGGCAGGGCATGACGTGGACGGCTTCCAAAAACGCGAGGGCGAGTATCGGCGTCAGTTGGGCTACCCGCCGTACGGTCGAGTGACGCGGCTGGAATATCGTCACCGCGACGCGGCCAAGGCCGAGTCCGAATCGCAGCGCGTCCTGCAAATCCTGCAAGAAAAACTGAAAACTGAACGCCGAACACTGACCACTGTTTCAGCCGTCCCATGTTTCTTCGCCAAGTCCGATGGAGTCTATCGCTGGCAAGTGATCCTGCGCGGACCCGACCCTGCCTCGTTGTTGCGTGGCCTGCGTCTCGATGATTGGCGCGTCGAGGTGGAACCGATTAGTTTGTTGTAATGCGCATCCATATACGAAATACGTAACACGCAATACGAATCCTCATTTACCAATAGCCAATAGGAGAACTTTATGAGTACAGACCTGATTTCCCCCCAAGTTTCGCAATACCTCGATAGCCTCGTCCCGCCGCGCGAACCTGAAATGCAAAAAATGGAAGAGATCGCGGCGAAGACGAATTTTCCGATCATCGGCCCCGCTTCGGGCTATCTTTGTTATCTCGTCACGCGCATGATCGGCGCTCGGCGCGTTTTTGAACTCGGCTCGGGCTACGGCTATTCCACGGCGTGGTTCGCGAAGGCTGTGATGGAAAACGGGGGCGGGGAGGTGCATCACGTCGTCTGGGACGCGGACCTGTCGAAACGCGCCCGCGGCCACTTGTCCGCGCTGGGATGCGAGGACGCGGTCATGTATCGGGTGGGTGAGGCCGTCCAAACCCTGCGCGAGACCGTTGGGCCGTTCGACGTCATCTTCAACGACATTGACAAGGAAGGTTATCCCGCCTCGCTCGATGTCATCGAGTCGAAACTGCGCGTGGGCGGCGTCCTCATCATTGACAACATGCTCTGGCACGGACGGATTTTTGACGCGTCGGACAAATCTCCCGCCACCGAGGGCGTGCGCGAGTTCACCCGCCGCATCACGCGTGACCCAAAGTGGGCCGCCGCGCTGACGCCGATCCGCGACGGGCTAATTGTGGCGATGCGAACGGGCGCTTGAAACGCCCAGCCGACGCAGGTTGGCTTCGCAAATGTTGATGCGACTTCCAGTCGCCGAACGGGATTAATTTGCTATAATCGCCACAATCTTTTAAAAGGAGAATGCAATGGAATCATTCACTCGTGGTTGGAACTTTCTTAAGCAGGCCTGGGGCATGGCCTTCAAGGACAAGGATCTGATTAAGCCGTCCATTTATGCTTTGATTGTCGGCGGCATCATTTCGATCATTGGCATCATCCCCATCATTGGCGTGGCGATGTTGACGGGCGGTTCGGATTTTGGCAACATCGTGTTATTCGTGATGGGCGCCATCCTGGTCTTCGTGCAGTTCATTGTCAGTTACGTTTTTTCCGCGATGACCGTTTACCTGATCTATGGTTATCTTTCGGAAGGCGACGGCCGCATGGACAAAGCCTGGGCGATCGTGCGCCGCGACCTCTTTGATATTGCCACGCTCGCGGCGGCCTCGACAGTTGTGAACCTGATTAAGAGCGCGGCCAACCGCAACAAAAAAAGCGGGATTGGCGCGGCAGTGGCGCGAGCGGGCGCGGGTCTGCTCGATACGCTGTGGACGGAAGCCGCCCTGCTCATTTTGCCCGCCATGGTGATTGACGATTTGAATCTCAAGAAGGGCATGGAGCGCGTCTGGAATATCACCAAAGGCAACCTCTTACTCATCGGCATCAGCACCGTCGGCGTTAAGTGGGTGACGGGCCTGATCGGCTTTGTGCTTGGCATGATCGGCGCGGTGATCGGGTTTGCCATCGGCGGCGGAGCCGCCTATGCTTCGGGCGGAGACGCCACCCTGAGCGTGGTCGGAATCGCCATCGGCTTCCTGATCTTTTTCTTCTTTATCATCCTTGCCAGTGTGATCAGTTCCTATACCGGCACGGCCTATCACACCTGCCTTTATATTTGGGCGCGTGATGTAGAGACCGCGCAGGAAAAAGGCGCCTCGGGACAGGCGGCCGCGCCCGCTCCTTTGGCCGCCGTGTTGCATTAACTATGTTGCCCAATGCCCGCCGCGAACTCGTGACCTGGGAAGACGTGGATCGTCTCATTGATCAACTTCTCCCGCAATTCCGCCGCGAATTTACCGCGATGGTGATGATCACGCGCGGCGGGATCGTGCCTGGCGGTCTGCTCGCGCAAGCCATGGATATTACACACGTGCTGACGGCCGCGGTCAACTTCCCCGCTCAGATAGCCAGCGAGAAAGCCAAACTGATGGCCTGGCCCGACTTTCTGCAATTCCCCACCGACGATCTGTTGCGCGGACGTCCCACCCTGATCGTGGACGATGTATGGGGTTCGGGGCGGACGATGGCCGCGGTGAAGAACCGCGTCTCTTCGGCGGGCGGCTTTCCCGAAACCTGCGTTCTGCATTTCAACCCATATCGGAATCTGTTTGGCGGAGCGCGCCCCGATTATTACGCCGCGGTCACGGACGCGTTCATCATTTACCCCTGGGAAATCCAGCGCGGCGGCGATGAGGTTTTTCTCCCGAGTTAAGATGCGCATTCTCCACTCTGATAAATCGCAACGGCTTAAGTTGTTGCGAAGCAATGAATATTTCGACACCATGCCCGATTCCCTTTTGGATCGGATCACGGGTCACATGCAGTTGCGCGAATACGAGCGCGGCGAAGTTTTCTTTTGGGAGGGGGACGCAGGCGACGGTTTGTATATCGTCGAAAACGGAAGCGCAAAAATTTATCGCGTCTCGCCGCAGGGACGGCAGTACATCGTCCGCATTTTGCAGGAGGCCGATACCTTTGCCGAAGTCCCCGCGTTTGATGGCGGCGCGAACCCCGTCAACGTGGAGTCGTTGGAGACCTGTTCCGTGTGGGTGATTGACGGCGATACCCTGCGCGAACTTGTCCTTTCGCATCCGCACTTCGCGCAGAAGGTGTTGGAAAACTTCGGGCGCATGTTGCGCGGCATGGTGCGGCAGGTGAGCGAGATGGCCTTCTACCAGGTCACGCATCGGCTGGCGCGGCTCATCAACGAGACCGCCGTGGATGACGCCCTCGCCGCCCACATGACGCAGGAGCAGATGGCCGCGCGGTTGGGGACAGTCCGCGAGGTGGTGGCCCGCTCCCTTAAAGAGTTGGAGCGAAGCGGCGCCATCAAAGTGGAAAACCGTCGCATCCACATTGTGGACGAGACGGCTTTCAATCAGTGGATGAACTAAACGAACTCCAGGTCTCATCGAAAGACCAGGAGTTTTTTTTGTTTAAGGCAGGGGCTTGAAGTTGTTGACGTAATACGAGATTTCGTCGTCTATGGCCATCTTGATGAAATCCACTTTGATCGCGGCGGGGAAGCCGTACTGCGCGTCATACGTGACCTGGATCTCCTCGGCCTCTGACGCGTTTTTCTCGGCGAGGGCGAAGAGCCTTTCGATGCTGGCGGCTTCCTCGATGTATTGGGCAAATTCGCCCTCCACCGCCTTTCCATTCACGTCCGTCATCGAGACGATTTTGCCGTCCTTCACTTCCACGGCGATCGGCATGATCTCCGTGAATGGGCAAAAGCAGGAAATCATCAACTCGAAGGTGTAGTGGGTGACTTTTGCCGCGTCCCATTTTTCGCGGTTCGTTTGCATCTCCGAAGAAGTTCCGCCGCACGCGGAAAGCGTGAGCGCCAGGACGAGCAGGGATAACAGTAAAGTTTGTTTTTTCATTTTGGATTCTCCTTGTGGAATGTAGACGAATTCAATGGAAATTAGTTCCCGCAAATGTTCCGCCAGAAATTGTACTGCTGAATTCGGCAGTGCAACTACCGTGCAACCCCAAAAGTAAATCACAGTTTCATAGAAACACTACTGGTAACCGTCATTGCTCGCCTGCACTGCACCGAACGCAGGGCAAGTGTCGTCGGGGAGAGCGCCCTCCTCGCAATGACGGGACTTACAGGCGCTGTAAGGTAGCAAATTTGTAGAACAAAAACTCCCCTCGCAATGGAGGGGAGTCTGGTTGCTAATCTTGCATTACTGGGCAGGAGCGTAATACGTTCCCGTCTTCAGCAGGGACGGATCGTTCGCGGCCTGCGCGGCGAGCATCTGCGCCTGGCGGGCCAGGTTGGTGGCATCCGCGCAGATTTTGAGCGCGTACTCGGGGTTGTGGAAGCCCGTTGAGTTTTCCGCCGAGAGGAAGTCCCACATATATTGGGCTTCGCGGTGCAACTGGCGGGCCTGGTCGAGCAGGGCCGCGTCCGAGTTGGGGTTGGCCGCGGCGGCCTTGATGGCGTTGATCGCGTCAATGATGGCGTCTTCGGTGGCGATCTTCGTGTTGGCAACCTGGTCCTGGATGGTGTTCACGCGGCGGACGACATATTCAACGTCGGTGTGGCACTGTCCGCAGGCTTGTTCGGGATTGATGAGCGGGCTATGCACGTCATGGCTGGAATACTTGGCCGCGCCGTCGCTGACGTAGGGCATGTGGCAGTCGGCGCAGGAGACGCCCGCGTTGTAGTGCGTGGAACCAGCGGTGAAGAATTCATACTCAGGATGCTGGGCCTTGAGCATGGGCGTGCCAGCGTCGGGATACTCCCAATCCTTGAAGCCAATTTCATTGTAGTAAGAAATGATCTGGTCAATTTGCGTGCCCTTCGCCCACGGGAAGGTGAGATATTTATCGGGGCCAGCGAAATAATATTCCACGTGGCAATTGGCGCACACGACCGTTCGCATTTCTTGGCGAGAGAAGGTAGTCCAATCCTTGCCTTGCGCTTCGAGACCTTCGATGAGCGCGGGGTTGGTGGCGATCAGGCGCATGGTTTCGGCTTCATGGCAGTTGGCGCATCCGATGGCGTTGTTGATATTGGGAGTCATTTCATTGAACGTCATGGCATCATAGGCGGCCATGCCCATATCCGTCCACAAGCCTGGGTTGTTACTGCTTTTGCACGAGTAGCAGGTGGCGGGCGTGTGCTTGGGATCCTCGTCGTTCAGGTTGAGCCGCTTGGTCGCGCGGACATCTTCCAGCGCATTGGCGTGGCCGCGGTCGTCGTTGTAATCCTTGCTGAAAGGGTATCCCGCAAAAAGGATCTTCTGACGCGGATCGCGTTCGAGCCACGAGAAGGCCGAGGAACCGCCGTAGGTGGTGTCAATGTTGTTGGTGGCGGTTTTCTGCAAACCGTCATATTGATTGGGGAAGTTCTTGCCCCACACCGACGAATCGGGTTCCATCGCCTTCACTTCCACGAGCGGTTCAAAGGCGCGTCCCTGCGCGGGCTGATTCTTCTGGAAGACCAGAACGCCAGCCAAAACGGCGGCCAACACCACGATGATGCCGACCAGAAGGATGGTTGAGTATTTCTGCATGATCGATTCTCCTCTTAAGATTGTTGTTTTGATTTCATTGGCTCTATCGTCATTGCGAGGAGGGTGTTTTTCCCGACGAAGCAATCTTCGCGTGCGGGAGGGGGATTGCTCCCTGGCGCTGTGCGGCTTAAGCCGTACCAGGGCAAGTGTCGCAGCGAACGCTCGCAATGAGGAGGCCGATAGGTGGATTACTGAATTACTTCACTGGATAGAGTGAAGAGTCCTGATAAGACGAAGTGGAAATGCCGCGTTCGCCGTGCGCCACGTCACGATGACAGTCCCAGCAGTTGCGGTCGAAGGCCTGTGCGCCCATCGTGATCGATTCCACCGTCTGTTCATGACAGCGGACGCAGTTCGACTGGATGATCTCCTGCGAGCGTTCGTTCGCGCGGATCAGCGCGGGCGTCTGGCCTGTGGTGAAGACGTAGACATCGTGCATGCCCTGACGGCCCTTTTCAAAATAGTACGCGAAGATGTTTTCGTGGGGCAGGTGGCAGTCCGCGCATTCGGCCCACTTTTCGTGCGAGGCGTGATAGTAGTTTTCGTACATCGGGTGCATCACGTGACAGTTGTTGCACGTCTCGGGATGCGTCCCCGCGTACGCGACCGCGTCGGTGGCCCAAACGAAGGCTCCCATGGCAAGAGCAAAAGCCGCGACCGCAATCAGGATGGGGATGGTGAGTTTGTTCATATTCGCTTCCAGCATTCTCCGTGAACGTTAATGTGCGCTTAATTTACCAAATTCTACCATCCTTGCTTGTGACTTTAGTTACAAACTGACAGACAAAAAAATACCGCCCCATGCTGGAAATGGAGCGGTTCAGGAGGGACCTGCTGGCGGGTGAGGCCGTGGACGCGTTACTGGTCCTTGATCTCCACGTCCACCACGATCTCGCCCGCCTTCTCGAACTTCAACGTGATCTGATATGTATCGCCTGTCTTGAAATCGGCCATCTTATCCATGCACATCACATGCAGGCCGCCAACCTTCAATTCCGCCGAGCCGCCCGCGGGGATTTCAATGGAGCCGCCTTCCACGGGACGCATGCCCATGGCGCCGTTGTCCATCATGTACGACTCATGTAATTCAGCCATCATGCAGGCGGGTGAAGTGGCCGAGAGCAGCGTATCGGCCTCGCTTCCATCGTTATAGATCGTCATGTAGAACGCGCCTGCGCTCGCGGCCGCGGGGGAGGGACGTCCCCACGCATCCTCCACGCGGATCTGCGCCCCGCCCGCTTTCGGCGCGCAGGCAGAAAGCGCCAGCGCGGCGAGAATCAAAAAAACAAACCGCTTGAAATTCATTGTTCTTCCTTTCAGAAAATTGGAATTGACTTCGACGAGTATAGTCGCCGCAATTTGATTCGTCAACTATTTGTGACGCGCCTGGCTTCCCGCTGGATCGTACCGACGCCCCTTCCACGTGACGCCCCTGCCCGAAAGGACTTTCCACGCGCTCGTGAGCATGATTGCCGCGAACATCCCCGCGCCGATCGGGACGGTGAGCGCGTACAGCCTCGAGATGCCGAGTCCACGGGACACGTTTGCCCGCGCCCACAGCAATGCGCCCCACACGATCAACGCCTTCGTGATGACGCCGATCGCCATCATCCCCCCGCCTTTGAGAAGCCACAAGAATCCCAGCAACGGCCAGACGGGCAGGAACAGCGCCGCGATGAGCGATAACGTCGCGCCGAACGCGCCCAGCATCAGCATGGACGGGGTGTCGCGCAGGCCGAGGTAGATGTTCTTCGTCCAGCCCTCCCACATCCCCGCCAGCGACGTGTACATGCGCGTGCGCGCCATCTGATATCCCTCCGCGATGATGAGGCGATAGCCATTCCACTTCACCTGCTCCGAGATGGCCTTGTCTTCCACGATCTGATCCTTCACCGCTTCGTGCCCGCCGATGGCATCATAGACCGCGCGCTTAATCATGATGAACTGTCCATTCGCCACCGCGTCGCGCCGACTCGGGTCGTTGACCTTGCGCGGCGAGAATCCCACCGAGAGCGCGGTCATCACCAGCGGCATCAACACCTTTTCCCAAAACGAGCCGAGTTCCTGAAAGGTCATGATCGTGAAGAGATCTGCCTTTGTCTCGATGGCTTTGACGTAACACGAGGCCAGCGCTTCGGGCGCGGCGAAGGTATCCGCGTCCACGAAGCACAGCCACTCCCCTCGAGCGGACGCGGCGGCCTGGTACAACGCGTGGGGTTTGCCCGCCCAGCCCGAGGGTAAGTCCGAGCCGTGGAGGATGCTCAGGCGGGACCCCAACGTCTCCCGACGTTGGAGCGAAAGTCTGGAGACTTTCGAGTCCGCCGTTATAAGTTCATCCAATATCCTCGCCGTCCCATCCGTCGAACGATCATCCAACACAATCACTTCAAAATTCGGATAGGTCTGCGCCAGCAGGGACTCCACGCACCGACGGATGTTCTTCTCCTCATTCCGCGCAGGGACGCACACGCTGATGAGCGGCGCGTCCGCGGGCGGCTCGGCAGGCGTAACCACAATGTCCATATGGTATTGCGAGTGTACCCAGTAAATGATGCCGAGGCCGAGGAGGAAGAGGATGGTAGAGGTGAGGAAGTAGGGCATCTTATTTCAGTTCAAATGTAACGGTCACTTGAGCGCTAATTGTCACTTCCAAAAGAAAGTTACTCGGTTCTATAAACAAGTTCTCGGGAAGATTCTTGAAAAACAAATTGAGATCTTGATAATAAACGCGAGGCTCGACAAATTTTTGCGAAAACTCTTTGATTGAGATTGGTTCGCCAATCTTTCTGTTGAGCGACGTTGCGGTAGCGCTAGCCTTCTTTTCAGCCGCTTCTATTGCAATTAGCAATGCTTGTTCATAATACGGATCAAAGTTGGAGGTGCTAAAAACAATATCAACAATTTGTTCAATCCCGCCTTCTTGTAAGTCTGTAATAAGCGGTTGAAATTTGGCGATGTCATGCAAGGTAACCTTTATCTGTCTGGTCACAATGGAACTGTAGACTCCTATGTCTATAAGCCTCGTCCGTTCATAAGAGCTTTCAATAAATATATCCTTACTCTCAATGGCATGATTTTCCAGTATATTCATTGCCTTTAGAAATAGTTCTTCATTCTTTGATATTGATACATTCAAATCGTTTGTGGCTGTTTGAATAAAAAGAACAAATTCAACTGTATCCAATATAGCCCTGATTTTACCCTCGCCATAAACTGTAATGGTTCTCTCTGCATTCTGAGGGCTTGTAAATTCCCGATCAATCGCTTCTTGGGGTTTGGGGGGTATTAATGTAAGGGCGCTCGATGCAAAAACTATACAGATAAGCAAGAAAGACTGTATTTTCTCAGACATAGCGTTTTCCTTTTGTTTGCCATGAGGTCACATTGAAGAAGGTGGAGATACTCAGAAAAAGTATTTAAAACCAGACCTGTTTTTGTAGACATAATTCAACTTTTTTACTTTAGTTCAAAAGATACTGATACTCCAGATTCAATCGTTATATTTCTAATTAATAATGAAGATGCTGTGAAATTGTAAAATTTCCTGCCCGAATATTCTTCCAGGTCGCTATAAAAGATGTTCTGTGAGGTGGAATTTGAAAATTCATCAATTGAAATTATCCCGCCAATTTCCCGATCGATTCCACTTGCAATTGCCCTGGCTTTATTTTCAGCCGTTTGTATCGCCTTCTGCAATACCTGTTCTTGAAATAACTCGGTATTTGAAACGGTAAAAAGAATATTCTCGATTCGACCGACCTTTGCATCTTGTAAGTCAGTAAAAAGCGGTTCCAAATCCGCCAAATCGTGCACTGTAACTTTCAAAGATCGAATCACTGTATATCCAATTATGTCGCGATCTAGCGTGAATGATCGCTCTAACAACACTTGCAGATCGCCTGTGTTTATATCCTTCTTCTCGATCAAATGATTTCCCAAAATTCTGACGGTCGCGAGATAAGTCTCTTCGTTTTTCAACTTGGCGGTGGCGAGTTCATCTTCTTCGATGGCAATGACAATTAAGAACTCTACCGTATCTACTTCAACCTCGATTTTTTCATGTGCGGAAACCGTAACCATCCTCTCCTCAGGCTGTTTGATCGTAATCTCCTGCAATATCGGCGCCTGCGGACGGAGCGCGCTGAACAATAACATCCCTGTGATGATTGTGATGCAGACAGTCAATGCCAGTTGAATTTTTTGCGACATGGTTTTCCTCTCTTTCAAGATGTTGATTGGTTTCCGTCATTGCGAGCGCTCGTTGCGACACTTGCCTTGGTACGGCTTAAGCCGCACAGTGCCAGGGAGCAATCCCCTCCTCTGGCGAGAAGATTGCTTCGTCGGGGAAACCGCCCTCCTCGCAATGACGGATAAATTTGTGATTGACCGAAATTAAACGACCCTCACCGTTGATCCGTTCCCTGTCTTCTCCACTTCGATTCGAGTGGGAAATGCGTCTTTGAGTTCATCGAGATGTGTGATGACCAGAATCTTCGCGAAATCTGGCCTGACCAGATTGATCGCTTCGATGAGCCTCTGTCGTCCCAGCGCGTCTTGCGAGCCGAAGCCCTCGTCAATGACGAGGGTTTGCAGGCGCGCGCCTTTGCGTCCCGCCAGCACTTCCGAGAGGGCGAGACGGATCGCAAAGTTGACGCGGAAGGCCTCTCCGCCCGAGTACATCTCGTAATCGCGCAGACCCGCCCCGTCGCTGATCAGAATGTCGAGCGTTTCTTTCAGGTCGTCGCGCTTCTTGTCCTTGTACTCGGCCTGCGTCGCGAAGCGGATGGACATCGTCCCAGCGCTCAGGCGGTCGAGCAAATCGTTGGCCTTCGCTTCGATCTGCGGGAGCGCCTGCTCGATCAGCAACGCGGGGACGCCGTCCTTGCCGAAGGCTTTTTCCAGCGTTTTGTGACGCATCACGCCCTGTGACAATTCCTCGCGTTCCAGCGCGAGACCCTTCTTGCGCGCCCGCAACGAATCCAGCACATCCACCAGTTGACGCGCGCCGCCGACTTCCTGATTCTTCTTGTTTTCCTGTTCCTGCAATTGGAGCAAGGCGCGCTCGGCCTCGTCCAGGCTCACCGTCGGCTTTTTAATCTCTGCCGCGAATTTTTCGCTGGCGAGAATCGCTTCCACTTCCCTCACGCGCGCCGCTCCAGACTTTTCCCATTGTTGGACGGCGTTCTTCGCGGATTCGATTCGTTCTGTCCACTGCGTAATCGAGTTGGACAAGGTCAGCCGTTCGCGGTCCGCGTTCGTCAATTTTGCGATCTGCGTCCCAAGCGCGGCGATCTGCTTTTCGAGTTCTTCCATCCGAGACTTGTTGGTGCGGAAGCGGTCTCCCTTTTCTTTTCCATCCGCCTTGAGTTGTTTCAGCGTAGACTTGCGATGCTCCTCGCTCAACTCCTGTCCGCACAGGGGACAGGTGGCGCCCTCGGCGGATTCCAACCGATCAATGCGCTCCTTCAGTTCGTCCATCTCCAATTTTCGCAACTCGTTCTCCGCCCTCAACGTAGCGGACTCCTCCCGAGCCGCGTTGCGGGCCTCTTCAATCTCGCTTCGCTTCTCCAGCGCGGCCTCCGCCTCCGCCAAAGCCTTCTTCGCCCCTTCAATCTGCTTCGTCAGCCCACTGATCACTGATGACTGATCATTGATTACTGATAACTGCCCTCGCAACCCCCGCCCCTCCTCCTCCAACCGCGCCTTCTCCGCCGCCAATTCCTGGTCGAGCGATGCGGCCGCCTTGCGGATGCTCTCCAACGCGGACTCTTGCGTCTTGCGCGCCGCGCCCAGTTGCTTCAACTCCGCTTCGAGCGACTTCAGTTTTTGCTTGCGCGCGTTTTCTTCTGAAAGTTCCGCGTCGATATCTGCCACGCTTCGATCAATGCCCGCCATTTCCTTTTCGATCTCCTTGCGGCGGTTGGCGGCGCGTTCTTTGTATTCCTCCCAAATTTCCAGGCCGAGGATGTTGGATAGCACAGCCTTGCGCTCGCTGGCTTTTTTTTGCGTGAACTCGTCGGCCTTGCCCTGCAAAAAGAAGGAGGCGTTGACGAAGGTGTCGTAGTCCAGCCGAAGGGTCTGCTCGATGCGTGATTGGGTTTCGCGTCCCGTTTTTTCGGTCAGCGGACGCCAGCCAGCGATATTGGATAATTCGAGATTCGATCCTCTGCCGTCCGAATTATCTAATATCGAATTTCGAAGTTCGGCAATTTGAAACTCCAGCGCGGTCGTCTTGCCGCGCGGCGCGGTGCGTTGCACGCGATAGACAGCGCCTTCGTACGCAAAGGTCAGCGCGACCTCGGCGGCCTTGGATTGCAAGTTGACCAGCGCGTCCTTGTCGCCGCCGCGCGCCTTCCCGAAGAGCGACCACGTGATCGCGTCCAGCAGGGACGACTTTCCCGCGCCGTTCTGTCCCGAAATGCAGGCGAGGTCGAACGACGCGAAATTCAATTCCACGGGCTCGCGATACGAAAGAAAACCAGCGATGCGAAGTTTGAGGGGAATCATGGGTGAGATTATACACGCGCCGAGTGGGGCGGCGCGCAGATTCAGATTTGGAAGAACAAAAAGGTTGACATCCTCCTCCCTCTGCATATAATCAGCCCCAACGCGCAGAGACAAGTAGTTGAGCAACTGATTCAGAAAGCCGTCGGTTAATGCGAGACGGCCAGCCAGAAAACGAAATCCACTCTGCCACTCTCCCTCGCAGGTGTAGTAAGTCGGATTGCCAATCCGACCTACAGTAAGAGGGACGGGTTCGCCCGATATCGCGACTCCAAGGCTGGCCCCCAACCAGCCTCCCCCATTTTCGGAGAAAATGGGGGAGGTGTCCCGTCGAAGATAGGGACGGAGTGGTCAGCAAAAGCAGGTGGCACCACGAGAAACGCCCCCCGAAGGTGTCGGATGAACTTCCGACGCTCGTCCTGCGAACGGACCGGGGGCGTATTCTATTAACTGCGAAGCCAAGCCTTCGCAAAAAGGAGCCAGAATGCTTGATATCAACCTCATCCGCGAAACGCCAGACGTTGTCCGCAAGGCCTTGCGCGACCGGCAGGATGATCCCTCGAAGGTGGATGCCATCATCGAGTTGGACGCGAAACGCCGCAACCTGCTCAACGAAGTGGAAGCGCTCAAAGCCGAGCGGAATGTCGTCTCGAAAGAGATCGGCAAGATGAAAGACGCGGCCGACCGGGGGGCGAAGATCGAGGCGATGCGCGTTGTCGGCGACAAGATCACGGCGCTCGATTCGGACGTGGAGGCGGTGGAGGCCGACCTGCGCGCTCTCACGTCTACCCTGCCGAACATCCCCGACCCACGCACGCCCTACGGAAAAGACGACAGCGAGAACATCGTCATCAAGACGATCGGCGAGCCGCGCCAATTTGACTTTGCCCCCAAACCGCACTGGGACCTCGGCCCTGCGCTCGGCATCATTGACTTTGAGCGCGGCACCAAACTGACGGGTTCGCGCTTCTATGTGTTGAGCGGACCTGGCGCCCGCCTGCAACGCGCCCTCATCGCGTGGATGTTGGATTTGCACACGCGTCAGGGCTACCGCGAGCAGTATCTCCCCTTTATGGTGCGGACGGCTACCGTCTACGGCGCGGGGCAATTGCCCAAGTTCGCGGATAATCTTTACAAGGATCACGAGGAAGATCTGTATTTTGTCCCGACTGCGGAAATCCCGCTGACGGGTCTGCATATGGACGAGATCCTCGACGAGGCCGCGTTGCCGAAAATGTACACGGCCTACACGCCCTGCTTCCGCCGCGAGAAAATGAGCGCGGGACGCGACGTGCGCGGCATCAAACGCGGACATCAGTTCGACAAGGTGGAAATGTACATGTATTGCAAGCCCGAAGAATCGGAAGCCCTGCACCAGAAGATGCTGGCTGACGCCGAGCAGACCTGCGCGGAACTGGGCATCCCGTACCGCGTCAAACAACTCTGCACGGGCGACATCGGCTTTGGTTCCACGATGACCTACGACCTGGAGTTGTGGGCCCCTGGCTGCGACGAGTGGCTGGAAGTCTCCTCGGTCTCGAATGTGACCGACTTTCAGGCGCGCCGCGCCAACATCAAGTATCGCCCCACGGACGGCGGAAAGACGCGCTTCGTCCACACGCTGAACGGCTCGGGGTTGGGCCTGCCGCGCACGCTGATCGCCGTCATGGAAAACTATCAGCAAGCCGATGGCTCGATCGTCGTCCCCGAAGTGTTGCGTCCGTGGATGGGTGGGATTGATATAATCAGGCCGTAACGGATAGGCAGGTTAATACGTATACAGGTAACAAGTACACACGTAGACAGGTACGCACAAAGCTGAACACGAAACACTGGAACCCTCATGGACCTCGAAACCTTCCTTCAATTCGGCCTGCAAACCATCACCCTCTTTGTCCTGTTCCTGGGATTGCTGGGACTCATCGTCCCCGTTTTCCCAGGATTGACGGTGATGTGGCTCGCGACAGCGGTCTTTGCCGCCATCCAATTAGCCAATGGACTGATGACGGGCTGGGACTGGTTCCTGTTCGCGCTCATCACGCTTCTGATGATCGGCGGCAACATCGTGGACAACCTCATCATCGCATCCAAAATGCGCGGACACGAAATCCCGTGGAAGAACATCCTGCTGTGTTACGCGGCGGGCATCATCGTCAGTCTGTTCTTCACGCCGCTGATCGGACTCATCGCCTCCCCCGTCGCGTTGCTGGGACTGGAATACCTGCGCTTCCGCGATTGGAAACAGGCGCGCGAATCCATGAAGGTTTTTCTCGTCGGCTGGGGCGCGTCGTTCGCGGCGCGCTTCGGCATCGGCTTTTTGATGATCGTGTTCTGGGCGTTGTGGGCGTGGGTGTAATTGCAAACTTTAACCACAAAGGACACTACGATCACGAAGGAAAACCGCCTGTAAAGATGTAAGCCTGTTCCCTTTGTGTACTTCGTGCCCTTCGTGGTTAGGCTCTTTCCTGCAATGTGGAAGAGCCTATTAAACCAAAGGAGCATTTCATGGACAGTTTTCTCTTGACCCTGAAAGACATCTTCAGCATCTTCGGCTACTTCATCAACGTGGTGGGATTCTTCGTCGTCGGCTTCGGGCTGGGACGGTTCTTCATCGCCTCGTACCCGAAAGGCAATTGGGAATTGCAGATCGCGCTCGCGCTTGGATTCTTTGGCCTGCTGATCGGCATCACAGTCTTCGCCACGCCTGGCTCGGCGGGCGCGTTCGCCCTCGGCGTGGGTCTCACTTTCTTTGTGGAAAACCAGAAGAAGGAAGAAGAAGCCAAAGAAAAACCCGCCGAGAAACCAGCGAAGAAGAAATAACCACCCTCAAATTGAATGGGACGCGGAGAACGCGGACGACGCGGATTTAATTCTGCGCCATCCGCGTTCTCCGCGTGCTTCGCGATCCGCATCCAATTCAGGATTGTGCCGCAGCGATCAGCCCCCCTTTGGCAAAATGCAGACTTCGGAAGTCTTGTAAACTTCCGAAGTCTGTTGGCAATTACTGATGGCTGAAATACGCTTCCAGCATCAGCAGGTTTTTCTCGCCTGCGCGTTGCACGACGGCCAGGTAATTTTCCATCGAGGAAACTTCCTCCACCTGTTCGGCCACGAACCATTGCAGGAAGTTCTGCGAAGCGTAATCCTTTTCCGTAATGGACAAATCCACCATCGCGTAGATCTGCCTCGTCACTTCCTTTTCCCAGTCCACGGCCATTTTGAAGGCCTCCTCCGCCGAAGCCACGTCATACTTCGGCGCGGCAATGGCGGGAATGTTCACAGGCGCGCCCACTTCATTCAGATGATCGAAAAACTTCATGGCGTGTTCGCGCTCTTCCTCGGCCTGCTTCTTGAACAACTCCGCCAGTTTCTTCAAAGCCTGTCCATCGAAATATGCCGAGAGTTGCAGGTACTGGTTCGACGCGCCCAGTTCATTTCCGATCTGGGCATTCATGAGATCGCTCATTGCTTTACTGATTTGCATAGGAGACTCCTTTTCAAATTTTAGTAAATCACGGTTTTACAAAAACACTCATGGCAACCGTCATTGCGAGCGTTCGTTGCGACACTTGCCCCACCTGCACTGCACCAAACGCAGTGCGGTGCAAGTGTGGCGGGCAGCGCCAGGGAGCAATCCCCTCCTTGACGCGGGGACTGCTTCGTCGGGAAAACCGCCCTCCTCGCAGCGACGGAGGCATCTGTGATTTACTGATTAAGTATACAACCATCCGACAAAATTTATCGAAGGAACGCGGCCAGCAACTTGCCCGCGTTTTTCACGTCATCCAAATCCACCATCTCCGAGGGCGAGTGCAAATGTCGCACGGGGATGGCGATCCCTCCCGCTTGCGCGCCCAGCCCCGTGATCTGCATCTTGGCCGCGTCCGTGCCGCCCATTTCCATCACCTCGAACTGATGCGGGATGCGATTCTTCTCCGCCAGTCGCGTCATCTCTTGCACGATGCGCGCATCCGAGATCACGCCCGCGTCCTTCACCTTGATGGCGGGGCCGCCTCCGAGGGCGATGGGATTCCGCTCGCGCGTGTTCGGCACGTCGCTCGCGGGGGTCACGTCCAGCGCCAACCCGACCTCTGGATCAATGCCATATGACGCGGGACCCGCGCCGCGCGTCCCCACCTCCTCCTGGACGGTGAACACATACCAGATCTCGTTCTTTCCCGACTTGAGGCGGGTGAGGCTTTCGACGAGCAACGCCACGCCGACGCGGTCATCCAGCGCGCGCGCCACCACGCGATTTCCCAAATCTTGAAACTCGGTATCGAACACGGCCACGTCCCCCACTTTGACGGGACAATCCCTGTCGCTGGTCGCGCCTGTGTCAATGAAATACCTGTCCAGGCTGGGAGCGCGATCTTTCATCTCGGCCTCGCGCTCCAACGCGATGACGCCGCGCGCGCCGTTGAGGAACTTCACGCGCGTCGCCAATCTGCGGTGCGGACTGAGTCCGCCCAACGCGCTGAAGCGCGCGAAGCCGTTCGCGTCCACGTGCGAGACGATGACGCCGATCTCGTCCATGTGCGCGGCCAGCATGATGCGCTTGCCGTCTTTGGCTTTTTTGCCTTTACGCGCGATCAGGTTGCCGAGCGCGTCCACGCGCATCTCGTCCGCGTAGGGTTGGATCATCGTCTGGATCGCCGCGCGGATCTCGTCTTCGCGGCCAGAGGGAGCGGAAATTTGGGTGAGGGTTTTGAGGAGGGTTTTCATGGAAATCCTGGAATGCAAGGATGAAGGATGAATGCGTATTACGTATTGCGTGTTCCGTGTGTACTTGTGTATTTGTGTACCTGTCTACGTTAATCCCACTTCCTCGCCCACGCGGAAAACCTGCTTTCCTTCGCGAGTGTAGCGAGAAACGGTTTTGTGTCCATGCACGCGCCACTCCCCGCCGAGTTTCCCGATGAGCGCGGTTTCTTCGTCAATGCCCAGGAGGGATTCGCCTTTTTTCAATCGTTTTGTGAGCGCGGTGATGAACGGTCTCCAAATGGCAGGGATGGAGTCGAAGTGCGGGAGAATGAATGTGGCAGGCGCAAGTCCAAATGCCTCGCGCGTCCCAAAGCCCGCGCGGCGGAAATCGGGCATGGACTTGGCGAGGATCATCGCGCCCGCCGAACATCCCGCGTAAGACGCGCCGCGCCCGAAAGCCTTTTGCGCCGCGTCCCAGGCGCGGCTTCCATTCATCGTCTGGTAAAGATAGTTCGGGTCGCCGCCAGAGAAGTAGATCAAGTCGGCAGATTCGATGGCAGACGCGTGCGTGTCGTCGTCCGCGGAGACTCGGTCAATGACGGGGAGCGACTTCACGTCCGCGCCGAGGCGGGTGAAATGCTCCTCGCCCATGCGCATCCAGCGTCCCCACGAACGCTCGCCCTCGCGTCCCGAAGCGGTCGGCAGGCAGACCACGCGCGGGACGCGGCCGTCTGCGTTGCAATTCGCGAGGAGGAACTTATCCACCTCATCCATCACGGAGAGATATTCGCCAGAGCCGAGCAGAGCAATGAGTCCATTCATGGGAACCTCTAAAGAAAAATGAAAAAAAAGCTCTTACCGTTTCAATAAGGCGGGCGTCATTCGACTCACCCCCGCGTGGATCAGTCGCAACGTATTCTGCCAATCGCTGACGCGCGCAAGGCCGACGGGGGTGTGGGCGTATCTTCCAGGGACGGAGATGGAGAGCGCGGGGATGCCTTCGAGGCGCTGGTGCATCGCGCCCGCGTCGGTGCCGCCGCCGCCAGGTTGACGGAACTGATACGGGATGCCGAGCGCGTCGCCCGTTTCGGCGAAGTGACGAATTAGGCGCTGACTGGGTAACGTGTCCGCGTCGGCGATGTAGATGGCGGGGCCGCGATCCAATTTGGTGTTGTAGGCCACGTTCTCGCGGCCATCGTAGGCGGGCAGGTCGCGGGCGGGAGTCGAGTCTACGGCGAGGGCGAGATCGGGCGCGAGCGCGTGAGCCGCGACGGTGGCGCCGCGCAGACCGACCTCCTCCTGCACGGTGAAGGCCAGCAGGAGTTCGATGTGCGCGGGCGCGTGTTTCAAAATTTCGATTAGGGTCGCCACGCCGAGGCGGTCGTCGAGCGCTTTCGAGAAAAGCGAGTCGCCTGTGCGGCGGAATTTGGTGGCGAAGCCAACGCGGTCGCCCACCTGCGCCTTGGCGCCTTTGCCCGCGTCGAGACGCAAAGAATCGAGCGACACTTTTCGGCTTCGTTCATCGGCTTCGCTCAGGTGGATGGGTTTCATGCCGATCACCGCGGGGATGCGATTCTTGCCGATGAAGACCGACTTGCCCGCCACGTACGCCAAATCCACGCCGCCGACTCGATCAAAGCGATAGATGCCGTCGCCTTCGTCCGCGACCACCATGAAGCCGATCTCGTCCATGTGCGCGGCCAGCAGGACTTTGAGCGCGTTCCGCTTCGAGGCGCGTTTCCGCACGAGGACGTTTCCGAGCGCGTCCACGCGGACTTCGTCGGCGAGGGGCGTGACTTGTTCGAGAACGATCTTTCGCACTTCGCCTTCATCGCCAGAGACGGCGATTGCGTTGCAGAGACGTTCGAGGAGTTTCAGTTGGGGGGAGGAGATTTTGAGGGAGGTCATCAGTTATCAGTTTTCAGCGATCAGTCATCAGTGGGGGGGCGCTTCGTATTGCGTATTACGTATTGCGTGTGTACTGCTCTCTGTTCTCTACTCTCTACTCATCTGGTACTAACACCACAAAATCACCCTCAGGAAACTCGGCGATGATTTTGTATTCGCGCAGCATGGGGATGCTGACGCGTTTGGCCCAGGCGTTGTTTTCTTCGGCGAAGGGATCGTCGCGCGTCTGGATTTGACGGGGCGGCGTGGGCGCGATGATGAGCGCGTATTTGTGGGCGGCGATGTCGGCGTGGAATTTGTCTATCAGCGGGCGATAGTTGCTCATGGCAAATTCCATCAGGTCAATGTTATCGTATTCTGGGACGAGGGGAACGCCTGTGATGTAGCCAAATGTCAAAAGTTGGCGCTGGGAGATGAAGAGGACTTGTCCGCCGTCCGCGACGGTTTCGTCTACGAGTTGTTGGAGTTTGGCGAGCGAGTCTTCGTGACGGTCGCGGGCGGGGAGGGCGGGGTAGGTTTGCGAAACGGTGAAAAACGTCAGCGCGAGGATGGCGAGGAAAACTGTCAGCGGGGAAAAGGCTTGGGGCGACGCGTCCCGCGAAACGTCGGGAGTGAAGCGATCTGTCAGGAGGGTGAGTCCGATGACGAGGGAGAGGGTCAGGTAGCCGTCCAGATTATGCAGGTTGCTCCCGCCGCCGATCTTGGCGCTGACGATGAATCCGCCCACGAGCAAAACGAGCATCATGGAGACGAGGCCCGCGACGCGAATCCAATGCCAGTGGTTTTGGCGGAGGTGCGTACCCATGAGGAGGATGAGGGGCGCGGTCATCAGGATGCCCGCGGGCAGGATGCCGAGGGGTTGGAGCGCGCTGGGGAAGAGGCGATACCAGAGACGCAGTTGCCAGAAGGCGGCGTTGAACATTTCGGGCGAAACGTTTGAGATGGAGAAGTACCACTGGCGCGCGGCGTAGGCGGACGCGAGGCCGAGGATGGCGTAGAGGGCGGGAGGGGCGAGGTAGCGGAGGAGATTTTTCTTGAACGGCGTTTCGAGCAGATAGAGCGCGATGGCGAGCATGGCGGGGATGGGCATCCAGTTGACGCGGCTGATGCCTGCCCAGAACGACGCGACGAGGAGCGCGAGGATGGAGGGGATGGGGCGATTGGGATGATAGAAGGCGAGGACGGGGATCGCGGCGAGGAGGAGGTAAAAGTAAACGGGACCTTGCAGGAGGTAGAGCGTTCCGCAGAGGAAGAGGACGAGCCAGAGAGTCCAGTTTTGTTTTGCTGGAGCAACGCGGCGAAGCGCGAGCGCGGATGTTAACGCGGGGAGAATGAAGGTGAGGGAATATTCCCAGAGACGTTCAACGAAGAGCGAGGGATTGGGCAAGAGCAGGGGAACCGCTTCCACGACGTAGCGGCTGAGGTCTTGATAGAAGGGCGGGAGGGAGAGTCCGTAGTAACGCTCGGAGAGGAGCAGGGAGGCGTGGTAGAAACGCGTCCCTTCCGACCAGCCGCGCGAGAAGGGGGAGAGGGAGAGTAATTGGAGATTGGTAATTAGTTGGTAAAGGGAGGAGAGGAGGATGAAGGAGAGGAGGAAGGAAGGCCAGGATTGAGGGAAGGGTTTGGAGGAGAGGAGGAAGGTGAGGAGGATGCTGACGACGAAAATGAGGAGGAAACGCGCGGGGAGGGGTTGGAAGGTTTGGGCGAGGGGGCTGAGGAGGAGGAAGATAAAAAGCCCTGCCAGAAGGGAGATGGAGATGGATTGAGGGATGCGAGATAGGAGATAGGAGATAGCCGACGAAGGTCGGCTTTGTAATGGTAGAGGCGATTCCCTGGCACCGCCCGCCAGGGCAGGTGTCAATCGCCCCATCCCCCACGCGAAAACTAGAAACGCGAGCGCCAGCCCTGCGACGGCGAAGACGAGCAGGGTGCGGCGCCAGAACACAAACAAAACTCCCCCCGATCCGAGATGAATGGCAAGCCAGAATGTGAGTAGCGATGCGAGAATTAAGACGAGCCGCAAGAACCAGCGCGGAGATGCCTCGGCCAGCCTGCGACTCAGCGCGGCGAGTCCGTCAGTCATCCCACTTCACCGATTGCAAAAAGTCTGTGTCGAGGCGCGCCGCAAATTCGGCCAGCAGGCGCGCGGCGCGTTGGATGTCGGCCAGCGCGGCCACTTCCACGGGCGTGTGCATGTAACGGATCGGAATGCTGACGATGCCAGTGGGAACGCCCGCGCGCGAAAGTTGGATGGCATCCGTCTCGGTGCCAGAATTACGCGGCATCGGTTCGACGGCAAACGGAATTTCGAGTTCTTTGGCGAGGTCGCGCAAAGTCTTCAACACAAACGGATGGACGTGCGGCCCGATGCCTAGCGTGGGTCCGCCGCCGAGCGGAAATGTCTCCCAGCCATTCGCGCCCGGCGACTTGGCGAAGGTCACGTCCACCACAAGCGCGAGGTCGGGACGCAAACCGAATGCAGACGTAGCCGCGCCCGCGTAGGTGACTTCCTCTTGCACGGTGGCCGCGAACCACGCGTCCCATGCGATGCTTCGACTTCGCTCAGCACAGGCTTTTGCGGACACTGCTTCGAGCGCGAGAGTCAGCGCCGCGACGGAGGCACGGTTATCGAGCGAGTGTCCGCTGAGCAGACCTTCGCCCAGTTCGAACGGTTCATTTGCGAACGAGACGAGGTCGCCCACGCGCACGAGACGCGTCGCGCGCGCGGCGGTGAGGCCGACGTCCACGAGCAGGTGATTCCAGTTGGGCGCGTTTTTCGCTTCGTCATCGGGGATGAGCGCGGCGGGACGCGCGACGATCAGTCCCTGCACGGGTTGGCGCGCGTGAACTGTCACCTGCTGGCCGGGGAGCAGGCGCGTGTCGAGTCCGCCGATCTGCGTGAGGCGCAGGAAGCCGTCCTCGAAGCCCGCCACCATCATGCCGATGGCGTCCATGTGCGCGGAGATCAGCAGGCGTGGACGCGGCTCGGGAGCGCTACCCCGCCGGAGGGCATGAATGGAACCGAGGCGGCTGAGATGCGTCTCGTCGGCGAGATTTTGCCAGCGGGCGCGAATCAAATCCGCCGCGGGGGATTCATGTCCAGAGAGTCCCGCGGTGGATAATAGGGATTTAAGGAAGGGAGAGATGTCGGTCACGGGGTGGGGGTGGGCGTTTCGGTTGTGGTGGGGGTGGGCGTTTCAGTGGGGGTGGGCGTGAGGGTTTCGGTGGGCGTCTCGGTGTGGGTGGGCGTGGGCGTGATGGACGCGGTGACGGTGGATGTAAAAGTCCACGTGGGGGTGAAGGTCACGGAGGCTGTCCACGTGGGAGACGGCGTAAATGTCCGCGTGGGAGGCAGGAAGGGCGTGGGGCTGATGGAGGGAGTGAAGGTCGTGGTCGGCGGCAGGATGAGGGTGGCGGTGATCGTCAAAATGGAGGGCGTGAGGCTGAAGGTGGGCGTGGCGATGGACGGGTCGAGCGTGGACGTGATGGAGGCAGTGACCGTGGGCGTGGACGTGACGGTTCCGCGTTCGGGCGCGAGCGCGATGGCCGCCCAGGCGAGGCAATAACAGGGAATCGCAAGAATTGTAATGAAGGCGAGGGTTGCGTGCCTGCGGCCACGGATTTCAGAGGATGCGTCCATGTGGCGATGATAACATGGGAGGGATGGGTTGGTAAATGGTAGGCGCTGACCACCGTTTCAACATCCTCCCCTCTTATGTTAAACTCCCCCCATGCCCTCATCCAAACTCTCCACCATCCTTTTACGTTTTTCGTTTTTCGTTTTCCTCCTCTCCTCCTGCGCGCCAACCCCTACTCCCTCCGCGCCGACCCTCCCGCCTCCCGTCACCTCGACACCCCTCCCCCCGACACCCGACACTCCGACGCCCGTCCCCTCAACACCTGACACCTCGCCCCCGACGCCTGATAGCATCCCCTTTGGGGACACTGACATTCTCACTCTCGCCCAAAAAGATCGCCTCAACCAAATCGCGCAAGCCTTCGTCTCCTCCACCCAGGAAGAAGCCCTCGCCAAAGCGGAAAAGATCGGCTTCGTCCAATACGCCGATCCTTCCAACATGTGTGGGCCGCTCTCCATTGCCCAACTGCGCGACGCGGGCCTCCTCGACCGCTACGTTGACCCGCACGATTTCTGGCTCATGCGTCCCGACACCAACGCCGAAACCATCCGCAAAACTTTTCCCGAAGATCGTTTCGAGCATTTCCTTTTCAAACAATCCACTGCCGAATTTGATTTTATAAAATTTCCGCTCAAGGCGGGCGATTTCATCTACCTCTATTCGGGCAAGAACGGCACCTTCGAACACATCCTCACCGTCACCCGCGTGGACGAAGCGGGCCGCGCCTACACCGTCACCAACCTCAACACCCAGCCCTATCCCAACTACTATTACGTTATCCGCGAAGTGATGCTCTACGATCCCGCCCAACCAGGCGTCGGTCAATTCTACGATTGGACGAACGAATCCAAAAACAACTGGATCGGCCTCACAGGCTACGGCGGATTCGAACTCTGGCGCTTCAAAACCCCCGTGCAGGATTTCTCCTCCGCCGAACTTAATCTCGCGGACGCATTGGATTCCATCTTCGCGGACGCGGGCGGCCAATGGCATTCGCTCATCCTGGACCTCGAGGCGGGCCGCGTCGTCCACTCGCGACTCAGCGCCGACGCGGTCCACACGGCCTCGGTCATCAAAGTCCCCGTCGCGATGTTGTTGTTCAAAAGTCTCGAAGCGAAAAACATTCCCCCCGAAGAACTGCCCGCCTACCTCGCCTCGCACGGAAACGGATTCCTGCTCTCCGAAGCCCTGCACGATATGCTCGTAGACTCAGACGAGAAAGCCACCGAAGACCTGCTCGAATACATCCGCTTTTCGGGCTTCAACATCTCGTCCACGCTGGCGAAGTGGGGCGCGCCCAACGTCAACGTCTATCGCCGCACCGCGCCGCTCAGCGAGATCGCGCATCTCTTCGCAGGACTCTATCAAGGGGATTTTATCGAGCCGCAAGCGCGGGAGATGCTTCTCGATTGGATGTCGGAATACTCCCCCAACGATGACACGCGTCTCGGCGTCTTGCGCTCGCTCCTCCCCGTGGATGGGAAACTCTACAACAAACGCGGCTCCATCACCGACGGGCGTCTCGTCATCGGCGACGCCGCCATCGTGACGTGGGACTCGCGCGCCTACGTCATCCTTATCTTCGGCTACCCTGGTGGGGAAACTCCAACGGACGACCTGAAACTGGTCGCGGCCATCGAACAATCCGCCCTCGCGTTTTGGGAATTCGCGAAATAACCGTTTGATTCGTCATTGCGAGCGTTCTTTGCGACACTTGCACCGCACTGCGTTTGGTGCAGTGCAGGTGAGCAATCTCCTCGCACGGCTAGGGGATTGCTTCGTCGGGAAGAGCGCCCTCCTCGCAATGACGGACGCGCTTACTCAAACCACTTCTCCTCCAGCGCGGGCCACTCCTCCGATTGCTCGGCGCGGTCGTTCCAGTTCTCTTTCCCGCTCCACGATTCGATTTTCAATTCATAGACCGACGTTCGCTTCAATTCCTTGTCCGTAATGGGACGATACTCGCGTCCGGCTTCCATCGCGGGGAAATATTTTTTGAGCAGGCCATTTAACGCGGCGGTTTTTTCCTCGTTTGATTCCAGAATCCGCACCGTCCCGAAGACCATCACGCTCCGAAACTGCACCGAAAATTCCAGCGCTACATTTGAGGGGAGCAGGCGTCCCATTTCGCTGGCTTCGAGACAAACCTTCGGGTTGCGCTCGAGGTTGGCGCGGATGCGTCCCGCCAGGTTGGAGTGGAAGATGACGCGCTGATTGGACTCATCGTACCAAAACGTCGTCGGCGTGACGAAGGGCTGGTCGTCCCAGGTTGTGGCGACGCGTCCGATTTGGGAAACGCGTAAGAATTGGCGAATCCACTCATCGTCACGCGTGTATTCGGGCAGGCGTTGATTTGCCGTCGGCGGTTGGGAGGTCAGGTCGTAGTCGCGCGTCATGCTTCGGTCTTCTTCTCCACGACCACAGTCGCTTCGGCTACCAGCGCGGCGATCGCGCCGATGGCCGCCCACACGGGAACGAGGATCGCGCCCACCACTCCCAGCGTGAGCGGGACTTCGATCAGCGTGCGCCCTTCCTTGTCTTTGATGATGATGCGGCGGATGTTGCCTTCGTGCAGAAGTTGTTTGATCTTCGCGACGAGTTCCTCGCCGTTCACGCGAAACTCTTCCGTGCCGTTGTGAAATGTGGTCATGGTTTCCTCGTTTTCAACATTCGTTTGTATAACAAGACAAAGGCGATGAATGCAACGGCCCCCGCGCCGATGGAGATCAGCCAAATCCCGTCCAACCAATCGACGCTTGTCATGGAAAAGTATACGAACGCGCCAAACGTGAGCGCGCTCAGGAGCGTCACTTCCAGGGCGGAGTAGAATGAGATGCTGTCGGCTTTAAATTCTTTTGGCAGGGTTTTTGAATTCCAGCGAAATGCCTGCTCCAAATTCAACCCCTGATGATGTTCTGCTACAAAATCCTTGATCTGGTTCATGGCGCGCGCGGCTTCCAACCAGGCCAAACGCAAACGCGCCAACTGTGCCACGGTCAACCCGCCGAGAAGGGTCAGCACAAAAAACAGCCCCGCCAGCGAACGATACGCGATCAAGAGTTGTTGCGATGTTCCCGTCAGCAGTTGCGCGCCGAAGATGGCCGCCACCAATGATCCCACCGCGACGAGGAAGAACGAAGCGGCTTTGCTTCGATCTTCATTCGCCTGGAAAGCGCTGTTGGCGATGTATTCAAATTCCGCGGCTAAAAATTCTTCGGGCAGGGGAGGGGGAGTTTCGGGTGGCATGGCGTGATTATACACGCCAGTTTATCGTGGGGCGGAATCCCATATCGTACCCGTAGGGTATTCCACCCCACTTATTTATCCACAAAACTATAGCCGCCTGGTTGGGTCTGGATCAAATCGGCCTTTCCCGATTCGTCCTCCAACTTTCGGCGCAGGCGATACACCACGTTCTTCAGCAATGCCAGGTCGGCTTTTTCCATGCCCCAAACGGTTTGCATGATCTCATCCGCTTTGAAGACGTAGCCCGGGCGACTCATCAACAGGTGCAGGAGACGGAACTCGAGGTTGGTGAGGCGGACTTCGGACCCTGTCGGCGCCACCGCGGACCGATGGGCCGGGTCCAGCCTCAACGGTCCGGTGCGAAGCGGAGACATCGGTTGCGCCCAACTGCGCCGTCCCCAGGCCAAAATCTTTGCCAGAAATATCGCCGGGCTGACGGGTTTCACCACGCACTCGTCCACGCCGTTTTGGTAGGCTTCGAGAATCTCGTTCTCGTTGCTGGCGGGCAGAAAGAGCAAAATGGGGCTGGCGCTCAGGGCGCGGTATCGCTTGCAGAGGGCGATGCGCTGTTCGTGCGAGGCGTTGATGTCAATGATGATCAGGTCGGGGATGTCTTCCAGCGCGTGTTCCATGGCGCGCTCGAAGATGGTTTCGAGAATGGCTACCAATCCCTTTTCGCGGATCAAATATCCCCAAATAGGAGCGGTCGCGGTCTGGTCACAAACAACATAGACGCGTAGAGGAGCTTTGCTTTCAGGGTTCGGTTGCATGAGCATATTATAAACAAAAAACGGAGAATTGGTCACAATAAGTCACAAAATAATACTAAATTATGACCTTTGGGTGATATGGCAAAAAACGAAGCGCTTTTATACTGTAATTACAAATTTGGAGAAAAGGAGATTAAGATGAAAAAACTTTACGTTGTACTTTTGGCTTTGGCCTTTGTGGCCTCAGCCTGCCAGTTGGGCGGCGGAGAAGCCCAGCCGACCGCCATTTCCCTGCCCTCGGCGGTTCCCAGCCCCACGGCCCTGCTCAACCCCACCGCGGGCCCGCAAGGTGGCGGCGCGGCTGAAGCCGGCACCGAGAAGGTGTCTGCCTCCGACGGCATGACGCAGGTCTACATCCCCGATGGCACGTTCCAGCGCGGCGGCATTGATTCAGACGCGCACACCAACGAAATGCCCGCCGACAAAGTGACTATGACCGGCTTCTGGATGGACAAACTCGAAGTCACCAACGGTATGTATAAACTGTGCGTGGACGCCGGCGTTTGCGAACTGCCGCACTACGGAAGCCAGCCCGTGCTCAAGTCCAAGACCCGCGATCCCTACTTCGGTAATGCTGAATTTGCCGATTACCCCGTCGTGTACGTGGGTTGGGGCGATGCGGATGCCTACTGCAAGTGGGCCGGCCGCCGTCTTCCGACCGAAGCCGAATGGGAATATGCCGCCCGCGGTAGCTTCCCCTCGCTGAATCTCTTCCCCTGGGGCGACACGCTTCCGGATGGTTCATATGCCAACTTCAATTACGGCGTGGGCGATACCATGCGTGTGGGTAGCTTCCCTTCTGGGGCCAGCGTCTATGGCGTTCTCGACATGGCTGGTAACGTGGCCGAATGGGTGAGTGACCTGTACGACATAAAGTACTACAGCTTGGGCAATACCATGAATCCCACCGGCCCTGTTGGCAAAACCGACGAGTTCATGCGCGTCGTGCGCGGCGGTCACTGGGGCGATAGCTGGAAGATGCTGCGCGTCTCCTCCCGCGCGTCCATGATGGGACCCAACCCGAACGTTCAAGTTGGAACCGATCGCTGGTTCGGCGATTCGGCCCCCTCGGTCGGCTTCCGTTGCGCCTCCGATAACTAATCCAGTTTTGGTTCGTTTAGACCGTCGGGTTTTCCCGGCGGTCTTTTTTATTAATTGACGCCTCACTTTGCTTATGGTATTATCCCGCCACAATTAAACAGCCCCAATCGGCAACTCTTATCCAGAGAGGCGGAGGGACCGGCCCTGCGATGCCTCGACAACCGGTTGTAGTCTGCTAGTCATGTAGTCTGTTTGTCGCATGGTCTTGTATGTCTGACCACTCGACCACGTGACGAGACGACTAAAAGACTACCAACACGGTGCCAATTCCGACAGATCGAGATTCTGGAAGATGAGAGGGCAGCCGTGCTTCGTGCAAATTGCCCTTTCGAGTCCGGAGGGGCAATTTCATTTCCACAAGGAGACCCAACCACAATGAGTACCACTTTTATGACATCTGAAAAGTTGATGTTCACCTCCGAATCGGTGACCGAAGGCCACCCCGACAAGATCTGCGATCAGATCTCAGACGCCGTGCTGGACGCCTGCCTTGAGCAGGATCCTCGCTCGCGCGTGGCCTGCGAAACCGCCACCAAGACCGGCTATGTGATGTTGCTCGGCGAGATCACAACCAAAGCCCAGATCAACTTCGATGAGTTGGTTCGTAAGACCATCCTCGACATCGGCTACGATGATAGCGCGAAAGGCTTCGACGGCAATTCGTGCGGCGTGCTGGTGGCCATTGCCAAACAGTCTGGCGATATCGCCATGGGCGTGGATAAGGCCCTCGAAGCCAAAACTGGCGAATTGACCGAGGCCGAAATTGAGGCAGTTGGCGCGGGCGATCAAGGCATGATGTTTGGTTACGCTTGTAACGAAACCCCCGAACTGATGCCAATGCCCATCTACCTCGCGCACAAACTCAGCCGCCGACTGGCCGAACTTCGCAAAGACGGCACGCTTCCCTGGCTTCGCCCGGATGGAAAAAGCCAGGTGACGGTGGAATATTCGCACGGCAAACCCAAACGCATTGACACCGTGCTTGTTTCCACGCAACACGCGCCGGAGATTTCGCAGGCCGATATTCGCGAGCAGATCATCGAACACATCATCCTGCCGTCCATGCCCGATGGGATGACGGACAGCGAACTCAAAATCTTCGTCAATCCCACCGGACGCTTCGTCATTGGCGGGCCGCAGGGTGACGCGGGCTTGACTGGTCGCAAGATCATCGTGGACACCTACGGCGGCATGGGACGTCACGGCGGCGGCGCGTTCAGCGGCAAGGATCCCACAAAGGTGGACCGCTCCGCCGCTTACGCCGCGCGCTGGGCCGCCAAGAACGTGGTGGCCGCGGGCCTGGCTGATCGCTGTGAGATTCAGGTGGCCTACGCCATCGGTGTGGCGCACCCGCTCTCCGTCAACGTGGAGACGTTCGGCACGGGCAAGATCGCCGACGAGAAAATCGCCAAACTCGTCGAAGAGACATTCGACCTGCGCCCGGGCGCGATCATCCGTGACCTGAACCTGCGCCGCCCAATCTACCGCAAGACCGCCGCCTACGGTCACTTCGGACGCGATGATGTCCAGTTCCCATGGGAAGAGACCAACAAAGCCGACGCGCTTCGTAAAGCCGCCGGGCTGTAAAACAAAGAGACCTCCGTAACGAGCGGAGGTCTCTTTGTTTTCTACTTTCCCTGTTCCAGCATATCCTTCACCAACTGCTCAGGGACTTGCACCGCCACCAACTCGCCTTTCACGGTGGTAATGCCGTTGACGACGATCCACTCTTCGATGACGATCTTGCGTCCCTTCACTTCTTTCACCCGTCCGCGAATTTCAAGAACGGGACCGAGCGGCGTGGGCTTGAGATAATCCACATGCAACGAAGCGGTCAGGTAGCGGAGCGGCGGCTCGGAGGACATTGCGCGGCCCTCGGCGCGGTAGCCTGCCGCGGCGGCCGTCCCTGTCCCGTGGCAGTCAATCAGCGAAGCGAGCAGTCCGCCATAAACGTAGCCAGGAATCGAAGTGTGATAAGGCTGGGGTTGGAAGTATGCCACCGATTCGTCCCCGTCCCAATGACTCTTGATCTGGTGTCCCAATTTGTTCTGGCTTCCGCATCCATAGCAGACGGCAAAATAATCGGGGTAGTAATCCTGAAAAGATTTTTCAGACATGAAAGGGCAGGCTCCTTTTGTTGTAGGTCGGACACTTGCACCGAACGCATGTGCGGTGTTGGCAATCCGACCCGCGCTACGGCGTTACAGTGGAAGAGGGCAGTGGACTCGGCGTGGCCGAAGGCACGGGCGTGGGCGGCGCGTCGCCTTCCACGGTGAAGGAACCGCCGCGCTTGAAGAGGACGCCAACGTAAATGTGGACGCTGTATTGACCGGGGAGCCATCCGCCCGAGGGGTTGGCGCATTCGCTGTAGTAATATCCGCCCGTGCCGCCATCCCACGGATAACTTTCGTGGAAGATATATTCCCCGTTACGATACCAGACCGCGCTCCATTGCGAGCCTGGGATCATGCCATCGTAGGAGAACGTCGCAAAGATGCGTTCCACGGGATTGCGAAATAAGATGGACGGCGTTTCGGGCAAGCCGCCTTTGACCGAATTGGAGAACACGATCGGGCTGATGACCGCGTCGGGGTTGGGCGTGACCGCGCTGATGAATTGCGCCTCCACCACCAACGGCAGGAAGGGCGTGGCCGTGATCGTGGGCGAGTTCGTGTACAACGGCGTATCGGTGATGGTGGGAGTCAGCGTGATGGTGGGCGTGAGCGTGATCGTCGGGACGACCGAAGGCGTGAGCGTGGGCGCGACGGTGGGGGATGGGGGATAAATGGAGTAGACGACGGGTTGTCCGTAAATGGGGAGGGCGATTGCAACGGCGAACATTACGAGTGCAAGAAAAAACAGCCAACGCCCCCGCGCCTCTCTGGTGCGTTTGAGACGATAAAACGACAACTTCGCGGCCGAGCGAAATGTGAACCAGCCAGAGCGGAAAATAAAAAGCGCCCAGATCGCCAGTAAGATGGATGCCGCAATAAAACCAGCACGAATGTCCATACGATGATTATAGCGCCGCTAATTGGCGGGAGTGGGAGTGACGCTCGGGGTCGCGCTCGGCGTCTTGGATGGGGTTGCGGTTGGCGCCGCAGTCGGCGTTTCGGACGGCGACGCGGTGAAGGTCAAAGTGGGAGTCGAGGTCGGGAGGGGCGGTTCGCCCTTCACCTTAAATTGTCCCGTTGCCTTCCATTCCGTCCCCACAAAAAATTGCACTTCGTACTCGCCGGGGAACCATTCCTGCGGCGCGGGTTCCCACAAAGAGGCTTCGCGGCCACGTCCGCCAAATTGCCATGGCCCGCTTTGAAAATAAACGAGTTCGCCATTGCGAAACCAGAGCGTGGTGAATTGCGAGCCGAACGTCATGTGCGTGTGATAAAAACTGGCATACATGCGGCGGATCGGGTTAAAAAACTCGGTGCGATTGCCCACTGGAAAATTATCCTGCAACGCCTCGGAGAAAACGATCTCGCCGATCGTGGCCGAAATTTGCGGCGTGACCGAACTGACGACCATGATCTCCAGCGAGAGCGGCAGATGCGGCGTGGGCGTGGCGTTGGGCGTCTGCGTGACGACGCGCGTGGGCCTCAGCGTGGCGGTGGATGTGGGACTCGGCGCGGCAGTCGCGGACGGGAGGGCGGGCGCGGCGGTGGGCGCGGTTTCTAACGGGTTTTCGAGCGCGCGGAACATGAACAGCGCGACCATCGCGAGAAGCAGTCCCGCGCCTGTCATCCACCAGCCTGCCAGCACGCGCTGGCGGCGATGACGAAAATAGATCGTGCGGCTTCCCAAACGCAAGGCGCGCACGCCCGCAATCAAAAGGAAAAAGGAAACCGCGGCAAAGGCAACGATAAGCAGGTTCGTCCTGCTGAATAAGTCCATACGAAAATTATAGCACGCGGAGTCGAAAGTCTCCGACTTTCGATTTCAACTCCGAAGTCGGAGACTTCGGACTCCGAAAAATACGTGTAAAATCGCCGCATGACTGAACTTACCCTCCTCAAACTGGGCGGATCGCTCATTACCGACAAAGACACACCGTACACGCCGCGACTCGATAAACTCAAAGAACTGGCGGACGAGATCGCATCTTTCTGGACCTCTGGCCGGCCTCTGATTCTGGGACATGGTTCTGGCTCGTTTGGCCACGCCGCGGCGAAGGAGTATGGGACGCGTGATGGAATCCCCACCCCCGCCCCCCTCGGCGCTTCGCGCCACTTCCCCCAAATGCGAAGCATTTGGGGGAAGACGGAGGGGGGCAGATATTGGAAAGGCTTCGCCGAGGTCTGGTTTCAGGCTTCGCAGTTGAACCGCTTCGTGATGGAGGCTTTGCGCGCGGCAGGGTTGCCCGCCATCGCGCTGGCTCCCGTCTCGGCGGTGACTGCGCACGAGATACGAGTCGCACGCTGGGATTTGACGCCGCTTCGCTCCGCGCTGGCGGCGGGATTGCTCCCCGTCATTTACGGCGATGTGATCTTCGACGAGAAGCGAGGCGGTACGATCCTTTCCACCGAGGATCTGTTCGCCCACCTGACGCGCGAACTGCGTCCCGGTCGCATTTTGCTGGCAGGCCTCGAGGAGGGCGTGTGGGAAGACTTCCCGGCGCGAACGCGTCTGGTGAGTGAAATCGGCTTCCCGTCGTATGAAGCGATGCGAGCGGGGATCGGCGCGTCTTCGAGCGTGGACGTCACGGGCGGGATGGCGGCTAAAGTCGGGCAGATGTTCGAGTTGATCCAGGAAGTCCCCGGGCTGACGGCGTCCATCTTTTCGGCGGAGGAGGCGGGGAATTTGTCCCGCGCGCTGGCTGGGGAGGCGATTGGGACGGCGCTGCGGGCATAGTGACAAATCAGTGACGGAAATCCATTGCATTTTGTGAAAATTTTCGTTAACATTGAAGAAACCATCGTCAACCCAAGCAAGGAGACCCTGAAATGGCACCCTCGAAGACCAAAAAACCTGTAAAGAAAGTTGTCAAGAAGAAAGTTGTGGCCAAGAAAGCGGCCCCGAAATTCCCCTATCAGCCCACTAAATTGAAACTGCTCAAGCCCGTGCCTTCTGATATTGAGATCGCGCAGGCTGGCAAACTCAAACCCATCCTCCAGATCGCCGCAGAATTGGGTATCAAAGAAAGCGAACTGGAATTGTTTGGTCCCCACAAAGCCAAGATCAAACTCGAAATTCTCGACCGTCTCAGCAAGCGCAAAAACGGCAAATATATTGACGTGACCGCCATCACGCCCACCCCGCTCGGCGAAGGCAAGACCACCACCACCGTGGGCGTTTCGCAGGCGTTGGGCGCGCACCTCGGCAAGCGCGTGATGACCGTCATCCGCCAGCCCTCGCAAGGCCCGACCTTCGGCATTAAGGGCGGCGCGGCAGGCGGCGGTTATTCGCAGATCATCCCGATGGAGGATTTCAACCTGCATCTGACGGGCGACATCCATGCCATTACGGCCGCGCATAACCTGTGCGCCGCGGCGTTGGACGCGCGCATTATGCACGAAACCGCCACGCCCGATGACGAGAAACTCTTCAACGCGCTCTGCCCGCCCGATAAAAAAGGCAACCGCAAATTCTCGCCGACGATGCTCCGCCGTTTGAAGAAACTGGGCATCGAGAAGACCGATCCCAATGAACTGACCCCCGAAGAAAAGAGCCGCTTCGCCCGCCTGAACGTGGATTATAGCGGCGTGCAGTGGCGACGCGTGGTTGATATTAACGACCGCATGTTGCGCGAGATTCAGACTGGTTTGGGCAAGGAAGAAGCGGGCTACGAGCACAGATCTGGCTACGACATTACTGTGGCCTCCGAGATCATGGCCATCCTGGCGTTGACCACCGATCTCGAAGACATGCGCGACCGATTGGGCCGAATGGTCGTCGCGCTCGACCGCAACGGCAACGCCGTCACTGCCGAGGATATCGGCGTGGCTGGCGCGTTGACCGTTTTGATGAAGGACGCCATCAAGCCGAATCTGATGCAGACCCTCGAGGGGACTCCCGCCATCGTCCACGCGGGACCGTTCGCCAACATCGCGCATGGACAGTCCTCGATCATCGCCGACAAGATCGCGCTCAAGCTGGCCGATTACGTCATCACCGAATCGGGCTTCGGCGCGGACATCGGCATGGAAAAGTTCATGGACATCAAGTGCCGCTACTCTGGCCTGACCCCGCATGTGGTTGTGCTGGTCGCGACCGTCCGCGCGTTGAAAATGCACGGCGGCGGCCCGAAGGTGGTGGCTGGCAAACCGCTCGCGCCCGAATACACGGACGAGAATCTGGCGTTGCTGGAAAAGGGCATGCCCAACATGGTTCAGCACATTCAGAACGCGCTCAAGTACGGCGTGAACGTGGTGGTGGCGGTCAACTCGTTTGCCAACGACACGCCTGCCGAGGTGGAGATGGTGCGCAAGGCCGCCATCGAAGCCGGCGCGATGGACGCGGTTGTTTCGCGTCACTGGATGGAAGGCGGCAAGGGCGCCATTGCCCTGGCCGAAGCGGTTGTGAATGCCTGCGAAAAACCCACCAACTTCCAGTTCCTATATCCGCTGGATATTTCGATCAAGGAAAAGATCGAGATCATCGCCCGCGAGATCTATCGCGCCGACGGCGTGGACTACAGCGAGTTGGCGGAGCAGAAGATCGAGCAGTTCACCAAACTCGGCTTCTCTGGCCTGCCGTTGTGCATGGCGAAGACGCATCTTTCGTTCTCCGACAAGGGAGACGTGAAGGGCGCGCCGCGCGGCTTCCGCGTGACCATCAGCGACATTCGCGCCAGCGTGGGCGCGGGCTTCCTCTATCCACTTCTCGGCACGATGCGGACGATGCCTGGCCTGCCGACCCGCCCGGTCTTTTACGATGTTGACCTCGACCTCGAGACGGGCAAGGTGCTTGGTCTGTTCTAGGCAGATTGCAATCTGCAATCCAAATATGAAAAAAGGCGGCTGGATTTTTCCAGTCGCCTTTTTTTGATTTTGGGTTTGTCAAAGGTGGGTTTTGCCCCCATGTAGTAGCGACTTCAGCCGCTGAGACGACTGAAGTCGTCACTACATATGAGGGGGGAGGCAAGCGTTATTGGCAGGCGCCGATGTCTACGCGGTACATCATGCAACCAGGTTCGAGATCGGGGACAGGCCAGCAACAGCCGGCAGCGGAGTCGTAGCCGTAACCCGTGGAACAGAGTCCGCTGGTGGTATCCAGCGCGGCGGTGCAGGTGGGGTTGCAGACTTTGATATCGTAGGAGATCAATTGCTGGCCGGTGCAACTATATTGTTGCACGCCGCCGCGCAGTCCTTCATTTTTGCAGGTCAGGTTCGGGTCGGCGATTTCGATGATGGAGCCGGGGGAGAATCCTAGTAGGGTGTATGGCACTTTTTTGATGCAGGTATTCTTGGTGAGCGTTCCCGCATTGGGGACGGAGCACACGTCCGCCAGCGGGTCCACGCGACAGACAGGCGCGCTGTGGGTGGCGGTTGGAGAAGGCAAAGCAGGCGCTTCGGTCGTGGTGGAGATCACGATCGTCGCGAGCGGAATCGGGGTGGGCGGCGGCGTGGGCGTGTTAACTGGAACGAAGACAGTGATGCAACCCGTCAGCAGAAATGTGGGGATGATATAGAAAAGTGAGCGGATGATTTTCCCGTTCATGCGCGATTCCTCTTCAGACAGGAAATTGAGAACGGGGCGATTATAAGCCGAAATTTAAAAAACAAGCCTGTCCGCACAGGACAGGCTTGACATTCGCGCAAGGCGCGGCGTTATTTCACATTTTCGCAGGCGTTGGCTTTTTCATTCCATACACAGCCATTGGCGGCGTTGATGATGCAGGCGTTTTCATCGGGCAGTTTATCGCAGGCAAAGAGCGGGGCGCATTGCATCATATCAATCGAGACGAAGGTGCATCCCTGCGTGGCGCTGACGGCCTGGAGGCGCGGCGCGCAGGCTCCGATGGTCGGGTCGTAGGCGTAGCCAGGTTGGCAATCAGGATAGAGGCCGATGGCGGGAGCCTGACAGCATTGCGAACCAGAGTTGAACGAGAAGCCCGCCGGACAACCCACGAAACAGGTACTGGCGAGAGATGGATTGTTCAAGCCGTAGAGGTTGCAGTTGGCCTGTCCGTTGGCGGGGACGCATCCGCCATAGAGGGTGTCGTAGTATTGACCCATCGGGCAGGAGTTGTCGGCGCCGAGGGTGGGGCGGCAGGTCTGTCCCGTAGAATCAAGCGCGTAGCCCGGCGGACAGCCCTGAGGTCCAGCCTGAGCCGAGAGCGGGGTGTAGAGGCACTGTCGGGTGGCGGGGTCGAATGAATAGCCGGGGTCGCAGGCGGGAGTTCCGGTCAATGCGGCGGTGGGCAGGAGTCCGCCGCAGGCCGAGTTGCAGACTTCGACAGAGCCGCTTTTCGCGTCCGGCCCGGTGCAGGTCACCTCGATCATTTCGCCGACGACCCGGCTGGTGCAACTAAACCCGGGCGATGTCACGTTGTAGGTGGAGCCGCGCGGGATCAGGAATGTATCGTAAGGAATCTGTTGCCGACATGCCAGGCCGAGTTTTTGCGCGACGGGCGTCACGCAGTCATTGGCCGTGGTGGGCAGAACTGCCGCGCCTACAAGGTTGGGACTGGTTTGGCAATAGGCGGGGAAATTGATCGGTTGCTGAACGACGCATCGGAAGCCCAGGTCGGCGCTGGTGTAGGCGGGCGCGGCGGGGCGTCGGATGGACACGTCGAGTTGGGTGATGTCGCTGTTGAAGCCGCTGCCGCGGATGACGCGGTAATCGCCGCTATCGGCTCCGGGCGGATCTTGAATGGGGCTGGAGGCGTAGTAGGAGGCGTTGTACCAATCGAGCGTCCACTCATGGGCGTTGCCCGCCATGTCGAGCGCGAGATACGGACTGGCGCTATTAGGGTACGCCACGACGCTGGTGGTGGAGTTTTTGCAACCCGCGAAATTGAGCAGGTCGCACGAAGGTTGCGCCGCGCCCCACGGATAGGTCTGGCCGCTTGGTCCGCGCGCAGCCTTCTCCCATTCGGCTTCGGTGGGGAGGCGTCCGCCCGCCCAGGAGCAGTAGGCCGCGGCCTGGTCGTAGGCGACGCCCACAACGGGATGGTCGCCGTAGACGGGATTGCTGTAAACGGATCCGCCGGGGGTGGACGTGGGCGGCGAACACACGCCCACGCCCACGCAGATGGAGTACATGCGATTGGTGATCTTGGTGCGCGAAATCCAATAGGCCGAGAGGCTGACAGAGTGGGTGGGGCTATCGGCGCCGCTTCCGCCCATGGTGAATTGCCCGGCGGGGACGTAGACCAGCGAGCCGCCGTCCATCCACGAGACGGTCGTACCAGCGGTCGGCCCGCCGAGCTGGATCGGAACCAACGTCGGGACGGCGGTCTCCTCCACGATGGAGATCAGCGTGGCGGTTGGCGCTTCGCTAGGCGCGGCCGTGGGAGTCCCCGCGCAGGCGGAGAGGATGAAGGCTAGCGCGAAAATGGCTTGCAGTTTTTTCATTCATTGCTCCTGCGGCGGAGAAAATTCACAATGCCGCGAGAAAATTATACCCCCAGCGCGCGAGGCCCTCTTAGGTTGCGTTAAGGATGGAACATGGCTTTCTCAAATTAATGTCTGACCAACCTTTTGAAGCGCCAAGCCCGCGACACTTGCCCTGGCGGGTAGCGCCAGGGAGTACGCAAAGAAAATTCAGGGTCTCCCGTAATTAACGGGAAGGCCGCCAACTTCAGCCACAGATCACACAGATTTTCACAGAAAAATCTGTGTGATCTGTGGCAAATGAACCCTTTTTTGTAAGGCATCCCGTCAGAAACGGGAGAGCCAAAATTCATTAGCGAGATCAACACCGTCCAAAACGCGACCAGCAGGATCAGCCTCCACACGCGTTGGCGGAGGCGCGTCCCGTCCGATGCGTTGCGGACGAGGAGATAGCACGAGACGAGCAGGAAGACGGGAACCGCCACAGCGCCAGATTAAAGTTGAGCACGGCAATGGCATTCAGTTGAAAGCGCGTGAACTTTTCTGTGAGCAGAAGCGATTTGCCGAACGTGCGGATGTGCCACATCACCGCCGCCACCGACATAAAAGCCCGTACCCAGTCGAAGCCATGGATGTGTTGTGATGGTTTCGTGGATTGCATCAAAAATTCCTACGAACGTTGATAGAGCGCCACTTCCCAAACGAAGAGCCTGCTCAATGATTTCCTTTGCAAACCCTCCGCACGGAGCAGGGCATTCATCTCCGCGACGGGATGAACGAAAACGCGGAACGGGTTACGCGAAATTTTCAGGAACCAATCCATGACCGTGATGACGAAGCGACTCAGCCCGTTCTCGCGCGGATACGCCATCACGAGCGCGCGTGAACTTCGGCTGGCCGCGGCTTTCAAGAGGCTTTTGTAATCGGGATAGCAACACACCACGCGGTCGAGCGTCACCACGTCGGCCTGCGGAATGGTTTCAGCCACGTCCGTAAAATCGGCGTGGATGAAGTTCACCTTTTCTGCATTGCCGCGGCGCTCGGTCTCCTGCTTCGCCGCCGTCAGATACGCGGACGAGGCGTCCACGTGCGTGGCGTGTGAAACCATGTCTTTCATCAACTCATGGTAGATCGCGCCGATGCCTCCGCCCACATCCAGCAGGGAGGCGTCTTTGAGATTCAATGAGCGCACGGCTTCGAGGATCAAGCGCGTCTGCTTCGCGGGTCCCTTGCGACGGTATTCCTTCAAGTCCGCTTCGGCGGTGTCTTTTCCAAATTGATCATTTGTGATTTTGCAACATTCGCAGGGCATGGGGAATTTCCTTTGTAAGGGCACAGATAAATAAAAATCCCGAAGGGATGCCATGATTGTAACGGATGGCCGCGCTGAAAGGTAATCCCGAAGGGATGACATATTTTGGGCAATGCCACCCCTTCGAGGTTGGGATTATCTCGCTCTCCTCACTTCCTCCACCGCATCTGGATTCACCAGCGAACTCATATCGCCCGCATCCTGTCCTAAATACGCGGCGCGGATCATGCGGCGCATCACTTTGGCGTTGCGCGTCTTCGGCAGGTCGCTGACAAACAAAATGGATTTCGGCGCGAGCGGCTTGCCCATATCTTCCACGATCAAGTTGCGGAGTTCTTTTCGCAGCGCGTCGGCGGACTCGAATCCCTTTTTCAGCACGACGAAGACGACCAGTTCGCTTCCCTTCACTTCGTGCGGGACGCCGATCGCGGCCGACTCTACCACGGCGGGATGCCGCGTCAGAATGGACTCGACCTCCGCAGGTCCGAGCCGCTTGCCCGCGATCTTGATCGTGTCGTCGGAGCGGCCGAGGATGTACCAGAGGCCGTCCGCGTCGATGGCGGCAAAGTCACCGTGCACCCAAACGTTCGGCCAGCGCGACCAGTACGTGTCGAGGTAGCGTTGCGGGTCTTTCCAGAAGCCGCGCGTCATCCCGATCCACGGCGCTTTGATGACCAGTTCGCCGACCGCATTGCGAATCGGATTCCCGTGTTCGTCCAACACGTCCGCGGCGATGCCAGGGCAGGGAGCGGAGAACGCGCAGGGTTTGAGCGGCAGGAGCGGGTTGCCCATCACGATGCCGCCCGAAATTTCCGTCCCGCCCGAATAGTTGACGATGGGACGCGTCCCGCCGCCGACTTTCTCGAACAGCCACTTCCACGGTTCGGGATTCCACGGCTCGCCTGTGGACGCGAAACATTTCAGCGAGGAGAGATCGTGCTTCTGGAATTGCTCGTCTCCGTGTGGGATGAGCGTGCGGATCAACGTGGGCGAGACTCCCATCTGATTGATGCGGTGTCGCTCCACTAGCGCCCACAAACGGTCGGGCGCGGGGAAGTCGGGCGCGCCGTCGTAGAGGAACATGGTCGCGCCGAGCAGGAGAGAGCCGAACACCAGCCAGGGACCCATCATCCAGCCCATGTCGGTCATCCAGTAAATGACGTCTGGGTTGTAACGCAAATTGGCAATTTGCGCTACACCGTGGACATCCGTCCCGAACGCCATATCTTGCGCGGCCTTGATCGGGAATCCGCAATGCGTGTGAAGCGCGCCTTTTGGACGTCCCGTTGTGCCTGACGTGTAAATCACTATCAGCGGGTCTTCCGCGGACGTTCGTTCGGTCTCTGCTTCGACGGGCTGACGCGTCACCAGTTCGTGCCACCAGTGGTCGCGGCCTTCTTTCATTTTTATTTCCTGCCCCGTGCGCTTCAAAACGATCATGTGCTGTAACGTGGGAATTTGCGCGGCGGCCTCGTCCGCGACGGATTTCATCTCGACGGGCTTGCCGCGTCGGAACGCGCCGTCGGCGGTGAAAAGCGCCTTCGCGTCCGCGTCCGTCATGCGGCTGATGACCGCGCCCGCGCCGTATCCCGAAAACAGCGGCAGGATGATTCCGCCAATTTTTGCAATCGCCAGCAACGCCACCACGATTTCTGGCGTCATCGGCATGAAGAGTCCCACCGCGTCGCCCTTGCCCAGTCCCAACGAACGCAACGCATTCGCGGCCTGATTCACTTGCTCGTAAAGTTCTTTGTAAGTGAGCGTTTTTGTCATCCCCTCTTCGCCTTCCCAAACCACGGCGCTCAAGACTTCCGAAGTCTTTGAGACTTCGGAAGTCTGCACCCACTTGTCAACACAGTTGTGCACGACATTCATCACGCCCCCCACGCACCACTTCGGCAATTGGATGCCGCCGCTCAAATCCACGACTTGCGAATACGGTTCGTAAAACTCGATGTCCAGATACTTCAAGACCGCGTCCGTGAACCAGGCCACGTCTTCGGTGGAGCGTTTCATCAGCGCGTCAAAATCCGCGATCCCGTGTTGACGCATGAAGGCGGTTAAGTGCGCATGCTCGATATTTTCGCGCGTTGGACGCCAAACAATGTCGCCGCCGAATGTGAATTGATCGGTCATGGAGTCTCCTGTTTGGGTGAATGCCCAATATTATAAGACAAGCGCGGAGGCCGATGCTTTCGATTTCGGACTCCGCTTAATTTGTAACACAAGTGAAAGTCTGCTGTAAGGAAAACAATCGCGTTTAAGTGATATAGTGTTTGCAATCACCACATCCGATACAGGCAAACCCGGTGAAAGCCGGCGACGCAAAGTCATGGGTCTACCCCCTGCAAAGGGCACGACTGCCAGACCGCCGAAGATGAAGGAAGAAACGCTTCTTTCGTATTCCCACGGCCTGGCCTCACATCGAAGCCAGGTCTTTTTTTTCGGATGTACCCCCCGTTTAGCGCAAACCCGAGGAGTCGGGAATGCGAAAGGAGAAAAGCCATGTTACGCAATCTGAAGGTCATGTTCGTTGTCATGTTTGTCGTCGTACTGGCGGTGGGCGCGTACGCTTTCGCGGCCGCGAACACCGTGCCTACCAGCAAAGCTGGCGCTGGCTCTGGGGTCATCAGCGGATACACCATCACCAACATTGATTACAACCTGAACGCCACCGACCCCACCGTGCTCGAGTCGGTGGACTTGACGTTGAGCGCGGCCGCCACCACGGTCAAGATCAAACTGGTCGCGGCTGGCTCCACGTGGTACAACTGCACCGTCGTCTTGGCCAATGACTGGACTTGCGACACAACCGTCCCAGCCATTTCCCTGTCAACAGTGGATCAGTTGGACGTGGTCGCGGCGGAATAAACTTTTACAATCCTTCGTGAAATCCCGCCCCTGGCGACTATTCGCAAGATGGGTCGTTCCTGGGGCGGGCTTTTTCATCCTTCCGATTCTCGCGATGAACAGGCTTGATTCCCGCAATGTCTTGAGCGCGCTCCTCTCGCTGTTTCTGGCGATGGGAATTTGGTATTTTCTCGCGCCGACGCAATTGGGCGGATGGGTCACATACGTCATCGTGGATGGCAACAGCATGGAACCAGGATTCCACCTCGGAGACCTGGCGTTGATGCGGAAGCAGTCCGCTTATCAGTTGGGCGACGCGGTCACGTATCAAAATGCCGAAATGGGGCGATACGTTTTTCACCGCATTGTGAACATCGAACAGGATCGTTTTGTGTTGAAAGGGGATAACAATACCTGGCTGGATTCATACCATCCCACGCGGGATGAAATGATTGGCAAATTGTGGGTTCATCTCCCGAAATTCGGAAACCTTATCCAATGGGCGCGCCGGCCTCTGGTTCTGGCTTTGGGTTGCGCCCTGCTCGGAGGCGTTATGATGAGTGGCCTGTTCCTTTCGCCCTCGCAACACGGAAAAAGAAAAGGGAAGGAAACGTTCGGCATGGACGATATCCTGAAAGGCGCGCTATACCTGACGGGATTCGCCGCGGCGCTCTTTCTGGGATTTGGCGTCTTTGCTTTTACCCGCCCGCTTTCCATTGCGGCCGACTCGTTCCAATACCAGCAGGATGGGCGCTTTTTCTACTCGGCCGTCGCGGCGCCTGGCGTTTATGACGGGAACGTGATCCAAACGGGCGACCCGATCTTTCCGAAGTTGGGCTGTGTGATGAACGTAGGGATGGCCTACAACCTGACGGGTGTGGGCTTGCAGAATGTCGTCGGTACGCGCATATTTTTTGCGCGCGTGCTGGAGGAGCAAAGCGGCTGGCAACGCCTGATTCCGCTCGAAGCCGAAACCACGTTCAGCGGCAACACCTATTTCAACTCCGCGCAACTGGACCTGTGCCAGATTCAATCCCTGGTCGCTTCCATGGAACAACAGACTGGGATGCGGCCATCCACCTACACGCTCGAGGTGATCGCCCACTCCACGTTTGCCGCCGCGCTGGACGGACAACCCGTTTTCGATTCATACGACGCCATCCTGCCCTTTAAATTCGACAAGGTTCACTTCTATCTCGCCGCGGACGTAAAGACAGGCGAATCGTTACAAGTGACGAAGCAAGGCTCGGGGAACGGTCAGGGATTGCTCTCTAATACGCTCTCTGTGTTTGGGTTGGAAATATCCGTTCTGGCGGCTCGCGTCTTTTCCCTGATCGGGTTGGCGGGTGCGCTGGTCTGCATGGCGGCCTTCGGCTGGTATTTTTTGCAGGGACTTCGGCCAGGCCCCGACGCGATAGTTCGATTGAAGTACGGCGGCCTGATCCTCGACGCGCGCGGACTCACCTTTCAACAGAACCTGCCCATCGTTGACGTGGCCTCCATTGACGATCTGGCGAGGCTGGCCGAAAGGCAAAACACGTTAATCACCCATGTGGAACTCAATTTCATGCACGTTTACATTGTGCAATGCAACGGCGCTTTGTATCGCTACTACTTTAGCGCCAGCCAGGGCGAAGTGGCCTATCTCAATTCGCCCTCTCATCATCAATTGCCTGGATATGGGAACGCGCACGACGAAACGATAGACGCCGCGCCTCTCGACGATTCCTATTACGAAGATTATGGTCAGAATGATTCCGCCCCCGCAAATCGGGCGGGCGCGATACCCCGTAGAAGATGATGAAGAACAGATTTCGCCTGCTGGCGTTCGGTACGCTGGCTTTGATTCTTTTCAGCGTGGTGACGGCCATTGCCGCCACGAATACTGTCCCGCCCACCCGCCTCGATCATTACTCCGCCTCGGTCGGCCTCAACGACGTCCGCCCAGTAAGTTGCGCGGGCATATCCCTCGCCAATCTGGTAACAGGTTCCGGGGTCATCATAGGCACGAGCGGCAATGACTTGATCCTTGCCAGCCCGGCCGCCGATGCGATTGACGGCCTCGGCGGCGACGATTGCATCCTCGGCGGCGGCGGAGACGATTCCATCACGGGCGGCGATGGCGCGGATATTTGTATCGGCGGCCCCGATAATGATTCGTTTGCAACCTGCGAGGGGGAGATTCAGTAAAATCTAACGCGCCAGCGCCAGGAAGACATCCTCCAGCGTTGGCTCGCCGCGCTCGATTTTTTCGACTTTCACCCCCAATCGGGTCAACGTCTCATGTAATGCTTCGGGCTGGACGCCGAGGCTGATCGTCCGTAGGTGATCGCCGGTGAGTCCCACGCGTTGGACTCCAGCGACCTCGGCTAGATGTTCGAGTCCCGCTTCGAGCGGTTGAGCGTAGACTTCCCACACGTCGCCTTTGATGATGGATTTTTTCAGATTGGTGGGCGTGTCCATCGCGAGCAGTTTCCCGTCGCGCATCACGCCGACGCGCTCGCAGTATTCGGCCTCGTCCATGTAATGGGTGGTGACCATGATCGTCACGCTGCTTTCGGCGAGTTCATAAATCAAGTCCCAGAAGGCGCGGCGGGCGGTGGGGTCAACGCCGCTGGTGGGTTCGTCGAGGAAGAGCAGTTTCGGTTCGTGGACGAGGGCGATGCCGAGCGCGAGTCTTTGCCGCCAGCCCGCGGACAGCGAACGCGTCAGTGTGGACTCATGCCCGCGCAGGCCGACCCGCTCCAACGTCCGCGCGATGCGGGGTTTGTCCGTGATGCCGTAGACGCCGCCGTAAAACGTCAAATTCTCGTGCACGGTCAGGTCGTCGTAGATCGCGAATTTTTGCGACATGTATCCCGCGCGGGCGCGCACTTCCTCCGACTGCGTGAACGCGTCGTAGCCTAGCACGGTGGCTTTGCCGTCGGAGGGCGCGAGCAGGCCGAGCAACATGCGGATGGTGGTGGTCTTGCCGCAACCGTTCGGGCCGAGGTAGCCGACGACTTCGCCCGCGTTGATTTCAAAATTGACGTGATCCACCGCGACGAAATCGCCGAATTTACGAGTTAGATTGACAACAGAGATGACAGGTTCCATAGTGGTCTCAAGTCTCAAGTCAACGTTCAACGTTCGGAGAGGGCGATGAAAATATCTTCGAGAACGGGCGGGACGGCGCGGAGTTCGATCAGCGTTGCGTTTTGCGCTTCGATCTCTCGGGGGAGGCGGGCGATCACGTCGCTGGCTGTGTTCTCGCGGACGCGCACGTGGAGCTTGTCGCCGAAGGCCGCGACATCTTCGACATCCTTGTCTTGATGCGCGATGTGACGCAAGGTGTTGATGGGATTGCCGCGCAGTTCGAGCACGCGTCCGTTGAGGCGGGCGCGCAGATTGGACGGGGAATCTTCGGCGATGATTTTTCCCGCTTTCATAAATCCAACGCGATGACAGCGCGAGGCTTCATCCATGTAGGGGGTGGAGATGAGGACGGAGACACCCCCCTCGTCCCTTCGGGACACTCCCCCCAAATCCTCCGAATTTTGGGGGAGAAGGAGTGGGGCTGATACAAGTTTGATGACGAGTTGCCAAAAATCTTGCCGCGTGACGGGGTCAACGCCCGTGGTCGGTTCGTCCAGCAACAGCAGGCGCGGGCGGGTGACGAGGGCGGAGGCGAGGCCGAGTTTTTGTTTCATGCCGCCCGAGAGTTGACTTGCGCGGCGGTCTTTGAAATCAGCGAGGCCGACGAATTCGAGAATTTCCATGCAACGCGGTTGCCATTCGTTTTGTTTGAGTCCGCGCACTTCGGCGAAGAAGCGGACGTTTTCCAGCACGCTTAAATCTTCGTACATCGAGAAGCGCTGGGAGAGATAGCCGATCTGCGAGCGCGCCTGTTCGACCTGCTTGCGGACATCGAATCCGCAGATGTTGATCTCACCCGCGTCGGGCAGGAGCGCGCCGACGAGCAGGCGCATGGTGGTGGTCTTCCCCGCGCCGTCCGCGCCGACCATGCCATAGATCTCGCCTGCTTTGATCTGAAGGGAGACGCCGTCAACCGCGTGATTGTCGCCGAAGGATTTTTTTAGATTGGTTGCTTGAACCAGAAGATCATTCATGGGAACCTGTTGTACGTTACACGTTGAACGTTAAACGTGTAATCCTCGTTGTCGGCTTTGTATTCGGCAGAGTTATCACGAATGCTGTAATTGCCTGAATTCTTTTCAAGATAGTCAATGAAACGACGGATTTGTCGAGATGCTTTATCCGCCAAATCAAACGCAGTGTCAAACTGCTCCTGGGTGATATATTTTAGATCAAGAGCAACATATAACTGAGAACGAGTCTCACCAGATGACCCCTTCGCATGTCCCAGGTAGTTTATAAACGGATTGTTTGTTCTGCTTTCGAAGCCCTCGGCGATATTGCTCATCACAGAAACCGATGCGCGCCGAATTTGATCCTTCAAACCAAAGTCTTTCGCGAATGCACCTTGTTCAGTCGTTCGATAGATCAACGACGTCAATTCTCGTGCAGTTTTCCATCCTTCAATCTCTTCAAAACGAGTTATGCCAGCCATTTCAACCTCCTTTGTGAAAATATGAGACGTTGAACGTTGGATGCACAATCACAACCGCCTCTTCCCGCGCCAAACTTTCCAACTGTTCGCGGGTGGGATGACGCGGAAGTCCGTGCGCTTTTTCCATGATGAGACCGATCATGCGCGGGTGACGTTGGATTCGCACTTCCAAAAAATCGGCAAATCGTTTTGGGTCGGTGACCACTTCGGCTTGACCGATAAATTGTTTCGCGCCGACGCGGATTTCCACCACCGGGTTGGACAGGATGTTGCGAACCCAGTCTGCTTTCAATCCACGCGCCGCGCCGAGGTAGTAGTCGTCGCCGATTCTTTCGTATTGCAGAGGCGTCACACGTTTCAGCCCAGATTTACGTCCCGTGGTGGTGAGGAGCAGGATGATTTTGCCGATGACGCGCCCAAGCCCGATCGCGTAGAGAACGCGATGGATCTTCTGGACGTTCTTCATCTTTGACCAATCGAATTTCGCGGCCATCTGTTCCTCTGGCGTTAGAGAACGCCGACTGCACGGTACATGTTGCGGTACTGAAAACTGATCACTGATGACTGATCACCGATTACTCAAACACCACATCCGCCGGCATCCCAATCTTCAACTTCCCATCGGGGTCGGTGACGCTCAACTTGATGGCGTAGACGGTGCTGGAGCGTCCCTCCACGGTTTGTACGTTGCGCGGGGTGAACTCGGCTTTGTCGGAAATGTTGACAATGGTGGCGATGAAGGTCACGCCAGGGTGGGAGTCTACGGTGACGGTGGCGGATTGTCCGAGTTTGAGCGCGCCGTATTTATCTTCGGGAACGTAGACGGTGATGGTCAGGTCGCTGAGTTGACCGATGACGAGCGCGGTCGCGCCAGGTTGGACAAATTCGCCGACTTCCACGTTGCGGGTCAGGACGACGCCGTCGCTGGGGGCGGTGATGGTCAACTTGGAGAGTTGCGTATCGAGCAGGGACAGGTTGGCTTCGGCTTGGGCAACGGCGGCTTTGGACTGTTCCACTGCGGAGGTAACCTGTTCCAACGCTTTTTGCGCGGCGATCACCGTCAGCGCTGCCTCTCCCGTTTGCCGCGCCAGGACATTATCCAGCGAGGTGAAATAGCGCTCCTTTGCAATGCTCACCTCGGCGCGCACCTTCAAAACTGCTTTCGCGCCGTCGGTGGTGGCGGCTGTTTCATAGGCATCCTGCGCGGCATCCAGTTGTGACTTGGCATCGTCGTAAAAAGCATTTGCCGCGTCGTACAAGTCCTGATCCACGCCGCCTTCGATGTAATAGCCCCTGGATAATTTCGCCTGTTGCGCCTGCGTCAAATCATCCAGTGTGTTTCCGCTCTTGATGCGAGTGAATAAATCTTCAGCCACTTCAAAGGTCGCCTGGGCTTCCGCCAAAGCGCTTTCGGCCTTGATGAAATCAGCGCTCTGTTCTTTTGCCAGCGCTTCTTTAAGGCGTTCTTCGGCGGCGGTTAAAAATTCTTTGGCCGCGTTCACCTCAGACATGGCGGCCTGGATCTGTTCCTCTTTGCTGTAATACCAAAGCGGAAGCGTGAATTCGCCAGGGGCGCTTCTATACCAGTCCGCAGTGCGTAGCGCCTTGTCTTGCATGACAGACGAGCGCAGGGCAAGGTCGTACTGCACTTGCGCGGCGGCGAGCGTGGATTCAGCGGTCGCGACGGCCGCGCGGGCGGTGTCCACGGCGGCGGACGCGACGGCCCGCTGGGCCGTCAACAGGCTCGCGTCCAGACGAAGAAGCGGGTCGCCCGCGTGGACGGAGTCGCCCTCCGCGACGAGGACTTCCGTCACTTTGCCCGCCAGTTCGGGCGCGATGTTGACCTGGGTCGCTTCGATGAAGCCGGAGGCGGTCAGCGCGCCGTTTTTGTCCGTTGCGCTTTGGCTGTAGATAAAGTACGCGCTGGCGGCAATGACGATCAGGAGGACGACGATGGCGGGAACGGGTGGGCGTTTGTGGTTCATTGAAAACTCCTTTGCTCCCCTCTCCTGTAATCGGGAGAGGGGCGGGGGGGTGAGGGCTAATCGAGTCGCTTGCGGAATCGCAACGCGGCGGCGGTCATAATGCCGACCGCGAAAAGCGTCATGGCGAGGACGTCGAATTGGATCATCTCGAGGCCGACGCCTTTCAATAAAAGCGCGCGCAGGATGACGAGGTAGTATCGCAAGGGCATGAAATAGGAAACCCAGCGCAGGAACGTGGGCATGGCTTCGAGCGGAAAGAAAAAGCCCGAAAGGAAGATGCTCGGCAGGAGCGTCATCCAGACCGTAAGCATGGCTTCCTGTTGCGTGTTGGCGATGGTGGACGCGAACAGCCCGATGCCGAGACCCGTGATGAGGAAGTCTAGCGAGAGCAGGATGATTAGCCCCAAGTCGCCGCGGATGGGCATGCCGAACCACCAATGTCCGACCGCCAGCACTTCGAGCGTGTTGAAGAAGCCGAGGATGACGTAGGGCATGAGTTTGCCGACGATGAGTTCCCACGGACGGATGGGCGTGACGATCAGTTGCTCGATGGTGCCGCGCTCGCGTTCACGCACGACCGAGGTGGCGGTGAGGATGGCCGCGATGGCGAACAGCACCATGCCGATCACGCCAGGGATCATGAAGTGGGCGCTGATCATATCGGGGTTGTACCAGACGGTGGTGTGGACGCTGACGGGTTGCCGCACGCGCATGTTCTGTCCTGTGCGCGCGAAGGTCTCGGCCAGCAGGTCGATGGCGTGGGATTGGCTGATGAGTTGCGCGGCCGAAAGCGCGGTCGACGCGCTGGTTGGGTCGGAGCCGTCGAGGATGAACGCGACCTGCGCGTTCCCGTCCGCGAGGCGTTGGGCGTAATCGGGCGGGATGATGACCGCGGCGCGCGCTTTTCCGCTTTCGATCAACGCCTCGATCTCCGCTTCGGAGTGGACATCGTACGCGATCCGAAAATAGTCGGCGGCGCGATATGCATCCAGCAGGGCGCGCGACTCGGGACTGCGGCTCTGGTCGAGAACGGCCAGAGGGATGTTGCGCACGTCGCTGGTGGCGGAATATCCCAGCAGGAACAACTGCATGATCGGGATGACGAGGATCATGATCAGCGTGCGCGTGTCGCGGAAGATCTGGATAAATTCCTTGCGGATAATGGAGAGGAGGCGGGTGTTCATGGAGACTCCGAATCAGTGTTCAGTCATCAAAACCTGTGTACTTGTGTACCTGTCTACTTATTCCACAGGTTTCAGAACGCCATGCAAATACATATCAATATATACATCCGCCGCGTCTTTCGGCATGAGTTTGCTGATGACGGAGTTGGCGGTGACCATTTCTGTGATGAAGTACGAGATGATCATCCCGAAGAACGAACGCAAGATTAAGGCGGGATTGTTGATGCGTAGCCCCTTGCGGACTTTCAACATTTGCTCGAATATGGGCAGGACTTTGGGGGCGATCTCTTTCATCATGATGGCGCCGTGCCTACCGTTGAATTCCACCATCTCGATCATCATCAGTTTCATGTAGATGGGATTCTTGCCGAGCTCGGTCACGGTGATCTTGAACGCGTTCCGCAAAAAATCTTCGGCGGTTTCGCCTGGCGTTTCCATCACCAGCGGCAGGACGCGCTTGTACGGGTGCTTATCCACGATGATGGCTTCGAACAGTTCATCCTTGCTGGCAAAGTGATTGTAGAATCCGCCCAGCGCCAGCCCCGCGCGCTCCGCGATCTGTCGCATCGAAGTGGCATGATAGCCCTGTTCCATGAACAACTCGATGGCCGCGTCTTCGACGGCCAGTCGGGTGGTCTCGCCTTTGGTGGGGGAGTCTTTTGGTTTGGGGGGCATGGGTTCCTTGCTCACTCATCCCCAGCCCTTCCCCCGAAGGGGGAAGGGAGTTCCCTCTCCCTTTGGGAGAGGGTTAGGGTGAGGATGATGGTAAAAATGAACGAACGTTCGTTTTTATTTTACGCAGAAGTGAAAATTTGTCAATGGTACAATCCCTCCCATGCTTTCCCCGCAAGCCTTTGTGCAAAAACATCTCAAATTCAATTTCATCGTCGGCCTCGCGGACGGCGGACTCTTCGGCGTGGGACTCGGCTTCGGCTCGTTCGTGGCCGTCCTGCCCCTCTTCGTCAGCCACATGACCGACTCGGCCTTGTTGATCGGATTGATTCCCGCCATCCACGGCGCGGGCTGGCAGTTGCCCCAGTTGTTTGCCGCGGGCTACACGTCACGCGCGCGGCGGGTGAAGCCGCTCGTGTTGCAAGCCACCCTCCACGAGCGCGTCGCCTATCTCGGACTGGCGGCGGTCGCGTTTTTCCTCGCGCGCATGGACGTGTCCGTCGCTCTGTGGCTCACGTTCATTCTGCTGATCTGGCAAAGCCTCGGCGCGGGCTTCGCGGCCAACCCCTGGCAGACGATGGTGACGAAGGTGATGCCGCCCGAATTGCATGGGACATTCTTCGGCGCACAGTCCGCGGCTTTCAACGGGCTGGCCGGACTCTCCGCCATCGCGGCGGGATTCATGCTCGAACGGCTACCCTCGCCCTGGGATTTTACGCTTTGCTTCATCGCCACCTTCGTCTTCTTTATGATGTCTTTCGCCGTCGTCGCGCAGACGCGCGAGCGCGAAGCCGACCTGCCCAAAACCGAGGAACATCCGCAGGCATTTTGGGGGCGTTCCTGGGAAATCTTGAAACGCGATCGCAACTTCACCGCGTTCCTCGTGGTGCGCAGCATCAGCCAGTTCGCGGGCATGGGCATCTCGTTTTATCTCGTCTATGCTGTGAAGGAGCTGGGGATGACGGAAAGCATCGCGGGCATCATGACCTCCGTGCTGTTGATCTCGCAAGTGGCCTTCGCGCCGCTGATGGGACGTCTCGGCGATCGCTGGAGTCACCGCGGCGTGATGATCCTCGGCGGATTCGGCGCGGCTTTCAGCGCGGCCCTGGCCTGGTTCGCGGACTCGGTGGCGTGGTTTTATCCCGTCTTCCTGCTGGCCGCGATTGCCATCGTCGCCATCTGGACGGTTCCCATCGCGTTGACGGTCAGTTTCGCGAAAGAGCATGAACGCCCTATTTACATTGGCTTGTCGAATTCCGTCTCCGCGCCGGCCACGATCATCGCGCCCATCATCGGCGGGTGGATCGCCGACGCGGCGGGCTACGATGCCATGTTCATCTTCTCCGCGCTGTGCGGGTTGTTGATGATCGCGACGTTGATCTTCTTCGTTAAAGAACCTCCCAGGAGCCATGTATGAGACCTTATCTCGATGCCGCATTGGATGGAAAGAACGATTGGTGGCGATACGCCCTTGGCTATTTGTTCATCCTTGCCTGTTACCTGATCCTTGGCTCGATCCCAGTTTTGGCGCTAGCGCTGTTTGCCATGCTGGATGGCAACCCATTAACCAACCTCTCTCTAACGGGGGTATTCACAGGGATAAGCCCCGTGATTACCTTCGTTGTCCTCATGTCCTCCTTCATTCCATTTTTTATCGCGGAAGTCGCGACCGTGACCCTGATCCACCGCCGCCCATTCCGCTCGCTGATCACCACCGCTGCGCGGGTGGATTGGAAACGCGTCTGGCAGGGCGCGGGGATCTGGCTCCTCGTAGCCGCGCTGATCTCGCTTGTAGAGGCTTTGCTCTACCCAGGCCGTTATGTCTTTTCGTTCGATGCGAAGAATTGGATTGCGATCGCGGTTGCCTCGCTGATCCTGATTCCCATTCAATCCTCTGCGGAGGAGTTTCTGTTCCGCGGGTATCTGCTTCAACACGCGGGGTTGAAGGTGAAAAATGTCGTGGCGCTCAGCCTGCTTTCGGGTTTTCTCTTCACGCTTCCGCATCTTGGCAATCCCGAAGTGATTGAAATGGGAGCGCTGATGACGGTCTTTTATTTCGTCACGGGAGTGTTTCTCGCGGTCATCACGTTGAAGGATAATGGCCTGGAATTGGCATTGGGGATGCACGCCAGCAACAACATTTTCTCCTCGCTCTTTGCCAGTTACACCAACGACGCCATCCAAACGCCCGCCCTGTTTACTATTGGCGAGTTTGACATGACCTTCAATCTCATCACTTTATTTGTTGGAGTGGTCTTGTTCTACCTGTTGGCGTTCAAAGTCTGGCCGAAGAAGCAACCCGCTCAGCCTGAATTGTGAAACCGCATAAACTCCCCTCCCGTTGCGCGTGGATTATTCCGCTCATCATCGCGACCTTGCTCGCGTTCGCGACGCAACTCCAGCCGATCTTCATCCGCGAACTCGGCGCGGTGGATGGGACCTTTGGCCTGCGTCCCGTTTCGCATCGTTGCGCGGGGCTGACGCTTTCGGGCGAGGCCGTCGCGGCGCGCTTCCCGTCCGCCGACTGGGAGGGAACGATCGGGGTTTTTCGCGCCCGCTACCACGTCACGCGCGAAGCGAATGGGCGGGAGTATTGTCTCGGGCAGGATTTGTGGTTCGGTGAGTGAGTATAATCGGGGGCATGCCCACAAAAATCCACCTCTCCCTTTTATTGGCCATCTGCATCGCGCTGACGTCGTGCGCGCCCGCCGCCCAACCCACGGCCGCGCCCGTCGTTGTCGAGCCTACTTTTATCGTGCAACCTTCTGAAACGGCGACCAACACGCCGCTCCCGTCCGAAACCCCCACGCTGACGCCAACCGCCACGTCCACAGAAACGCCCTCGCCTGTGCCGACGGTGGAAAGCCTGAGCGCCACGGTGAACACCAATCTGGTGAGTTGCCGCTATGGCCCTGGGTCGGAATATCTTTATCTCGACGCGTTCAAGCAGGATTATCCGCTCACGCTTCTCGGCCAGACGGGTGGTAACGACTGGTTGATGGTGCATGATGAGGGCTTTGGGGATTGTTGGGTGAAGGCCAAGTTTTTGAACATTCAAGGCGACTATAAAACCCTGCCCGTGGTTTACCCGGAACCCGCGCACATCCCCATGACGTCGCGTTACGCGCCCACCGCCGTCATCAGCGCCACCCGCGCTGGGAATAATGTCACCGTGGTCTGGTTGGCCGTTAAAGTGGACATCGGCGATTTTGAAGACGCCGAGATGTTCATCTACATCGCCGAGATTTGGCGCTGCGAAGGCGGACAACTGATCTTCGACCCGATCGCGTCCAATCGCGAGACCGTCACCTTCGTGGACGAACCTGGTTGCGCCCAACCCTCGCACGGACGAATCTTCGTGCAGGAAAAGCACGGGTACACGCGTCCTGCCGAGATCGCTCCGTGGCCGTAATTTTGTACACGGATGATTTCGCTGAAAAAAACTTTCAACCACAAAGGACACAAAGGTCACGAAGGAAAAACGCCTGTAAAGTTTATCCCTTTCCCCTCCTTTGTGTACTTCGTGTCCTTCGTGGTTAGGCTCTTTCCCCTTTCAGAGAACCAATCTTCCTGAGGAACTATGACCAAACGAATTCTCTTTCTACTTCTCGCCGCGGCCCTCGCGCTCTCCGCTTGCGGAGGGGGCGAGACCGCCCCGACCTCCGACCCCAACGCGGTGATGACGCTGGCCTTCGCCACCGTCAACGCCTCGTTCACGCTGACCGCGCTAGCCGTCCCCACCCACACGCCCCTGCCCACCGAAACGCCCACCTCCACGCCCGAACCCACGCCCAGCGTCTTCGAGCCGACAACGCTCCTCACTGGCTCGGTTAACACGGGCGTGGCGTATTGTCGCTTCGGCCCCGAGCAAGTCTATGTGGCGCGCTATGGTTTGCGCTTCGGCAAGTCTCTCGAAGTCATTGGACGCACCAGCGCCAGCGATTGGTTGCTCGTGCGCGAAGTGGGCGGCGCCACCGCAAAATCATGCTGGATCAGCGCGCCCCTCCTCGCAGTGACGGGCGATCTCGCCACGCTCGCGGTCGCGCCCGTCACGTGGGTCACCTCGCAAAAATATCCGCCTCCTTCCAACATCCTCGCCACGCGCAACGGCTCCGCCATCAACCTCACGTGGGAGCCCGTCAAAGTGGACCAGAACGACATCTACAACGAAGGCCGCTACCTGCTCGAAGTCTGGTTATGTCAGGGCGGCGTTCTTTCGCGCAGCCTCGTCTCCGTCAAAGGCGCGCAAGCCAACCTCACCGACGAACCCGGTTGCGCCGAGCCATCGCACGGCCAGCTCTACACATCCACCCGCGATGGCTACTCCATCCCCGCGCCCATCACGCCCTGGCCTTAAGTGATCGTCTACGACCTCTGCCTCGCCCGCAACTGGGAATATGATTCCGACTTTGCTCGGATTCTGGACTCGGCCTGCGCGGCGCGCGGGATGACCCTGCTGGACATCTCCGCCGCCAACCTGGCCGAGTCTCTCTCGCTTCTTTCTCGACAGGAGGCCGCGTTCCGTTCTCTGCTCGACCGCGCCTCCGAAGCCGACTCCTCTTACCTGCCCCTCGTGGACATGGCCCAGTCCTTCGGGGCGCGGCGCTTCAACCCGCGCGAACTCGCCGACCGCGCCTACGACAAAGCCTCGCTCCATCACGCCTTTCTCGAAGAAGGCATCCCCACCCCGCGCACGATCATCCTGCCGGCGTACCTCGCGCAACCCGAACTGCCCCCGCTCGATCTTGCTTCCCTCGGCAAATGCTTCACCGCCAAACCCGCGCTGGGCGGCGGCGGCGATGGCGTGGCGCTGGAAATTTCCACGCTCGAGCAGATTCAAGCGGCGCGGAAACTGTTCCCCGAACAGCAATATCTTTTGCAGGAACACGTCACGCCCAAACTGGCGCTGGGCCTCCCCGCCTGGTTCCGCGTGATCTATTGCCTCGGCGATTTCCACGTCTCATTTTGGGACACGACCACGCACGTTTACACGCCTCTCACGCCCGCAGAGGAGACGGGGCTCGGGTTGTGGACCCTGCTAAACGTCACGCGGCGAATCGCTCGCCTTTGTCAGCTTGATCTCTTCTCCACGGAAATTTGTCTCACCGAAGAAAATCGCCTCGTGGTGGTGGATTACGTCAACGACCCGATTGACCTGCGCCTGCAATCGAAAGCCAAAGACGGCATCCCCGATTTCATGGTGGAGCAGATCGCGGCGCGCATCGTCGAGGCGAATTAGCCGATTGTCTCTCTCCAAAATTTACATGCGCCTGGGGTATACTTGAAACGACGATAGGTAACAAGCCATGTCCCCAATCGGCAATCTCAAAAAGAAGTTGCGCATCCTCATCGCCGATGACGTTCACGAAACGCGCCGCAACACCCGCCTGATGATCGCCGCGATCGAGAATACCGAAGTGGTGGCGATCGCGTCGAATGGACGGCAGGCCGTGGAAATGACGGAGGAGCAACACCCTGACATCGTCATTTTAGATATCAACATGCCAGAGATGGACGGGTTGACGGCCTACAAGCAGATCGCGCAGGCGCATCCCGACACGGCTTGCATCGTCATCTCGGCGGAGGATAGTCCCGTTGTCAAAGATGCGGCCGCGGCCATCGGCGTACAGGAATATCTGGTCAAGCCGTTTTTTGTGGCAGATATGGAAGCGGCCATCCAGCGCATCGCGACGCACATGCGGGAGACGCGCCAAAAGCGGACAGCCGCCGCTTTGCAAGACAAAAACAGCGAAGCCTATCTCGAAGCGTTGGCGCATGAATATATGAAAGACGGTCGCATCGACGATCAGGCCATCCAAATCTTCGAGCGACTGGCGATGAATCCAAATTGCGCCTTGCGCTGGCTGGAGACGCTGGCAATGATCTACGCCATCCGCCAGGACTGGGGAAAATTGAAAGCGCTCGCGGCGCGATTGGAAGAAGAGACGAAGAAACAGAAATAAAACGAGCCTGTCTGTAAAAGACAGGCTCGTTTCTTATTACGCTTGCAAACTTACTTGAGGAGGCTCGCCAGGTCGAACCAGACTGTGCCGCTGGCTTTGCTGTATGTGAAGACAATCTTTACACTGGTGAAAGCCGCAGTTGTATTGAAGGTGAGCGTCTTCTGCTGGAAGGCAGATGTGACCGTGCCGCAGTTGACGGTCTTGGTTTGCGAGGTCAACAGGGTGGGGCCGTTGTAGAACATGACCTGCGCCATGCACGATCCAGCCGCCGGGACAGAGGCGCCCTTGACCCAATAGGAGAACTGCAACTTACTGCCGCTTGCGCCGCTGAGATTCAGGGTTTGGGTCAGGGTCTTGGTCTTGCCCGATTGACCAATGATCTTAACCGAGGCCGTGCCTTCCTTTTTGACGGTTGTGTCTTTGCCATCTGAAGCGCTGAAGTTCGTACTCTTCACCCAGTTTGTTGGGATCTTGGACGTGCCGCTGTAGGTGTTGAAGCCGCCGTTGATGGCGCGCTCACCCCATACCAACCAGGCATACGTGGCTGGTGTGGCATCCACATTGCCGGCTTTGTCAATCGCACGGACATAGAAAGTGTGAGTACCCAAAGCCAAATTGGAGTAAGCCGCGGGGTTGGTGCAAGCTGTATACGCTCCCAGATCTAACTTGCATTGGTAACTGGCAACGCCCGAGCCGCCATCCGTGCCGCTAAACGAGAAGGACGCGGTCTTGAGCAGGGTCGGGTTGGTGGGTTTGGTCGCTCCAATCGCGGTGTCGGGCGCGGTGGTATCGGGCGCGCCGAGATAGCAGGATTTCAACACGTTCGGGACGGGGTCGCCGCCGAAGGAGGTGGTGTTGCAGGCCACGCTACCCGTGAACACGCCATAGTAGAAGATGTTGTTCGCGCCGTATCGCACCACGCGACTGCCGCTGAAGGTGCAGTTTCCACCTTCGCCCGCACACAATGTCCAGGCCCAGTTAGCGGGGGCGGTTCCTGTGCCAGTTAGGGATACGCTGTTGGGAGACGAGGCGGCGTTGCTGGGAATGCTGACCGAGCCATTACGCGCGCCTGTGCCAGTGGGCGTGAAGGTGACGTTGAAGGTGCAGGTACTTGAAGGAGCGACTGTGGCGCTGTTACAGGTATTGCTGGAGAGGGCGTAGTTTCCAGTGATCGAGAGCGTGGTGATATTGAGGGGCGCCGTTCCAGTATTGGTGACGGTGAAGGTTTTCGCCGCGCTGGAGGAGCCGAGGGCTATGCTTCCGAAGCTCCAGGTGGCTGGGGAGATGCCGACGGCCGGGCTACCCGGCGCGCCGAGGTAGCAGGATTTCAACACGTTCGGGACGGGATCGCCACCAAAGGAGGTTGTATTGCAAGCAACGCTGTTAGTGAACACGCCATAGAAGAATGTGCCGTTCGCGCCATACCGAACGACGCGGTTGCCGGTGAAGGAACAGGTCCCGCCTTCGCCCGCGCATTGGGTCCAGGCCCAGTTCGAGGGAGCGGCGCCCGTCCCGCTTAGCGACGCGCTATCGGGTGTGGTAGCGGCGTTGCTGGGAATGGTGACGGAGCCGTTACGCGCGCCTGTGCCGGTGGGCGTGAAGATGACATTGAATGTGCAGGTTCCCGAGGGAGCGACCGGCGCATTGCATGTATTGTTGGAGAGGGCATAGTTTCCGCTGATCGAAAGCGTACCAACGAGGAGATTTCCCGTTCCCGTATTGGTGACGGTGAAGGTTTTCGCGGCGCTGGAGGAGCCGAGGGCCACGCTTCCGAAATCCCAGGAGGTTGGCGAGACGCTCAAGGCTGGCGTCCCCGCTTCGCCGAGATAGCAGGATTTCGCCACGCTGGGAACCGGGTCGCCGCCAAAGGTAGCGTTATTGCAGGTAAGGCCGTCAGTGAACACGCCATAGAAGAACGTGCCATTCGCGCCATAGCGAACGACGCGACTGCCGCTGAAGGAACAGGTTTGATTTTCGCTCGCGCACAATGTCCAAACCCAGTTCGATGGGGCGGTGCCTGTCCCGGTCAGCGACGCGCTGTCGGGTGAGGTGGATGCGTTGCTGGGGATGCTGACCGAGCCGTTGCGTGCGCCAGTCCCAGTGGGCGTGAAGGTGACATTGAAGGTGCAGGTTCCAGCGGGGGCGACCGGCGTATTGCAGGTGTTGCTGGAGAGGGTGTAGTTGCCGCTGATCGAGAGCGTTCCCAAGATGAGGTTCGCCGTGCCAGTGTTGGTGACGGTGAAGGTCTTTGCGGCGCTGGAGGAGCCGAGGGCCACGCTTCCGAAATCCCATGCGGTGGGCGAGACGCTCAACGAGATGGTACCTGGTTCGGCTACGTAACACGATTTCGCCACGTTGGGAACCGGGTCGCCGCCAAAGGAAGATGTGTTGCAAGTGACGCTGTTGGTGAACTGCCCGTAATAGTAGGTGCTGTTCGCGCCATATCGCACCGCCTGAGTCCCGGTCAGGGAACAGGTCTGGCCTTCGGTGGCGCACAAAGTCCAAGTCCAGCCTGAGGGCGTGCCTGTGCCGAAGCCTTGAACGTCGAAGTTGTAGGGATTCTCGTTCGGGTCGTTGTTGGTAATCGAGATGGTGGCGGTGCGGATGCCAACTCCCTGCGGGGCGAAGTGGACGGTAAAGTTGCTGGTGGCATTCGGGTCCACAGACGCGGACGGGTCAACGGTGACCGTGAATTCGGACGCGTGCGCGCCGCTGACGTTGACGCGCGGCGTCCCGCTCAGGTTCAGGAAGGTATCGCCCGTATTCCGAATGGTGAAGGTGCGGTCAACGCCCGCGCCCGAAACATCGGCATTGCCAAAGTTGGTGTGGTCGCTGGAACTGGGGGTGTTGTCGCCATCCAAAATGTTGACGTTGTTACCCTTGACGCCCATCTCTGGCTGGAGGGTGGTGTTCGGCGATTGCACGGCGATCTTGAACAGGCCGCGTCCATGCGTGGCAGAGATGAGCGTATAGTTCATCCAGAAGAGTTCGTCCACCGAGGTGTTGGTGGGGCCGTCGTGCGGTAGTTTCCAAGTGGCGCCGCCGTCTTCGCTGGCGAACACGCCCACTTCGGTGCCGACGTAAATCCAGGCGGGATAGTCGGGATGGATGACCAAACTGCGGACGGGCACATCCGGCAAACCGGTCAGGCCGGACCCGGTGCGGTCGGCCCAGGTGGAGCCGTTGTCGGTCGTCATCCAGACGTTGTCGGCGCTGAATCCGCCGAAGGTGACGTAGACCTTGTTGGTGTCGGTCTTGTCGAGCGTGATGCGCGTCACGTAACGATTGGGGAGGAGGGGGGCGCCTTCGTCCATCTTCACCCAGGTGGGCGTGGCGGAGGTTCCGTTGGTGGTCTTGTAGACATCGCCGTTGTTATGCCCAACCCAAACGACATCGGCGTTGCCTTCCAACACGGCGATGGCGCTGATGGGGTTTCCACTGGCCGCGGCCTTGACGACATACCATGAGGGACCAGTGGCCGACCACGCGCTGCCGGGTGTTTTGATATCGTTCGAGCGCCAGAGCGATTCCATGCCCAAGTAGAGGCGGTTGGAATCGTTGGGGTCGAGGATGAAGGGCGCGATGAAGTTGCCTGCGGCAGACTGCGCTTCGGTGATGATGTATGGAGCGGATTTGTACGTCCATGTCGTACCGTCATGATACTTGCCCCAGATATACTCCATTCCGCTTCCAGTGGTACTACGATTGATCCGCCCGTAGATGTATTCGCCGTAGGTGTAATTTGGGTCGGCAGGATCTACCGCAGAAAAACCGCCATCGCCGCCGAAAACGGTTGCCCATCCTTCGGAGCCGGTATCCTGGGTGTAAAGCAGTGTGCCGTTATCTTGCGTGCCGCCCACAACAATTCCAGTTAATGGACTGCCCGCTGCGCCGTAGAACTGGGTGATGCCGAGGTTGTTGTTGAGATTCGACCAGCCGCTGGTGAGCGCGACGGTGGAGAAGTCGTCTGTTTTATAGATGCCGCCGTCGTTCCCGAAGAAGACGATCTTGTTGGTTGTGCCGTTAAAGCCGGGATGTTCGACGATCATGTGATTGTCGGCATGGGCCGAAAGATCGGGCGCGGACCACCACTGGCTGATCTTCGTCATGGTGGGTCCGCCGTCGGTACTGCGGTAGATTTCAACGCCGCCGACCATCACGTTGTCTGGATTGGTGGGGTCCACCCAGACGATATTGTCGTACCAACCCTGGCCGCCCAACAGGTTATTTCCCGTGTTGACCAGGGAATAAGTGTGTCCATAGTCCGTACTTTTCCAGAGTTCGCCGTTGGATTGGCCGCTGGTGATGTCCATCGAGGCGTATACAGTGGATGGACTGCTTAACGCATAGGCGATTTCCACGCGCCCAGCGCCTGGCGCGATACCAGTAAACGTGGCTGTACTCCAGGTTTCGCCGCCGTCTGAAGAGTAAACGGCAATGCCCCAGTATGACGAGGCAATTGCGTGCGTTCCATCGGGCATAATATCTATATCGTAATAAAGGCGAGCGCTGTCTTTCTGCGTCCAGGTAGCGCCGCCATCAGTGGATTTCCAAATTCCGCTTTCGGTTGCCGCGAGAAGCGTTAAATGGTCTGTGGGACTAATTTTCAGGCGATTGACGCCATACCAATTGGAGTTGGCCGTGGAGGCAAGTTGCGTCCAGGTGATGCCGCCGTTGGTGGTTTTGAAAACGCCTGCGCCGCGCCAGCCGGCGATGGCTTCACCGGAACCGGCGTACAAAATATTCGAGTCGGTCGGGTCCATGACCATGGTTGAGACGGCCATATTCGCCATGAAATCGTCCATGATCTGCCAGGTTGTTCCGCCATCCGTCGTTTTCCAGATGCCGCCCGTGACGCTTCCCGCGTACATGATGTTGGGGTCGCTCGGGTTGATGACGATCGAGCGGACGCGTCCGCCGATGTTGCCCGGGCCGATCCAGGTCCACGAGGCGCTCGTGATGCCCGCCGCGCTCCCCTGCGGTTGCGGGACTGCGCTCATCGCTTCGATGTGCGCTTTGGCGTTGGCGTAACCGTCCGCAGGGATGAAGCCGTTCTCGTCCTGCAATTGCAGCATGCGGAATTCGGCGGCTTTATCGGGCTGGTCGGGACGCGGCTCGTCGCTTCTATCTGCCCACATTAAAAGTTGTTCCCTCGGCATGACGCAGATTTCTTCGAGCGTGCGCCCAGCCTGCAAGATCAGCGCTTCGACGGTCTCCTCGCCCAGGCCGCGGCGCTCCGCGACCATTTCGGGCGTCAGCGCGGGATCGCTACAGGCTGTGAGGTGGAGAGGGTCGGCGCGATTGACGTTTGCCACCGTGAGGCCGATGGCAAACAAGATCAGCACGCTGACGAAGCGCAGGAATTTCCTGCCAGAAAAAAGGGATGTGTTCATTGCATTTCTCCTTGATTGGAAATTGGGAAAAAATTAAACGGTTACTTAACTTCAATGGTGAAAACAAATGTGATGGGCGGTGCGGGCGGACAGGGCGTGGCCGAATCGCAGGGAGGCGCGCTGGCCGTTATGCGAACATCGGTCTTCCCTTTGGCGAGGGCTTGAAAGAGCCAGCCCGGCGAATCGGGATCGGTCATTTTTTCGGGCGGGGTCAATGGCTGGATGACTGTGTTGGCAAAGTTGATTCGCCACGTGAAGCCTTCGCGGGGGAGGGAGATGGCGAACACGTCTCCCACGGCGAACGCGATTTCCTGTCCCGCGAGTTGCGAGGGATCCAGGATCGTGGATGGGACTGGCGCGGTTGGAAGGGCTTCGGTGGCAGTTGGGGACGGCGAAATGCTCGATCCTTGCGAAGCGCAGGATTGGCCGATGAGGCAGATCATGAGTGGTAAAAAGAATAGTTTGAAACGGTTCATTCTTCCTTCATTAATCATTAATGTGACCTAACAATAATTCCTTTATTACGGCAAATACAACTTGAATTTTATTTGTGCCGCGAAGGTGCGCAAGGCATTTTCTTTTCGTTCTTGTTAGGAATCTCGGTTTTCTTTCAAATTTGTTTTTTTTATTTCCAACTCGCCAGCGGCTGAAGAAAAAAAGATCAAATAATTTATATTTTGCCTGGCGATCGACTGAACAGAAATTCCTTATTCACCGTCTTGCGGATCAAAGTCGTCCTCTTCGTTGTGTTGCAGGTTCGCTTTCATAACGCGCAGGGTTTGTAATAATTCCGCGCGCGGGGCTGTTTTGGCGAGCGTTGCATTCGCGCCATGCTCCAAGACAGACTTGTCAACCTCCTCGCTACTGGTGAGCGCCAGGACGAAGGCATCGGGAGATCGTTCATGCAGTTCGCGCATCGTCTCCAGGTCTTCTTGGCCTGGGTTGCCGATGGAGAACAGGATGATTTCCGGGCGCAGGGCCTCCACAACCTGCCGCGTATCCTGTCCATTGGCCGCGACCGCGCAAATGGTCAGGTCGGGTTCGTCCGCAATGGCGTTGACGATGGCCGCGCGCAGGAGTGGGTGTTTTTCAATCACCAGGACAGTGGCAGGGGAGGTCCGCATATGCCAAAGTTACCAAGAATTGTCCAATTTGACATCAGCGCCATGATTAACTTTTGTGCAAATTTGTTTAAGCCAAACTTAAACAGAACTTAAACAAAAAAGACAGTCGCTGATGAAAACGACTGCCTTTTTGCTCAAAGCCAGGCCCAAGGTCAGGCTTACGCTCTCCTCGTCCGTTTGCGTTTGTTGGCATACGCCAAGACTTGCGTGCGTGTCTCCAGGTTCAAGCGTTGCATGATGTTGCGGATGTGCGAACGCACGGTCGCTTCGGAGAGGTGCAGGACTATGCCGATCTCCACATCCGATTTGCCTTCGCTCAACAGGGAGAGGATTTCCTCCTGCCGCCCGGTCAGGGATTCATCTACCACGCGGCGATCCAACGGGGCGGTCTTCATCTTCCGCAATCCGCTGAATAATTTTTGAGCAATGCCCGCAGGCAGGTACGGAACGCCGTCTGCCACCCTGCGAATCGCCTCAAGCAGGAACGAGCGCGGCGCGGTCTTGGGGAAGTATCCCAAGGCCCCCGCCTGAATCGCGGCGATCACCTCCTCGTCATCCTCGATGCTCGTCACCACCATGATGTGCGCCTGCGGCATCTTTGCCATAATGTTGCGGATCGCCTCCAGCCCATCCATATCGGGCATCAGCAGATCCATCAGGATCACATCGGGATCGTATTCCTCCGCCAAAGCCACCGCGTCCAATCCGTTCTGCGCTTCACAGACCACGATCAGATCGGGTTCCTCCTCCAGCGCGGCGCGCAGGGCTTCGCGCATCATGGGGTGGTCGTCTGTGATCATTATCTTTATTTGCTTCATGGCCTTTCCTTTTTATCCACGCGCACGACCACGCTTGTGCCAGCGCCCGGCGAAGAGCGGATCTCCAATGTTCCGCCGAGCAGGTTCGCGCGTTCACGCATGGTACGCATGCCCATGCCGCCTTTGCGGGCGCGTTGACGGTCGAACCCAATCCCATCGTCGGTCACGTTGATTTCCACTGCCGAGTCGCTATAATGCAGGGTTACTTGCACATTACGAGCCTGCGCGTGTTTGAGCGAATTATTCAACGCCTCAATGGTAATGCGGAATAGATGTTCGCGCCATTCCAATGGATATTGCCCCGCATCTCCCTCGACCTTGAGCGCGGCGCGCACCCCGGCTCTTTCCTCCACACTGGAAAGGCGCGCCTCAATCTCTTGGACGAGGCCCGCCTCCGCCTCCAACTCCGACGGTTGAAGCTGGTTCAGCATAAGACGCGCTTCCTTCAGGGCCTGCCGCGCGGTCTCGTGCAAGCGCTCCGCGAGTTGCAAAGTCCGTTCCTTGTTTGGTTTTGCGAGCGAGGAAGTGAGCGTTTCCGAAAATAAAGTCAAACTATGCAGAGATTGGCTGACCGAATCGTGCAGATCGCGCGCCAACCGCTGGCGCTCCTCGATCACCGCGACGGCGCGTTGTTGTTCCGTTAATTGTTCCTGGGCGGCGCGCAAGGCAGACTCCTGTTCCACGCGTTCGCTGATGTCGCGCATCACTGCCAATTGACCGTAGACCGCGCCGCGCGCGTCTGCGAGGGGAATGCGCTCGATGTTGAAACTTTTTTCGCCAATGCGGATATCGCGCACTGTTTTGCCTGAAGGGTCGATGAGCAGGGATACGATCTCGGAGAAGTTCTTAAGCCGTGTATCTGCCAGCGGTTCCCAGAGATCATCGTCGCCAAGCTTGCAGATGGAGCGTGCAGATGGGTTGAAATCCACCAGCCGCGCTTGTTGGTCTATCACCAATACCCCATCGTTCATTTGTTCGATCAATGTATTGCGCGCGGTGGGGATGATCTCCATGAAGCGCGAGCCATATAGCGCAATCAGAAACAATACGCCCGCGAAGGAAAAGGTGATCGAAGACCAGTCCACACCGGGGACGTTGAACGCGTCGAAAAGATAGAGCAAATTACTTGCCACAGGAACCATCAAGGCCGCCAGCACCAGCCGCGCCTGCCTGCGGAGCAGGGCGCTTCCTGTGATGGATACTTGCAAGAGATTCGCCACCATCATTAAAATGAGAAGGTAGCCGCTCAATGCCATCCAGGTGAAGCCGGGGCCATGCTCGAAATGGACAACATTGTTTCCCCCCTCGATGGGGGTGAAGCTAGTCCAAAGAAGGCCATGCCATTCATTCGTCCACGCCAGCAGGATGCCGAAGGCGGGGATGAGGGTCAGCAGGGCTCGCACGCGTATATCTTTCAGCCGCTCTTCGTGGCCCGCGTACATGAACGAAAAAGCGGTCATCAGGCTCAATGCCGGGTGGTATCCCAAATATTCCAATTTGGCGAAGAAGACTTTGAGGGGGATGGGAACCGCGGCATAGTCCAGCGCGGCGGCTAATGTCCAAAACGCGACACACATCATGGCGACCGAAAAATAAATGCCGCCCTTCGTTTTACGGCGTTGCCACGAAACATAAGCGGTAAAGACGTTCACCGCAGTGGCAATAAAGATGCTTAGGCTGATTGCAGTTAATTGGAACATGGATGTTTCCGGGCGGACGGTAAAAAATTCCAAGCCATTGTACCCTTATATAGCAGAAGACCCCAAAGGTCTCGAGGCCCTCAGGGTCTTCACTGATTACTTCTCACTGATCACTGCTCACTCATGCTCATGCGCCCCATGCGCGTGACCATGATCCAATTCCTCTTCAGTTGCGTCGCGCAACCCTATCACCTTCACGTCGAAGCCTCGCACGGCCAAATTTACACCTCCACTCGCTCAGGCTACTCCCAGCCCGCCACTATTCCCTGGCCCTAAGTGCGCCTCTACGACCTCTGCCTCGCCCGAAACTGGGAACACGATTCCGATTTCGCTCGGATACTGGACTCGGCCTGCGCCGCGCGCGGACTGACCCTGCTGGACATCTCCGCGCTCAACCTGGCCGAGTCTCTCTCGCTTCTCTCTCGACGGGAGGCCGGCTTCCGTTCCCTGCTCGACCGCGCCTCTGAATCGGACTCCTCCTACCTGCCCCTCGTGAACATTGCCTGCTCCCTCGGCGCGCGCAGAATCAACCCGCGCGAACTCGCCGACCGCGCCTACGATAAAGCCGCTCTCCACCACGCCTTTCTCAATGACGGCATCCCAACCCCAAAGACTCTCATCCTTTCATCGTATCTCGGCCAGCCCGAACTCCCCTCTCTCGACTTACAATTTCTCGGGGAAGTTTTCACCGTCAAACCCGCGCTGGGAGGCGGAGGCGACGGCGTGGTGATGGAAATATCCACGCTGGAACAGATTCAATCTGCGCGCCTGCAATTTCCAGAACAGCAATATCTCTTGCAGCAACACGTCACGCCGATAATCGTGGATGGACTTCCCGCCTGGTTTCGCGTCATCTATTGCCTGGAAGAAATATTCATCACATTCTGGGATACAACCACGCACGTTTACACTCCCCTGCGCGCCGAAGCGGAGACTCGGCTTGGGCTGGCGGCCCTGCGCGATGTCACGCGGCGAATCGCCCGTCTTTGCCGCCTCGATCTCTTCTCGACAGAAATCGCGTGGACGGAGGAGAATCGCCTGCTTGTCGTGGATTACGTCAACGACCCGATTGACCTGCGCCTGCAATCCAGCGCATTGGACGGCGTTCCTGATTTCATCATCGAACAAATCGCCGCAAGGATCGTAGAGGAGGTAATTAAAAACCAGGGTTCTTGAAGAACCCTGGTTTTTGGCAAGTTGTTGCAACCGTCCAAGTATGACGCCTGAACTTACAAAGCCCGAAACTAAAAACCGAGGCTGAAAGGCCAGGGCTGGGGGATCGCCACCAGAATTAGGGTGTATCCCAAGAGGCCCATGTTCTTGGTGAACGCGACCATCTCGTTCATCTTCATCATCGGGTCTTCAATTGCCCAAAAGTTATGCATCTTGAAAGAGACAGGCCCAAGGAAAAGTACGAGCGCCACAACTGCAACGCTGGGGTAGAAGCCGGTCAGAATGCTCAAACCGCCGGCCAACAAAAGCGCGCCTGTTCCAAACACGGCAACTTCAGCGAGAGGCACGCCCTTCATTTTGGCGTATGGCACCAGAGCCTTGGACTGGGTGAAATGGTTGAACGCATTGTAAAACCAGTACAGGCCGACGATGATGCGTCCGATGAGAAAAACAATTTCCATTTTATATCTCCTTTGGATTGACATTTTTTTGACAGCGTGGTATCTTTTATACACACGTTGCTTATTCAACAGATGTTGTTAATTTACCAATTCAACCGCCATATGTCAACCGACAAAATAACCGGTCTGTTGACTAAGCAACACTGGAGCGAAAATGTTGCCCACTGAAGAAAAACTCGACCCCCGCGTCAAACGGACCCGCGGCCTGATCCTGCAATCCTTCGAGAATCTCCTCGCAGAGAAAAATTTCGAGACGATCTCCGTGCAGGATGTGACCGACAATGCGCAGGTCAACCGCGCCACGTTTTACGCGCACTTTCAGGATAAATATGCGCTACTAGACTATTCGATCCGCCAGATGTTCATGCAGGAAATCGAAAAGCGGACACTGAACGCCTGCCACTACACCCCCGATAATTTACGAAACCTGATCATCGCCGTTTGTGAATTTCTTTCCCACCTGCATCATGGATGCGCCCAGCCGCACCAGCAATTCGAGTCGCTGGTCGAGAGCCAGATCAAGACACAGATCTATGACCTGCTGAGCGTATGGCTCAAGCAGGTCAAGTCCCCCATTTCGACGGAGATTCCAGCCACAGTGGCGACCTGGGCGATCTATGGACTGGCCTCCTATTACAGTCACAGCAAAAAACGCCCCATCCTCGAAAAATTTGTGGACGAGGCATTGCCGCTGGTGGCGGTCAATTTGCAGCAGTTTGCACTAGCTTAGTCTTTTCGGCCCCCCGCTACCCTACCATGCGGGGCGGCAGAGGAGACAAAAAAACAGGCTTGTTCAAGCCTGTTTTTTTTTGTAGCGACAATTGCTTGTCCTGAGCGCAACCGAAGAGCCAATTTGCGTAACTGTTAATGATGATGCGCCCCATGCGCGTGACCGTGATCCATCTCTTCGTCGGTCGCGTTGCGCATCCCCACCACCTTCACGTCGAAATGCAACTCCGCGCCCGCCAACGGATGATTCATATTCAACGTCACCGTCTCGCCTTCCACGCTTTCGATGCGGGCGTACATGGGTTCGCCGTCGGGACCGGTCAATTCCATTTCCACGCCGGGCTTGAGCGGCATGTCTTTGGGGAACTCGCTGACGGGGGCTTCGATAAAGGCTTCTTCGTTCACTTCTCCGTAACCGTCCGCGGCGGAAACGATGACCGTCTTGCTTTCACCCACCGCCATCCCGTCCATCTCGCGCTCCAAACCTGGGATGATGTTCGCCGCGCCGTGCAAATATTCCAGCGGATCGCCGCCTTCGGATGAGTCCACCACTTTGCCGTCCACGCGCAAGGTGTATTGCATCGAGACCACCTGGCCGTCTGTCACTTTTATCGCAGTCATTTCTTCTCTCCTTGTTCTGGCTAGACGCCAAGAATAAAACGGATTGTACCTTAACTGATTTTCATTGCATTGTAGTAAGTTGGAATGTTTATTACAAAATTGTTAAATTTCCAGCCCTTTTTATAGGGAAAACCTATATGTTTTCTCCTATAATTATCGCTATGATATTTTTATGGAAAGTACACAGAAACCCACGAGGATGTCATGCAGGAAAAAGGCGTATTCCTTCTTGTTAATCGGCAGATGATCCCCATCGTCAAGGAAGTCACCACGTTGGGGCGCCAATTGGAAAACGACATTGCCTTTCACGAGGATTTTGTATCGCGCTTCCATGCGGAAATTGTTTTTGAAAATTCCAATTACGTGCTTTACGATAAACAATCCACCAGCGGCACATTCGTAAATGGGAAAAAGATCGATCGCTGTGTATTGAATTCAGGCGACTTGATCTCGCTGGCTAATATTTTTCTGATGTTCGTCAATAACAACCCTCGTATTGTTGTCAGGTCGACAGGGACGACGCAAACTTTGCGAACGCCCAATTTCTAACAGGGAGAACTCTGAAATGGCCGATTCCTCCACGATCCTGATCATTGATGACGAACCCGCCTTGCTTCTGGGGCTGGCTTCTAAAATCAGGCGCCATGGATACAACGTTGTGACAGCCGTGGATGGCCGCGATGCCCTGGAAAAGATTCGCGTTGTGGTCCCTGACCTTGTACTGTCGGATGTTATGATGCCGCCTCCCAACGGTTTTGAACTCAGGAAAATTCTGAGCGCCGATGCCAGGTTTGCTTCCATTCCCTTTATTTTTCTCACCGCCCGTTCGGGCGTGCAAGACCGCATTGTTGGGCTAAAAAACGGCGCGGATGATTACATAACCAAACCCTTCGAGACCGAGGAACTTTTTGCCCGTATTGAAGCGGTTCTGCGGCGCGTTCAATTGGAACGCGAGCGGGTGGCGGAGGATATGAAGGAGATCGCCCGTAAAGATATGGAGAAACTCAAGCAGGAGATCCTCCAAAACTTTCACCATGAACTGCGCACCCCGCTGACGAATATCCTGCTTCCGCTCGAGATGGCGGCCAATCGCCGCTTCGAAAATCCTGAGGAGCAGAGCAGGATCATTCGCATTGCGCTTTCCAATGCAGACAGATTGGAGTCTTTGGTCACCGACCTGATTTTGATGAGCAACATCGATCAGGGGAATTTGAATCGGATTCGTCAGTCGGTGGATTTGCGCACGAACGTCTATGATCCCATTCGCGCAAGGATGGAACGCTATACGGAAAAGAATCTTATTCTCAATCTGGAGGGTCCCGAGCAGGCTCAGTTTTTCGCCCCGCGCAGGGAATTTGTTCATGCCATCTTGCATCTTGCGGATAACGCGTTTAAATTCAGCCCTTCGGGCGGCGTTGTTTCAGTGCGCGTCCAGCCCCTGCAAAATAGCGGCGCCGCGATCGAAGTTCAAGACGCAGGCCCTGGCATTCCAGTCGAGTTGCGCGAAAAGGTTTTTGAGCGCTTCTATCAGGTCAGCCAGGGAGATACGCGGCAACATGAAGGGCTTGGCGTGGGATTGACGATCGCTCGTGAGGTGCTCAAGGGCCTGGGCGGAAGCGTGCAAATTCTTGATTGCGCCCAAGGGTGCCTGGTTCGCGCCATTCTTCCAGGCCTTCGGTCAGATGAAGCTGTTTATGGATGAGAAAACGATCCCTTTATCGAAATATGATTTTAACCGTCGCACTCCCGTGAAGGAGGCTGGCGCTTGGTTGGGGAAAGACCTGAATTATCGCACCCTTTTTGATCAGACCTCCGAGTGCGTGTTTATTATTGGATTTGACCTTCGCTATCTTGCCGCCAACTCCCAGGCCTCGAGATTGTTGGGATATGATGAGAGCGAACTGGTTGGAATGCCCGTCAGCGCCGTCATGTCTCTCGATGAAGACCTGACCCACGCCTCCATCCTTGGCGAGGGGTCTAACCTGTATGAGCGCATCCTGCGGAGGAAGGACGGTTCCACGTTACCCGTGGAGATCAGCGCGTCAATCGTTTATGACGAAAGAAACAGCCCGGTCTACATCCAATCGGTTGCGCGCGATATTTCCGAGCGAAAAAACGCCGAACAAAAGTTGAAGCGCCAGGCCATCATTCTTTCCTTGATCAGCGATGCCACGGCCCGCTTGCTTGCCTCCTCCAATATTGAAATGGGGATTCCCGAATTTTTGCAATTGCTGGGCCGTGTCATGGGGTCTTTCTTCTGCGCTATCATTAATTTGGATGTATTTTCCTCTTCGCCATCCATTTCCATTGAATATCAATGGCTTCAAAAAAACCGCCAGGGACTCGACCCTTCGCTATGGTTTTCCGCACACGCCACGATGATCGTGAACAAAAAAGGAGGGTATTTTGAAGGCGCCGAACAGGGCTTGGTCTTCATGGGCGTTCCGATCAGCGTGGCTGGAGGAGTTCCGAAGTACCTGGTCTTGTTGGAAAACGCGGAGCAGGTGACGTGGTCGGAGGCGGAACTTCAGGCCATGACCGCATCAGCGAACCTCATTGGCGCGGCCCTGCAGCGGAATGTTTATGAAGAAGCGTTGCGCGTTAGTGAAGCGCGTAACCGCGTCATGTTATCGGCGCTGCCCGACCTCTTGATCCGTATCGACGCGCATGGCACGATCCTCGATTACCTGGCCAATCCAAACCATCCCTTATTTATTCACCGCGATATGATCGCGGGGAAAAGGCTATCCGAGATCTGGCCTGAGGATATTGCCAGGCAGGTCATCGGCGAACGCGTAGGCGCGGAGTTTGACGCCGCGACTCCTGCCTGCCGATTTTTCCTTCCTTTCAATCCGAATGAATATGAATCGCGGCTTTACCCCATCAATGACAACCGCGAAGCGCTCCTCATGATACGCGATGTCACGGAACAGGCGCAGTTGGAACAGATGAAATCCGACTTCATCAATCGTGCCTCTCACGAACTGCGCACGCCGCTTACATCCGCCATTCTGATGACCGAGTTGATTCAGGAAGGCGGGAGCGCCGAGGAAATGAGCGAATACTGGCGCACCCTGCAGAGCGAGTTGAATCGGCAGAAGATTTTGATAGACCGTCTGCTGATCGCGGGACGATTGGAAAGCGGCATGATGACGCTCGAACGCGTCCCGCTCGACCTCTCAACCGTTCTCGCTGAATCGGCGCAGGCTGTGATGCCCATTGCTCACAAGAAAAAGGTCAAGGTCCAATTTAACCGACCGATCGGTAGACCGAACGTCCTCGGCGACAAGAGCGCCCTCGAACAGGTATTTATCAACCTGCTCAACAACGCCATTAAATTTTCTCCCGAAGGACGATCCGTGATTCTCGACGTTGATGAAACCGCCCAGAACGTGAGCGTCAACATCATTGATCAGGGGCTTGGCATTCCTGCCAACGCCATCCCGCACCTCTTCGACCGTTTTTACCGCGCCTCGAATGTGACCATTGCCGAGATCCCTGGCAGCGGCATAGGTTTGTACATCGTCAAAAACATCCTCGAAGAACTGGGCGGAAGGATCGAGGTCTCCAGCGTCCCCAACCAGGGATCAATATTTACAGTTGTTCTGCAAAAAGCGCTTTGAAATGAGAGTGGAATGATTCCAATTTTTCAAATGAGGGAATTCGCGCATCGTCACAATCAACCATTTTTCAAACTCACTACAACCAAAAGTGGGATTCGGCGTAGAATTAAACAGCCACTCAGGAGAATCCCATGCCACCCATTCTCGAAGTTAAAGAACTCAAGAAAAATTATGGCGATTTCGCCGCTGTCAAAGGCGTGACCTTTGACATTCAAGAGGGGGAGATCTTCAGCCTGCTCGGACCCAACGGCGCTGGCAAGACCACGACAATTTCCATGCTCTCGACTCTCTACGCGCCCACCGCAGGCGATGCGACCATCACGGGCCATTCGGTCACGCGTGACCCGATGGCAGTGCGCGGCGTCATCGGCGTGGTGCCACAGGACATCGCCCTCTACGAAGACCTGACCGCCCGCGAGAACCTGCTCTTCTGGGGGCAGATGTACGGGCTGAGCGGCAAAGCCCTCGCATCCCGCGTGGACGAAGTGCTCGAACAGATCGGCCTGACCGACAAGGCCAAGAACCGCGTCAAGACCTATTCGGGCGGGATGAAGCGCCGCGTCAACATCGGGGTGGGTCTGCTCCACAAACCGCGCGTCCTCTTCATGGACGAACCCACCGTCGGCATAGACCCGCAATCGCGCCGCGCCATCCTCGACACGGTGAAGGACCTCAACAAAAAAGGCATGACCGTGCTTTACACGACTCATTATATGGAAGAAGCGCAGGAACTCTCGGACCGCGTCGGCATTATTGACCATGGCGAGTTGATCGCGCTCGGCACGCAACAGGAACTCACCCGTCAGGTCGGCCAGACCGAGACGCTGATCCTGCACCTCGGCGAAAACGACGACCCCGAAGCGCTGGCAAAGTCCCTCGACGGCGTGAAGGACGTGCTGGAAGCCATCGCCACCGACCACGAAGTCTCGGTCATCGCGCACGAAGCGGAGGATGTGCTGGCGGCAGTCGTCACCAAGGCCAACGAGCGCGGCATCAAGATTCACTCCATTGACATCCGCGAGCCGAATCTCGAAGCGGTGTTTCTTCACTTAACGGGGCGCGCCTTGCGTGACTGACGATATTCGATAATTCGATACTCGACGCCCGAATACCGAATATCGAGTATCGAAAAACAAATATCGAATTATCGATAAACGAGTATCACCATGCTTAAAACCTTCCTCATCGGCCTCAAAGACCTCCGCCTCGTCTTCCGTGACCGCGCCGCGCTGGTGTTCATGTTGCTGGCGCCGTTCCTGCTCACGGTGGGCATGGGCTTCGTCACGGGGCGCTTCAGCGGAACGAGCGCCAGTGGACTTTCCGATATTCCCGTCATCATCGTCAATTTGGACAAGGCCGAGTTGGGCGACGCGCTCGTGGACGCGTTCAACTCGGAGGACTTGGCTGAATTGGTCGCGCCCAGCCTCTCGTCCGACCCCGAAGCGGCGCGCAAGTTAATTGACGAGGACGAGGCCGCGGCCGCTGTCATCATCCCCGAGGGATTCACCGAATCCGTCATCCCCGCCGCAGGAACGATGCTCGACCCGAACGCGGCCGAGGCGGATCCTGTTTCGATTGAGGTGTACGTCAACCCCGCGCGCCCCACCAGCGCGGGCGTGATCAAAGCCATCGTGGACGAGTTCGTCAGCCGCGTGGACGAGGGACGCATGAGCGGCATGACGTCGGTTTTCCAAATGTTGATGACGGGCATCATCACGCCGCAACAAGTGGAAAGCGAGGGGCGCGCCCTCTTTGAAGATTTGGAAACGACGGACTCTGCCGCTCTGAAATTGAAGACCAACGACGAGGGCGCGCAGGCCACGGAGTTTGACGTGCTGGCATACATGGCGCCTGGCATGGCGTTGCTGTTTTTGATGTACACCGTCTCGTATGGCGGACGCTCGATTTTGGCGGAGCGCGCGCAAGGGACGTTGCCACGATTATTGGTTTCGCCCACAAGCCCCGCGCAAATTTTGGGCGGCAAAGTGTTTGGCATTTTCCTGACGGGCGTGGCGCAGGTTGGGATTTTGATTCTCGCGAGCGCGATGTTCTTCGGGGTGCAGTGGGGCGACCCGCTCGGCATGACCGCGCTGATCCTGGCGGCGGTCTTCGGCGCGACGGGATGGGGCTTACTCATCACCGCCTTTGCGCGCAATCCGAATCAAGTGTCGAGCATCGGGACGGCGATCATGCTCATCTTTGGCGTGTTGGGCGGGAGTTTCATCAATCTCGAAGTGATGCCGCCGTCCATTCAATTTGTCAGCAAGATCACGCCGAACGCCTGGGCGCTGGACGGTTTCACCACGCTCGCCCTGGGTGGCGGTTTGGCGCAATTGACCGAGCCGATCATCGCCTTGTTAATCATGGGCGCGACCTTATTCGTCGTCTCGGCGCTGATTTTTGGAAAGAAGAATTTGGTGCAGAAGTGAGAAACTCTTTTTCAAACACATAGGACACAAAGGTCACGAAGGAATAACTTAAGGTTTAGAGTCTTCCCCCCCTTTGTGTACTTCGTGTCCTTTGTGTTTAGGAAGAAACTATGAAAAAAATCCTTTCCATCATCAAAAAAGATGTCATCCTGCGATTCTCGGGCGCGTCGGAGTTGCTGTTCTTCATCATCCTGCCCGTGGTTTTCACCTTCTTGCTCGCGGGCGGGACTCCCAGCGGGGACGAAGACCCGCGCATCCGTGTGCTGATTGTGGATGAAGCGCAGACCGCCATCTCGGGACAAATCTTCGAAGAATTGGAACGCTCCACCGCCGTCCGCCCGGTGTTGATGGAACGCGCCGACGCGTTGAAGGAATTTGACGAGCGCCGCGCGTCCACCGTCTTCATCATCCCCGCGGGCGTGGACGCGGAGTCTTTGCAGGCGGGTTCGGCGGAAGTGGAATTGATGAAACAGCCCAACAACATCAACGCCACCGTGGTCGAGCGCGCCGTGGGGACGGCCATCCGACGCGTATCCAGTTCCGTCGGCGCGGCGCAGAACGCGGTCAGTCAACGCGAGGCGAAGCAGGTCTTCGCATCCGATGCGGAGCGACAGGCCTATTTCGATGACGCGCTGAAACTCGCGCAGGATATTCAGAAGGAAACGCCCGAGCGTGTGAAAGCCGTCGAAGCCGCGACCCCCGACCAAATCGAGTATGACCCGAGGGCGAACTCGTCGGCGGGTCAACTCATCACGTGGGTCTTCATCCCGCTCTTCGGCATCTCGGCCATGTTCGCCTACGAACGCCAGCAAGGGACTCTGCGCCGCGTGCTTACCACGCCCACGTCGAAGGCCACGTATCTGCTTGGTACGATTCTCGGCCAGGTGTTGATGGCGCTTGTGCAGATGGCGTTGCTCGTGTTGTTCGGAATCTTCGTGATGAAATTGCAGTGGGGTAACGAGCCGCTGGCGCTGTTCGTCATCCTGACCGCCGCCGCGCTGGCCGCCGCCGCGTTTGGCACAACGATGGGGACGTTCGTGAAAACCGAGGGACAAGCCGGCGGGCTGAGCATCATGTTCGGCATGGTGTTCGCGCTGATGGGCGGATGCTGGTATCCGCTCGAACTGTTCCCGTCCGCAGTGCAGAACGCAGTGAAGATTTTACCGACCACGTGGGCGATGCAGGGACTGCTCGATCTTGTCCTGCGCGGACGCGGGCTCGTGGAGATTCTGCCAGAAGCGGGAGTCTTGCTTGGATTTGCGGCGGTGTTCTTTGCGGTGGGGGTTTGGAGATTTCGGTACGAATAAAATTTGAGTCAAAAAAGTCCCGCCAATTGCGGGACTTTTTTCTTGAAGTTTTGATTTGCAAATCCTGGAACCTTTAACGCAAGGGCGCGAGGACGCAAAGAAAAAAACTTAGCGTCTTTGCGTTAAAAACTTTTTGATCCTCTCGCTATCTACGGGATGTTTTAGCGATTCCCATACCCCAACTCCGGCAACGATTGTAGATAAAGCCAAACCGCGCGCAACTCATCGTCGCTCATGAATTTGTACGAATTCCACGGCATGTATTGGGCGCGGAGTTCTTTTTTGTTTGGTGTGAATCCCGTTCGCAGCGCGTTGATGAAATCCTGCTCCGTCCATGTGGGGAGCGCGGAGCCGCCGCCGAATGTGATGTTCGGCGCGGGAGGCCAATCGGACGGCATGCCAGGGATGACTCCGCCCGACATCGTCAGCCCGTGACAAACCTTGCACGACATGGACAGGTACGCGCCATACTCTGCCGTCACCTCCGCTTCGGGCGCGACGGGACGCGGGTCAGCCATCGGAATCAACTCAGCCGGGACGAAGGTGATCGCTGGCACGAGTGTCATTATCGCGCGGCCGGTCAGCGAGAGGGAGCTCGTCGGCTGGATGTGATCCACGGGCGGGACGCTCTTGATATACGCGATCACGTCGGCCAGATCGTCGTCGCTGAGATAATAAAATTCGGTGGACGGCATGAACAACAGCGGCGTCCCGTCGGGGCGGAGACCGTAGCGGATGGCCGCGACCCAGTCCGCGTCCGCGAATGACGCGCCGTATCCGCCCTCGCCGCGCGTCAAATTGCCCGCGATCACTTTTCCCACGGCAGGGTCTTCCAGGTAAACCTTCCCCTCCAACTGCTCGCCGTGACAGGCCTCGCATCCGCGATATTGAAAGATGTGTTTGCCGTTCGCGATGGACTCTGCGTCATCGGGGATGGTCAGCGCGTCGGTTGGCGGCGCGTAAACTTTGGTGAGGCGCGCCTCGGTCTGGAAGTAGACCACGATCAACAGAACGATGATTAACGCCGCCAGCGCGGTCAGAACGATGCCTGATCTTTTTATGAACTTTTTCATTGTTCCTCCGAAATGGCTTTACCGCCCCATATTTCCTAGCGAACTCTTTTTTATTGGCTAAAGAACGCAATATTTCGATGAATGGATTCGGAAAATTGGGAAGAGACAAGTTCCATCTCATTTTCAACTGTTTTTGGATCGGTTAATTCGCATGCCAGGTTTTTTGCCATTTGCAGTAAAACGGGCAATGATTCACGCACCATGGAGAGTTGGTAATCGCCGTCCATGATTAGCTCTTTTGGAGAAAATTGTAATGGCCAGTTTCGTTCAAAAGCGGTTCGTTGCAGATATTCGAGAAAAGCTGAACTGACCTGCGCGCCGCCGGATTGGAAGGAAATGTTGTACAAACGCTTCAAATAGACCAGATAATAATCCATAAGCAACTTTCTGATATTGGCATGTTCATAGGAGCCACATAACGTGTGCAGGTGGCTAATCATTGATTTTTGATAGTCGGATAGGGATTGATCCAGTGAGTAATCCTGTTCAAAAAGAATGCGAAACAACAATGCGCACCCTCTATACTCTCCGCTTGGATTAAGAACTGAGCCGATAATGTAGACACCTTGTGCCCCTCCAAAACTATCGCTCAGTTGGAGCGGATAATCCACAATCTTTCCATCCTTACGTATTCTTTCAAGAATGGATTTGGAGATTCCTTCGGGGATTTGCAGAAGTTCTGATAAAGATTTGCCATGAATATCGTTTACCCCAAAAACGACGCTGAAATTATTGCTGGTTTCGATGACTTTATCATCTCCTCCAAGAAAAACCAGGATGCTGGTGTTAGGGATTGGTTTGGGCTGAAGAATAGTTTCGAACGGACGGTACTGTGGCCACGTTAAACGTAGGGCATATAAGCCCACAAGCCAAAATAGATACGAGATATTATAGGGCGCGTCCACCAGAGTTCCGCTAAATAGATTCACTTTCAAATCAGGGTAATACAAGTCAAATAGCACTGCGTATGAAAAAATCAAATTTGAAAGCGAATGCGCCAGAAAACCGATGGTGATAAGGATCCACCCCACACCTTGATCGCCGCCGGTAAAAATGAAGAAGAGGCGCAAGACCCACATCAAAAGTAGCAGATCTGCCACGGGGAAAATGATATTCAGACTGCTTTGTAGCATATCTGATGTATCGTTGCTTTGAATGGTTGGGTTTACAACAAAGATCCACGTAAACAGAATGGTTACGGTTAAAACTCCCCAAAGTCCCCATCTCTGCATGGGATTCAATCGAAGGGGAATAACACGCAGGCGCTTATACAGTCCATATCCGATGGGTATGTAACCCACTAGCCAGAAAAAGTCGGCAAGGGAGGGATAAGGAACCTCTTGAAACAAATAACCGTAAACTACCCATAAGATTTCGGCGGTGGTCCAAAAGGCCCATCCAACCACTAGGTTTCCCCATAGGATGCGACTGCTTGTGCCGACGCTGACCAATTTCCAAAGCGAAAAAGCAAACAATGTTGTTACGATTGCTAGTGGAATGGTCATAAAATTATTTAATGTATATACAAATTGATCTCCGCCAATGACAAAAATATTAATTGCCAAGTAAGCAATGATAATAATGCTCGAAACAATAATCGCAAATTTGAATTTAGCGTTAGTGGCGGTGAGGCGGGACCTTAGCATATACAATCCTTGTTATTGTCTGAACATGCCGTCATGACGACGATAAACCTCATTATCAAAAGACCTCGTTGGCGTTTGTTTGTATATGTTGGCTTTTGATGAAATTAAGTGAATATCTTTCTTTATCCAAGGTTGCAAAATAATTATAAGCCAGTTTATTCAAATCAGTCCCGCCTCGCGACGGGACTGATAACTACTCTCTGTTCTCGGCGCAGCCCCCTGTGGGCGCTCTCTGACTACTTATCTTGAATTTCCGCCGCCCGCAATGTATTCGCCATCAACATCGCGATCGTCATCGGGCCGACGCCGCCAGGGACGGGGGTGATGAAGCCCGCCACTTCCTTGGCTTCTTCATAGTTCACGTCACCGACGAGTCTCTGCATCGGCTTGCCAGTCTTCGGGCTGATCATCTGCTGACCATCGGGGCCGAGTTTCGGAACGCCGTTGATGCCCACGTCAATGACCGCCGCGCCGGGCTTGATCCAATCGCCGCGCACCATTTCGGCGCGACCGATGGCCGCGATGATGATGTCCGCATTTTTCATGACGGCGGGGATATCCTTCGTGCGTGAATGGACGACCGTCACAGTGGCGTCTTCTTTCACCAGCAACAACGCGGCAGGCATGCCCACGATGTTCGAGCGGCCCAGCACCACCGCGTTTGCGCCCTTGATCGTCACGCCCGCTTCCTTCAACAAATAGATGCATCCGTATGGCGTGCAAGGCACAAAGAGCGGCTCGCGGCCTTTTTGCGCCAGGCGGCCCAGATTGATCGGCGAGAAACCGTCCACATCCTTCTCGATGCTGATGAGTTGAAGAACGCGCTCTTCATCTAAGTGAGAGGGGAGCGGCAACTGCACGAGAATGCCATTCACCTTCGGATCGGCGTTCAACTCTTTGATGAGTTTCTCCAAATCCTCCTGCGAAATATCGGCGGGAAGCGGCTTGTGGTACGAGGTCATGCCGAGTTCGGCGCAGGCCTTCTGTTTCATGCTCACGTAGGTGGCCGAGTCAATGCGTTCGCCTACCAGCACGGTGGCCAGCGCGGGCTGCGATTTTCCCGCGGCAATGCGCGCCGCGACCTTATCCTTCACTTCGTTGCGCACTTTTTGCGCGATGGCGGTTCCATCAATGATCTGAGCGGTCATGGTTTGCTCCTTGTCGGTTTTCGTGAAATATTGTACGAATATTATACATTCTCTCTCCCGTCCATAAAAGTGACACTTATCCTTATTTCGTGTTGCGTGTTACGTGTTGCGTAAGCCCTTTTTATCCGTCACACCTGCCCTCGCACCGCGCAATTACCAATTACCAATTACCCCCTTCATTCCCTCCCTGCCCGATTCAACCAACTCCACCTCGTCAATTTCGTTCCAACGAGGTGACGAAGCCGCGGCGCGCACCCGCAGATAATTCTCCGCCCAGCCCTCCATTTGCCAGCCCCACTCGTCCAACTCGCTGACCGATTCCCACAATACCGACATCCTCCGCCCGACGAATCTCTGCCGATAAGATTTGGACGACTCTTCCAGCGCCTCCCGCAAAACCGCATTTCGCTTCTTTCGGACCTCGGGCCGGGTCTGCCCCTTCATCTTCGCGGCCCCCGTGCCTGGACGCGGCGAATACGTGAACACGTGCCCGCCCGCGAACTCCATCTCGCGGACAAAGGCCAGCGTCTCGGCGAACTCGGCGTCGGTTTCGCCAGGGAAGCCCGCGATGACGTCGGTGGTGATCGCCACGTCGCGGATGCTCCTCCGCGCGGCCGCGACCAGCGCGCGGAACGAGGCGGGCGTGGTCTTGCGCGCCATCCGCCGAAGCGTGGACTCGCTCCCAGATTGGAGGGGGAGATGCAGGTGGGGCATGATGCGGGGATTTTCCCAGAGCGAGAAAAAGCCCTCGTCCAAATCCCAGGGTTCCAGCGAGGACAGTCTCAGGCGCGGCGTGTCGGTTTGTTCGAGAATCGCGCCGACGAGTTCGCGCAGGTGGCGTTCCCATTCTTGTCCCCACGAGCCGAGATGGACGCCCGTCAGCACGATCTCCTTCGTCCCGCCTGCCAGCGCAAATTGAATATCCTGAATCACATCCGCCAACGGACGCGAGCGCGATTCGCCGCGCGCCACCGTGGTGATGCAAAACGTGCAGGCATTGTCGCATCCATCTTGAACCTTTATGAAAGCCCGCGTCCGCCGATGCAACCCAGGCAGAGGAACACGCTCAATGGGTTGCAGGTCAAAAGTCGAAGGCTTGTCCTGAGAGACGCCGAAGGGTTGAAGGTCAAGCAGTTCTGCGACGAGATTCTCCTTGTGATTATTGCCTACAACTTTTAGAACATTCGGTAGATTTGCTGCTTCTTTTGGTTGAAGAGTCGCCCAACACCCCGTCGGGACAATTTGCCCCACGCCTGCGCGCGCGAGATGACGAATCAACTGCCGCGAATCCGCCGCCGCGTCCGATGTCACCGCGCAGGTGTTGACCACCGCCAAATCCGCGCCCTCGGCGGACGCGACGACCTCATGTCCCGCCGCGCGGAAGCCCCGCGCCATCGTTTCGATTTCGCTTTGGTTAAGACGACAGCCGATCGTGTCGAGATAAATTTTCAAGCATGGTCTCCAGTACCGCAAAATTAATTTTGCGGTACTTTACGGTTGGATCACAATGAACCGATCAAAAATAATATCCACGCCACCCTCGTCCACCGCGCCGGCCAGCAGGCCGATCTCGCCGCTCGCGAGCGTGGAATCGAAGGCCTGCGCGATGGGGAAGCCGTTTACGTAAAACGTGAGCGTGCTGCCCACGCAATCGGCGCGCAGATGGTTGATGCTCACGCCCGTGTTGATATTGGCCGAGTTCGCCATCTGATCCTGTCCGAGCAAGACCGTGCCTTGATCGTTGGAAAGGCCGATGGCGTAAAAGCCGTCACTGCTGATCGCCATGAAATAGAAACTGGGCAAGCCCCCCACGTTGTTGTATCGGCAGACGATACCCGCCAGGTTCGAGTCGGGGCCGTCCAGTTTGGCCGTGTCCACTTCGACGCGGGTGTCGGTGAAGCGCCTTTCGAGTGTGGAAAAATAATGAAGCGGCGCGCCGTTGAGCACGAAGCGATAGACGCCGTTGTCGTAATCCATCGCGGCTTCCACCGAGGAGAAATGATCGAAGCCGCTGGATGCATTCGAGAAATCGTCCTCGAACAAAACCGTGCCAGAGGCAGGGAGCGGCGGCTCCACTGTGGGGCCAGAAATACCGTCCAGGCTCGGCAGGGCGCAAGCAATGGAAAGTAGCAGAATGATGGCGGGCAGGATCAGTTTTTGAATTTTCATGGTTCGGAGATTCCTTCGGTATTCTTCATTTCTCTACCGTCCATCCGTCACACCTGCACTGCAACAAACGCAGTGCGGCGCAAGTGTTGCGAGGGTGATCTTCCCGAAGCAATCCCCTCTCGTGGGGCGGGGATTGCTTCGTCGGGAAGACCACCCTCCTCGCAATGACGAGACTCAGGTTTTTATATGGCATCAAGTTACGGAAAATACAATTCCAACAACTTCGCGGCGGCTTGTCCTTGCGCGCCGTTGGGGTCGAGTTCCTGCGCGCGCAAGAGCGAAGCGCGGGCTTTTTCCATTTCATTGGTTTCGAGATAAAGGATGCCCAAATGCAAATGCGCGGGCGCGTAATTTTCGTCCAGTTCCAGCGCGGCGCGTAGATTCAATTCCGCTGTCACGGGCAGTTCGGCGGCGAGATAGGTCCAGCCCAGCAGATCGTAGGACGCGGCCTTGTCGGGGGCGAAGGTCAGCGCTTTTTGCGCGGCGGGGATGCCGAACTCCGTCACACGGTAGGAATATTGCGCGCTAAACACCGCCAGCAATCGCCAGTAGGTGACCTCGTTGGGCGCGAATTCAATTGCGCGTAGGTAAGCCGTCAGCGCGGAGGGCAGGTCGCCCGCGAAGGTGAACGCGTCGGCCAGCGCGGCCTGGTAGGCGGGGTTGTCCTGTTCGATGGCCGCGGCCCACTGGAATTGCGCCAGCGCTTTTTGCGGTTCGTCCATGCGCTTCCAATAGAGACCATACAACGCGCGGATGCTGGCGTCGAACGGATCAAGACGGACGGCCCGCGCCAACTCCTCGCCTCCATCCTGCCCGAGGTGCTGTCTCGCCTCGCCGAGCCAGGCCCACGCCTGCGCGTTTTCCCCGTCTGCCTCGGACGCGCGTTGGAAGGCCTCGCCCGCCAATTGCCACTCGCTGACGAGTCCCAGCCCGCGGCCGATCGCCACGAGCCTGCGCGATTCGTCGGGTTGGATCGCGCCCAGGTTGAGCGCCGAGATCATCGTCTGCATGGAGGGTTCGTAGGCGGCGTCGAGTTGGGTTGCGGCGTTCAATTCATCGTAGGCAGAATCGGGTTTGTAAATGGAAAGTAATAATCCCAATCGGTGGCGCGCGGCGGCTTCGTTTTCTTCGAGGGCGAGATACTTTTGCAGCGCGCCCATCTCGGATTCAAATTCGCCCTGCGCGTTAAACGCGAGCGCGAGTTGACGATGGATGGCGGCGCTATCTTCGTAAATTTCCAGCCCGCTTTGCAGAGATTTTGCGGAGTCTTCGTAGCGGCCCAATTCGTAATACGCAGCGCCGAGGTCGCGCCAGCCATCGGCGGAGAGGGATTTGGCTTGCGAGAGGATGCGCGTCGCGGCGGGCATGTCGCGGCTTGCGAAGGCGGCGCGCCCCGCGCGTTCGGGCAGGTCGGCGCGCCAGAAGAGGAAGAGGGAGGCGTGTTCGAGCGGCGCGACCGCGTCTAAGGCGCGACCCGCCGCGAGGTCCGATTCGGCGCGTTGAACTTCGGCCAGCGCGGAGAAATAGGCAGGCGCGAGGATGAGTCCAATGATGAAAAGCAGGATGAGAAGTCGGGATAGGAAGGCGCGCATGATGTCGCAATAATTATATCCTTTGAATGGCAGTATAATTGCTCGCGTATGGGTTCTTCGCAAATCCTTTCTTTCATTACCAGCCCGCAGGGAAATGTCATTTATCACATTCTGCTGGCTTATTTTGTCGCTTCATCGCTGTATTTCGCCTTCTTCCTTTGGCGCGCGAGCGACTTTCCTCAAGCGCGGCGGACGATGATCGGGCTTGGGATTCTGCTCGGCGTTAACCTGTTGATGTTCCTGGTGAGCGGTTTGGGATGGCAACAGATTTTTAATTTAAATGTCTGGCTTCCGCCGCTGGATCGCGCCTTTGTTTTGATCGGCCTGATCTGGGTGATCTGGCTGTGGGCTTTCCCCGAACCCAGCGCCGCGGCAGACTCAGCGGCGGCTTTGCTGAGTTTAGTGGTGGCTTCGTGCATCGGTTTTGCGCTGATGGATAAAGCCGCGTTGGATGCAGATTCGTTCAACGCCACCATGCAGGATGGTTTGTGGCAGGTGGCCTCGGTGGGCTTCACGTTGATCGGCGCGTTGATTTTGCTCATCCGCAGGCCGAGCGCGTGGGGGAGCGGTTTGGTTTTCATGGCGCTGGCTTTTGCGGGTCACATGCTGTATTTGTGGAGCGACCGCATAGCGGGCGATTTTCCGAACGCGGTGCGCTGGGCTTATTTGGCGGCGTACCCGATTCTTTTGACCCTGCCGCAACGCTTCCCCGCGCCCACCAGCCAGCCGATGTCGGTGCGACAGGAGACCTCCGTCCCCGAGCGCAGGCGTTACAGCACCGACCCGAAAACCTTCCATGCCCTGCTTGATCTCGCCGCGGAGACGAACACCACCAAGGTGAGCCAGTCTGTCACCCGTGCCATCGCGCAGACTATGCTGGCTGACCTGTGTTTCCTCATTTATCTCACCGACAATAAAAACCAATTGCAGATCGTTTCGGGTTATGACTTAATCCGCGAAGAAGCGCTCGAAGGCGGAAGTTTGAACAAGACCGCCGTGCCGATGCTGGCGGGCGCGATCCAGCGCGGACGTCCGTTGCGCCTGCCTGCCAGCGGAACGTCGGCGGATATCAAGGGGCTGGGCGATGTGCTAGGCTTGGGCAACCCAGGCAACTTGATTTGCGTGCCGATGCTGACGAAGGAAAAAGAATCCATCGGCGGCATCATGTTGCTCTCGCCGTATTCCAATCGTTTGTGGAGCGCGGAAGATCAGGCCTTTTTGGCGAACATCGCCGCCTCGCTGGTGTCCATCGTCCAGCGCGGACAACAGGTGACCGCCCTGCAACAAAAGGAACAGGCGGCGCAGTCCACGCTGGATGAAATGCGCGTCCAACTCTTGCAAGCCAAGAGCGAGAACGAAAAACTGACGCGTCAGTTGGATGAGGCCGCAAAAATCCCGCCGTCCGCCATTACCGAAAGCGCGCCCGACCGCTCGGCGGAGATCGCCGCGGCGAACGCGCGTCTGATGGAATTGGAGCAGGAGATCAACACGTTGCGCGCCGCCAAGAAGCCGCGTGGCACGAACGAAGTGAACCAACTTGAAAAGGAAATACGCATTACGCTCGAAGACGTGGCGCGCCTGCAAAATCAACTGGCCGCGGCCAACATGAAAATTCTCGAACTGGAAAAAGGCTCCAAACTGGAACGCTCCAACGAGCAGGCCGAAGTGGTCACGTCCATTTCGCAGGAATTGCGCCAGCCGATGTCTTCGATTGTGGGCTACACCGACCTGTTGCTGGGAGAATCGGTGGGCATCCTCGGCGCGTTGCAACGAAAATTCGTGGAGCGCATCAAGGCCTCCACCGAGCGCATCGGAAGCCTGATAGACGATCTCATCCAAATGACCACGCTCGAATCAGGGCTGGCAGATTTGAAGCCCGAACTGGTGGATATCAACTCGGTGATTGACAACGCCATGTCGTACACCAGCAGTCAACTGCGCGAGAAGAATATCACCATGCGGCTCGACCTGCCGCGCACGCTGGCGCCCATCCACGCGGACCGCGAAGCGTTGGCGCAGATTCTCATCCACCTGTTGCAGAACGCGGGCGCGGCCACGCCCAATGAAGGCAACGTGACCTTGAAAGTGCAGACGCGCAAGGAGGATGCCCAAGATTACGTCCTCATCCAGGTGACTGACACGGGCGGCGGAATCCCATCCGACGATTTGCCGCGCGTCTTCACCCGCCTCTATCGCGCCGAAAACGTCCTCATCCAGGGCGTGGGCGATACGGGCGTGGGACTTTCCATTGCCAAGACGTTGACCGAAGCGCAACGCGGCCGCATCTGGGTGGAGAGCGAGCCGAATGTCGGCTCCACGTTCAGCGTCCTGCTTCCCATCGTGCAAGCGGGTGAGAGGTAATTATGCAGGGGTTGCGGCAGATGGGGGGAGGCCTCGTCCTCGCCCTGCTCTCAGTGGTGATCGTCCTCGGGGGAATCTCCCTGGCGTTGGCCGAAGGGTATGTGCCTCCGCCGTCTCCCACGCCCACGCAAACGCAACCTGCCCCAACCGTCGCGCCGACCGAAACGCCGTCCGCGACGCTCGGCGCGGAGTCGCCCGTCCACACGTCCACATCCACCGCCACGTCCACGCTTGCCCCGTCTGTCAATTGTCCGCCCCCGCCTGGGTGGACGTCCACTGTCGTTCAATTGGGCGACACACTCGATAGTTTGGCGGCGCGCTATCACACCACCGCGCAGGAATTGATGACCCGAAACTGCATGACCGTTTCGAGCATCCTGCCTGGCTACATTATTTCCGTGCCGATTCAGCCGACGGCCACTTACTATCCTTGCGGCGTTGTGCCGTTTGGCTGGATTCAATACACTGTGCAACCCGGGGACAACCTGTATCAGATCAGCCTGCGTTATGGCGTGACCGTAGCGCAACTGGATACGGCCAACTGCCTGCGCGGCTCCACCAACATTTTCGCGGGGCAGAGGTTGTGGGTTCCGAACGTGCCGATCATTCCCACTGCCACGCCAATCATTATCGAATTTGCGACGCAGACTCCGCCCATCCCGACCAGCACGACCGCGCCGCCTCCCGCTTCCACCGAGACGCCGAGCGCGACTACCGAGCCTTCCGCGACGCCGACAGAGACTCCTACACCGTCTGAAACTCCCACGCCAACTGACACGCCTCCTCCGACGGAAACGCCGACGCCTCCAACACCTTAATTTATGAAAGGATGAATGGTGAATTCATCCTTCATCCTTTTTTCCATGCGTCATCGTTTAATTATCCTCCTCGCCATCCTGCTCACCTCCTGCGCGCCCGCTTCCACGGTTCCGCCCACGCGCGAGGTGCATGGACTCCCGTTCATCATCATCACGCCCGCGGGAGGTTCTCTCGCCACGCCGACGCCGTTCCAGCCCGCGCTCGCCACGCCTCTTCCCACGATTTCATCCGATACTTTTTCCACGCGCCTGCCGCCGCTTCAACTTCCGACCGAGATGCTGGGGATGTTGCCCACCCCCACGGTGGCCGTGCCGTACCCAACTGCCATCCCGCCGCCCGCGAACCTCGGCGAATACGCGGACGTGATTACCTTCCTGCTGATCGGCTCGGACAAACGTCCAGGTTCCACGTATCGCACCGACACGATGGTGATCGCGATCCTGCGCCCGAAGGATGACCAGGTCTCGCTGATCTCGATCCCGCGCGACTTGTGGGTGTTCATCCCTGGCTGGGAGATGCAACGCATCAACACCGCTTACATGCACGGCGAATTGGAAGGCTACGCGGGCGGCGGCGCGCAACTGCTGAAAGACACCATCGAATACAACCTCGGCCTGCACATCGACCACACCGCCATGGTGGAATTTAACGGCTTCCGCCGCATCGTGGACACCCTCGGTGGGATTGACCTGCCCGTGGCCTGCGCCTACACCGACTGGCGACTCATCTCGCCCGAACTCGACCCTGAAAACGAAGACAACTGGTTCCTCTACACCACTGGCCCTGGCCTCGTCCACATGGACGGGGACCTGGCGCTCTGGTACGCGCGTTCGCGCTCCAAGTCCAATGACTTCGACCGAGGCCGCCGTCAACAGGAAGTGATCCGCGCCATCTACTCGCGCGCCCTCAGCGGCGATACGCTGACGAAAATCCCCCAACTCTACAACGACCTGAACACGCTGGTCGCCACCGACCTCGGGCTGGGCGACATCCTCAAACTGGCCTCGCTCGCGCCAGGCTTCGGCAACGCGGACATCCGCAGTTACTACATCCGCCCGCCCATCGTCAGCTCGTGGATTACGCCCGGCGGCGCGTACGTGCTTCTGCCCGATCAGGCCGCCCTGCAGGGACTCGTCACCACCGCGCTGACCGCCTCGCCCGTCGCGGCCGTGAACGAGACCATCACCGTCGAAGTAATGAACGGAACCGCCACCGATGGCTGGGACGCGCTGGCGGCCTCGCGTCTCAACTACGCGGGCTTCGTTACTAACATCAAACCCGCGGACAGGCGCGACTACGCCACCTCCATCCTCGTGGATCTGTCCGTCACGCCTGACTACAATCGCAATGCCATGTTGTTAAATGTAATGGGGTTTTATCCGAGCCAACTGGTGTCCATTCCCACCCCAAACAGTCCCGTCCAGTATCGGCTGATCTTGGGATATGACTATCAGCCGTGTTTTCAGCCGGAGTCGTTGTCGCCGTAGGTTTCCCCCCGTTACTCTCGCACTCTAACCCGATCTCGTTCTGCTGTGATCAGTGCGCCATTGTTTAGGTTGGTCTCATAGCGGGCAAGGACTTTGAGACAAACCTCGCCTTGTTCCTGCGAAGACAGGCTGACCAGGCGAATGATGCCTGAATGTGGCTGTCTGAACAAAATTGCCAGTTCGCCGAAATCCTTGTCGAGTGTGACCAGAACACGTCCCTCGCGATGCGCAATGGATAGGATTTCCTCATCACCGGGATCTTTGTCCCAATTTCCCGTCCAAACGACATCATGATCTGCGGCTTCTAATGTCCGCAATGTCCCGCCCCAAACACAGGTATCCAGCAAAACTTTCACGCCGCGGTTCCCACTTCCAGTAATTCCACGCGCTCGTGGGCAACCAACAAACTGGCATAGACGAGACAGGCGCGAATATCTTCAGGTTCCAGGAACGGATATCCGCTGAGAATAGTTTCAGCGGTATCGCCCGCGGCCAGCATCCCAAGGATGTGTTCCACCGCAATCCGACGCCCGCGGATGATGGGCTTGCCATTAAAGATTTGCGGATTTATCACAATTCGTTTAAGAAGCTTGTTTTCTTCCATTTGAACCTCTGCGGCAATTTTACAACAGATTCATTCTGGTTTGCAGATGGAATCCCCGCTGTTGACTTTTCCCCCCACTCCATCGTAAACTGCTGACCAGCCCACCCTCACCCACAAGGAGACATCATGTCGCGGAAATTCACCTTCGTCCTTGTTCTCGCCATCATCCTTTCTGCTTGCGCGCCAACGCCAGCAACACAGACTTCCGAAGTCTCCGAGACTTCGGAAGTCTTGCCCGCGACCGCCACAGCCACTTTAACGCCTGACGCTCCAACACCTTCCCCCACTCCTGAAGCGGCGACCGTGGAAAGTGTGATTAGGAATGAAATGAAAGGTAAAGCCCCGCAGGTTGCCGATGCGAGTATGGGTACTTATCAGTTTATGCGGGCCGAAAATGGCGCGTATCGGGTAGTGAATGAAAAACTTGGGTTGGACGTGGAACTAAGTTTGGTAGCGGATCAATACGGCCAGCGAATGGTGGGGGATGATGACAGGACTGTGTTTATAAAAAACGAGGAAGGGAAGTGGGTCGTAGCACCATTCTGGCGATGGGGAGAGCAGAGGATTGAGTTGGGAATTGTGGAGAATAGTCAATCTACTTATAAAGGTATGACTGAGATCAAAATTGCAGGGGAATTGATGGGATATGATGGATCGGTAGAAATCGAACATGAGGGAGAAAAACATATTTTGCCCGTTGCAGTGTTTTGGGTGGGCAATGACCAAAATGGCGAGAAAATCTTATTTAAGACAGTACTGGGATACGTGAATGGATGGGTATCAGAGAACGCCTATGGGGGGAGTTCGCTTCCAAACGATCCCAATGCAGTGAATAACACTACACCGCGATTTGCGACTGATGTCAGCCCAGAAATGTTGGTCGAAGATCTGGAGGTTGGCGGGACATATGTGATTTCATTAATGCTTGGTGGCGTAGATGTAATGGAAGATTATTCTGCTGTGAATACAGACATGGTGGATTACTTGATTGATGAGAATAACGCTTTGAACGAAACGGGATTGGGAATGGTGCACATTGTAAGTGTTCCTATGCTAAGGCGTTGAACGATGCTTTAATTTGCGATTGTATACTCTAGTTAGTGAATGAACTTCGGGATTGGTGGGCAAATCGCTAGTTGACATCTTCCCATTCTCCTACTAAACTATACGCAAAGATTACACGCTATCTCGAAAGGAGGCGAAATGTCCCCTTCAAATACTTCTGCCCACCTCACCCCGCAAGCGCCGCTCGGCACGGCCATCAAGGCCTGGGAACTTTATCTCTACGACCAGGGTCGCTCGCCCAACACCGTCAAAGCCTTTCTCTCCGACGTGAACCTGCTGGCTGGCTTCCTCCCGCCCGACCGTCAGATCGGCGCGGTCACCACCGCCGACCTCAACCGCTTCTTCAAATGGATGGAGAAGGAGCGCGACGTCCCGTGCAGCCCCAAGACGCTGGCGCGGCGCATCACCTCGGTCAAATCGCTGTTCCGCTGGCTCCATCAATACGGCACGCTGACCCTCGACCCTGCCGAAAAGGTCGCGCAACGCTCGGCCATCAGTCCGCTTCCGCAAGTTCTGACGGAGGACGAGATGCAGGCCGCGCTGGAGGCCGCCGACCGCCACCGCCGCGGACCCAAGCCGGACGCGCGCTCTTACGCGTTACTCTCGCTGTTGCTTAATACGGGCATCAAGAAGAGCGAGTGCCTCGGCATCCACCTCAATCACATTGACCTCGACTCGCAGGGAGGGCCGCTGGTCTTTGTCCGCTATGCCAGCCCGTCGAATCGTTACAAAGAACGCAAACTGCTCCTGACCGAGGAGTGGGTGACCGCCTACAAGGAATACCTCGCCCAATATGCCCCCACCGACCAACTCTTCCCCTGGTCGCCGCGGCGGCTGGAATATCTGCTCGAAGACATCGGCGAGGAGGCCGCGCTCGGCAAGCATCTCTCCTTCGATATGTGCCGCTGGACTTGTGCCCTCCGCGATTACAAAGGCGGCATGGAGTTCGACCGCATCCGCCAGAAACTGGGCGTCTCCAAGATCCAGTGGCGCGAACTCAACATGAAATTGCGTCAGTTGAGCGAAATGAAGTAATACAACTTGAACCCGTCATTGCGAGGAGGGCGGTTTTCCCGACGAAGCAATCCCCTCGTCGTGGAGGAGATTGCTTCGGGAAGATCACCCTCGCAATGACGAAAGGTTATTCCGCTTTTTTCTTCGTGGGGGAAACGAGCGTGAAATACAAAATCCGCCTGGAGGCTTTTGTCAATCGAAACGGATGCGCGAGCTGGTAGCCTGGGATCCACGCGATCTTGTCGCCCGCGCAGAGCAGGGGCCAGCGGTCGCGCGCCCGTTGGGCGAGCTTTTCGTTGGTGAAGAAATCGGACAGTTTCTGCGAATGACCGTCCAAGCCGAGCGGCTCGAACCGATCGCCCTCGCGGCGGACGCGCAGGGTGAGGTCGCCTTGCAATGTGTCGGCGTCAAGCCAGACCTGGAAGGGGTCTTCGTTATCCTGCATTTGCTCGCGCGCCAACGCGGGGATGTTCCACGATTCGCAGGAAAAACGCCAGCCTCCAGGTAAATCCACGCGGGAGGGCAGGGAAAGCAAAAGCGAGTCGGCATCGGCGGGGAGTTGCGGCCAGGCCTCAAAAGGCAGGACGGCATTTTCGCCCGCGACAAAAACCTGGTTGCCTTCGCGCAGCAGGCGGATGCCGCCAATGAGCGGAAGCGAGCCGCCTGTCTTCCCGTTTTGGAGGAAGGCAGTCACCCTGTCGAGCAGGGCGTAGGAGATGTCGGCCAGCGGTTGGATCCGCTCCATGGCGCGGCGAAACAGATAGCGGGTGAGTCCGAGCGGGAATTCCGTCAGCGTGGACGCGTCGAAGGTGATGAGTCCGTCCGATTCGTTGACAACCGCGCGCGCCCAGGCCGCGTCCACAGATTGAGTCAGAATCTCATGGTCGGCTTGGAGCGATTGCCCGGTGCGCCAAACGGCCTCGCGGAATTTGGGATTGTAGGTTTCGAGATTGGGGATGAGCAAATGGCGGATGCGATTGCGGAGGAAGTTGAGCGAGTCGTTGCTGGGATCGTAATGCGGGCGAAGTCCCTGCCCTGCGCAGTAGACGACGGTCTCCTCGCGCCAGACATCGAGGAGCGGACGCACGAGCGGTATCTCCACGTCGAACACGGAGAAGACGGTGCGATAGGCCATGCCTTTGAGTCCCGTCATCCCCGCGCCGCGCAGGAAGTGCATGAGGATGGTTTCCACCTGATCGTCCGCGGTATGACCGACGGCCACGGCCTGCGCGCCGCGCTCACGCGCCTGCGCGAACAGGAAGCGGTAACGCAAGGTGCGGGCGGCGTCTTCGATGGATAGTTTTTTCTCTTCGGCGAAGGCGCGCACGTCGGCGCTTTCCACCAGCGAGGGGATGCCCAGCCGCGCGGCCATGTTTTCCACGGCGGTGGCTTCCATGTCGGAATTTTCGCGCAGTTTATGATTGAAGTGAGCGACGATGATCGGGTAGCCCGCCTGCCGTAACAAGTCCATCAGACACAAACTATCCGGCCCGCCAGAGACCGCGACCACGATTGGCCGCTTCGGATCGAGGCGGCATTGGTTGCGGAGGATGGTGTCCATGCTGGGGAGCATGGGGCTATTAAACCACAGAATGTAAAAAACAACCCCCATCCCCGGCTCTTCCCCCAAATCAAAGAGCGGATTTGGGGGAAGGGGGAAAAGCGCTTGCAGGTGGAAGTGATCGTTTGCGACCCGCACAATTTTCACCCTCCCCCATCTGTGTTTTTCGAATGGGGAAGAACCCGACCCCCATCCCCGGCCCTTCCCCCAAATCAAAGAGCGGATTTGGGGGAAGGGGAAAAGCGCTTGCAGGTGGAAGTGATCGTTTGCGACCCGCACAATGTTCACCCTGCCCCATTCGTGTTCGTCGAATGGGGCAGGGTGGGGGTTAGATTTGATACAACTCCACCAACACGCCGCCCGTCGCTTCGGGATGGATGAAGGCGTATTTCTTTCCGTCCGCGGCGAGGCGCGGTTCTTCGTTGATGAGGCGGATGTTCTTGGCTTTCAGTTGCGCCATCATACCTTCGATGTCGTCCACTTCGAGGCAGAGGTGGTGCATCCCTTGTCCGCGCTTGGCGAGATATTTGGCGATGCCCGAGTCGTCGCTGGTGGGCATGACGAGTTCCACTTCCGCACCCGCGAGAGGCAGGAACGCGACCTGCGATTTTTCGGCGGGGACATCGCGCAGTTCGTGCAGAGAAATCCCCAGCGCGTCGCGCCAGAACGCTAGCGATTTTTCCATGTCTGAGACGACGACGGCGACGTGATTGATGGCTTTGATGACTGGCATTAGTTGACTCCCATGAAGCCAAACAGTTTCCACATGCCTCGCATCAGCGCGTGACCGAAATCGGGTTGCAAAAACTGGCTCGGACAGGACCCCGGAATGACCGTGATCCCGTTGGCGCGCGCCTTCTCCACCGCGGCCTGCGAGACGCTGGTCATGCTGGCGGCGAGACCGGGCTTCGTGCCCATCATGCAGTGCATCCAGATGTGTTTGACGCCGAGCTCCACGCACTGATCCACGATCTGATCCGTCACCTTGGGGCTGGCGAGGATGAAGACCGCGTCCACTTTTTCGGGGATGGATTTCAGGTCGGGGTAGCACGCGTCCCCTTCATAGGTAGAAATGCGAGGGTTGACCGCGAAGACCTGGTAGCCGTTATCCTTGAACTTTTTGTAGTTCAGGTTGCAGCCCGTCTCGCGCTTGTCTGATACGCCGACGACGGCGATCTTCTTCTGGGAAAGGAAATCCTTTACCATTGTGTCTAGTTTTGCCATGTGAAATCTCCTTGTTGCAGGGAAGATTATATGCCGTTATTTTCTCTCCACAAGATGATGAAAATCACTGGCGCGTCAGTGGGTTTGGGCAAGCCCGCGCTGAATAATGAAAAGACAGCCATCCGAGGGCGGCTGTCTTATTTTGACTGGCATTTGGGGGGAGATAGGAAGAGTATAGGATGGGTATAGGATGACATTGGATGGAGAAATCAGACTTGGAAACGGTGATTTTTGTTATTCTCACCTGGAATGTCCAAATGTGACAGGAGTTTTACTGTTGACATGGGGATTAATCCTTTCGCATTTGGGGGAGGTGCCTGCGTCAGCAGGCGGAGGGGCCTCTAAAACCCCTCCGCCACGTACTCACCCCACACGCCCCTCAGCGTGTTGCAGACCTCTCCCAGCGTGATGTCGTGTTCCACGCATTCGATAAAGAGCGGCATCAGATTATCCGTGCCCTTGGCGGCTTCTGCCAATTTACCAAGATACCGATCTACCATCTCCTGATCCCTGTTCTCTCTTAACTCCCTCAACCTCTCGCGCTGTCCCAGCTCAATGGACGGGTCAACTTTCAGGCGCTCCAGTGCGATCTCTTCCTTCACTTGGAATTGGTTGACGCCCACCACGATCTGTTCCTTCTTTTCGATGGCCTGTTGCGCGGCATACGCGGCATTTTGGATCTCGTTCTGCATGAAGCCGCGTTCAATGGATTTGAGCGCGCCGCCCATCTCGTCAATTTGACGGATGTATTCTGTGGCCTGCTTCTCGATCTCGTCGGTGAGACTTTCGATCAGGTATGAACCTGCCAGCGGATCAATCGAGTCCGCCACGCCTGATTCGTAGGCGATAACTTGTTGGGTGCGCAACGCTACGCGGACCGATTTTTCGGTGGGGAGCCAGAGGGCCTCGTCCATGCTGTTGGTGTGCAGAGACTGAGTCCCGCCGAGGACGGCGGAGAGCGCTTGCAGAGTGACGCGTACCACGTTGTTTTCGGGCTGTTGCGCCGTCAGCGTGGAGCCAGCAGTCTGCGTGTGGAAGCGCAATTGCCAAGATGATGGTTTCTTCGCGCCGAAGCGTTCGCGCATGATTCTTGCCCACATGCGGCGCGCGGCGCGGAACTTGGCAACTTCTTCGAGCAGATTGTTATGCGCGTTGAAGAAGAACGAAAGCTGACCTGCAAAAGAATCAATATCGAGTCCAGCCTTCAAGGCAGCCTCAACATAAGCAATTCCATTTGCCAGCGTGAACGCGACTTCCTGCACAGCGGTGGAGCCTGCTTCGCGGATGTGATAGCCGCTGATCGAGATGGTGTTCCAATACGGTACTTCTTTCGAGCAGAATTGGAAGATGTCGGTGATGAGGCGCATGGACGGGGCAGGGGGGAAGATATATGTGCCGCGCGCCACGTATTCTTTCAGGATGTCGTTTTGGATGGTGCCGCGCAGTTGGCGCATGTCCGCGCCCTGGCGCTTTGCCACGGCGATGTACATGGCGAGCAAAACGCCCGCGGGCGCGTTGATTGTCATCGAAGTGGAGACTTTGTCGAGGGGAATCTGGTAGAATAGCCGCTCCATGTCTCGAATGGAGGAGATGGAAACACCCACTTTGCCCACTTCGCCTTGCGCGATGGGGTCATCTGCATCGTAGCCGATTTGTGTGGGGAGATCGAAGGCCACCGAAAGCCCCGTTTGTCCCTGTTCGAGCAGATAGCGATACCGCTTGTTGGATTCTTCCGCGGTTGAGAAGCCCGCGTATTGGCGCATCGTCCAGAAGCGCGAGCGGTACATCGTCGGTTGGACGCCGCGCGTGTAGGGGTATTCGCCCGGGAAGCCGATCCGCTCCTCGTAGGCCGCGCCCGCCTCCCCGTCGGGAAGGGCGACTCGGGGAATTTCGATGTCGGAGGAGGTCTCGAAGCGAGGTTTTCGCTCGGAGAATTTGTCCAGCGATTTTTTGAGCGTGGAGTCTTGCCATTTTTGGAAAGCGTCTTTGAGTGTCATTGTATTCACCATGAAAGTGCAGTGGAGTTGAAAAACTGACCTTTCCCAAGTATACAACCAAAGAGTGATGCACGTTTTTGGATTAAGAACTTATTAAAATGTCGGCTTACAAATCTGATAAAGCGGACTTTTTTCCCTTGTTAATAAGGGGCAATTCATTTAAAAAGGTGATATGAAAAAATTTACCATATTTTCCCTACTCGTCGTTTTGACCATTTCTCTATTCGTTTCGCCTCGTTCCGCTCACGCGGCGGGCAATGTTTATTATGTAGCCACGAACGGAAGCGACAGCGCCTCTGGTTCGCAAAGTAATCCGTGGAAAACCATTCAGAAGGCGGCCAACGTCGCGAGGGCGGGCGATACGGTGTACGTGCGCGGCGGAAGGTACAATGAAAAGGTCGTGGTGAAGAACAGCGGCTCGGCTGGGAACTTCATCACGTTTTCCGCGCAACCCGGCGAAACGGTCACGATTGACGTGAGCGGCGTTGATATGACGGAAGATATTCAGGGCGGGTTCAACATCAGCGAAATTAGTTATGTACAGGTGATCGGTTTTCGCGTCATCAATTCCAAATCCACGGGCATGGGCGGGTTCGGAATTGTGTGCTACATGTCTGATCATTGCGTCATTAAAAATAATTACACCTACAACACCTACCACTCCGGTATCATCGTCCGCTCCAGCGCGAACGTGACGGTGGACGGCAACGAAGTGGAGCTGGCGAACAACGACGGAAGCCAGGAAATGATTACCATCGCGCGCAGTGAGTTTGTGACGGTGACCAACAATCACGTCCATCATGGCGGGCCAGGCAATAATGGCGGCGAAGGCATTGACGTGAAAAACGGCTCGCACGATATTCTGGTGAAGGGCAATCGCGTCCATCACGTTGCGCGCGCGGGCATCTACGTGGACGCGTACGATGAATACACCTACAATATCACCATCGAGGGCAACTTCGTTTACGCGAACGAGCGCACGGGCATCGCCATTGAAGCGGAAAACAGCGGCTCGTTGTTGAAGAACGTCTCGATCATCAACAACATCGTTTTTCGCAACATCCGCACGGGCATCATCCTCGGCGATTGGGGCTACGGCCATTTGGAAAACATCTTCATCGTCAACAACACCGTCGCGGAAAATGGAATTGGCAACGGGCATGGCGGCATTGGCTTGTGGAACGGACGCGCCAATAACGTAAAGGTTTTGAACAACATTCTGAGCGGCAACGGCAGTTTCACCCTCGAAGCGCAAGGCACGCCGCTTTCTGAAATCACCATTTCTCACAACCTGTTCGACGGCTTCCGCAACGGAGGCAACGAAGAGCGCGGGACGAACTACGTGATGGGCGAGGCGGGATTTACCAACGCTTCGGCCTCGGACTTTAGCCTGCTCGCGGCCTCCCCAGCCATAGACGAAGGGACGGCGACCAACGCCCCCGTCCGCGACATTGCTGGAACGGCGCGTCCCAACGCCGCGGCGCACGACATCGGCGCGTACGAATTCAAAGGCTCCGCGCCCCAACCTGAAACGATCCTGGCGAGCAACTTTAACGTCTCCCTCAACGGCTGGAGCAAGACCGGAAACGTGGCGATCAATGCAATCGCTCCCACGATCGGGGCGCGCAGCGCCAAGATGACTGGCGGCGCGGGCATGAGCCGCGCGATTTCCACACAGGGATATGCCAGCGTCACCCTCGTTATTTATCTCGGCGCGAAATCCTATGAAAGCGCGGAACAGTTGAAACTCTCGTGGTGGGACGGCGCGACTTGGCGCGTGTTGACCGTAATCCGCGACGGAACGGCGCGGGAAAATGCCAAACTCAACAAAATACAAATCAAACTGCCTGCCGCGGCCACCGACAACCCCAACTTTATGCTTCGCATCCAGCAACTCAACGCCGCCGCGGACGATTTCGGTTACGTGGACGAAGTGAAATTGATCGGAACGCCGAAGTAATTTCGTCTGTTTTCACAGCCGTCGCTTTTTGAAGCGGCGGCTTTTTTATTCCGACCAAAACAGTATTAAATCAAGACGAAAGTCACATGACAGAAAGCGCGAAGAAATGCTACACTTTTCGTACATCGTCACTGGAGGCTTAAATTATGAAACCTGTTACCTGGATGTACGTTGGCGCTGTTGTTCTTCTTCTCATGGCCGCGGCCGGTATTTGCGTTGGAGGCTTCATTCTTCTTGGCGCTTCTGGTGGGGCACAGGGCGTAACGGGGATTGGAACGGCTGGAATGTGCATCGGCTCCATTGCGCTCATTGGCGGAATTGCGTTGATAGTTCTGGCCGTCCGTAAAACCAAACAAGAAACTGCCCAGAATATCACCTACAAAGTAGATCTGCCCGGCCAGACCAAGATCGAAGAAGTGAAATGTCGTTCGTGCGGGGGGACTCTTTCCGCGAAGGACGTCACGCTCGCCAATGGGGCGCCGATGGTCAATTGTCCGTATTGCCATACGATCTATCAAATGACCGAAGAACCGAAATGGTAAAACGTTAAACGTTTAACGTTCAACGTTGGAGGCAACATGAAACGAATCCTTGCAATTATTTTCATCCTTCTCTTCGCGATAATAATCGTCTCCCCCGTCGCCGCGCAGGGCGATTATTACTTCGCGGTGGAAAGCGAAGTGGTCAACGTCTACTACAACGCGGATGGGACGATGTCGCTGGATTACCTGCTTGTATTTGTTAACCAGCCTGGCGCGCACGTCATTGATTATGTGGACATGGGCATGCCCAACTACAACTTTTCCATGTCCACTGTCACGGCGGAAGTGAACGGGGTTCCGGTGTCCGCGTCGGAGAGCGATTACGCGGGAAACGGCTCGGGTTTCGCGGTCGTTTTGGGCGGGCAGTCCATCCAGCCGGGTCAGAGAGGAACCGTACACGTTAACGTCGGCAAGATCACAGACGTCCTCCATCCCGATGACGATGACGAACTCTACGCATCGGCGGTCTTTGTCCCCACGTATTTCGGCTCGCAATATGTGACGGGTTCCACCGACCTGACCATGATCTTCCACCTGCCGCCAGGAATCAGCCCCGAGGAGCCGCGCTGGCACGCCGCGCCCTCTGGCTTCCCCGCCGAACCCGAAGCGGGACACGACGGCGAGGGACGCGTTTTCTACAAGTGGCGCAATCCCGCCGCCAGCATGTCGGATCGCTACACTTTTGGCGCGTCGTTCCCGCGCGCGTTCGTTCCCGCGGATGCGATTTACACGCCTCCGCCCGCGCCGATGTTCAACTTTAATTTCGACGATGCCATTCCCTTTATCTTCATGTGTTGTTTCGGCTTCTTCTTTTTTGGAATGCCGATCATGAACGCGGTCAACGCCAACCGCAGGAAGTTGAAATACCTGCCGCCGCGCATCGCCATTGAGGGACACGGCATCAAGCGCGGACTGACGGCGGTGGAGGCCGCCATCCTGATGGAACAGCCGCTCGACAAGGTGATGACGATGATCCTGTTCGGCGTGGTGAAGAAAGACGCCGCCGAAGTGACGAAACGCGATCCGCTCGAACTCGCGTTCGCGAAGGAACAGCCCGCCGAGTTGCATCAATACGAAAAGGATTTCCTGAAAGCCTTTGGCGAGAAGGATGCCGCGCCGCGCCGCAAACTTTTGCAGGATATGACCATCGCCCTCGTGCGCTCGGTTTCGGACAAGATGAAAGGTTTCAGCCGCAAGGAAACAGCGGACTATTACAAGAGCATCATGGAGCGCGCCTGGACGCAGGTGGAAGCCGCCGACACGCCCGAAGTGAAGAGCCAGAAATTCGACGAGAATCTCGAATGGACAATGCTCGACAAGGATTACGACGACCGTACCCGCCGCACGATGAGCGGCCCCGTCTACATGCCGCGCTGGTGGGGACATTACGACCCGCGCTATTCCACCAGCCGCCCCATCGTCTCATCTGGCGGAGGCAAGGTGGGCGTCCCCGCGAGTGGGGGAGGTGCCAAGTCCCTGCCTGGCGCGGACTTTGCTGCGTCCATCGTGACGGGTGTGCAGGGCTTCTCCAGCAAGGTGCTGGGCAATGTCCAATCGTTCACTGAAAAAGTGACAGGCACGACCAACCCGCCTCCGAAAGTCACATCTTCGGGTTCCCGAGGCGGTGGCGGCGGCGGACGTTCCTGCGCCTGCGCGTGTGCCTGCGCGGGTTGCGCGTGTGCGTGCGCGGGAGGGGGTAGGTAATTGGTGAGGAGGATCAGTCATCCGTTTGATTGCGAGCAGTTAAACTGCGAGCCGTCAGTAATGTTCAATTTAAAGGTGAATCATGTTATTCGACTCTCTTTTCAATCGTAAATCGGAAATCGCAAATCCAAAATCGGGTTTGTATCACTACGCCCGCAAAAACGAGTTTGAGAAGGCGCGCATTCACTTGCGCGTGGACGCGGACGGCAACGGCACGCTCATCGTCAATGCCAACCGCGTGATGCACCTTAATCCCACCGCGGCATTGATGGCGTGGATGGTGTTGGAAGGAAAGACAAAAGAGGAAAGCGTAAAGTCATTGACTTCTCGCTACGCGATTTCAAAGCGTCAAGCCGATGCTGACTTGTCCTCCTTCAACTTCCAGCTCGAAGAATTGCTCCGTCCCGATGGCTATTGCCCCGTCCACGAACTTGAACTCGATACCACCATGCCGTTCAGCGCGCGTCCGTCCGCGCCCTATCGCATGGACTTGGCGCTCACCTATCGGTGCAACAACGATTGCGCGCACTGCTACAACGCCCGCGAGCGCAACTTCCCCGAACTGACCACCGAACAGTGGAAGAACATCCTCGATCAACTCTGGGCGTTGGGCGTGCCGCATATCGTCTTCACAGGCGGCGAAGCGACCCTGCGCGATGACCTGCCCGAACTCATCCACCACGCCGAGTCGAACGGACAGATCACGGGACTCAACACAAACGCCCGCCGCCTCGCGGACGCGCGCTACGTCCAACGTCTCGTGGACGCGGGACTCGATCACGTCCAGGTCACGGTCGAATCCTGCGACGAGCAAATCCACGATGAGATGATGCGTCTGAACGGCGCCTTCAAGCAAACCATCGCGGGCTTGAAAAACGCGTTGGCGACCAAACTCTACGTGATGACCAACACCACCATGTTGCGGACGAACGTCCACAAGATCCCCGAGACGCTCGATTTCCTGGCCGAAATCGGAGTCCCTACCATCGGACTCAACGCCCTCATCTACTCGGGCAACGGCCTGACCGTTGGGACGGGTCTGCGCGAAAGTGAGTTACAGCCCATCCTCGATGTCGCCACGCAAAAGACCGCCGAGCGCGGACAACGCCTCATCTGGTACACGCCCACGCAATACTGCGAGTTCGATCCGACCGCCAGCAATCTCGGCGTGAAAGGATGCACTGCCGCGCTTTACAGCATGTGCATCGAATCGAACGGGAACGTCCTGCCCTGCCAATCCTATTACACGCCTGTCGGCAACTTCCTGACCGACTCGTGGGACTCGATCTGGAATCACAAACTGTCCACGCAGTTGCGCGAGCGGCAGGGACTCCCGTCGAAGTGCGAAGGATGCCCCGTCGTGGCGGAATGTGGCGGAGGCTGTCCGCTCAAGTTCGAGGAGAATCTCATTCCGCTGGAGATGGCCGCATGAACGAACACGAATGGATTCAAGAATTCCCCGCCGCGATCACCGTTTGCGACGCGGAGGGCATCATCCTTGAAATGAACGACAAAGCCGCCAAAACCTTCGCGGCCGATGGCGGACGAAAACTGATCGGCTCGAACATGCTCGATTGCCATCCTGAACCCGCCCGCACGAAGACCGAACGCCTGCTTGCATCCCGTGAGCGGAACGTCTACACCATCGAAAAGAACGGCGTGAAGAAAATGATCTATCAAAGCCCGTGGTACAAAAACGGCGAATACGCGGGCTTCGTGGAACTCTCACTCGAAATTCCCTTTGGCGACCTGCCCCACTTCGTCCGCTCCTGACCATCCGACTAGCCGACTACCCGACTAATGGACCTCACCTACCTCCTCGCCTTCCCCGATCCCAGCGAAGATAATACTCCGCCTGTGGAGACATTCAAAGGTTGGAAAGACGCGCCCTACTTCCAGCCCGTGGATATTGAGGTGGTGAATCTCGGCGAAGAGACGCTCGTCATCGAGGGCTTTGCCGTACAGGTGACGCGTCATCGTTACGACAACCGCGTCCAAATGATCGAGTGCCGCTACAGCATGAAAGAGCCGTTCGCCGATTCGGCCATGAAAGACCGCGCCAAAATCCAGGCCGCGTTGCAAAGCCGCTTCATTCCGACAGACTTTCGCCAGAGAGCGCTTTTTGAAGAATATTCCATCCTGCTGGCGGATGACGTTAAACCCAACCCCGACAAGTGGATCGAAAAGAACGCGCGTGACCTGGCGCGCTTCATCCGCTCCCAGCGCGAAACCTTCGACCCTGGCGAGATCAGCGAAATCCTGTCCTCGCGCACGCGCTACTCCGCCAACGAACTCACCCTCGTGGATTGGGAGGGCGCGGTCATCATCGCGCCCGAGGGCGATTTTCAATCAGACATTGCCCTGCTGAAGATCGGCAACTACCAACTTCTGCGTTACCGCATGTTGGATGAGTCGCTCGAAACCATCCTCGACCAGATCAACGCCGAGTTCCTCCAAAACAAAAAACGGCCGCTTCGCCCTGGCCCCACGCGCGCCACCGTCCGCAAGATCGTCCAACACCGCCTCGAAGTGATGCTCGATTTCGAGCGCGCCGAACAAAACCTGCTGCTCATCGGCGATTGGTACACCGCCAAACTTTACGAAGCCATCCGCAGTGAACTTTATTTGGAAGATTGGATGTCCGCCGTCCGCGCCAAATTGGACAACCTCGAACGCCTGATCTCAACCATTCAGGAAAACCTCTCCCTCACCTGGAGCGGCCTGCTCGAAAACGTCCAACTCGCGGGTTGGATCATCCTCCTCGTTGGATACTTCATCCTGTTCTTCATTCAAGACCTCGCCCCATAATTTTGTAACGCAAGTCTCCGACTTGCGATGGAACGCAAATTGCCAATTTGCGAAGGAGTCAACATGAAAATCTTCAACCGCCTCGCCGACCAATTCAAAAAAGTCCAGCCCCTGCCCGCGGGACTCTATCACATGCAGGCCGATGAAAAGCCGCTTCGCATCCACCTCCGACTGCGCGACGATGGCTCTGGCCTGCTCATCCTCAACGCCTCCACCGTTTTGCAACTCAACCCCACCGCGGCCGAATACGCCTATCACTACATCAAAGGGACTCCCGCCGCCGACGTGGCAAAAGAGATTGCCGCGCGTTATCGCATCGGGAACGCCCAGGCGCTGGAAGACTATTCCGACTTTGCCGACCGACTCCAAACCCTGATCGAAACGCCCGACCTCGACCCCGTTACCTTCCTGGACTTTGAGCGGGTCGCGCCCCATTCGGCCGATCTCTCCGCCCCGCTTCGCATTGACTGCGCGTTGACGTACCGCGTCCCCGCCGGGACCCAACCCGACGCGGCCCCCACCAAACGCGTGGACCGCGAACTGTCCACGGACGAATGGCGCGCCATCCTGGACAAAGCCTGGGGCGCGGGCATCCCGCACGTCACTTTCACGGGCGGCGAACCCACCCTGCGCGATGACCTGCCCCAGCTCATCGCCCACGCCGAAAAACTCGGCATGGTCTGCGGCCTGCTCACAGACGGCGCCGCGCTCGCGAAGAAAAAAACCCTCGACGAATTGTTGCAGACTGGCCTCGACCACATTCTGCTCACCCTCCATCCCAATGACGCCGACGCGTGGAAGGCCATCAAACTCATCCTCGCCGCCGACGTGTTCGTCACCGTCCATCTCACCGTCAACAAAGCCATCGCCAAAGACGGCGAAAGGATCGTGGAGAAACTTGCCGATGCGGGCGTCCAAAATCTCTCGCTCAGCGCGCCCGATAAAAAATTCCTCGGCGACATGCTTGCCATCCAACAACGCGCCAGCGAACTCGACCTCACCCTGCGCTGGGACTTGCCCGTGCCATACTCCGAATCTAATCCCGCGGCCTACGAAACCGAAGATGACAACGTCCCCGCGGGCGCGGGCCGCGCCTGGCTCTACGTGGAACCCGATGGCGACGTCCTCCCCGCCCAGGGCGAAGCGGACAAAGCGATGGGAAATATGTTGAACGATCCGTGGGAGAAAATATTTGCCGCCAAATAAAATGGCGACATTATCCAACGCTCATGGGCTATTCCCTTCGATGAAAAGGGCCTCGCCATCGTTGATTCCTCCCTCGATAACGCCATTGGTGACCGTTACGCCGCTAACCCAATCCGTCTCTATGATAACGGGTTCCACTTTGGCTTCCAACAAAGTTGTATCTTGATAGAGATAGGCAAAAACCGCAATGAATAAATCTTGCAAGACGGTAATATCGTCATAGTCTTCAAAATCTGAAGAAGAAGGCCATCGGATTGCAAGGAAGGTTCCAAACCTGTCTTGAACATCCAGGCGGGAGATTTCGGAAATATCATATTGCGTCCCTGTGATCGAACAGTTCTTGGTCAAATGGGGGCCATGATCGCCTGCCACGATAATGATCGCGTTAGGATCATTCTTAATGACCGACTCAAGATCGAGTCGCATGCCTTTATTGGCAATTCTCAGCCTCTTCTCGAATGTCTCAACCTCGTTAGGCAGGCAAACCCCCGATGTTTGCGCGTGGCTGGGAAAACTCGAGTGGGCGTAAAGAAACATCGGCGATTCTCCAATGGCGGAAAAAATCCTCTCCTTTTCCTGAAAATACGCCTCTTGAGAGACTTCATCAAAATTCAGGTCAAATCGAAATTCGCCAGTAAAGATGGCTTTGGTAAGCAGACCCACCGAGGAGGCGTGGCCGGGAAATGAATAGCCATATCCTGAGGGATATCCTCGAAAGAAAAAATCTGTAGGAAACACCCCATAGGTCTCATACTGCGCTTGCTCGAATAGGTTTTGGACCACTCCATCGCCAGCGACCGCCCTCCATCTGTTATTCCCGTAGAAACTGGGAGAAGCATTAAAGACGCGACTCATGGTCAGAAGAGTGGAGCCTCCTAAAGAATAGGTTTGCGGATATAACTTGAAGCCAAGGCCTTTCAGATACTCCTCCTGGAGATGGTTGTCAATTCCATAACCAAGCATCGTTTCATTGGGAACGTACGCGTCGTATACGAGCAGGTAGATGTTTGGAGTACGCACCGGTTTCCTTGCGCCGATCAACGCGACCAGCGGATTATCTGTCCTATCGAAATCAGTGGCGGATTGCGCGTTATTCAAAGCGAATAGCTGGAAAATTGGATTGGTTATAAAGAAAAAAGCGGCAAAAAGACGCGCCAGGTTGATCCATTTCAATTGAAAAAACAACCAGGCAATTAAACAAAACCCACAAAAAATCATCAATTGAATCTTGAAGCGACCCACCTCATGCCATGAGAATTGCTTGCTCAAAGATGCCATGTTTGTGATGAAGAACGTAAACGCCAATCCCAGGGACATTGCCGAATGAGCCGCGCCAGTTCGTTGGAGAAGAAAAGGAATAACAACAATAGGAATGGATGAAAGTAAGGTGAATAAACAGAATAACAGAACGGCTTCGGAGCCTGACAAAATATCGTTGTTGATGAGGATGTATTGAGCGACAGGCGTCAATGGAAGCAAAAGAAGCACAAGATCATAAGCCGACAACTTGTCATGGGACGCGTTAAAGAAGTTTGGTTTGATCTTTCTGATTCCAAGTAGGATAAAGAACATGACAAACGCCAGGATCGTGGTCGGGATTAAATAACTTCCAAACCGCACGAAAAAGGCTTTTGTAACCCCCGCGGGAAACAACTTCGAAGACGAGAAAACATAAACCGACAAAGCCCCAAGAGGAACGAGAACGTGAGGAAAAATAAAATTAACGGTCCAAACGCGTTTAAAAACATCCATAAGCCACTTGCTGAATTTTCCTAACATAAGATCACCTCATTAGAAGATTTTCACCCGAACGATCAAACCCCGGGTCGCTAAAACCAACATTTCGCCAAACTATACATTCACTTTCATAAAATAACAAGTATTAACTCCCTGAATTAAACTGAGATGACAATCCGCCTGCCGCCGTAGTACAATCCGCCCCATGTCAAATTCCAATCCACGCCTCACGCGCGGCAAGGGACTGCTCGAGCCGCTCCTCGCCCGCTTTCGCGCCCAGCGCGCCAACAGCCTCATCCCCACCGAACTCCGCCACGGACGAATCCTCGACATCGGATGCGGTTCCTATCCCTACTTCCTCTCCCACACCGAATTTGAGCAAAAATTCGCGGTGGACCAACTGCCTCCCAGCGACCACGGCAAGCGCCTCAACATCCAATGGCACACGCTCGATCTGAACTCCACGCCCAAACTGCCCTTTGAAGATAACTTCTTCAACGCCGTCACCCTGCTGGCCGTGGTGGAACACCTCAACCCCAATAGCATGGCCGCACTCTTCACCGAGACTTACCGCGTTCTCCAGCCTGGCGGCGTGGTGATCATGACCACCCCCGCGGCCTGGTCGGATGGACTGCTCAAATTTATGGCGCGCCTCGGCCTCGTCAGCGCGGAGGAGATTCACGAACACGTCTTCGCGTACACGCTCCCGCTCCTCGGCTGGTACTTCGGCAGGGGCGGCTTCGAAATGACCAAAGTCAACTTTGGCTATTTCGAATTCATGCTCAACATGTGGGCTGTGGCGAAAAAATAAATTCCGTCACTGCGAGGAGGGCGATCTTCCCGACGAAGCAGTCTCCTGGTCGCAGGATGAGATTGCTTCGCAACGTGCGCTCGCAATGACGGTTGCCAGTATTGTGGCTTCACAGTAAATATTATGTCCTCCCCCAGCCTCCCCTTCTCCACCTCATACTGGGTCATCCCCAATCGCTTCCTCGCGGGCGAATACCCGGGCTCATTTAACGGCGAAGAATCCACCCGCAAAAAAATGGACGTCTTCCTCGAAGCTGGACTCGACACCTTCATTGACCTCACCTACCCAGGCGAGCGCGCCCCATACAAACACATCCTGCTCGAACAGGCGCGCTATTACCAAAAAGATGTCCGCGTCCACCATTTTCCAATCGAAGATTTTGGCGTCGTCACGCCCGAAACCATGCGCGCCCTCCTCAACACCATAGACGCCGCGCTCGCAGAAGGCCGCAACATCTACCTGCACTGCTGGGCGGGCGTGGGGCGCACAGGCACAACCGTCGGCTGTTACCTCGTCCGCCACGGGATGACGGGCGACGAAGCCCTCGCCCAATTGGCGCGCTGGTGGGCAACCGATCCGCGCCGCTTCACCTTCAAACGCACTCTCGAGACCGACGAGCAAGTTCAATTCGTACGCGGCTGGCATGAACTGGCATGATCGCTACACCCAGCAAGCGCGCTGGACGCACGACCTGCGTGCCTATTTATTCGACAAGGCGGGACTGACCCACGCGCGCCGCGTCCTCGAAGTGGGATGTGGGACGGGCGCCATCCTCTCGACCATTGACTCCGCCGCCTCGCTTCACGCCCTGGACCTCGCGCGGGCCGCGCTGGCCGAGGCTCGAATCCACGCCCCGCGCGTTTCCCTCGCCAACGCCGACGCGTTATCCCTGCCCTACGAAGACTTCACCTTTGATATCACTTTCTGTCACTTCCTGCTCTTGTGGGTGCGCGACCCTCTGCAAGCCGTGTGCGAGATGGCGCGGGTGACGCGTCCGCATGGATATGTGCTGGCGCTGGCCGAGCCAGATTACAACGCCCGCGTGGACAAGCCCGACTCCCTCGCGCCGCTGGGGCGCTGGCAAGCCGACGCGCTGACGCGGCAGGGCGCGGATGTCTCGTTCGGCGCGCGTCTCGCGGAGACGTTCGCGCGGGCGGGGATCGAAATCGTCGAAACAGGAGCCATCCGAAGGTCAGAGAATGAAGCGTCGCTTGAGGAGCGGGAAAAAGAATGGGCGGTGATCGAGGCCGACCTGGCCGCGTCCGTTTCGGGCGAAGACATCCGTATTATGAAATTGATGGACGAAGAAGCCTGGGCGCGTGGCGAGCGTGTGTTGCACGTGCCAACGTATTTTGTTTTGGGTCGGGTATAATGCATTTGCTTTTGGAGAAATATGGAATCAACTGAACCAACCATTGAATCGCCCGTGCCTGAAACGAGCGAGATCGCGGCTTTCCCTTCCGTACCTGAAATGCCCGTGGCCGAAACGCCCGTCGAGGAAAAGACAAACTGGAAGCAGTTCCTGTTCGACCTGGTGGAGACGCTGGCGCTGGCGGTCATTTTATATTTTGGCATCAACGCGCTTTCGGCCCGCGTGCGCGTGGACGGTTTTTCGATGAACCCGACTTTGCAGGACGGCGAGTATGTGCTGGTGAGCAGGGTGACGTATAAATTGGGCGATCCACAACACGGCGATATTATTGTGTTCGAGCATCCCAACCAGCCGCAGGAAGATTTGATCAAGCGCATTGTGGGCGTGCCTGGCGACGTGGTGGAAGTGACGGGCATGATGGTGTACGTGAACGGGCAGGCGCTGAACGAGCCATATATTAACGCCGCGCCGATATATTCTGGAAAGTGGGAAGTGCCAGAGGGCTATTTATTTGTGCTGGGCGATAACCGCAACGAGTCGTCGGACTCGCACGCGTGGGGGCTGTTGCCGATGGAGAACCTGGTGGGCAAGGCGCTGTTGATTTATTGGCCGCCGACGGATTGGAATATCATTTCGCACTACGATATCGAAGTGGCCGCGCCGCAGTAGTTTGGTGGTCGGGTGGTCGAATGGTCTAGTAGTCGGATGGTCTAATGGTCGCCTGATCAATCGTCAAATCTTGATAGGATGAGAACTCTCCGATGGCTTCGGGGAGTTTTTCTTTTTTTTAGGGGTCACTGTAATCCGCTCCCCGTTCGTGTTCCTTGGGCGGGAAGATTGGCGAAGTTTAGCAAATTCATCCCGTCATTGGCTGTATAATATTGTCAGACAATGAAACTGGAGTTTCCATGACTTCGAATCACAATCGCAACCCTGGCGCTCCCCTCGACCTGGACTGGGTGATGGGCGCGCACGTCAACAAAAGCGCGGTCGAGCGACGCATCGCCACGCTCCCCGGAAAACGCACCGTCAAAAAGGAATGGCAGGCCGCCTGGCTGTTACGCGCCGTCACTTGCATTGACCTGACCACCCTCGGCGGCGACGACACACCCGGCCGCGTGCACCGACTTTGCGCGAAAGCCAAACAGCCGATCCGCCCCGACATGCTCGAACGCCTCAACCTGGACGGGGAGCGGGTGACCGTCGGCGCGGTCTGCGTCTACCCCAATCGCGTCGCGGACGCCGTCCACGCGTTGCAGGGATCGGGCATCCCCGTGGCCTCAGTCGCCACAGGCTTCCCCGCGGGTCAGACTCCGCTCCCGCAACGAATCCAAGAAATCGAGCAAGCCGTGGAAGCAGGCGCGAAGGAAATTGACGTGGTCATTGCCCGCAATCATGTTCTCACTGGCGACTGGCGATCTCTCTACGATGAACTCAAGCAATTCCGCGCCGCCTGTGGCGAGTCGCACATGAAAACGATTTTGGCGACGGGCGATCTCGGCACGCTCAAGCAGGTTTACCAAGCCAGTTTGGTCGCCATGATGGCAGGCTCGGACTTCATCAAGACATCCACGGGCAAGGAATCGGTCAACGCCACGCTGGAAGTGAGTCTCGTCATGACGCGCGCCATCCGCGAGTATCAAGACCGCTTCGGCTACAAGATCGGATTCAAGCCCGCGGGCGGAATCGGCTCCGCCAAGCAGGCCATGGCGTGGCAATCGCTGATGAAGGAAGAACTCGGCGATGAGTGGCTGATGCCGAACCTGTTCCGGTTTGGCGCGTCCAGTTTGCTGACGGATTTGGAGCGGCAGTTGTATCACTATATTACGGGTCATTATGCCGCAAAGCATCATATGGCGATGGGATAACGTTATTGATTGAAAGGAGCACAAAATGAATGCAGACATGCTCGCGCCACAAGAACTGGTTCGCAAGGCCGTGATCGAAGTGGCGCAATTGCCAGAGAAGGAACTTTTGATTGTGATTGAGATGGTGGACTCGCTCAAGAAACAGCGCGCGCGCCCAAACAAGGAATTGGCGGCGGAAATCCTTGCCAAAGCCAAAGCCCGCGCGGAGGAAGTGAGATACCTTTCACGAGACGAGGCGATGGAAAAGTTTGGCAAAACCCTCGACGCGATTCGTGAGGATGCCATAGCAAAAGGTACAGCGCTTGATGGGGAAGTGGAAAGTGACTAAAAAGGTCCGCGCCGTTTTGGATACGAATGTTTTTGTATCCGCCGCCCTGAGCAAAAACGCGAACAGCCCCACCCGCGAGACTCTTGAGCGCTGGAAACGGGGTGAGTTCGTGTTGTTGATTTGCACGACGCTGGCTGAAGAAATTATCGAGAAGCTTCTGGATCATCGCGTGGATAAGGAAAAAGTTGGCGACTTGGTCGAAACACTTGCCAGTTGGGCCGAATGGGTAGAAGTCCCTGCGGAGAAGATTGAGTCTCCCCTCTCCGACCCTGACGATAATGTTATTGTCGCCTGCGCGGTGGAAGGCAAAGCAAATTACCTTGTGACCTACGATCCGCACTTTGACTCGTTGAATGGTGAGTATCGCGGAGTTAAGATCATCAAAGCCATTCCGTTTTTGGAAGTGTTGCGGAATCAATGATCGCGTCATTGCGAGGAGGGTGATCTTCCCGACGAAGCAATCCCCTTCACATTGTGGGAGATTGCTTCGCCAACGAACGGCTCGCAATGACGGAATGAATTGGAGTTAATTATGTCTACCTTACTTGACCTCTTCAAAACCATGGACTACGGTCCCGCCCCCGAGTCTCCCTCCGCCGTCAACGCGTGGCTGGACGATCACGGACGCAAGTTTGGGCTGTTCATCAACAACGAATGGGTGACGCCCAAGGCGGCGAAGTACTATTCGTCTTTCAACCCGTCTACGGGGGAGTTGATCGCGGAGACGGCGCAGGCGGAGAAGAAGGATGTGGATGCCGCCATCGCCGCGGCGCGGACAGCCTTCGAATCGTGGAGCGAGACTCCAGGCGTGGTGCGGGCGCGCTACATGTATGCGATTGCGCGCAATATCCAGAAGCACCATCGTCTGCTGGCGGTGCTAGAGAGCATGGACAATGGCAAGCCGATCCGCGAGTCGCGGGATGTGGATGTGCCGCTGTTGGCGCGTCACTTTTATTATTACGCGGGCTGGGCGCAACTCATGGAAACCGAACTGCGCGACTATCAACCCGTCGGTGTGATTGGGCAGATCATCCCGTGGAACTTCCCGTTGATGATGCTGGCGTGGAAGATCGCGCCCGCCATCGCGATGGGCAACACGGTGGTGCTCAAGCCCGCCTCGTACACGCGGTTGAGCGCGCTGTTATTCGCGGAGATCGTCGCAGAGGCGGGACTTCCGCCAGGCGTGGTCAACATCATCACGGGCAGTGGCAAGGCGGGCGAGATGATCGTCACGCACCCCGACGTGGATAAGATCGCCTTCACGGGCTCCACCGAGATCGGGCGCACACTGCGTCATCTCACCGCGGGGACGGGGAAAAGAATCTCGCTCGAGTTGGGGGGCAAGGGTCCCGTTGTGGTGTTCGAAGATGCCGATCTGGACGCGGCCGTTGAGGGCGTGGTGGACGCGATCTGGTTCAATCAGGGTCAGGTCTGTTGCGCGGGCTCCCGCCTCATCGTCCAGGAAAATGTCGCGCCGCGCTTTATCCAAAAATTAAAGACACGCATGAGTCATCTGCGCGTGGGCGACTCGCTCGACAAGTCCATTGACATGGGCGCCATTGTGGACAAAAGCCAATGGGACACGGTGGATTATTGGGTGAAGATGGGCGAGAAGGAAGGCGGCAAAGTGTTCCAGCCCGACATCCCCCTGCCCACGAAGGGACTTTTCTACAAGCCCACACTCATCACAGACCTCGATCCTGCCGCGTCGACGGTGCAGGAGGAGATCTTTGGTCCCGTGCTGGTTTCGCTCACGTTCCGCACGCCCGAGGAAGCCATCGCGCTGGCGAACAACACGCGCTACGGACTCGGCGGAAGCGTGTGGAGCGACAACATCAATCTCGCGCTCGACGCCGCCAGCAGAATCAAGGCGGGCGCGCTGTGGGTCAACTGTCACAACGTATTCGACGCGGCGGGCGGATTCGGGGGCTACCGTGAATCAGGATTCGGTCGCGAGGGCGGGCGCGAGGGATTGTTCGAATACGTCCGACCGAAATGGATGGATCGCCCGCGGCCTGACTTTGCCGCGCCCGCCGAGGGGACGAAATCGGCTTGGGGCGAGCACATCCCCTCGCGTCCCGCGCGACCCGAGGCGGGTCGGGCAAATGGACAGGGTCTACCCCCCGTCGACCGCACCCCGAAGATGTACGTCGGCGGCAAGCAGGTTCGTCCCGATGGCGCGTACACGTTGACGGTGCTTGGCGCGAAGGGAAAGATCGTCGGTCAGGTCGGTGACGGCAACCGCAAGGACATCCGCAACGCGGTGGAAGCCGCGCACGCGGTGATCGAAGCCAGGCAGGGCTGGGCGATGCGGCACGGATACAACCGTTCGCAGATCCTGTATTTCATCGCGGAGAATTTGGACGCGCGCAACGCGGAGTTCGCAGGACGGATCGTTGAAATGACTGGACGGACAAAGAAGTCCGCGCAAGCCGAAGTGGACGCGGCGGTGGAGCGGCTGTTCACGTACGCGGCCTGGGCGGATAAATACGGCGGCAACATCCAGGAGACCACCCTGCGCGGAATCACGGTGGCGGTCAACGAGCCTGTGGGTGTGATCGGCATTGCCTGCCCCGACGAGTATCCGCTGTTGGGATTTGTCTCGCTGATGGCGCCTGCGATTGCAAGGGGCAACACGGTGGTGATGATCCCCAGCCAGCGCTTCCCGCTCAGCGCCACGGACTTTTATCAGGTGTTGGATACGTCCGACGTGCCTGGCGGCGTGGTCAACATCGTCACAGGCGACCGCGACCACCTGACCAAGACTCTCGTCCAGCACGAAGACGTGGACGCGGTCTGGTACTTCGGCTCGGCGGAAGGCAGTTACTGGGTGGAGTACGAGTCCGCCGCCAACATGAAACGGACGTGGGTTGGTTACGGCCTGCCGCGCGATTGGATGGATCGCGAACAGGGCGAAGGTCATGAGTTTTTGCACGAGTCCACGCAGGTGAAGAATATCTGGGTGCCGACGGGGGAGTAGGGCAAATGATTAGAGAGTAGTGCATGGTGTGCAAGACATCCGAGGACTAAAAACTTCGGAGATTTTTCTTACAAGGTTATAATTGCTTTTATGACGTTTCGTGAAATATTCTCTCATCCACTGCCAAACATCGTAAGTGAGTAAGCACACATGTCATTTTTATTTTTTACTTCTTGATAAAGGCGTCAAAATGAACGAGATACTAATTGCCTTAGAAAATCTATGGAAAAGCTTTCCAGTCTGGCTCCAGAATATCACCATGCTGATTGTCGGAGCAACAGGCGCAACACTTATTACATTTTATAGGGATGCGCTATTGAGTTTTTTGAAAAGCATATCCGAAAGCCTGCACTCACTAAGTTCAACGCATTGGAAAGACCGAAGGTTTGAACAAGAATATATTGACTGGTTGATTGCAAAACATAAAGATCTAAAACTTGTTGGAGTGCAAACACAAACGAAATTACCATTAGAGGATGTATTCGTGTCTTTGCGCATTCGTGTTAATCGTTCGCTATACCCACTTTCCTCGTCATCGGTCAGCCAAGCGGAAGACGATACACTTACCGAAAGAACTTTATCTATTGGCGAATTAATGCGTGTTGCACAAAAAACTGTGATTTTAGGAGATCCTGGATCTGGCAAATCTACAATGATGCAATACATTACATTGACTTTTGCCCGAGAGAGAGCATCAGAGAAAAAATATAGACAACGCGGCATTGTTCGTCAAAGACTATTTTTGAAAGATTGGAAACTTCCAGTATTACTGCCCTTACGTGCCATATCAGCGACAGGAAAATTTCAAAATTGGCAACACCTTCTACAACTCTCACCTTATTTACATTACCCAGATGGTTACTTTGAGCGACAACTCGAAAAAGGACGTTGTATCTTGCTACTTGATGGATTAGATGAAGCCAAAACTACAGATGATCAAAAAATGATTGCTAAAGCGATTGGTGATTTGGCTTCTCCGCCATATCTCGGAAACCAGATCATTGTTACATGTCGAATTGCAGGCTGGAAGGACTTGCTTCCAAGTGAATTCGCAAGAGTAGAGGTTAAAGATTTCAACAACGAAGAAGTAGAAAAATTCATTCATTATTGGTATGAATCCGTTGAACGGAGCATGATTGTAGGAAATGAGACCGAAACAGAAAAGAAATTGCGTCAAGAACGGACTTTAGAAAGGGCAAACGATTTAATTTCTGTATTGACAAACAACCCCAGAGTACGCAGACTAGCCAGAAATCCTCTTTTACTTTCAATTATTGCAATAGTGCACCGAAACAGGGTTGTATTACCGCGGCAACGGGCAAAGTTATATCGCGAATGTGTCGAGCTACTCTTAGAACAATGGGATATTGCTAGAGGAATTCAAATTGATGATACAGGACTATCAATAGATCAGAAAATGGCATTGATGAGAGCCATCGCTTATGAACTTCAAGAAAGTGGAAAACCACAGGCTTCAAGAGATCATATTGAGCAAATTATTAGCGAGCAATTGGCGTTAATGGGAAAAAGAAACCAGGAATCTTCAAGTTTACTTTCACTTCTTGAAGAGCGAAGCGGGCTATTAATTGAAAGGAGTTTGGATTCGCTTTCATTTGCCCACCTAACTTTCCAAGAGTTTTTCGCTGCGCAAGCGATTTCGCTAGATTCGAGGAAGTTGAAAATGCTGTTAGAGCGCAAGCGATTGTTTGATCCAAAATGGCAAGAGGTAATTTTGCTTTATGTAGGAATCGTTGACGACGCAACAGATTTTGTAGAAGCAGTTTACTCGCCAAAAGATGAGGATATTTTCTACTCAAGGCTGCGGTTTGCAATAAAGTGTTTAAACGATTCAATAAAAGTAAAGCCAACCTTGAGAAACGATCTTCTTAGTGAAATACTTCTCGTGAGCGATCAAGCAAAGTACGAATTGCTTCACAAAGAAATAGCAGACACGATTCGGTCTATAGACAATGAAGAGCTTATAAGTGAGCTAAATTCAAAACTTCGAAACACCCCCGACATTTCAGAAGAAAAGCAATTGGAAGAGGGTAGATTATCGAATCTGGATCAAATACTACTTGATATAAAGAGTCCAGATTACACTGTTCGAACAAAAGCAGTGCAAAAACTTTCAGATTACCAATCAAATCCTGAAGCTGTAAAAAGTCTAATTGCAACTATTGGCGATAGTGATAGCCTGGTGAAGCGGAAAGCACTAACAATTGCGTCAAAATATCATCAAGCAAATCAAAGAATACTAGAATCTGTTATCAAGGCAGGTCATGATAAGGACTGGCATGTTCGGAAAAATGCAATGTATGCATTAGGAAATTTAGGATTTCTGAGCGTTGAGGCAACAAGAGTGCTAATAAAAAGCCTTAATGATGAAAACGTTCAGGTATCTGGAGCAGCGGCTCTCGCGCTAGGCAAATTAAAACAAAACTCAGATGAGGTTGTGCGAGGTTTAAGATCAGCGTTACGACACAAGTCAATGTCACTGCAAATTGAATCTGCCAGATCATTAATCGAGTTAGGGCAAAGGGATAGCGAAATCGTTGAGGTATTAAAAAAGGCAATTGAGGGTGAAGATTGGGTGTATTGCGTAGCTGCCATTGATATTCTTAGTCAAGAGAACAGTAATACTATAGAGCAGGCTATAGTTAATTTAATCACCGAAAAAACCGCTCACAAAATTTGGCAAGTTCGGGTTTATTCATTAAGTTGTTTAGGAAAATGGGGTATATCCGACCCAAAAGTTACTACGGCAATTATAAACAGAATGGCAGATGAAAGGAAAGAAGTAAGAGAACAAGCAATTGTCTCGCTTATAAAAATTAATTACGACCTCGAAAATGTTAGAAACGAGTTGATGTCTATGCTGAACGACGAAAACGAAAATGTCCGCGCTCGTGCAATTGAAGCAGTAGGGCATTTATTAATCAATGACCATAGCTGGTTAAGCATATTGGTTGAGAAAATTAACTTAGAAAAAAGCGCAATCGTGAAATCAGAAATCATCCAAGTATTTAAACAAACCCATGAACAATTAGCCGTTGACAGCCTTCTATCGTTACTATCTACAAACGAAACTATAGGTGAAACCAGTTTAAAAATTAAGGACTTGGCTTATCAGTCTTTATATTCCCTCGCCAGCGAAATGGGACTCTGGCTTAATTTGCAAGGAGATCATTAACATGAATCGTCGTGGACAAAGTATCTTGGTTTACCTTCTGCTAATCATAGCGATAGTATCCATGATCGTTTTGGTGGTAAGGAGTAAAAATAGCACAGAAATAAGTGTCGATCAGCTATTAATAGAGCTCAAAGAAGGAAATGTAGAAAATTTAGTTTTTTTGTCAAAACAAATAGATGTTGTGTTTAATGACGGGGCGAAAGCGCATATAAACTTAAGAGACACAAACAATTCAGCCACTATAATATTGCAATATATATCCACACTTACATCGCCTCCTAAGATCACTTTTTCTACGCCATGGTATGCTGGTTTTTTGTCCTATTTAATTGCGCCTATGGTAACAGTGCTACTTCTTTTTGTTGGATTATATGTGTGGGCAGGTCGTAGTAACTCGCAGTCAGAAATACCTTATGGCAAAAGCAGAGCTCGAATGATTTCAGGCGATCATCCAACTGTGACTTTTTATGACTTTGCAGGATTACCCGAGGTTAAAGAAGCAGTCGCAGAGGTAATTGAATTTCTCAGAGAACCTCAAAAATTTATTCAACTGGGAGCGCGTCTTCCAAAAGGACTCCTGCTTTATGGTCCCTCTGGGTGTGGGAAATCACTGCTTGTAAAAGCGATGGCAGGGGAATCAGGAGTACCTTCGTTTATTACAAACGCTGCGGAGTTTATCGAAGCAAAACACGGAATTGGTGCGTCCAGAATAAGGGATTTATCTGGCCAAGCGAAGCGTCATTCTCCTTGTATTGTGATAATTGAAGATATTGACGCACTCGGATCTAGAGAACGGATGGTTCAAGAAGTGCATCTTAATTTCAACAACAATACAAAGGATGATGTGTTAAATCAAAGCGACAGAATACAAACCATTGACCAACTACTGGAAGAGTTAGACGGTTTTGACACAGATACAAACATTATTTTTGTGATGACTACAAATAAGATAGATTTGGTAGACCAAAGCCTGCTTCGACCTGGCAGAATAGACAGATACATAAAAATCGATTTACCCAATAAAAAAATTCGCGAAGCAATGCTAAAAATTCACGTTAAAGGAAAGCCTTTGCAACCCGACTTTGATGCCGAAATTCTTGCGAGTAAGACTGAAGGATTTACTGGAGCGGCAATTGAAAGCGGAGTAAATGAAGCTGCAATAATTGCAGCACGCAATAATCGAAAATCAATTGCAATGGAAGATTTTGAAGAATCTTTTGAACAACTAAAGATTAAACTTGTGCAATTGAATGAGATATAAATTTTCCGAACTTTTATACTTGCTTTTCTTTTGTGTGTGTTTTGGTCAACGGACTCTGTCACGGAATCACGGATGGGAACGGATAACGGCGCGTGGGGGGAAGTCCGCTTCGGGGTGGGGGATGCTGTCCGTGCGGCGGGGTGTGGGTAAAACCCCCTCCGTCCTTCGGACACCTCCCCCAAATGCGACATGAATATTTTTGTTGACAAGAGTACCAACTCTGTCGCATTTGGGGGAGGCAGGTGGGGGTAGTTATTGACCTTCCAGCGCCAACTGGATTGCTCGAATTACCCCATTGATATCATTCATCACAGCATTATTCCAAAAGCGGATTACCCTGTAGCCCTGGGATTCGAAATACTTGGTTCGTTCGGTATCGTATTTTTCCTGCTCCAAATGCTGGCTGCCGTCGAGTTCTATGATGAGTTTCTTTTTGATACAGCAGAAATCAGGGACATATTTTCCGATGGCGTGCTGTCTTCTGAAATTGACCCCTAATTGGTCTTTGCGAAGATACGCCCAAAGTTTTGCTTCGGCGGGTGTAGGTTCCTCCCTGGCACCGCCCGCCAGGGCAGGTGTGCGGAGTTCGCGAGCATGTTGATAACCTTGGGGCATTGCTCGTTTTGCTGGCATGACAGGATTGTACTTCATGTCAACGGATGACGGCGCGCGGGTGGGAGTCCGCTTCGGGGTGGGGGAGGCTGTCCATGCGGCGGGATGTGGGTAAAACCCCCTCCGTCCTTCGGACACCTCCCCCAAATGCGACATGAATATTTTTGTTGACAAGAGTATCAACTCTGTCGCATTTGGGGGAGGCAGGTGGGGGTAGAGAGTTGCTTCGGGGTGGGGGAAGGCTGGCTGTCCCTGCGGCGGGGTGTGGGTAAAACCCCCTCCGTCCTTCGGACACCTCCCCCAAATGCGACATGAATATTTTTGTTGACAAGAGTATCAACCCTGTCGCATTTGGGGGAGGCAGGTGGGGGTAGAGAGTTGCTTCGGGGTGGGGGAAGGCTGGCTGTCCCTGCGGCGGGTTGTGGGTTTTGGTGGGCGTGTCTGTGTGCTTATCCCCCCATCATGATCGCCAATGTTCCAGGCTCCACGAGTTGACGGAAGTATTCGTTCATCTGCTCGGCGGTGCGGGGGTAGTTGTTATCGATCCACCAGATCATTAATGCGATGAACGAACTGGCGACATAGTGTGCCAGCAATTCAGGCGGGATGGTTTTATTTCTCTTGGGTAAGGATGACTTGAGATGTTCAAGTAGGTAACCATATAGAAACTTCTGGACGTGGGTCAACGTGATGTAGCCTCCCTTTTGTTTTTGCACTTGCTGGAACATGGTCAAACTCAACGCCCAGGGACTCTCGTGGTCGAACTCTGCGCCTGAGAGGAAGTCTTCAAACTGCGCACGCAGAGGTTCAAATCCGCTGAGGAGGAGCTGATCCAGGCTTTCAAAATGGGCGTAGAAAGTAGAACGTCCCACGTTGGCGCGGTCGATCACATCCTGCACCGTGGTCTTTTCATATCCCTTTTCAAGAATCAATTCACTCAAGGCTTTTTTTAGGGACTGTCGCGTCCGTTCCACACGGCGGTCTATGGTTTTTGGGGGCATTATGTAATCTCCTCTTTTTTCTAGAGTCGATCAACTCACTTGCCCTGTGGGTGCTGATCGATATTTCAGGTGCACCCACAGGCAGCAAGCTGTCTGACTCCAAAGTTTTTTTCCTGAACAAATCCACTCTCAATGTTCAATAACTTACGGATTTCAACACATTGGTTGTTGACATCTTTTCTTCACTCTTTTATAACAGAACACAGTATTCAGAAACATATATAGTGTACATCAATTTCTTTTGGAAGAAAAGGAGCAAATCGAAAATGGAAACAAGTTTGGCAAGTAAAAAACAGGTATTGGTTCAGCCGCTCGTGGAGAATCGCTTAATTGAATTGCGAAAAGTCTCCAAGGCATACAATGTCGCTGCTGGGAAATTCCTGGCGTTGAAAGATGTGGATATGCAAGCCGATGCGGGCGAGTTCGTTGCGGTGGTTGGCAAATCGGGGAGCGGGAAGTCCACGCTCATCAATATGATCACGGGCATTGACACGCCTACTTCAGGCGAAGTGCTCGTCGCATCCACGGCTGTTCATGCGATGGATCAGGAACAACTAGCGGTATGGCGCGGTAGGAACGTGGGCGTCGTCTTTCAATTCTTTCAACTGCTTCCCACGTTGACCGTCGCGGAGAACATCATCCTGCCGATGGATTTTTGCAATACGTTCCCAGTCAATGAACGGCGGGTGCGTGCGATCTCTTTACTGGAAAAAGTTGGTATTGCCGAACAGGCGGACAAACTTCCGTCCGATCTTTCAGGCGGACAACAACAACGTGCCGCCATTGCGCGTTCACTTGCGAATGACCCGCCGTTGATCGTAGCGGATGAGCCAACAGGCAATCTCGATTCGCAAACTTCGGATGCGGTGATGCAGTTGTTTGCAAATCTCGCCGCCGAAGGCAAGACTGTCTTGATGGTGACTCACGAACGCGACCTCACGCAATACTTTACTCGTTCGATTGCATTGGCAGATGGAGTCATCGTGAACGGACGGGACAAATGAACAGCCCACGTTGGAAAAAGTTGATGCGCGATCTCCAGTCCGCACAGGGACGCATGGCGATGATGGTGATTGCCATTGCGGTCAGCATTTTTGCGGTTGGTATGATCCTGACAGCCTATACCGTTTTGAGGCGTGAGATGAGTCGCAATTATCTCGACACCAATCCAGCCTCTGCATTCATCGAGTTGGATCGAGTGGACGATGCGCTCGTGAAAGCCGTCAGTGAAAGACCAGGCATTTCGGAAGCCGAAGCAACTTCGTGGGTCGGGGGGAGAGCCGAGATTCGTCCCAATGAATGGATGCCCGTGTTGTTGTTCGTCGTCCCGGATTTTGAAGCATCGCATGTCAGCGCCGTCGCTCCTGAAGCGGGTGCGTATCCTCCAGCGAGTCAATCGCTTCTCGTCGAGCGTCAAGTCCTGCCGATGTTGGAGATGAACATCGGCGACTCACTTACGATCCAAACGCCGAACGGCGCGAAGCAGGAAATAGAAATTTCGGGAACGGTGCATGACCCTGCGCTTGCGCCTGCGTCGCAGGAGCAGACGGTGTATGGATACATCACGCCTGCGACGCTTGCGATGCTTGGCGAAAGTGAAACACTGCATATTTTGAAAGTGGCCGTGAGCGACGAGCCGTATAACCTTGCCGCCATTGATTCAACGGTGAGCGAGTTGGCAGTGTGGTTGAAGTCGCAGGGTTATGTGGTGGATGAGATTCGCATTCCGCCGCCAGGCAGGCATCCGCATCAAAGTCAGTTGACAGCGGTGCTCACGTTGTTGCTCGTTTTCAGTTTGATGGCGTTGGTGTTGAGCGCCATCCTCACCGCAACGATGATCAATAGTCTGCTCGCGGGACAGATCCGCCAGATCGGAATCATGAAAGCCATCGGCGCGCGCACGCCACAGATCACAGGTTTGTATCTTGTATTGATCGTTGTGCTTGGCATTGCGGCATCGCTTATCGGTGTACCGCTCGGCATTGCGGCGGGACGCGGCTTGACGGACGTCGTCGCTCAACTGCTCAACCTGAAAGTTTATAGCGACGCCGTTCCGTCATGGGTTTATCTCGTCTTGATTTTGATGGGCGTTCTGATTCCGTTGCTGGTTGCGTTGGATCCGATTCTCAAGACGACTCGCATCACGGTGCGTGAGACTCTCAACGATTATGGGATCAGTCGGGACGCCTCCGCTTCATCCTTAAGGGACAGTTGGTTCAGCCGTATCAGGCTTTTGGACAACACTTTGAAATTGTCCCTGCGCAACACCTTCCGCCGCCGTGGACGATTGCTCCTCACGTTAAGTCTGCTCTCCGCCGCTGGCGCGATGTTTATGACGGGCGTCAACGTACGTGCAGGGTGGGGGGCCTATCTCGATCAATCCGCCGCAGACCGTCACTACGATTTGGAGATTCGATTCAACTCACCTGTGCCGATCGAACAAGTTGACTCACTGCTTGCAAACGTCGCAGGCGTGGAAAAAAGCGAAGCATGGAGTCTCATGCCCGCCGCCTTGAATCGTACTGATGGCTTGACCATCGTGCGGACATATCCCGATGGCGGTCACGGCAGTTTCACGATTCGCTCCATCCCATTGGGCAGTGACCTGATCGCAACGCCATTACTTGACGGGCGATTCCTACAAGCGGGCGACACGAATTCTGTTGTGTTGAATCAAAACGCAAAGGCCTTATTCCCCGATGCGAAAATGGGCGACGAGATTCAGTTGCTGATCGAAGGTGAGACCAAATCATTCCGTGTGGTGGGCGTGATCAAGCAAGTCCTTTCACCGTCAACGGCGTATGTCCTGCCGCAGACATTTGCCGACGTAACAGGTCAACCCGTTGAAATGACGAACACCGTCCGCATTGTGATGAGCGGGCATGACGAAGAAGCGATGGCATCCATCACTCGTGATGTCGAGCAGGTGTTGGCGGCTGGGAATGTTAGCGTCAAGGTCACGGTTTCAGAGGCTTTGTTGGGCGAAGCGATTAGTGGTCACATTTACATCTTCATCTTTGCGCTGATGCTGATATCAACCGTCATGGCGGTAGTAGGTGGTTTGGGCTTGATGTCCAGCATGGGCACAAGCGTCATTGAGCGGACACGTGAATTTGGCGTCATGCGTGCCATCGGCGCAAAGTCGAAAACCATTTTGCGAAACATCATCAGCGAAGGAGTCTTCATCGGCTTGATGAGTTGGGTGATTGCCCTGCCGCTATCGGTTCCGCTGTCACTGGGAATCGGCTACATGATCGGGATGATGTCCTTTCGCTCTCCCCTGCCGTTGATCGTGTCGCCCATCGGTCTTCTGATTTGGTCCCTTGTGTTGGTCGTCGGCTCAACCGCCGCAAGCGCCTATCCCGCCCGGCAGGCGGCTCGTCTCACCGTGAGGGAGACGCTGGCTTATATCTAAAAGAAACTCTAAAGGTTTTCCTGATCGCAACGCTTGCTCATTTGCAAAGGAAGCCTTGAGTATTCATCAAGTAAAAATGAGAATAAGAAATGGAACAGAAGATTAAGACAGGAAAGAAGATCGCGAAAACGGCAGTTTGGGTTGTCGTTGTTTTCCATTTGATCTTGATTGCTTCCACCATCCTGGCGCTCAATTTCACTTGGCTGGAGTTTTTCAGGAAACTGCACGGAGGATAGAAACCATGCCTGTATGCAAATTCGATTAGTGTCGCTACGGGCACAGCGTAGAATCCCGCTTATGGGGCGCTTCCGGGTGATCGCCGGGATTCTACGCTATGCCGTCTGGACAATGTCAATGCAAAAGGAGAATAAAAATGGAACAGAAAGTTGATAACAAAAAGAAGATCGTGAAGATAGTGATTTGGGCAGTGGTCATCCTCGCCTTGGTGGCGACCATGTACGTCATTGTCAGCAACGTTGACGGCTTGGAATTTATCAGGAAACTCCACGGTGGATAGCAGCTGACTCCAACAAAAAGAGTCTCTCTTGATGAGAGAGACTCTTTCGTTGCGGGTGAATACTGCCATAGGTTATTTTACACCACCCTGGGCGTATTCTGAATTTCGGCGGGGAAAGCGGGTGTGTCATAAATAATCGGGGAAGGGGGGTAAGATAGTGGGAGATAAGAAAGGAGGCAGCATGAACAGAGAATAAACGAATAGATGATGCGCAAATGGGAATCGCTTCGGACTGGGTGGGCTTGTCCCTGCGGCGGGTTCTGGGTTTCGGGGGGCGTGTCCGTGGGGAGAAACCGTCCACGAATGAAAACCACGAATTGACCAACGGATGGGAAGCGGATAAACGGATGGAGGACAGTGAGTCGCTGAATCCGCTTATCCGTTAAATATCCGCTGACCACCTGCGGCGGGTTGTGGGTTTTGGTGGGCGCGTCTGTGGGGGAAGCCGTCCACGAATGGAACCACGATGACGAATGGATGGCGCGCAAATGGAAGTCCACTTCGGGGTGGGGGAGGCTGTCCGTGCGGCGGGGTGTGGGTTTCGGCGGGCGCGTCTGTGAGGTGGGAGCCGTCCACGAATGAAAACCACGAATTCACGAATGGACGGCGTGCAATTCGTGAATTCGTGAAAAATTCGTGGATGGTTTCGGTAGGACGCTATACAAATTCAAGGAAATGCGGGGGCGCGTAAAGTAGTCGCTTGCGCATGGGTTCGGGGGATTGGGTTTCGCACAGAACGCGCAGGCGTTTCATTGTCGCGGCAGATTCGAGCAGGAAGAATGGCTCTTTCAATGCGCCGATCTCTTTTGTCCACGCGGGCGGGGTTTGGTTGTTGCGCTGGGCGAGGAGTTCGGTCAGCGCAGCGCTGATGACAAGTAAGCGCGGGTCGGCGATGGATGGACGCGATAATTTGCTCCAATTAACTTTTGCGCGAGTCAAATCCTGCACGAGACTGCGTAATTGCAGATGATCGCGTTTCAAGGCAGCCTGCGCGAGTTGTTCAATTAGTTCCATACAAGGACTCCCATAAATCCATAAAGGCATATTGCGCGGTCAATTCGTCGCCTTTGACCAGAAACGGTTCGATACTTTGCCAGACATCATCGCGCTTGCGTCCGTGCCCAACTTCTTGCAGTAAACGTCGTGCGTCGGAGATGTCAATGTCATCGCGCCATGCGGAGAGTTTCATGGCAAGCAATTGCTCCAACGAAGGCGAGTGAGCTTCGATGCCAGGGGCTTGAAATATCACATCTCCTTTGCTGATGCCGACCAGATATCCTTTAGCGCCATCATTCAGCCAGTCTTCCGTCCATTCGAGTTCTTCCGCAACTTGCTTTGCCAGTTCTCGAACCAGGCGCGCTTCACGCGGTTGGAGAATGACCGCATCCACATCACGCGTGGACGGACGCGCGTCGAATCGAAGGACCATCACAGCGCCGCCGACCAGCGTCAGTTGAATGTGAAGTCCCTTTGCCTGGGCGAGTTCGCCAAGACGCTTCAAACCTGCTTCAATTTCAGTCCGCGTGAAGGTTGCCATGCGGGTATTTTACACCACCCTGCGTGGATTCTGGGTTTCGATGGGCGCGTCTGTGGGGGCGGCTGTCCGTGTGGCGGGGTGTGGGTAAAACCCCCTCCGTCCTTCGGACACCTCCCCCAAATGCGACATGAATATTTTTGTTGACAAGAGTATCAACCCTGTCGCATTTGGGGGAGGCAGGTGAGGGTAGAGAGTTGCTTCGGGGTGGGGGAAGGCTGTCCGTGCAGCGGGAAAAGCCAGGTTAGTTCTTCGAAAAGCCAGGTTAGCTTTTGGAAAAGCTAGGTTAGCTTTTGAAAAAGCTAGGTTAGGTTTTTCACCTTCCCCTTGGAAGGTTGTCCGTGCGATGGGGGGGCAACGGACTTTGTCACCCCGCCCAAATACGGCGGGGCAGGCGCAATCACGGACGGAAACGGATGGACGGCGCGCAGGTGGAAGTCTGTTTCGGGGTGTCCCTGCGGCGGACGCCTCCTCAATGCGCCTCTCCATTTTTCGCGGCCTTGGCGCTTCCCACCGCGCTCAAGATCACGCCGCCCAACACCACCAGCCCGCCCACGAGGGCGAATCTCCCCATGCTTTCGCCGTAGAACAGGAACACCCAAATGGGATTTAACACAGGTTCAAGCGTGCCGATCAGGTTCGCTTCCAGCGCGGGGATGTGTTTGATGCCCTTAGTGAAAAAGATGAAGGCGAATCCGATCTGAAAGACGCCGAGGAAGGCCAGAATGAGCAAACTGTCGGTCGTCCACGCTTCCCCTAAAAGGTAGGGAAGACCGAACGTAGCCGTGACGAGGAACGCGATCAGGTTGCTCTCCGCGGGATTACCGTCCTTCTGCGCGCGGAACGCGACCATCATCACCGCCGACGTCACGCCGCTGAGGATGGCGAGGATGTTGCCGTAGAGTCCCTCAACGCTGAGTTTGTCGCCGAAGAAGAGGATCAGGCCGAGGAAGATCACCGCCATCGAGATCCAGTCTGTGCGCGAGGGTTTTTCACGGAGGAACCAAAACGCCAGCAGGACGATGTAGATCGGCGCGGTGTATTGCAAAAAAATCGAGTTGGCCGCGGTGGTCATCTTGGTGGATGTGACGAAGAGGAACTGCGTCAAAATGAACGCGCCCGCCGCCAGCAGTTGCCAGTGATTGAAGCGGGTGGGGACGCGGCGCAGGTAGATCAGGAAGACGATGCTCGCAAAGATACTGCGTCCCGCCATTATGGAGATTGGATGAAGGTTGAGAATCTTGACGAAAAACCCGCTGGTGCTCCACAGGATGGCGGCCAGCGTGAGATACAAAATCGCCTTGCGGCGTTCGGAAAGGGAATCCATTTTTTATCCTTATAACAGTATTGAAATGTTGCGGCAAAGCCACTGGATTATACTGGTTGAAATTTACCCGTCCCTATAAAAAGGAAAACCAAATGGCCACTCGTTATAAAATCCGTCAGAAAATGCTCTCCATCGGGGACGATTTCTGGATCGAGAACGGCGAAGGCAAACGCGTGTACAAAGTGGATGGCAAGGTGTTGCGCATCCGCAAGACGCTGGTGTTCGAAGATGCCAACGGCAAGACCTTGTGCCAAATCAAGGAACGCCTGCTGGCCATCAAAGATACGATGGTGATCGAAGACGCCAACGGCAAGGACATTGCCGTGATGAAGAAGGCGCTCATCTCCCCGTTACGCGACCGCTGGGACGTGAAAGTGAACGGCGGCGATGATCTCGTCGTGCAAGGTAACTTCATTGACCACGAATATGCCATCAAACGCAAGGGCAAAAAGGTGGCGGAAGTCTCGAAGAAGTGGTTCCGCCTGACCGACACCTACGGTGTGGACGTGGACGAAGGCCAGAACGACATCCTCATCCTCGCGGTGGCCGTCGTCATAGACATGTCGGCGCACGAAAAAAAATAGCAGCGCGGCAATCCAATAATAAAGCGACAGTCGCTGATGATGCGGCTGTCGCTTTTGCATTACTTTGCATCCGTCATTGCGAGCGCTTTTCCCTGCGCCGCCCGCCAAGGCAGGTGTGCGAAGCAATCTCCCCTATCGTTTAAGGAGATTGCTTCGGGACGATCACTCTCGCAATGACGGAAATTACGGTACTCTTTATATCGCTCTTCCCTGACCTTTGGCGGGACTCATCGCCTGCGCGATCTGCGCGGCGAGGCGCGCGTTGTTAAGCAGGAACGACAGGTTGGCGCGCATGGATTTTCCGTTCGTCAACTCGTTCACGCGCTGGAGCAGGAAGGGAGTCAGCGCCTGCCCGCCGATGCGTTTTTCCTGCGCTTCGTGCGAGGCCTGCTCTTCGACGGGGTCAATTTCTTCGCGCGGAATCTCGTCTTTTTCCGCGATCGGCTGGCAGACCAAAATCGCGGAGGGCATGCCGATTTCCCAATGCGCGCGGGCAAAGTCGGCCACCTCTTGCGGCGAGTCGGCGCGGGCGCTGGTCTTGAATCCGCTTTGGCGCGAGAAGAAGGCGGGGAATTCGTCTGTGCTGTAGCCGAGAACTGGCACGCCATTCGTTTCGAGCATCTCCAGCGTGGACGGCAGATCCAAAATGGATTTCGCGCCCGCGCACACCACGATCATCTGCGTGGATGCGAGCGCCTGCAGATCGGGCGAGATGTCGAAGCGCGCCTCTTTGTGCACGCCGCCGATGCCGCCCGTTGCAAAAACTTTGATGCCCACTTTGTCGGCGGCAAACATCGTCCCTGCCACGGTCGTCCCGCCGTTGGCTTTTTTGGCGATGGCGGCGGCAAAGTCGCGGCGGCTGATCTTCATGGCGCGGGCTTGCGCGATCTCGGCGAGCTCGTCATCCGACAGGCCGACGCGAATGGAGCCGCGCAAGACCGCGATGGTGGCGGGCGTAGCCCCGTCCGCGAGCACAGCGCTCTCCATGTCGCGACCCAGCGCGAGGTTGGTCGGATGCGGAAGTCCGTGAGTCAGCACGGTGGATTCGAGCGCGACGACAGGTCGGTTTTGTTTCAAGGCGCGTTGAACGTCGTCATTAATTATGAAATGGGAATTCATTAGATCACCAGTTGTTCGTAAAGTTTTTCGAGCGTGAGTTCGGGGAAGACCGCGCCAGAGTGTCGCAGGGTGAGCGACGCGGCCGAAACGCCCAGGCGCACGGCGTCGTCGAGTTCCATTTCGTTCACGAGGCCGTAAAGAATCGCGGCGGTCAACGCGTCACCCGCGCCTGTCGGGTCAATCATGGGCGTCTGGATGGCGGGGACGTGGCCGCTCATTTCTGCGGTGGCGTACACCACGCCAAACTCGGCCAGTGTGACGAGGGCGATCTGCGCGCCTGCGTTGAGGAGCGACCGCGCGGCCTCGAGCGCGGCGCGTGGATCGGACGCTTCAAAGACCTGACCTGTGAGGGCCGCGGCCTCTCGGACGTTACACGTGACGAGGTGCAGTTTGCCCAGGTGGGGGACTAATCGCTCCGCCAGGACCGAGGAGGCGGGGTCAGCGCAAACGGGGACCTTCGCCCTTTTGGCGGTGGCCACGGCGGCTTTGAGCGTTGCTTCGGGCAGGTTGCCGTCCACGAAGACGAGGCTGGCCTGCTCGAAGAGGTCGGCATGTTGACTCAGGTACGCGGGCGTGAACTCGGACATGACGCGCATATCGTCCACGGCAAAGCGGAGGTGGGCGCGCGCGTCGAGCACGGCCATGTAGAAGCCGGTGGGGTAGAGGTCGGTGCGGAGGACGGAGGACATGTCCACGCCCGCGGCTTGTGTGTATTCGAGCAGTTCGTCGCCTGGGCGGTCGCGTCCGATTACGCTGAGCAGGTGGACGGGTTGCTCAAGCCGCGCCAAATTTTCGGCCACGTTGCGCGCCACGCCCCCATACGACGCGCGGATGCGCGCCGGATTCGACGCGCCCGGCTGAAGGTCCGAATCGAGCCGCCCTACGACGTCCTGCGAAGAGGAACCGAGGAGGAGAATGGGGTTGGTCATGTGGTTTTGCCTTTGGCGTGCGGAGGAATTGCGCTTGACAGTGCTAACAACGTAAGTATATACTGCTTGGAATGCTTGGGCAAGCGAAGAATTGGAGGCAGGGTTATCGTGGTTCGTTGGAAGGCCTCTTGTGTTAGCGCATGGAGGGCGATTCGCGTAGTGGAGTTCTTCCCAAACGCGGCGCCGGCTTACTGATGATTTGCCTGATTAACAATGACTGAAAAAAACGAAAGCGAGAAAAAAACACAGAATTATTACCGGCTGTTCTTGGCCGGTGTTTTCGTTTTGCTGGCGGGATTGCTGGGAAAGACGTTCTTGAACGCGGGGTATACCTTTTTTATTTTGGCGCGGATCGTTGTGGAGAATGGGTTTTCGATTTTGAACGATACATCTCGCAACGGGTTGATCGTCCAATACGCCACATTTAAGTACGCCACGTTTTCGTGGATGTCCTTTGTTTCTGTGGTCGCGGCGTTCACGATTGGGGCGGTCTTCAACAGGGTGATCGTCTTTTTAACCGCGCAATTTGTTTTGCCGGTGAACCAGCCTGACGATAGAAAAAAAGCCAACGAAAGGCTGGCTTCGTATATTGCGGGCGATCACGGCGCGGCGGTTTTTGTTAAAGAGGGGACTCTCATCGAGCGGAAGCAGGAGGGCGACGGAAAGAAAGAATCCGTGAAGCCGGGCGTGATCGTGGTGGATTTGAGCAGCGCTGTTGTTTTGGCGCAGGACGAGGATACGCACGCCTGGAATTTGATGGACAGCCAGGATGAGGATTTTGAAGGCCTGACCAGGCGGATGGCGATTCCCAAAGAGAATCATGATAAGAAAGTTGTCCCCTTTGTGGAGACGAAGGGACCTGGGCTGGTTTTTACCGGCAAGGGACAGAAGATATTCAACGTGCTGGATCTGCGGCCTCAGACGCGCGGGAAGGTAGTGGAGGCGTATACGCGCGACGGCATCAAGTTATCCACCAAGGTTTCGGTGGGGTTTAGTCTCAGCGACAAGCCGGATGTAATTCCAGTGGGATTTGCGGAAGGCGAAAACGGAAGGGAGTTGCGCTGGCTGGATTTTGAAAAATCAGCGGATGGGGAGAGGGCGACTCTTAAAGGTTCGTTTGACCTGGAAGAGCAGGATAAACAGGAACTCTTGGATTATTTCAACAACGCTTCGGGCGCATCTTTTGCCCCGGAAGAACCCGATTCAACCAACGCCGTCACGCCCTACAAGTTCTATCCCAATCGCGTGTTCAACGCGGCCTATTCCAAAGCGCGCGCCGCAGGGACGGGCGAATTTGTGCCGTGGTTCGACGCGCCGTTGGAGATTGCTGTTGATATTTTCCGTAAGGAGCTTTCCGCCATCCCTTACGATAACATTTATAACGGCCTTGACCTTCAGCAACGGAACGTGGAGGCCAAGGATCGTCCAAGCCTGGGCGCGCTGACGCTGAAGAAACTTAAGGATGAGTTTGCGCGCCGGGTGAAGTTGAAGGGCATCGTAAATTTCCAATTTCACATTAGAAAGAGGGGCGAGACGTTTAAGGTGGGAGAGACGGTTGAACTAAAGCAGGTGAGCCAGCATCCGGTGATCGCGCTTTCGCAAACCAAGTTCAATTCCCTGCGAAGCGTGGGCGTTGTGGTCAAGTCGGCGGGGTTCGGCGATTTGCAACCCGTGAATCCCGATATCAAGAAGAAGATGATCGAGAATTGGAAGGCGAAATGGGAGAAGGAGGTTCAATTTATCAACGCCGAGTATGAATTGGAGGCGGTTCGCGTTCGCAACCGGAACCGCGCCCAGATTCAGCAGGAGATGACCTACCTTTTGGCGGGCATCTTCCAAAACTCGCACACCGACGAAGCCCTGGCGTTGCGCGTCTTTCAGGCGCTCGAATCGGCCGCGACCAACCCGACGGCTAACAGCGATATTTCGCCGAAGGAAATTGTATCCATGCTGGAGAGTTTGCACAAATGGTTCCTGATCGAACGAAAAGACGTACTTGAGCCTCCTCCTTCGCTGGAAGACAAAACGATCAAAGGTTGACGGCTACCAAGATGAAATCCCTGTTTGCAAAGTTCATGGAACGCATCTTATTGGACGAGAACGGCTTTTTGCGGTTCACGTTTGTGTTGGCTGTCCATATCTTTTCCGGCACGCTGGGCTACATTCTGGAAAAGTCCCTTCTTGCGGCGCTTGGGTTTTTCTTTGTCCCGGTTATTCCCCTGGCGATAGCGCTGATTAATGGAAGCCTGTACCTCCAGGATATTTATGAATTGGGCGATTTTTCCAAGGCGTTTAATTATCTAACCCATGCCCTCTTTGGCCTGGGCGGGGAATCCCTGAAAATTTCGGGTGGGAAGCGCATTTTGAAGGAAGGGGAAGTCAACACGCTGGATCGCATTGGCGGGCCGGGGACGATCAAGGTAGAGCCGGGCAATGCCGTCATTTTGGAAACGCTCCTCGCGCCATCCCGAATCCTGGGGGCGGGCGAACACAAAATTTCCCGTAACGAGCTGCTCAAGGACGTTGTTAACCTGGAGGAATGTCATGGCCGCATCGCGGAGATGGTGGTTTCCACCCAGGATGGGATTGACGTGAAGGTTTGCGATATCGAGTTTCGCTTCCGCATTGACCAGGTTGTAAAAAAAGACGGCTATTTCAGAACGCCTGCCAATCCATACCCATTTTCGGTTCGGGCGGTTTACAATCTGGCGTATGGCAGAAGCATTGGCGCGGATGGAAAACTGGGCGATTGGACCAAAGCCGTGGAAGGCACGGTGCGAGGCATTATCTCCGAACATATTTCCACCCACGAGTTGGACGCGCTCATTTCGCCCAGCGTGATCGAAGAGCACCCGTTGGAGATTCTCCGGGACAAGTTTTATAAAAACCGAAATAAATTCAAGGGGGTGGGCGCCAATTTATTATGGGTGAATGTCGGGAGTGTATCTGTCGTCGCGGAGGATATTGACGAACAGCGCTATCACGTCTGGTCGGCGAGGCAATCGGGCGGCGCGAAGGTGATGCGCGCCCAGGGCGAATCGGAAAACATTTCCAGCAGGGAGCGCGGCCGCGCGGAGGGACAGGTTATTCTCTTGAAGAGCATCGCGCAGGCCCTGAGCGATATCAACATTGGCGAAAAGGGCGACACCGCCAGGACAGCCAAGAATTTGTGGAATATTGTCCTGGCGCGCACGGCGCAGATTCTTGAATCGATGACTTCGATCTATTCATTCGATGAGGATAAGGAAGGGCAAAATGGACATTAGGGAAAATTGCGATCAATGGATTGACCTGGCTTATGGCGACTGGCTTCGTTGGTTGAGAAAGCAGAAAAAGAAAACCTTTATGAGGGAATCGACGCGCAATATTGTAGACAAGATGTTTAGGGCTGTTGATAACCGTAATGAAGAGGAAGCATCGCAGACGAGCGAGCGTTTAAGGAGATTTGCAGATACCTTCAATGGGGTCAGCGAGGGGTTTGGCGTGGATGAATATCTTTACGAGTCGTCTGAAATTTATCTGGAATGCGCCCTGGCATCCTACAGAATGAACGATTTGCAGGACGCTCTGGCGTTGATGAAAATTCCAATTGGGGGGTTCCCTAATCATACTTTACACAAGGCCATCAGTTATTGGGTTTGTGGTTGTGTGCAATGGCAGTTCCAGGCTCATGTGGAGAATGCGCTGATTTCATGGGAAAAAAGCCTGCAAATCGTGAAGGATGCGGAGGCGGAAAGCAGGAACGACCTTTCTTTTGTGAAAAAATGCCTGGAAATTCAGGAGCGGATGACGGAGGCCATTCGATTTGCGAGTAGCAATATGTTTGCGCCGCCCGTTAGCCGCAGAACAAAAAATGCCAATACGGACTCGAAAGGCAGATCGGCCAGATTGTGGAATTTTCCATATTTTGGCGATATTCCCGCGGGGCAGCCAGCGTGGGTATCTCCTGAGCCTGAGGCATACTCTGAAGTTGAAGCGATCATCCTGAACGACGCACAATACAATTTCTACAGTCTGCGAAACGAACTGATCATCAACCTTCCGATTGGGAAAATGCACTTTCTTTTACGAGCGAAAGGGGATAGCATGAACACGTCCAGTCCCATTCCAATTAAGGATGGCGATCTTGTGCTACTGAGACAACAGGATGCCGCCGAAAGCGGGGAGATCGTCGCGGTGGAGATTGTCGGCGTTGATGAGGTTGCTACGCTTAAACGATACAGATACAAGGATAGAAAACACTGGCTGGAACCAGAGTCCGACAACCCCGATTTGCCCCCGCACTTTTCCATAACCAAGGATTTTTATATTCGAGGCGTCGCGCTGGCGGTGTTGAAACCCGTTTAATGGGTCGTTTACGAACGCCTGTTCAAGAGTGATTGCCCTGGATAATCAAGCCTCCATCGGCGGGCTTTGATGTATAATCTTTTTAATAAATGTCGAGGTAAGGAGGATTATGGATGACTAGTTTGAATTTGCTCAAGCCGTACATAACCAGGGATGAGCCGTTCGGCCCAATCGATTCGTATCAAATCGGCTCCACCGACATTGCCGTTCTGAAATTGTTGTTCGATAAACAAAATCGAATCTACAAATCCTTTCGGAACCGCCCATCCATCATCATGGGGAGGAGGGGATCGGGTAAGACTTCCTATCTCAGGTCCGTTTTTTTTGACAACCAGTATGCCGATACTGTGGAAATTCCCACCGCGAACATTCTGGAGCATATCACCAGCGTCGTTCAGGATCTGAGTAACGATACCGTTTATACAGAGACGCTTTGGCATCTGTGGGATAAAACTCTTTGGACGTGTGTGCTGGCCCAATATCGCAATAAAAACCTGCCCATCGCGGGGGATATGGTCATCACGGATGGCTTTCTCAAGAGGATGAACATTGAGATCGGCGATAGCGTGGATACCGTCCTTTTGAAATTGGCGAGTTTGTATCGGGATATCATCAAGGCCGATCCCAAAAACGGATTGTCTGAAGTTTTTCGCCAGTTCAACGAGAAGCATTTTGACGAAGCAAAATCAACTGCCATTGCAAGGCTAAAGAAAGATAATAAGAAGATCGTTGTCTTGATGGATTCTCTTGAGGATTTCAAGCTCAACATCATCTCTGTGGAGCGCGCTATCCAGGGTCTGCTCAAATGCGTTGGTTCCATGAACAACCCCAGGGATGTGGTGGACATTCGCCTCTGTCTTCCGACCGAATTGGCGGGAAAGGTGGTCGAGATTTCGTCCAATCCCATCAAGGATTTCAATCGCGAAGTAAAACTGGAATGGACCGCCAAGGAACTGATCTCCATCGGCGCCCAACGCTTGCTGTACTATATCGGCCTGCATTATCCCGACCGCCTCAAGGGGAAATCTCCGCTCGACGAGTTGACGCGCGACGAGGCGCAGATGTTGTTCCGTGCCGTCCTCCCTGAGAAAATCACCAACCAAAGGGGATTCCAGGAGAGTCCCATTTCTTATATCCTGCGTCACACGCAGTTGTTGCCGCGCCATTTTCTGATGTTGTTGAATTCCATCTTCAAGCGAAGCGGCGTTACACAGATGTTGAATCCGTTCCCCATCAAAGACGACAAGATCATCTACGGTATCCGCCAGGTGGAGGAGCGCATCGTCAAGGAGATTTTCGGCGCGTTTAGAATGAACTACCCAACAGCCGAGGAAGTTTGCAAACGATGCCTGCCTCAACTCGATCACGTTTTTTCAGTGGGCGCCCTTCGACAAACATTCAACCGGCATGGCAAGGCGGTCTTCCATGGGACCGAATACTTTGACTTCCAAAACATGCTGATCGAGATCGGCGCCATCGGGCGTGTGGTTCCTGGCAACGAATCGGATGTGTACGTGAAAGGGAAATTTAAATACACCGTGGGTCACGACCTGACCATCAACTATGAAGATCAGTTGTGTCTCCACCCGCTGTTTTCGGGAATCTATTCCAGCGATGGGAAACACGAACGACCTGTTTACCCCGATGGCAGCGGCTTCGACGATCAGGACTACAGGAACATAGAGGACTGAAAGCCTCTCCAAATACGAGAGCGCGGACTTCTAATCCGCGCTCTCGTATTCTTGAAACCAAAATTTTCTAGTGGTTATCTGGGTTCCCCAAAATCTTTTGTAATTGTTCCAACGTATCCAATGTTTCCTTGGCGAGATAGGCGCGCGTCAATGGCTCGCGTAGGCTTTCGTCTAGCACGCCCGAGAGGGAAAGCAAAACAGGTTCCGTAAACTCTCCATCCCTATTCTTTTTCAATCCCTCGGCGATCGCAAGGATGATATCGTATTGGGCGTCTGCGCGCGCCTTTTCCCGCGCGCGGATGCGGAAGGCTTTCGATTGGCCGTCAATGATGGTTGTTGCGCTTTGTTTCTCGGCCTGCCAAAATTCCCTCTGATGCTTCTCCACAACTTCGGGCAATTTGGTTTCCAAAATCTGGAAATCGGTGATGTACACGCCAAAACCATTTGTGGCCGCGTTTAGTTTTTCGAAGATCTCCTGGATGGCATTCGGAGAAAGAATCTGGCCGCCATTGCGTTTCGCGATGAAGAGATCGTCCAACATTCTACTGCCGATGTAACTGGGGACGATTCCCGTCACCTGACCCCAGGCCGCGTCGATCCAGTCGAATTCGGTGGGGTCGCCATTAGGACAGGTGGGCCAGCGCAAGGCGTAACGCTCAATCGCTTTCTTCACGGCTTCTGGATCGTACGGATACACCAAAATACCGTCGGGGTCTCTTTTCTTTGGGTCGCCAATGCGACACTCGATGTGCGCCTTGATCTCGATTTTGATCCCATCCTTGGTCCAGACATCGAAATTACCAGGGCGGACTTTGGGGCGCAAATCCACCACATATTTGATGGTTTCGAACCATTCCAGGAACGGGGTCTTGTCTCCTGGGCCGACAACGCGCGAGAAACGGTTACCGCGCTCAAGGTACAGGGCGCATCCGTCGAAGACGATCAGCAGAAGCGGACCTCCGAGCGCGCGCGCCATCCATGCAGGCCATTGATCCGATTTGGCGATCTCGCCTTCCTTCGCCATGATGTATTTGAATTGAGAAAGCATATTGAAGGGAGGCGGCAATTTGATTTTTCCATTGAGCCGATACTGAATCAATTCAACAGGATCAACCCCTTCTGGGGGACGGTGAAAATCAGTAAAGAACGATGCGGCAAATTGAAGCGCTCTCGATCGGACGATTCCCAATGCAAAAGTCCCGACCAAAACGGACAAGAGGAAGGTTAATAGAATCGCCAGCCTGGTCAATATTTCTAATTCGGGCCAATAACGCTCGGTGAGATGAACGACAGAGGAGGAAAACTTGATCGTAAGAAAAACCGAGACAAGAATAACGCCCAGGAGAAACGCATTTTCATAACGACGGGCGTACTTGCCGAACTCCCGATAAGCATCGTCGCGCTTGTAGGCGGTTTGCCAGTCAGACGGGTTTTCAGGGTAGTGGAAATTCATTTTCATCTCCCGTCTTCAGGGTGATAACGCTGATGCCAAAGCGTTAAAACTTCCTGGAGGTCTGCCATTCGTTTCAGGGTTTCTTCGTTTTCCTCCGCATCGGCGGGTTTTTTGTGAATGTAGTCCTGCAGGGCGCTTAAATAACGCATGGCGATCACGTGACGGGGCAATTCTGGATTGATCTCGTGCGTCTTCTGCAATCCTTCCGCAAAGGAATTCAATAACACAGATTCGGCATATGCTCGCGCCTCTTGCTGGGCGCGCTCTGCTTCTGCTTCAGCCTCGGCCAGAATATCGTTGCGTTTTCTTGCCCATTCCGAGCCCCAGCTGGCAAGTTGCTGTTTGGCGAATTCATCCGCCTGTCCATCAGAGTAGGGAAAACTGAAGTTCACCACCCGCGCAACCACCAGCAAGATGCCTGCCGCGCGCAGGACGATCTCGGCGTTTGCCTTGGTTTCGTTCGCGATGACATCCATCGCGTTGGCGAATTTGAAGTCGTCCGCTGGCCGCCACATTTCATCTAGGTTTTTTTGCGAGATGACTTTGCGAGCCTGGTCTTCGATCACGTTCATGGCCCATTGATCCCAGAAAATAAGCTGTGACGGATCGCCTGCTTTTGTGCTGGTGGTGCCAAGCGCCGCCTGGACGCGCGCGTGCGAGAACGGGAAACTGCCCTTCGTGTGGGTGAGTTTATCCGCGCCGCGCAAGAGCGGATTTAATGGGCGGATCTTGTCGTAAAGTTCCTTGCTCCAATTCTCCTTGTCAATTCGAAATGCTGTGAAGTAACGCACGTTGAATCGGATGCCGTCTTTGCTGACGACTTCGATCTCACGAGTACGGAGTTGCAAGCGCAGGTCGAATACTTGGTCGAGGCGTTCCAATTTGCCAGTGAAGGCTACGCCAGGGCCGTCTACGCGTTTGAATTTGGTTCCGCCAGAGATGGTGGAAACCTGGTGCGCGCGCGTCCAGATCAGGCCAGGTCGTTGCAATTTGTTGAGAAACGGGATGGGGAATTCGGCCGGTTCCCAGGTGATGTCGCCGGGGATGCGCGGCTCGTGTTTTTTCCAGGCATGGCCGTCCACCACGGTGATGGGAGATTGTGCGCCCCAGGCATAAGAGCCCAGCACGAAGAATTTCTTCCTTTTCTCTACGCGGTCTTCAGGGTCGGAGGCAGGTAGGATGATATTCGCCAGGCTGTAAAGCGCGCCGTAATAGGCGGCAATGGCTGGAATGGTAATGAAGAAAATGCCCATCCAGTAAAAGAAAAACCAGCCGATGGCAATGACGGCGATGTGGCCGATGGCAGAAATGAACCAGCGATTCTTGCCATGCTCGTGCCCCATGGCATAAGCAGCCACGAAGATTCCGACGAGGATCAAACCCCACCGAAGCGAGGAGAAGATCCAAGCCATATCTGCCCATGTGGTAGGGTTCGCGACGGCCTGCGTCGCTGCCTTGGCGCCGAACCACGTCTTCCACATGAAGATGATATCCGGCGATGCCCAAATGAGCGCGATGACGCCGATGAATAGGTATAAAAGAACCGTCTGCGTGAGTAGCTCGGGGCCATGATGGTCTTTGGTATATTTTCGGAGATTGGACAGAAAAAAAATAATGGGATATACAGAGAGCGCAATTAATCCACCCCAAAGAAACGCAATATCCAACATTGCGTTGGCTAGGTCGAACATGTCATTAATAAACAAAATCATGTTCATGGCGCATTCTCTTTGCCACCACCGGGATCAAATTTGTTCGCGTAACCCGTGAAGCCAGTATATACTGCCGAAAACAACCCTGTCAAGTAACGGATGACACCTTTGACCAATCGAATTTCCATTGAATTTCACTGCCACACCAGCGCCTCGAAGGACTCACTCACGCGTCCCGCGGACCTTGTGCGGGCCGCGTGTAAAAAGGGCATTGACCGCGTCGTTGTGACTGACCACAACTCCATCGCGGGCGCGCTCGAAGCGCACAGGCTTGACTCCGAGCGGATCATTGTAGGCGAGGAGATTATGACGACGCGCGGGGAAATTTTGGCCGCGTATGTGACCGAGCAGATTCCTGCCGGGCTTTCGCCGCAGGAGACGATCCGCCGACTGCGCGGGCAGGGGGCGTTCATCAGCGTTTCGCATCCGTTCGACAGGTTGCGGAAAGGGGGCTGGGACTTGCCCGACTTGATGGAAATTCTGCCCCTCGTGGATGCCATTGAGACATTTAACTCGCGCTGTATGCTCAGGCGGTTTAACGTCGAAGCGCAGGAATTCGCCCGTCGAAACAGAGTCCGCTCCACGGTCGGGTCGGACGCGCACGCTGCGTTTGAGTTGGGACGAGCGCTCCTTTGGGTGGAGCCGTTCCAAGGTCCAGATGAGTTGCGGGAGGTCGTCCAGCGTGGAATTCCGCAGGTGAAATGGTCGCCGCCGTGGTTTCATTTGGTCTCGCGCTATGCCTCTTTTCGGAAGAAAAAAATCGGGCTTGACATGTCCAAATGGTAGTGATTAAATTGCGCCACTGTCCGTGTTCGCCAATGTAAGCGAAGGCGCGCGGACGAAATCTTTTCTGTAGGAGAAAGTCGTATGTCTGAACGTTTTGTCGGCACGGTCAAGTGGTTTAATGCCACCAAAGGTTACGGTTTCATCGGACGCGAGAATGGCGAGGATGTCTTCGTTCATTTCAGCGCGTTGCAGATGGAAGGTTACAAAAAGCTGGAGGCTGAACAAAAAGTGGAGTTTTCCGTCGAAGACGGGCCGAAAGGCTTGCAGGCGGCGGACGTTAAACTCGTTTCCTAAATCTTCCCAGGTTTGACCAACAGCAGGGTTGCAGAAATGCAACCCTGTTTTTATTTTGTGACTCTGTAATTATTTTGGGGCCGAAAGTCTGTATAATGAAACCGTAACTTTTTTGGGACGGGAGCGACTGATAAATATGGCCCTACGAGACTTGTTTCGACCCGAATCTGCCCGCCACAAGGCATCCAGCGCGGGGCAGGTGACGCCCGATTCCGCCCGCTGTGTTCAATGCGGGATTTGTTCATTTAATTGCCCGATCGGCATTGACGTGCGCCGCCACGCCTGGACGGGGGAGGCGGTGGTGAACAGCCGCTGCCTGACCTGTGGCGAGTGCGTGGCGCGCTGTCCGCGCGGCGTGTTGCGCTTCGAACGCACGGACCTGTTTGCGGAGGCGGCCCAATGACGCGTCATCTCATCCTCGGCACGGGCGTGGCTGGCGTCGCGGCTGTGGAAGCGATTCGCGGCGTGGACGCCAACGCGGAAATTGTGTTGCTGGGCGATGATCCGTTTGGCTACTATTCGCGTCCCGGCCTGGCCTACTATTTAACGGGGGAGATGATGGAGAAGAATCTCTTTCCCTTCGCCACCCCCGATTTTCAAAAATTGAACATCCGTTACGTGAAGGGGGGCGCCACCAAAATTTTGCCCAACGAAAAAATCGTCGAGTTGGACTCGAAGAGCCGCCTCGCGTATGACCGCTTGTTGATCGCGGTCGGCGCGCAGGCCGTGCGGCTGACCGTGCCAGGCGCGGAACTCGAAGGCGTGGTGAAAATTGATCACATGTCGGACGCGCGTCACATTTTGCAATTGACGAAAAAGACGCGGCGCGCGGTGGTGGTGGGCGGCGGAATCACCGCGCTGGAACTGGTGGAGGGACTCATCTCCCAGCGCGTGAATGTGACCTATCTTCTGCGCGGCGACCGCTACTGGAGCAACGTGCTTGACGAGCAGGAATCGCGCATCGTGGAGAAGCGCCTCAAAGAAGAGGGCGTGGAACTCATCTATCACGCCGAGTTGATCGAAGTGTTGGGCAAGCGCGGCCGCGTGAACGGAGTTAAATTGCTGGACGGGCGGACTCTGCGATGCGACATGCTGGCCTATGCCATCGGCATTCAGCCGCGCGTGGAATTGGCGAAAGAGGCGGGTCTCGCGGTGGACAAGGGCATCCTCGTCAACGAGCATTTGCAGACGAACGATCCCAACATCTTCGCGGCGGGCGACGTGGCGCAGGCCTACGACCCGCTGACGGGACGTTCGATTATTGATAGTTTGTGGGGGCCAGCCCGCGAACAGGGACGCGTGGCCGGACTCAACATGGCGGGACGCAAGACCGCCTATCTCAAATCGCCGCCGTTCAACGTGACGCGGCTGGCGGGCTTGACCACCACCATCATCGGCACGGTCGGACGCGGCCGCGATGACGACCTGGTGGGGATCGCGCGCGGCGACAGCGAAACCTTCCGCTCGTTGCCCGATGCGATTGCCGCGCAATCTGGTTTCGACGTGAATCGCCTGCGGTTGTTGGTCGGCGAGAAATATCTTTTGGGAGCGATCGTGATGGGCGATCAGACTCTCTCGTTGCCTTTGCAAAAGATCATCGCGGGCCATGCGGACATTTCTTCGATTCGCGAAAAACTATTGGCGCGCGATGCCAAGATCGCGGATGTGGTGGCGGATTTTTGGAGGGAGTGGGCGGGCGGTCAGGTAGTCGCGTAGTCATATAGTCGCATGGTCGTTTAGTCGCGCGATTGAGAGAGGATCCACCGACTATCAGACCAAGTGACTATGAGACTAACTAAACTAAACTGCGGAGGGCAGAATGCTTCGTGGCAAGGAACTCTGGCTGGCAATGCTGGCCGCAATTTTGATCGGCGCGTTGTATGGGGCGGTTGTGATGTTGACAAAGGAAATCCCTTCCGCGGCGGATTTGTTCGGCCATTCGCTTGGGATTCTCGGATTCATCCTGATGTTGATGACCGAATTGCTTTACAGCCTGAGGAAGCGCAGTCGCTCGGCGCGTTGGGGGCGCATGTCTTCGTGGCTGGAATTTCACATCTTTACGGGGCTGGTGGGGCCATTCATGGTTTTGCTCCACACCTCGTGGAAGTTTAACGGGCTGGCGGGCATCTCCACCCTGTTCACGGTCATCATTGTCATCAGCGGGTTTGTGGGGCGCTATATCTACACGCGCGTCCCGCGCACCACAGATGGAATGATCATCGAAGGCACATTGTCCGAAGCGGCTTTGCGTCAGGCGCGGCGATTGATGGCGCTCTGGCACACCGTCCACATCCCGATCGGCATGGCCTTGTTCGTGGCGGCCTTTGTCCATATTGGCGCGGCGTTGTATTACGCCACATTTTTGAAATAAGCGGGGCTGAATGCACAACTCCCGATTGGGTTGTTTTACTCCCACTGGTATTCTCGCGGCGCTGATCACGCTGGGCGTCATTGTGTGGATGGCTTTTTCGCAGGGCGGCGTTCTTTACAGCCCTGGCGAACTTAACGCGCAAGCAGGCGAGACGATTAACGGGGTCACATCGCACGCGCAGATCGGCGGGGAGTGCAAAGCCTGCCACGTCGCGCCCTGGTCCGCGCAGACGATGGCTGACCGTTGCGTAACCTGCCATGTGGACGTGGGCACGCAAATGCAACAGGTCGCTTCGTTGCATGGGAGCATCAACCACAACAACCCAAACCTGAAATGTATCCATTGTCATCCCGACCATCGCGGCCCCGACGCGCCGCTCACCGACGCGACGATGGCCGACTTTCCGCATGACGCGCTGGGCTTCTCGTTGACGGGCCACGCGCTCACAGTCACGCGTGATGCGTTTCTCTGCTCCGATTGTCATACGCAGGGAATCGCCACGTTCGTCCTGCAAGATTGCGCGTCCTGTCATCAACAGATCGATGCGAGATTTATGCAAACACACGTAGGCCAATTTGGCGCGGAGTGTCTCGCCTGTCACGATGGCGTGGATCGCTTCGGAAAAAAGTTTACGCATAATTTTGAGTTCAAACTGAACGGCGAACACGCGCAGATTAATTGCGCCGAGTGCCATGTGAATGTGCGCGCCGCCGCGGACTTTGCCACCGCGCCCGCCGACTGTTTCTCCTGCCACGCGCAGGACGACCCACACAAAGCCCGCTTCGGCTCCGACTGCGCGCTGTGTCACGCCTCCGAAGCGTGGACGCCCGCACAGTTTGACCACAACCTGTCCGCGTTCAAGTTGGAGGGCGAGCATGCCGATGCGCGTTGCGAAGACTGTCACCAGAACGACGTTTTCGCCGGGACGCCCACCGATTGTTATTCCTGCCATGCGGACAGCGACGAGCATGAAGGCCGCTTTGGAACGAACTGCGCGGGATGCCATAATCCCTCCGATTGGGAGAACGCCCGCGTTGACCATGCCCTGCTCGGCAATGACTGCTATTCCTGTCATGCGCGCAATGACGAACATAACGGCAAATTTGGCCCAGACTGCGCGGCCTGTCACAACACGAACGATTGGGATGACGCCAACTTCGATCACTCGCGCAGCGCCTTCCCGTTGACGGGCGCGCACGAGCGCGTGGCCTGCGAGAAATGTCACGCAAATAATCAATTTGCAGATACTCCTACGCAATGCGTCAATTGCCACAATGACCCGCTTTTCCATGCAGGCGCGTTCGGTTTGCAATGCGAGGCTTGCCACGGCGCAAACGCCTGGTCTCCCGCGACTTTCAATTTGGCGCATCCCCAACCCGCGGTGGACGAAGAGGGGAGCGGCATTTATCACGGCGGAACCACCTGCCGCGCTTGCCACCCGAGCTCGGTCTTTACCTACACCTGTCTTGAATGCCATACCGATAATCAAGGCGGCGAAGGCGAAGAGGGCGGAGAGGATGACGATTAACGGAGGAGCAATGAACACGAGTCGACTTGGATGTTTTACGCCCATTGCCATCATCACGGCGTTGATCACGCTAGGCCTCATCGCGGGAATCGCCTACGCGCGCGGCAACGGCATGTTTTCGCCGGGGCCGCTCAATGCCGAGGCAGGCCGAACGGTGGGCGGAGTCTCCTCGCACGCGGAGACTGGCGGCGAGTGCGGCCTGTGTCACACCGCGCCGTGGGACGAGCGCACGATGGCCGATCGTTGCAAGGACTGTCACGAAGACCTTGCTTCGGATATGGCAAAGATCGCCCAAGCGCACGGCGAAATGAATCACGAAAACCCCAAGCTCGGTTGTATGCACTGCCATCCCGAACATCTTGGCGCGGCGGCTCCGCTTACGCTCGAATCGGCGCGGGCCGAGTTTCCACATGACGTGACCGAGTACTCGCTCAAAGGTCACGCGTTGACCGCCGCGCAGGTTCCCTTCGTCTGCGAAGATTGCCACAAGCAGGAGTTGACCTCCTTCGAGACCGCCGCGTGCGTGGACTGTCACCGCGGCCTCGACGCGGCCTTCACCGAGTCGCATCTCGCGTGGGGAACCGATTGCCTCAACTGTCACGATGGCGTGGATACCTACAACAAACATTTCGATCACGGCAAAGCCCCGTTTACACTCGAAGGCGCGCACGTGAATGTGGATTGCTATTCCTGCCACGCCGCGGCGAAAGCGCTAGCCGACTTAAAATCCGCGCCGCGCGACTGCATGGGATGTCATCAAAATGACGAGCCGCACGAACTTCGCTTCGGCGCGGACTGTCTGACGTGTCACACCATGGACGCGTGGACTCCCTCCACCTTTGACCACAAAACCTCCGCGTTCCTGCTCGATGGCGCGCACGTGGACGTGGACTGCGAAACCTGCCACGAGACCGCGCCCTCCACCGCGTCGGTGCGCGCCTGCGCCGATTGCCATCTCGAAGACGACGCGCACGCGGGCATGTTCACGCTCGCCTGCGGAGCCTGCCACAAGACCACCGCTTGGGACGATTCTCCCTTCAGCCATAACGATTCCGATTTCCCGCTCACGGGTGGGCATGCGGGCGTGGAATGCGCCCGATGCCACAAGGACATGGTCTTTGAAGGCACGACCACTTCCTGCGTGGGCTGTCATGGCTACCCAGGCTGGCACGGCGCTGCGTTTGGCGGCAACTGTCTCGAGTGTCACACCGTCAACAATTGGCGGGCGCGCTATACGGGCGGGCATCCGTGGTATCAACATCCAAAAGAGGATGACTTTAACGGCATGGGCGGTTGCCGCAGTTGCCATCCATCCAGCGTGTATGAAACCGATTGCGAGACATGCCATCGTCAACATGAAGGAGGCGAGGGCGGAGGGGGAGAGAATTAACCGAAATTGAAAGTTGACTGAATCAAAATGCTCCTCGATTCTGAGGAGCATTTTTTGACTCGATTAAGGTTTTCCGCCTCCGCCGCCCTCTTGGGTGGAATTGGGATGCGGCGTGGAATGCGGACCGGGCGTCCCTTCGTTTGGCTCGCCAGAACGATCACGGCAGATCCCAGAGAACCGATTAATTCCATGCGAGTCACGCTGTCATTCAGCGTGACTTTTTTTGCCTACCCCCCCCCTTTACAATTTCTTTGTAAAAGCGCGGCAATGTCTTTACGAGTGTCACTTATATTTTACGCAACGTCAAATTTCTGAAGGAGTAGAACGATGGAAAAAAACAATCAATCCCCTAATCGAAAGTCGCGCTCCAGTCGAAAATCAACCATTCTTATTTTGATCGCGCTGGCTGTCGTCGCGGCAGTCGTTTATTTTGCCTGGCCCTCCGCGCAGACGGAGGCCGCTGAGCCTGCTTTGCAAACCGCCAAGGTTCGTACAGGAGACCTTGTGATTACTGCCAGCGGCGCGGGGACGGTTCTCCCTGCCGCACAGGTGGATTTAGGCTTTCGTTCCAGCGGCATTGTGAGCAAGTTGAATGTGTCCGTTGGCGACGCGGTGACCGCAGGCCAGGTTTTGGCGCTGCTGGATGGGAATGTGCAGGCGCAGGCCGACTTTGACGCGCTGTTCACACCCAATGGCGTTTTGCAGGCGGAGGGGGATGTGGCCCAGGCGCAGATCGCAGTGGACGATGCCGAGACCGCGCTGGAGTATTTGATCAGCCCGCTCGTGTATTACTATGAAGTGAAAGTTGCCGAGGCTCAATCTGCGTTGGATGCGCTCAAAGCGGACGCCACCTCCACGAAGGAGGCTATTACCGATGCAGAGAATAACCTGCAACGCATGGAAAATAATCTGAAAAACGCGCAAACGGTTTACATCGAAGAATACGTTCCCGTTACGTTTACCTATTCATGGGTGGACGCCGTCACGCGCGAAACTGTCACATCCACGGTTCCGCCCAGCGATGCCGATGTTATTCTCGCTCGCGCCAACCTGGAATCTGCGCGTGTTTTGTTGCAGGATGCGCAAACTGCATTGGACATTATCAAGGCCGGACGCGAACGCCTGACGGACTCTCTGGCCTCATTCGGACCGCAGGTGGCGCGCATCGAACAGTTGCGTCTCGAAGTGGAAAGCGCTCGTTTGGTGGCGCCCTTTGACGGCGTCATCACCAGTCTGAATGTGATCGTAGGGCAGACGGTTGGCGCCTCGCCTGTTTTGAGCCTGGCAACCACACAGAATTTACTCGTGCGTTTTTATCTCGATGAAACCGACGTGGACAAGGCCGCGGCGGGTCGGCGCGTCACGCTCACCTTTGACGCCTATCCCGAATTGTCGCTGGCTGGCGAGATTCTCAGCGTGGAACCCGCCCTCCAAACAGTGGACGGCGCACCCGTGGTCGTTGTCTGGGCGAAACTGACCGATGACAACGATGCGAATATCCTCTCTGGCATGACCGTGGAAGTGGAAGTGATCGCGGCGGAAGCGCGTGACGCGTTACTCGTCCCCGTTCAGGCTTTGCGCGAACTTGCCCCTGGGTCTTACGCGGTCTTCGTCGTCCAGGCGGATGGCTCGTTGAAGATGACGCCCGTCACCGTTGGCTTGCGCGATTATGCCAATGCCGAAATCTTGAGCGGACTCAAGGTTGGCGATGTGGTCAGCACGGGAACGGTGGAGACGAAGTGATCAGTGATCAGTTTTCAGTGGTCAGTGATGAGGTGATGTGATGAACAATAATCTAATCGAAATTACGGGTATGACGAAGGTCTACGGGGAAGACGATGCGGCGGTTTACGCGCTGGCGGGGGTGGATGTGCAGGTGGCGCGCGGTGAGTTCGTCGCCATTATGGGGCCTTCGGGTTCGGGCAAGTCCACGTTGATGAATATCGTCGGCTGTCTCGACCATCCCACCGATGGCGCTTACATCCTCGATGGCCGCGACGTGAGCCAGATGACTAAAAACGAACTGGCCGATGTGCGTAACGAGAAACTCGGATTTATCTTCCAGTCGTTCAATCTTCTGCCGCGCTTGAGCGCGCTTTCGAATGTGATGTTGCCCATGCTCTACAACGCGGACGACGTGCCAGACGAGGAGGCCGAGGCCCGCGCAGTCGCGTCCCTCACCTCGGTCGGCCTGGAGAATCGCCTGCATCACCGCCCCAATCAACTCTCTGGCGGACAGCAACAACGAGTCGCCATCGCGCGCGCGCTGGTCAACCATCCGCCGCTGATCTTGGCCGATGAACCGACGGGCAATCTCGACTCGAAATCCAGCGTGGAGATCATAGACATCCTGCGCAACCTCCACAAAGGCGGCGCGACCATCGTCATGGTCACGCACGAAGCGGACATCGCCGCGCACGCCGAACGCGTCATCTGCGTCAAGGATGGGAAGATCCTGTCCGATGGGCGCGATGGCAAAAACCATTGTTCAGGATTACATCAATAGAGGCGCGCCATGAAATTTAGAAAAATTTTCCGCTCGGCCTGGGAAGGCCTGATGCTCAACAAAGTCCGTTCGTTCCTCACCACGCTCGGCGTCATCATCGGGGTGGCCTCGGTCATCGTCATGCTGGCGGTCAGCGCGGGTGCGGAAGCCTCCATCGCCGACCAGATCAATGCCCTCGGCGCGAACCTGATCATCGTCTCGCCGATGCGCGGCGTCCCTGGCGCATCGCGCACATTGTTGCTCGAAGACGCGTACGCGATCGAAGAGCAGGTGGTGGGCATCACGGGCATCTCCGCCGAACAAAACCCCGCGCCGCAAAACATCCGCGCGGGCGGCGTGACCCTCGAAGCCATTGCCATGGTGGGAACCACCGCAGGCTTCCCCGATGTGCGCGATTACGCCGTGGCCGAAGGCCGCTACTTCACCGCCGATGAGGACGACTGCAAGGCGAAACTCGTGGTGTTGGGCGCGGGCATCGCGGCAGACCTGTTCGGCGCGGAAAGCGCCCTCGGACAGACCATCACCGTCGGCACGACCAAACTCACCGTCATCGGCGTGATGGAAGCGAAGGGCATCGTCTCCGACGTGGATTACGACGGGCGCATCTACCTGCCGCTCAACCTCGTCTTGCAGAAGTTCATGCCCACCACCATGATGCGCGCCGACGCCGTCCGCACCATTTATCTTAAGGCCGAAAGCCAGGAGCAGATCCCCAGCGTCATCGCGCAGACCACCGCGCTGTTGGCGGAACGTCACGACGTAGACGCGGCCAAGCCCGATTTCACCGTGCAGACCCAGCAGGACATCATCGCCACGCAGGAAGCCACCACCGCCGCCTTCCGCGACCTTCTCGCTTGGGTGGCGGGTGTCTCGCTCCTCGTCGGCGGTATCGGCATCATGAACATCATGCTGGTCTCCGTCACCGAGCGCACGCGCGAGATCGGCCTGCGCCAGGCGCTCGGCGCTCGTCCCTCCAACGTGCTGACACAATTCCTGATCGAAGCCATCATCCTCAGCCTCGCGGGCGGACTGGTCGGCGTGATCGTCGGCGTCGGCGGCTCGTATCTGTTCGGCTCGCTCGGCACAATGCGTACCGAAATCGTCCCGCTCTCCATCCCGCTCGCGTTCGGCGCGGCGGCCATCGTTGGCATCTTCTTCGGATACTACCCTGCCACGCAAGCCGCGAAACTCGATCCGATCGAGGCGCTGCGGCGTGAATAAAACGTACTTCGTATTGCGTAAGACGCTGAAAGATACTCACTAGCGCCTGCAATACGCAGTACGCAATACGCAATATCTGACTCAATTCCCGAAAGGACTCTCCCCCATGACTCGCATTTCCCTTCTCACGATCGTTATCTTCTCCCTCTTCCTCGCCTCCTGCGCAGGGACAGTGGACTCTGCTCCGACGAGCGCTGTCAACTCTGACGCGTACGTCAGCTCGAGTTTGGACGTCAGCTACGAGAACGCGCTCAACGCCCGCCTGCAACTGACACTCGGCTCGCTCAAACTCGCGGAGACGAATACGCCCATCACGCCTGATCAGGCGAAGTTGATGCTCCCGCTCTGGCAGGCGCTTCTCAACATGACCCGCACGGGCAACAGCGCCCAAGCCGAGGTCAACGCCCTGCTCGCACAGATCGAGTCCGCGTTCACGCCCGAACAACTGACCGCCATCCGCGACATGAAACTCGCCTCCGCTGATATCCAGGCCTGGGCAACCGCCAACGGCGTCACCATGGGCAGTGGCGGCGGACAAGGCATGGGGCAGGGCGGCGGTTCGGGAATGTCTCCTGAAGCGCGTGCCACCAAACAGGCCGCCGAAGGCGTCACCAGCGGAAGCGGCGGCACTGGCGTGTCTACTGTCATGCTCAACTCCCTCATCACGTACTTGCAGGGATTGGCGCAATAACCCACGATTATTCCGTCATTGCGAGGAGGGCGTTTTTCCCGACGAAGCAATCCCCTCCCATGCGCGGAGATTGCTTCGGGACACCTGCCCTGGCGGGCGATGCCAGGGAGAACACCCTCGCAATGACGGAATCAGTAAAAGGAAAAACCACCATGAAAACCATCCGCACTTTCACCCTCCTCATCCTCGCGGCCTCCCTGCTCTTCGCCTGCGCTCCTGCCGCCGAAACCACGCCTGCCGCGCCGACCTCCATCGCGGGTGAATATCTCTCCACTGATTACGCCGACGCGGCCAGCCTCCGCAATCAACTGGCTTTCGGCATTATGCAACTGGACGGCGGCCCCAACGCGATTACGGCGGAACAAGCGAAGACCCTCGTCCCACTCTGGCAAGGCATCATCGCCCTCAGCGGAGACGAGACCACCGCCAGCGAAGAGTTGACCGCCGTGCAAGATCAGATCGTCACCGCGCTGACTCCCGCGCAATTGCAGGCCATCGCGGCCATGCAGTTGACCAACGCCGATCTGAGCGCTTTTTACGCGGAAAATGGCATCTCCGTCCCTACCCCCGTCCCTGGCGTGACCAAAGTCCCTGGCTCAGGGAGCGGCAAAACCGATGAGGAAAAAGCCGCCGCCCAGGCCACGGCCGCGGCGTCAGGTCAGACCACCGCCACTGGTACAGGGCAAGCCGCCAAAACCTTCCTGTTCGAGACAGTCATCGAATATTTGCAGGGTGTGGCGGGGGGGTAGCCTTCGTCTCACGCGCAGGTCCAATAAACAGAAACAGGCCCAACGTCCAGAAAAGACGCGGGCCTGTTTTGTTTGGTGAAGATCAGGCGACGGGGACCGTCTCGGCTTGTGGTTGATTCTTGTGATGATTCTCCTCGATGTTGTAAATGGCAGGGACGAAGAATCCGCCGACGCTGATGATCAGGCACAGAATCCCCGCCACCCAAAACCAGGTCTGCAAGCCGAGCGCGTCGGAGACGGGGCCAGCAACGAGCAGGCTGATTGGCATCATGGCTTGCGCCACACTGCCAAGGAGCGACATGACGCGTCCCTGCATGTCTGGCTCTACCAGCGTTTGGAAGAGCGCGTGGATGGGGCCGTTTGCCATCGGCAACATGACGCCGACCACCGCTTGCGCGACCACCACGATCCAGAACATATCGGGCGGCGCGATGGCGATGCCGAGGATGGCAATGCTGAAAACCACGATACCCATCAGCGACGTGACGATCTTGCGCTTGAAACCGCCCCAAATGCCGAGCGCAACGCCGCCCACGATCATGCCGATGCCGAAGGCTGATTCCAGGCCGCCGAGTTCGATGGCGCCTTTTCCAAAATATTTTGTCACCAATAACGGCATGAGCGCGCCGGTAGGCGCGAGCAAGAAGTTGAGCAGGGTGGCCATCAGGCCGAGCATGAGCAGGCCAGGCCAACTTGCCATATACTTGAAGCCAGCGCCGAGATCCTGCATGAAGCTCTTCGGCGGCGCGGATTCGAGATGCGCGGCGCGCGCGGGTTGCGGCACGGCGAAGAACAGCAGGGGAACGATGCCCATCAGCGCGGTGACCACGTCAATCATCAGGATGCTTTCGGTGGTCATCACCGCGATTAGGAACGCGGCCACGGGAGGCGCGACGATGCTCACCAGTCCCTGCACGGCCTGATTCGCGCCAGAGATGCGGGCGAGCTGTTCCTTCGGCGCCATCAAGGTGGTGGACGCGGCCATCGCGGGATAATGGAACGCGCCGCCCAGCGAGCGGATGATCGAGATGGCGTAGATGTGCCAGATTTCCACCCGTCCCGTCCAGAAGAGAAACGCCAGCCCAAGCGTGGACAGCGCGATGGTCGCGTCGGACGCGATCATGATGAGGCGTCGGTTGCCGCGGTCCACCACCGTCCCGGCGATCGGTCCGAGCAAAATCTGCGGGAGCATCGCAAAGAGGGAGGCGGTTGCCAGCACCGTGGCCGAGCCTGTCTTCTGCGTGAGATACCAGATGAGCGCAAATTGCACCAGCGAGGAGCCAAACAGCGAAATGGTCTGACCCGTGAAGATGGTAAAGAAGCGGGTCGCCCAATTCTGCGGGACGGGTTGTTCTGGATTTTGCATGTTTCCTCAACAATCTTGAAGCCTGCTTTGAATAATTTGATTTATTTTATTCATTTTTTCAGAATTGTCAATGCTTTGTTTGAGTTATTTGTAAAAATTGCTGGCTTTTCTCAAAAAAAGATGGCTTAATTTTGAAAAAATCAAGCCGTCTTTCAGAAAATGGATCTTCCGTAATTACGGGAAAGAGCCTAACCACGAAGGACACGAAGGAAAACCACTTGTAAAATTCGAGCCTTTCCCCCCCTTTGTGTCCTTTGTGGTTAAAAACGGTAGAGCCCAAACACCCCATTGCCTCAACTACTCGCCGTCGTAACCGCCTCTGCTGCGCTCTGGCTCTCCGCCCTCCCCAACGCCCACGCCGCGACCTTTCCGTAGCCCGCGCCCAAAGCGTTGATGATGAAGATCGAGAGGAACCCGCCCCCCAGTCCAACCGCGAAGCAAATCATGGCTGTCGTCATCGTGTTCACGTAGATGTTGGGGTAGATCATAATGTCCACCGACGGGAAATAGGCCACAAGTACAGGCGTGGCCATCAGCGCCAGCGGCACGGTCACGAAAACGATCACCAGGGTGAACGAGATGATACCCAGCGGCAGTTTGAGAATCAGCAGGTAGGCAAATTCCTTCCAGAAGGCCGCGTTCTTCAACTGCGCCGTCAAGATGGCGCTCGCCGAATTATTCCGCGCGGGACGCGCCTCGGGCTTGACGATCTTCACGCCCAGCAAAATCGAAGTGATCGCGCGCTCCAGGTCGCCGAGCATGTACGTCACAAAGATCATGCTCACCAAAAGCGGAATCCCGATCAAAGTGATGGTCAGCCCCGCGCCCAGCGAGAAGCCAACCGTAAGAAGCGTGAAATACACAATTCCCAACGGCATCGCCATCAACAAATAAACCAGGTTGCCAAAAAACTTTTTCATGTGCGCTCCTTATTTCAACTTTCCAGAATTTGCCAACGCCGACTTCACCGCCGCGCTGGCTTGAAAAATGCCATACACCTTAACCGACTCGATCACCTCGTCCGCGAGTTGCGCGGGGATGTCGGTAGGCAGGTGGAGCAACCCCACCACGCTGATCTGCAACCTCTCTCCATTGGCCTTGCGCCGCTCAAGATCGGCGCGGTCGTAACTCATCGCCCCAATCGCGTACGAGTGCCGCGCCACCGATTGTTGCACCTCAACGGCGTGTTTTTCCAACTGCGAACGGATCGCCGAGCGGATAAAATCAGTGCGGTTCGAATAATGCCCCTGTTCCACCAGCAGGTCAATCTTGCCCAGCTCGACCGCATTCATATTGATGGTAATTTTCTCAGTATCAGCCATGTTTTCTCCTTTTCACCATCCCTGTGGATGGTCAATGGATGTTATTTTACATGGATTTGCTGACTTGTCAAGAAAAAAACCATCCCCCTGGATGGCGACCGCCCGCCTCTTTCCCGACCTTTCGCGGGCCGCGCCGACCCAGCATTTTCCACCCGTGGGGCGAGTTGGCAACCCGCCTTACAAATCAACTGGAGGTTTCCCTTATGCAAGCATTCATTCCCCAACCCAAACGAATCCCGCTTCTCCTCAAAATCGGAATCTGGTTTTCCGAACGTGTCACAGGGAAGATCATGCTCCCCGCGCGCATCCTCGCGTGGTATCCCAAAGCCGCCATCGGCTCAGGCGTGATGGAAGCCCTCGTCGCGCACGAAGACGGCGCGATGGACAAGCGCATGTTGAAACTGATCCGCATGACGGCCTCCATCGCGGCGGCCTGTCCTTTTTGCATTGACATGAACTCGCACGAACATCGCGTCTACGGCATCACCGACGAGGAAGCCGCGTCCCTGCGCGGGGACGTGGAACGCGTGAAAACCTTCAGTGAGCGCGAAAAATTAGCCATCGCGTACACGCGTCTCATCTCGTCCACGCCGCTGAAATTCCATCCCGAAATCGTGGACAAAGTGAAAGCCGCGTTCACCGAGCGCGAGTTCGTCATCCTTGCCAGCACGGCGGCACAGGTCAATTATTGGGCGCGTTTGATTCAGGCTTTGGGAATCCCGCCTGCGGAGTTTGGCGAATAAATTTCCCCGTTATTGTCACTATGATTCTTTGACGTTATTGATCAACTCAATCGCCGCGAACGAGCAAAAGTCCACGCACAGACTGCAATCGCGGCAACGCTCAATATCCAGATACGGCGACTCGCCAGGGTCAGTCTGCACAATCGCGCGCGTCTTGCACGACTTGACTGCCGAACAGGCCTCACAAGCCTGACAGAGATCGTAGTTGATGCGGATGCGGATGGGGCGCGGCATGGCGGCGAGTATATCACCCCCACCCGTCCTCCCCCAAATGCGACATAAGTATTTTTGTTGACAAGAGTATCAACCCTGCCGCATTTGGGGGAGGTGCCCGCAGGGTGGAGGGGGGTTCAAACCCTTGGATAAATCCGCTCAAACGGATAGAATCACTTTGGGAAGCCAAACCAAAAACCACTATGACCCGAAAACTCCGCATCTTCCTCTGCCACGCCACCGAAGACAAACCCGCCGCGCGGACGTTATACGAGTCCCTCAAATCTGTCCCTTGGATTAACCCCTGGCTGGACGAGGAGAATCTCTGGCTTGAAGGAACGTCTGCGCGTGTTGTATGTGGGAATTACCCCCGACAAGAAGGATTTTATCGCGACATGGAATTCGGGTTGTAAAAGCAAAACAACGCCAAGTCTGGCGTTGTCAGAGTTGATGGGGTGGTAGGAGAGATAGCTTTCGCCCATTTTCTATTTTGTTTTTCGAGCGAATTCAACCATATAAGTTAATATTGATTTTTTCAATTTCTGATATCCACCATCAAAATCACTAGATAAATCAACAAACAACTTTCGGCGAATTCTTGGCGGCAATTTGTCTGGCGTTAGATTCTTAACAACAACAGGGAGTATTATTTTTTTACCTTCAACCTCTTCATGAGAGGCTTCATCAAATTCGCGCTCTACCCATTTGCTATTGATAGATATAGGCGATAGTACAATAATAAAAAGCTGGCTTTTTTGAATGCCGATTGAAATTGCTTTATCAATTACATCCCCTATCAATAGTTCTTTCTCATCAAGCCAATAGTGTATAGAATCTTTTTCAAATCGTTGGGTAAGCGAATTAACTATTTCTTTGTCTGCGTGTGAGTAACTAATAAAAACGCCTGCATCCCTACTTCGTTTCCATTCCATAAAATCAGCAATTCCAAGGATTTCCTGAAACATAGCGATAGAGGATTGGACTTCCATTTTCGCTTTCAGTGTTTGAGCTAAGGTATTCTCCAGATGATTGTTGACATCAGATAAACGGTTAATAATGTCGGATATCGACTTGTTGGGCGCAGGCTTTTCAATCACCATTCTGGATAATTTTGACATTGGGTACTGACATCCCTACCTAAGAATGCACTATCTCTTGCAGGACAGTGTTAAGTATATCTACTTGTAGTCTCATATCTTTGGTTATCTCAATTAATAAATCGAGGCGCTCTAGGGCCTTTTTAATAAATTCCTCTGGCAACTGGCTTAACTCAAGTATAGCTACAATCTCCGTTGTAGCTATATCTGCGTTGTTAGTTTGCTGCTTTTTCTTAACCACGGCAAATTCCTTCAAATGATTCTGGTTGGAAAACTAAAAGCCGCCTTTTCCAAGTAATTTCCTTAATAGTTTTTCATTTTGTTCCGCCAATTCATTATTGCGATTGGTGTTATCAACCAATTTTTTTAGTACATGAGCTTGTGTTTCTGTTGCTTGAATTAAACCTGCTATTACACTAGTTTGATTTGCCTGTACTTGACTAACCTTGTCAAGTCCCACAGCAAATTGGCCTAATGCATGCTTTAGCTGGTTAATTTCTTGCTCTAAGCTCTTTATACGATTTTCGTAATCTTTATTAGTAGTGGGCATAGGGACTCCCTGTTGACTCAGGATTTCAATCTAGAGTGGCGTTACTCTACACTAGTTCACTCGAAATTGCAAGTATTTTTAATAATGAAGAGTTTGCCATAGGACTCACAAATAAAAGCGGATACTTGGTGCGAAACGACAACTGTTTTGAGTGTCCCACATTTTCCAATCCTCCCCAAGTCTGAGGACTTGGGGAGGATTGGGTGGGGTTTACTTCCCCAACCTCTTCCTCAACGCCACCGTCAACGCTGGCACCACCGCAAACAAATCCCCCACCACCCCAAACCGCGCCTGCTTGAAGATGGGGGCTTCGGCGTCCTTGTTGATCGCGACGATCAGTTTGGCGTTCCTCATTCCAACCAAGTGCTGGATCGCGCCAGAGATTCCGCAGGCGATGTACAGGTCGGGGGCGACGACTTTCCCCGTCTGGCCGACTTGGTGGGCGTAGGTGATGAAGCCCCCGTCCACGGCCGCGCGTGAGGCGCCGACCGCGCCGCCGAGCAGACCAGCCAACTCACCGAGCAGGGCAAAGCCTTTTTCGGCGGCGGCTTTTTCGTCACCGAGCGACGGGTTGTTGCTCACGCCGCGTCCGCCCGAGACGATGACCGCCGCGTCGCCGATGTTGACCGCGGCCTCGGTGGCCGAGTACCCTTCCACGCTGGACTTCACATCCGCTTTGGCTTCGGCTTTCGTGACAGCGCCCGTGCGTCCCGCCTCTTGCGCGGGCTTGGGGAAGGCGCGTCCACGCAGGGTGACAAATTGTGGCTTGGCGTTGCAGACAGTTTTCTCCAACACTTTGCCTTCATAGATCGGGCGCGTAACAGTGACCTTGTCGCCGTCCACGCTGAGTGCGGAGACATCGGTGAGCACGCCGCTGTTCAAGTCCACGGCGCACATGGCCGAAAGCTCGCGGGTACGCGCTGTCGTCGGAAGCAGGATCAGGTCAGGGGTCGAGGAAGACGCGAGCGCTGAGAAGGTGGACGCGAACGGTTCGGCGCGATAGTCCGCGAGGGACGCGTCGTCCACAACGATGACTTCGTCCGCGCCGTATTCGAAGGCGGCCTTCGCGACCGCATCCACGCCCGAGCCGAGCACAATGGCAGTGACCGCGCCGAGCGACTTGCCGAGGCCGAGCGCCTCCCACGAAGCGACCTGCACTTCACCCTTGAAATGGTCAATATAAACCCAGGTTTTCATAGCACCTTCTCCGCCAAAATTTTATCGGCCAGCGTTTCTGCAATGGCTTCGGGAGTTTCGCCCGCGATGATCTCGCAGACGGTCTCTGCGGTGGGCGGGTTCGAGATCTCGACGCGCGTCACCACCGCGGCGGGGACGCTCACGCCGAGTTCCGCCACCGACCAGACGGGGATGGCCGCCTTCGACGCTTTGCGGATGCCCATGAACGACGGGTAGCGCGGCTCGCCGATACTTTGGACGATGCTCAACACCGCGGGCAGATTCGCCTTGACGGTTTGCCTGCCCTCTTCAAGCACGCGCTCCACTTGCACGCTTCCCGCGTCGACCTTGATCTGGCCAACCCACCCGAGCATCGGCCACCCGAGGACGCGCGCCGTCTGCGGCGGGGTGACGCCCGCGCCGTTGTCGAGCGTCTGCCGCCCAAACATGACCATGTCCGCGCCGCCGATCTTGTTGATGGCCGCGGCCAGGACGCGCGCCGCCCCAACGCTGTCTATGTCATTGAGCGCGGGGTCAGAGACGAGGATCGCTTCGTCCGCGCCCATGGCGAGCGCGTGCTTCAGCGCCTCCCTGGCGGTTTCGGGACCGATGCACAGCGCGGTGACCGTGCCGCCGTTGGCTTCCTTTTGCTGGAGCGCGCCTTCGACCGCGTACTCGTCGAACGGGTTAATGACCAGCGGCGCGTCCCCCCATGTGACTTGCCCATTCTCGGCTTTCACTTTCGCTTCCGAGTCAGGCACTTGCTTGATGCAGGCGATGATTTTCACTAGACTCTCCTTGGATGAGATTACGTAGGCTTGGATTGGTTCTCGATGTATTTGATGATTTCGTCAAAATGCTTTTCGATTAGCTTGCCATAAAAATCGAGCCTTTGTTCGTGATTTTGAAGGTGATCTGGCGGATAGAAATTTCTTTTGTTACTCTCACTCGATATTGCATTTGAAACATCCAGATATTTTTCTCGAACTTCCCAGATGGGTGCAATGTCGCAGGAAATATAGCCTCGATCCTGGGTTATTTCAATTTTACAGACACTGGACTGCAATCCAACCGCCCAAGCGCCGTTTGGACCTCGTGTAAACGGTCTTGAGTCAAATTCAAATCCACGATCCAGCAAAAATCCAAAATACTTTTTTATCTCAACTCGTACGAATTCGCCTTTGATTTTGGGATTGGACACAATCTTTGCCCATGCGAAGAAAGCCAGAATTAGAACTGTGGTAAAGAGAGCGATCCAAATGGCATTGTCCCAAAGTTCAAAGAGTAACATTGTCTATCTTTCTTTTTGTCTTGGCGGGGGTGAATCCCCCGCCTCAGTTCGTGGAAGTCGGCTCAAGCCGACTCCGCCTTCCAGCCCGAAGGGCTTTCAAGCGCTGAGGCGGAGACTTCAGTCTCCCGCCGTTCATTGCAGGCGAGTCTGGCTCAAAATCTTTCCCGTCTGCAAATCCAACTCGCAGGCGTGGCCGCTGAGGGTGTAGGTTCCCAGCGTCTCGCCGTCATCGTTCAAGCGGACGCGGGTGTAGAGCGTGTCGGGCATGGGTTTCTCGGCGCGCCAAAGGATCTTTCCATCCAACTTCAGGTAATACAGATTGGACTCATTGCGCGGAAAACCCTTCGGGTTTTCGATCACAATGACCCCTAAAGTGAGTTGGATGGATTTCTCCACTTTGGTATGCAGGGGAGTGATGTCCATAAAATTCTTTGCCGTGGTCTTTTGGAAATCAAACTTTGTGTATTATATCGCAAATTGAATCAACCGACCGTTCGGTAGGGAAAGTTGGGAATAAAAAAATGCCCGACGCGTTGGGTGTCCGCATCGGGCTAGGGGGATGATGAGTCAGGCGTCATCGTTTTTCGACGCCCATGTTGCTCAGTTCGTCGGCGTTGAACTGGGAGAAGTACCAGTCGCCGCCCGCGAAGGCGAGCAGGGCAAGGCAGATCAAGACTGCGAGGGTGATGAACATGGTCGCTCCTTTCTTTGATGCTAGTTTAACGATTTTCGCGCAAAAAGGTTGCTCCCCTTTCGGTACTGTAATGGGTTTGGCATACAAGTATGAAAGGAATGAACTCATAACGGCAGGTACGGTGATTTTGTTCCATGCGCGCATTGACAAAAAAAACGTTTGGGATAAAATAGGCGAGCATTTCAGGCGGGCCGAAGTGGCGGAATTGGCAGACGCGCTAGGTTCAGGGCTTAGTGGCCGCAAGGTCGTGAGGGTTCAAGTCCCTCCTTCGGCACCAGAAAAAAAGACTCGCGAAAGCGGGTCTTTTTGTTTTGGTTAGAGGGCGAAATTACGAAGCAAATAGCAAAAATCGCAAAATCTCAAAATATTGATCCGCCTCAAAGCGGACGGTCACAGGGTCGGTCAACTTTGCGCCTGGGTAGAAACTATATTGGTAGGCGCGCGCTGGCTCCTTGTACTCCACGTCCAGGGTGAAGCGCGGGGGAATGGGGAGCAGGCATTTCTTCCGCTCACCTTTCAGGGCTTGGATCACGCCATTTTTGATGTTCTCAGTTGCCACGTCAGGGTGGATGCTGATCGTCGAGTTTCCGAAGCCCTCTTTGACGGCGGCCGTCCCGATGTGGGCGTTGACCTCGGCCACCTCTTCGCACAGCCCCTTGTCTCCAGAGACGAAAACGACTGGGACGTTCAGGCTGGACGCGGCGAACGCGTTGACCAGGAACTCCGACGTGTCGCGCCCGTTGAGTCGCATCCGCATCACCATGCCCGCCAGGGTGTGCGCGAGCGGATTGCGGTCCGAAGCGGCGCGGGAGTGATAGCCGACGAGTAGGGCCGCGGCGAAGGTTTCGTCCAGTTCCTGCATCATCATCAACGGGTGGCGCGACCAGCCTCGGATCAGCCGCGCCTCGCGGGGGAGTCTGGACGCGATCAGGTTCCGTGCGCTGTCATGGGCGTCTTTCACCCAGATTTCGGTCGCGCCCGCCTCCAAAGCCCCTTCGCAGGCCGCCACGGTCTCGGCAGTCATCTGTTCGCGTGGGGTGGCGCTTTCTGGCCTGCTGAGCTCGGTTTCGTCCCAGTGCGTGACGCCTGTCACGCCTTCGATATCGGCGCTGATGTAGATTTTCATGGCATTTCTCCTTTGCGGATAATCATACCATCGAGCAAGGAGGGCGCTTCGAGGTGGTATAATCAGCCTAAATTTAGCGTGTACTTCATCTAAAGACACGGAGCCAATTTTCAGCGGACTCGTGTCTTTTTAATGCCACTTTTCAGGAAACTCAATGGAAATCGGAAACATCCAACAAGTTGACATTGACGCCCAGATGCGGGAAGCCTATCTCGATTACGCCATGAGCGTGATCGTGGCCCGCGCCCTGCCCGACGCCCGCGACGGCCTCAAACCCGTCCACCGCCGCATCCTGTTCGCGATGGACGAGTTGGGGATGCGCTCGACTGGCGCCTACAAGAAGTCGGCTCGTATCGTCGGCGAAGTGCTGGGCAAGTACCATCCGCACGGCGACTCAGCCGTCTACGAGACGATGGCGCGCATGGCGCAGGACTTTTCCATGCGCTACCCTCTCGTGGACGGGCAGGGCAACTTCGGCTCGATCGATGGCGACGCCCCCGCGGCCATGCGTTACACCGAGGCGCGTCTCAATAAAATGGCCGAGGAAATGCTGGCCGATCTCGACAAAGACACGGTGGATTTTGGCCCCAACTTCGACGACTCGCTGGAGGAACCGAAAGTCCTGCCGGCGCGTCTCCCGAATCTTTTGCTGAACGGGTCGGCCGGTATCGCCGTCGGCATGGCTACCAACATTCCGCCGCACAACCTGCGCGAACTCGTTGGCGCGATCAACCATTTGATTGACAACTTCGACAAGGCGGACGACATCCCCGTCGAAGAACTGATGAAATTTGTTCAAGGCCCCGATTTTCCCACAGGCGGCATGATCGTTGGGGCGGAGGGAATCCTTTCGGCGTACGCGACCGGCCGAGGTCGGGTGGTGATGCGAGGCGTCGCCCATATCGAAGAGATGAAGGGCAGTCGTCACCAGATCGTCATCACCGAGATTCCGTACCAGGTCAACAAGACGACGCTGATCGAACGTATCGCCGACCTGGCGCGCTCCGAAAAAATTGACCAGATCTCCGACATGCGCGACGAAAGCGACCAGCGCGGCATGAGCATCGTGATCGAGCTCAAGCGCGGCGCGCAACCCAAAAAGGTACTGAACCAACTTTACAAGTACACCGCGTTGCAGTCCACCTTTGGCGTGATCATGATCGCGCTCGTCGCTGACGAAAGTGGACGCGGCGAGCCGCGCACGTTGCCGCTCAAACGCATGTTGCAGATTTTCATCGAGCATCGGCAAAATGTCATCGTGCGCCGCTCGAATTTTGAATTGGCGAAGGCGCGGGCGCGCCAACACATTTTAGACGGCTTGCTGATCGCGCTCAACAACATTGACGCAGTCATCAAAACCATCCGCGAAGCGCAGGATGCGGACGAAGCCAAGACCAACTTGATGCAGAAATTCAAGTTGAGCGAGTTGCAGGCGCAGGCCATTCTCGACATGCAATTGCGCCGACTGGCCGCGCTCGAACGCTGGAAGATCGAAGAGGAACACAAGCAGGTGCAGGCCCAGATTGATCATCTCGAAGACCTGCTGGCGCACCCCAAGAAAATTCTGGCGCTCATCAAAAGCGACCTGAACGAACTCTCGGAAAAATTTGGCGATGACCGCCGCACGAAGATCGCCTCGGACGCGAAAGAAGACTTCCACGAGGAAGACCTTGTCCACGATGAGGCGGTGCTGATCAGCCTGACCGAGCGCGGCTATATCAAGCGCGTGGCGGCGGCGGCCTTCAAGTCGCAGAGTCGCGGCGGACGCGGCGTGATGGGTCACACCATGAAAGACGAAGACGAAGTGGTGATGCTCATGCCGGCGCGCAGTCTCGACACGATGCTGTTCTTCTCCGACAAGGGCAAAGTCTATTCCGAGAAGGTGTACCAAATCCCCGATGCGGATCGCGCCGCGAAGGGCATCCCTCTCGTGAACGTGCTGGCGTTGGACGCGAACGAACGCGTTACCGCGGCCATTGCGGTCTCGAGTTTCGAGTCGCACGGATACTGTATTATGGCGACCGCGCGCGGCAAGGTCAAGCGCGTGGACTTGGAAGAGTTCGCCTCCGTCCGACCTTCGGGCTTGATCGCGGTCAACCTGGAGGAGGGCGACACCCTCGGCTGGGCGCGCCTCACCAGCGGCAAGGACGAGGTCATCTTCGTCACCGAAAACGGACAAGCCCTGCGTTTCAGCGAGGACAAAGTCCGTTCGATGGGACGCGCCGCCGCGGGCGTGCAGGGCATCAAACTCAAGAAGGGCGACGCCGTCACCAGCATGGACGTGATCCAGCCGAACGGCGCTCTGTTGATCGTCACGGCCAACGGCTTCGGCAAACAGACCCCTCTGAAGGAATACTCCGCAAAGGGACGCGCCACGGGAGGCAATTTCACGATTGACCCGAAGGCCATCCCCGTCACTGGAAAAATTGCCGCGGCGCGCGTCGTCCAAATGACCGACGACCTGACCATCATTACCGCCAACGGCGTGGCCCTGCGCCTGAAAGTGAAGGACGTGAAGCAGGCGGGACGCGCCACGCGCGGCGTCCACCTCATCAAGCCGGGAGAGGGCGATAGTGTCGCATCCGTCGCGCGCATCCCCGTGGAAGAGTTGAAGAAGGCGGGCGCGCAAGTGATTGAAAATGGCGAGACGGCGAAGGAACAGCCGGAGTTGTTGTAATAAAAAAATCGGTCGGGAGAAATCCCGACCGATTTTTTTTCTAGAACACAAACTTTTCCGTCATTATCAAAAACCCCGCCCCCAGCAAACACACCGAGATCAACAACATCAACGAAAGTATGAAGCGTTGGACAGCCGTCAGCCCAAATATTTTTTTGGACTGACTCGATGACTTTTTCGCCCGTTTGGGAGCGGAGGGTTTGTCATCGGGATAAAACTCCACGGGTTGATCGTCGAACCCGCTGGTGTCAGATGCGTCGTTGCGAAGGCCGTCAAACATGAGCGTATTTTATCACACGGCAGGACGCAGGTGAATCTCCCCAAATTGTACTGTCACGATTTTGTCATTGACGGATAGGCGCAGACTCCCGTCCGCTTCGAGGCCCATGACCTGACCGAGCAACGGTTCCTCGTTGTCGCGTTCGATTCGTACCTGTTCGCCGCGGAACGCGAGATTCTCCTCCCAGGCTTGGATCAACTCACCTGTGGATATTTTCTCCCGCCACGCGTGCATCGCGGACAAAATATCGCGCAACAAATCCTCGCGTTGGACGGCGCGTCCCAATTCAGCTTCCAGATTCGTGGCAGGGAAAAACAACTCGTCGTCGGACGGGTTCGAGCCTGCCAACGCGTTGACGCCCATGCCAATAATGATTGCGTCCAGCGCGTCGCCTGTCCAAACGGCCTCGGTCAAAATCCCCGCGACTTTTTTACCATTCAACAAAATATCATTCGGCCATTTGATCTGTGGAAAAAGCCCGCGCACTTTCAGCGCGTCTGTCAACGCCACCGCACCGAGGCCAGTAAAGAGGGTGGGAGCGATCACCTCCTTACTGTTCTCTACTCTCTGCTCACTTCTCTCTGTGTGGAAAGGCCGGAGGATCACGCTAAACGCCAGAGCGGTCGCGCGAGGCGTCACCCACCGACGTCCCGCGCGGCCGCGGCCTGTCGTCTGCTCGTCCGCGATGACGAGGGAAAAGTCCAGCGCGTTTTCTGTGGCCCAGGCCAGGGCTTCATCGTTCGTCGAGCCGATGGACTCAAAATAACGTAGTCCACCGAGGGCAAGAGGGGCAAGAAGTTTTTGAAGGGAGGATTGGTTCATAAAATCAAAAACCCGTCTTCCGAAGAAAACGGGTTTGCTGGTTATTGAATGTAGCCGAGCGGGTTGACTGCCGCGCCGCCCAGACGGATCTCAAAATGCAAGTGGGCGCCGAAGGAGTTGCCCGTGTTGCCTGCCGTGCCGATCTGGTCGCCTTGTCCCAGCGATTGACACATGGACACAGCAATGTAGTTCAAGTGGGCATACAACGTCACGTAGCCGTTGCCGTGATCGATCTGCACCATGTTGCCATAGCCATATTGACTCCAACCCGCGAAGGTGACCACGCCATGATCCGAGGCGAGCAGCGTGTCGCCTTCCAGTGCGGTGAGATCCACGCCCAAATGTCCTGCGCTATACGCGTTGCCCGAAATGGTATGCGGCTCGCCCACCACAGGCCAGATAAAAGATCCAGAACCAGGCCGACCGCCGCCGCAGGCGCTCTTACCGCCGCCCGCGCCGCTCGATTCGTTGAAGGCCAGCGAGCTCCAGTCGAAGAGTTCGCGCGAACCGCCAGGGATCATGACGAGAACGCCAGCCTTGAAATCAGGGTTAGTCAGGTCCACATCGTTGCCAGGGAAGTTGACGATATCGTCTACCTTGGCTTTGTATTCGCCCGCCACCTTTTCGAGCGTGTCGCCCTCTTTCCAGGTGTAAAAAATACCGTCCACTGGCGGAATGGTCAGCGTCATGCCAGGTTTCAATCCATGCGGGTCATCGTTCAACACGTCCTTGTTGTTGTACAGGATCGACTCGGTGCTGACCTTGAACTTTTCGGCAATGATGCTCATCGCGTCGCCGCGTTGCACAACATAGGTGATGGGTTCGTAACGGGGCAATTCGGCGGGGATGATGGTGATGAGTTGGATGTTGCGCCCGATGCCACTGGGATCGTTCGAGGATGGCGGAAGCGGCAAGGTGACATCAGGCGCTTCCGCGTCTGGACCTGCGGTGGGTTGCGCCTCGAGGGCGGGTTCCAACGCCTGCGCGTTTCGCCACCACAGCGCGCCGCCCAGCATCGAAGCGGCCAGCGCGACCGTCACGACCCACGCGACGAGACTGAAGCGGTTGTTGTTCCAGAATGATAAGAATTTGGTCATAACTATTTGTTTCAGAAAAGTGGACTGCAAAATCTCTCGATTTTGCTCTGAAGTCGGAGACTTCGGAGTCCTCGTTGGCGGCTACATGTCCGTTAGATTTTCCAAAAATTCCTGGTTGTTGCGCGCCTTGGAGAGACGTGTGATGATGGCTTCGGTCGCCACGGCCGCGTCCATGCCCGCGCCCTGCGGCGGGGGAGAGGTCATCTGGATGTACATGCGGCGCATCAGCCAGACGCGTTGCAGGATGTCGGGGCCGAGGAGCAGGTCTTCTCGGCGCGTGGACGAGCGTTCGATATCCACGGCGGGGAAGATGCGGCGTTCCTGGAGTTTGCGCGAGAGCAACAATTCCATGTTGCCCGTACCTTTGAACTCTTCATACACCACGTCATCGAGACGGGAACCCGTGTCCACAAGGCAGGTGGCGATGATGGTGAGCGAGCCGCCTTCTTCGATGTTTCTCGCGGCGCCGAAGAATTTCTTGGGCGGGTAGAGCGCCGAAGGGTCCATACCGCCCGAAAGCGTGCGGCCCGAGGGGTTAACCACAAGGTTGTAGGCGCGCGCCAGGCGGGTGATCGAGTCCATTAAAATTACCACGTGGCGTCCCAGTTCCACCAATCTCTTAGCGCGGTCTAAGGCGATCTCGGCGGTGCGGACGTGGGAGGTGACGGGTTCGTCGAAGGTGGAGGCGATCACTTCCGCGTCCACGGAGCGATCCATGTCGGTCACTTCTTCGGGACGTTCGCCGATCAGGGCGACCATCAAATGAACGTCGGGATATTTGGTTGAAATCGAATTGGCAATTTGCTTCAAAATGGTTGTTTTACCCGCCTTGGGAGGAGAGACGATCAATCCACGTTGGCCGCGTCCGATGGGAGTAATCAGGTTGATGAGGCGTGGGGCGAGCGCATCGTGTTCCAGTTCCAGGTCGAAGCGTTTTTCGGGGAAGATGGGCGTCAGGCTCTCGAAATTCGGTCGGCGACGGGCCTCTTCGGGATCCACGCCATTGACGGTCTCCACTTTCAGCAAGCCGTAGTGACGTTCCGATTCGCGCGGGGCGCGCACGTGTCCGATCACCAGGTCGCCTCCGCGCAGGTCATACCTTCTTAATTGGGCCTGCGATACGTACACGTCCGATTCGCTGATGCGATAATTCTCGGAGCGCAGGAAGCCGATGCCCTCGTTCATGATCTCGAGGATGCCGCCGCGCACTTCGATGCCTTCCTTCTCGGCCTCGGCCTGACGGATGCGGACGATTAATGCTTCTTTTTTTAATCGGTTGGCGTTGGTGATTTCCAGTTTCTTGGCGAGTCCCCGCAGTTTTGATAGTGGTTCGTTTTCGAGCGCTAGTATGTCCATGATACCTTCCAGAGTGGTTTGGGAAATGGGAAGAGGCCAATGCCCCCGGGCAAGGCCGAAGATTCGATCAGTTTTGAGTGGTGGGGTTTACGGTCAAATTGGCAGGGATGACCCGCCGCAGGCAGGCGGAATGGCCTTGCCTTGCAATGGGTCTCAATTGTAAAGTAGTGGGGAAGTTGACGGCATTATAGCGCTCACGTTCACGCGTGGCAAGCATTTTACCAAAAGAGCCAAGAGTAAAACCTCTCGACTCTTTCGTTGACGTTACGCGGGCTACTTCCACTTGCTCTGGACAGTCGCCCTGCGTAGGGTGCAAATTATTTTGGATTCGGGTATGCCGACTCCTGCCCAGGTTCTTCCACGCCGTCTATGAATCGTTCGCCATGTAACTCGCCGTTGACGGTCACGGTATAGGAGCCGTGTCCCGATAAATTCTGGTCGGTGCCGGCGACGCTATTCCACGTGAAGGTGAGTTGATTGCCCTCGAGAACGCCCGTCCCTTCCTGAATATCGCCAGAGACCAGCCATTGCAGTTTGTATTCGTTCGGCGCGTCGCCCGCGAAGATGCTCAACGTACCGCCATATTCCTCGCCAGAGCCATCGGTGGCGTTCAAGGCAAATGAGCCGAGGATGCTTGGCACGTTATCGGCGGGCGCGTCCGCGCCGAGAGGGGCGGGGTCGCCGCGGCAGGAAGTGAGCAGGAGGGCGAGCAGTAAAAATAAAATGCTGAGTCGTTTCATATTTTCTCCAAAGATTTTTTCTGTACACGGATAACGCGGATTTTACGGACTCTCACGGAATTTTTTTAGTCCGTGTACTGCATTATTTCAGCGTCATCAGGAACGCGATCAAGTCTTGAATTTGCTCCTCGGTCAATAGGTCGCCGAAGGTTTGGATCATCTGTCCTTCGGGGAAGCCTGGCACAACGAACGCGTTCGGCTCAAGAATGGACTGGCGCAAATACTCCTCAGCGCTCATGCCAGGGATGCGCGCCCCCGCTCGGTTCGCGATGCCGTAAAACGATGGGCCGATGATGCGCTCGTCCTTCACCAGCGAGTGGCAGATGCGGCATCCCGCGTTCACGCCGGCGGTCGTCTCGTAGTAGATGCCTTCGCCTGCCTTGGGGTCGGGGATGTGCACATCGCGGAAGTTGATCGTCAGCGCCTGACGCAGGTCGAGCGTGATCGTTTCATCGAAGAGAGTCTGCGCGAAAGTTGGGTCGGCCCGATCGTACATTTTGACGACCAGGTGATGTTCTCCCGCGGGCAGGTGAATCTGCTCAAAGATGCGAGCGCCCTGGTTGATGTGATTGTCAATGGCGGTGTACGTCTCGTCCACGAGCAGGCCGCCGTCCACTTCCACGGTGATGCGGATCGGTTGGGTCAGATCCGGCTCGACCAACGCGGGAAGCGGAACATCATGGATGGCGTACCCGCTGTGGTGCGTCATCTGCACGATCAGCGAAGCGGAGTCCGATCCATAAAATGCAACGGGCCGATCGCTCAGCCAGAGTTGGATTCCCGTGATGACCGCCATCACGACCAGCAACGGCGCTACAAACTTGATGTGACTCGCATCCAACTTGAGATTGAACGCATTCGCCTCTTCCCTGACCTTTGAGCGGACAGCCCGACCGAAGTCGATCGGCGCCGCCCAGGCCGTGTGGACGAGGGGAATGATATCCTGCTTCAACTTGGGCAGGCGCTCGCCGCTGACGCGTTCGTTCAACCAGGTGTTGCCTTCGCGGTTGGCGCAATCCTCGGGCGGACAGCCGATGAACTGCACATCGCTCGCGCCCGCTTCGAGGGCCTGCGCGGCGAGTTTCGGGTTTGCCATCGCCACGCAGGTAAGTGGGACGATGTGAATGTTCGGGTCGTTGAACATCGCGCCCGCGCCGTGCATGGCATGGCGTTCACAGGTGAACACGACCTTGATATTTTTCTTTTCAGCAACCTGGCTGAGAGTCGTCTTCCAAAGCGGGTTCAGCGGAATGTCGCCAAACGTCAACGCGTTATCGGGACAACTGCCAATGCACACGCCGCACGAGACGCATAGCTTTGGATCGATCTCTGCCTGAAATTTTGGACGTCCGCCGTCGGTGCGCGGGATCATTTTGATCGCAAGATAGGGACAATCGCGTTCGCACAGCGTACAACCGTCACAGTTGGCTAAGTCCACTTTGACGGGTTTGAGTTCCTTGGCGCGCGGCATGATCCACGGCAGGGCTGTGACAATCCCGACGATGAAAAGTAGCACGCTCCAGAAGAGCGCCTGTGGTCCGCGCAGGAAGGTGGGGAGATAAAAGAGATAGAAAAGATCAATGGGGGTTTCGGCGGGAAGTTGCGCGTCGGTGAGCGCGGGCAACATGCCGATCGGGAATAATACAGAGGCAACGAGCAGAACGAAAATGGAAATCGCCATCCAGTATTTTGGCGGCATCCATTTGGCGCGGCTCATGCGTTTAAGATGAAGCCAGAGAAAATATGCCGTCAATGCCGAGAGGCCCACGTGCAGAACGACGACCATCAGCATGAACATCCAGCCCGTCCCTGCCGCGTCGCCGACGATGTAATCTACGAGGAAGGTTTGTCCTGCCTTGAATTCGCTGAGAATTTTGAACAGGCTTTGGTTCAATAGCGCGGCGCGTTCGTCCCAGATCAACCAATAGCCGGTGATGCCGATGAACCAGACCACCACCGCCATGCCCACCCCGGTCACCCAGGCCAGCCAGCGCGGACCCCGGAAGCGGTCCTGGAAGAAGGTGCGCCAGCCGTGCAACAGAGCGAAGATCACCGTCCCGTCCGATGCGTAGCGGTGCATGGCGCGGATGATTCGGCTGATGGCGTTCGCTTCCATGTCCGCGACCGCTTGATACGAGAAGGTGAATCCGAACGGGTAGAACATGGTCAGGTAAACGCCCGTGATCAGGATGACGACCAGCAGGAAGATGGTGATCGTCCCAGTGTGGTAAAGCGGATTGAAGCGCGCGTCATGGATGAGCCAGTTGAGCGGGGCTTCGAGGCGCAGGGAAATACCTTCGAAAAAGCCGAGCAGGCGTCGGTCGCGTGACCCGAGGCGGGCGTTCCAATCCACGCTGGGGTTGCGCTCGGAGAGGGTGTCTGTGAATTTTTTGGATGATGAGGGCATGAATGCCTGATTGTGAAACGTGTTGTGCATTACGTATTGCGTATTGCGTATTGCGTATTGCGACCATGAATAGGGTACGCAATACGCAATACGAATTACCAATTACTACTTACCAGACTCGGAAGCCGGGCGAGGTGAGCGAGATGTTCTTGATGAGTTCGAAGAGCATCGGCCCGTACATGACGACGATCAAGGCGATGGAGCCATAAACCCACGGAGCCCAACGATCGAGCCAGGCGGGAGTGGCGGCGGGGTCTTGCATGGATTCCGCGATCGGAACTTCCACTTCCTTTTCGACGCGTTGCTTGTTCGTGACGGTCATATACATGACAACGAGATAGATCGTGCCGCTGATGAAGAGGATCGCGCCGCCCAAACCAACCTGGAAGAGACGGCTGTTCCATTCTTCGGGAACGTAAGGGGCCAGGTTCAGCGGAACGCGGCGGGGAGCGCCGAGCAGGCCTAGCACGTGCATGGAGTTGGAGAAGATGATCATGCCAACAAACCACACCCAGGCTTGGATGGTGGCCCACTTGGGTTGCCAAAGCTTGCGGCCGGTGAGGTACGGAACCAGCCAGTAGGAAATGCCGATGAAGCTCAGGGTGACTGCCGTCGCCACGGTAAGGTGGAAGTGACCGGGGATGAAGGCGGTGTTATGCAAGACGAGGTTGACGTTATACGAAGCATTCGTCAAACCGCCGATGCCGCCAAAAAAGAACAGGATGCCCGCCAGCAACTGCGAAGCCACGGAGGGGTCGTTCCAGTTCAACTTGCCGATCCAGGCTAACGCGCCTTTTCCGCCGTTCTTGCGCGCGCCGTATTCGAGCGAGGCCACGACCGTGAAGGCCGTCATCATGGACGGGAAGAACACGCCAAAGGTCAGCATGGAGTGGAGGAACTTCCAGATGGGGGGAATGCCCGGGTCCACATACTGATGATGGAAACCGATCGGCGTCGAGAGAACGAGGAACATCCAGAAGGAGAGGCGGGCGAGCGAATCGCTGAACATCTTGCCGCCGCCCGCCTGCTTGGGAAGCATGGCATACCAGGAAATGTAGGCAGGCAACAGCCAGAAGTAGACCAGCGGGTGGCCGGTGAACCAGAAGTAGGTGCGGGCCAACAGCGGGTCCACGCCATCAATCAGACCGAGCGACCACGGCAATAGCATGGTGAGGATTTCCACCGCAACGCCGAGCGTGCAGATCTGCCAGAGCAGGGCGGTGACGAGCGAGGCAAACGCGATGAACGGCGTGCGCTCGTCCTTGTTTTCCTTGCGCCAGGCGGTGTAGGTCATGAACATGCCCCAGCCTTCCACCCACGAGCCGACCACCACGAGGGTCAAGCCCACGTAGAAAGCCCAATTGGCTTTGAGGGGCGGATAGAAGGTGAAGAGCACGGTGGCCTCGTTGGCAAGGATCGGGATCGCAGCGGCAACAACGCCGACGACCATCATCCAGAAGCCGACCTTGGCGAGCAACATATTCTTGAGCGGGCGCTTCAAACCAAAGACCACGTTGAAGGTCAGGAAACCCATGATGAAAAAGGTCGTCCAGACTAGGGCGTTCAATACGCCGTGAACGGTGAGCCCCTGATAGTACGATTTGAAGAGGGGCTTAAGGTAAACATAAAAATCCCAGCCCGCGTGTTCAAAGGCCTGCAGGGGACCAAAAAAACTGCCGAGCGCAAGCGCAAGAATGGCGACCAAAATATGCGAACCGATTAGTTTCTTTTCGGCGGTAGGTACTTGATATTGATTCATGGTTTCTCTCCTCAGATTACTTCACGATCACCGCGCCATACATCACGCCGTGGCCGCTTCCGCAGAATTCTGTGCAGATGAAGTTGTACGTGCCAGCCTTACTGAAGGTGATGGTCAGCTTCGAGACCTGACCGGGAAGGACCATGAAGTTGGCATTGGTATCCTGGATCTTGAAGCCATGCTGAACGTCGGGAGAAGTGACGTAGAAGGTGACTTTGGATCCGACCGGGATGGTGATCTCCTTGGGGAGATATTCCCAGTTCGGGACGGCGCGCGCCAAAATGTAGGCATCGTACACGCCCGCGGAGACTTCGCGCAAACCCGGGTTCGACCACGGGCTGTTCGGGTCGGTCGCCACCGTGCGGGGGTCAACGCGCTGTTCGGGCGCGGGGACCTGGATCCCCAATCCAAAGGCTGCTACGCTGACGGCAAGAGCGAATACAACCAGCAGAACGAAACTAATGATCATCCAGTTTCGCTCGTAGGAGTCGACGTGGATTTTCTGCGCGCTCATAGTGTGCCTCCGCGCCCGACGAGGATCATATAGATCGTCGCCCAGATTGCAATGAGTGTGATGACGAAGATGACAAGAACTACCACAGTACCGGTCGGGTGGAATTCTTCGTCGTTCCCTTTTTTGTTAGCCATACAGGCCTCCTGAATAAAATGATGGATGGACTTACAAACATTCGCTTCGCGCGTGACCTCCAGCGCACTCGCGCTTCTCGGCATTCTCCTCAGCTTTGGGCCGTAACACCTCCAGTCGTGCGGGATTTGGATAATTGGCTCGCAAATGGGATATGAATCATCGCGCTTACCTCAGCGTATATTTAAGATCGTCCGCGAGTTCGTCGCTTGTGATTCCAAAGGGAAACACAACTTTTAGAAAACCATCGCGGTCTATTGCCATCAACGTGGCGGTATGGTCAATCAGGTAATCTCCATTGCTGGTGGTCTGTCCGCTCACTTCGTAAAAAATTCCATACAGCGAGGCGATGCTGGCGATCTCTTCGGGCGTGTTCGTGCCGCCGATAAAAGTAGGATGAAAGTGCTTCACGTATTCGGCTAATTTTTCCGGGGTGTCGCGCCCGGGGTCCACGGAGATCATGATGACCTGCACTTCGTCGGCTTTGGCGCCCAGGTCTTTGAGAGCCTGCGTCACTACGCCGAGGGTCGCGGGACACACGTCTGGGCAGAAGGTGTAGCCAAAGTAGACGAGTACGATCTTGCCGCGAAAATCGCTCAATTTGACGGTTTTTCCGTTCGCGACGTTGAGCGTGAAATTGGGCGCTTCCTCGGCGGATTGATAGACCGTGCCGTGGAAGGTGTGCGGGCGGACAAAATAGAATGCCGCGCCGAGCAGGATGATGACCACCAGGGCGACAAGGACAGGGAGAAATCGGTTGTTCTTCATTTCAACTTATGCTCGTGTAAAAATAAGTTCCGTGTTTCGTCAGCAGTTCGATTTGCTTGGCAAATCGTGCTGACGGCTCGCAGTTTAACTGCTCGCGAACTCTGAAATCGGGAATCTGTTTTTACACAACTCCTTACTTTGCGTAACATAGGAACAGGTGTGCGGCTTCGTAAGCCAGTTTGGCCGAACCTGTAGCGTTATGAACCTCGTCTGCCAGCACCGAAAGGTGACGGAGGATGCGGTCGGCGGTGGAGACTTCGGTGGAATAGCGATATTCGCCGCGGATGGTGCCCCATCCATCCACGAGGATGAAGGTGGGGTCGAAGGCGTAGGAGCCGTCGGCCTTCTTTTCATAGTAGGCTTTGAAGCCAACGCCGATGATTGTCTTTAACAAGGCTTCATCGTCGGTGGTCGCGAAGACCCAGGTTGCGCGGTTGGCAGATAACCCGTCAGCGTAGGATTTAAGCGTCGAGGGCGTGTCCCGCGCGGGGTCGAAAGAGACCGTGACGCGCACGAAGGGAATCTCGCCGAGGTTGGCCTCGTCCAGCCTCGCGTACACGTCCTGCATGGTCGCATCCAAATTGGCGCAGGGGGCGGGGCAGTTGGTATAGGTGAAGGTGTAAAGGACGATCTTTCCCCGCAGGTCTTCGTTGGTGACGCGTTCTCCGTTTTGGTCGGTGAGCGAAAAAGCGGGCGAGAGGCGGATGCGGGGCAGGACTTTGATGGGTTGGATGATCTTGAATGCGAAGGCGCTTACCACAAGCAGGGCGGCAAAGCCGTAAAAGATTCGAGCCAGAAGGGAATGTTTCATCTTGTAGAAGCAATCGGAAGAATGGAGTGTTGGATTGTATTGGCCTCATTTACGAGGTCAGCGAAGGTGGCGCTTTCGAGTTCGGCGCGGATCACGTCGCGCAGGCGCGCCCAGCGACGGTTAACGGGACAGGTTTGGCCGAACACGCACGATTGCAGATGTTCGACACAATCGGAAAGCCAGATGGGACCTTCAAAGGCTTCCACCAACTGGAGGAGGTTGATCGCCTCGGGCGGACGGGCGAGCGTGATGCCTCCATCGCGGCCGGGTTGGGTGACGATAAAATTTTCGTTTGCGAGGGTTGCAACAATACGCTGGAGGAAGGCTGCCGGGATGAGCATCTCTGCTTGAATCTCTGAAGTTGGCACACGCAGACCAGCGGGCCTTTTCGATAAAGAAAGCACCACTCGAACTGCATAATCGGTTTGGCGGTTTATTCGGAGCATTTTGCCTCGGTTTATCTTGACTATTTTTGTAAAGGATTACTAGTATTGTAAATATTTTATATGATTACGCATGTGACAAATGTTACACTTTGGGGCGATGAATGTAATATATATTTTACGGTCAAGTAACCATATGTGACAAACCGTATCCAAATTTTTTCTGGTCGGAGTGCGGACTCAAGTCCGCACTCCGAGGAAAGATGCTCTTCTCTCAAACTCCCTTTCATCACTTTTACATCGTACCCGAAAGGGTATCCGTGGTCTCGTTCTGAATTGCCGAATGTTCTCAAAATGCGTGTAAAATGCACGTTGATTTTCCAAACCTGTTTCGGAGGAAACATGCCCAAAACCCAAAATCGCGCTGTGATGAACTGGATTTTCATCTTTGCCTTCGTTGTAGCGTTTCTTGTTGTCTTCGGGGGGATCGTCCGCCTGACCCGTTCGGGGCTTTCCATCGTGGAGTGGAATCCCATTAGCGGGGTTCTTCCGCCTATCGGCGAGCAGGCCTGGGCCGAGGAGTTTGCCAAATACCAGCGGACGCCCGAATATCTGCACATCAATTCGTGGATGAAGGTGGATGACTACAAGTTCATCTTCTACCTCGAGTGGATTCACCGCCTCATCGCGAGACTGGCGGGGCTGTTTTACGCCTTCCCGGTCTTTTACTTCCTCTTCAAGAAGACCATCCCGTGGAAGGAATTTGGCGTCTACTTTGTAATGGGCATGCTCTTCATCGGTCAGGCTTTCATGGGCTGGTATATGGTCGCGAGCGGACTGGTGGAAAAACCCGCGGTGGATCACTTCCGTTTGACGATTCACCTGCTCTTTGCCTTGACCTTGCTCGGCTTCGCCCTGTGGACGGCCTATGGTCACAAATACGGATTCCCCGATTATTCCAAGTCGGCCAAGTGGTCCACCATCTCGAAACTGGCCGTCGCTTCTCTCGTCATCCTGCTGATTCAGATTTCCTACGGCGGCCTCGTCGCGGGACTGAAAGCGGGTCACGTCTCGAATACCTGGCCGCTGATGATGGGCGCGTGGATTCCCAAGGGCATCTTCGGCGCGCAGGGATTTAATCCCGCCTATCTGGTGGAAGTTCCGCAGACGGTGGTTTACATCCATCGCTGGTTCGCGTTCGCGGGGTTGATCGCTGTCCCGTACGTTTACTACGCGGCCAAGAAGCGCGGCTATCCTGCCGAGATTCAACGCGGGCTGGTCTGGCTCATCGTCGCAGTGACGACGCAAATCACGCTCGGAATTTTGGTGGTGTTGTTGAACGTGAATGTCGCGATGGCCTCCATCCACCAGGCGGGCGCGGTGGCGCTCTTCTGGCTGGCGATCTTCTTCATCCACAGGTTGCGCGCGTACGATCACTCGCGAAGTTAAGACCGAAGAACTCCGAAGTCTCTGAGACTTCGGAGTTCTTTTTTAGCCTTCTTTTCTAAATTTCTCCGCGCTTGCTTTTGTCAACGCGGCCAGTTCCTTGTATAACTCTGGCTCGACCTTCTTGAAGTTGAAGCATGATTTTCCTTGCATGTGTTTCTTCAATTCGGGTGAGATGTCTTTCAAAAGGTCGGGGTACATGTAGACGGGCATCAAATAAAAACTGACGTAATTTTTCTTGATGACGGTCGAGCCGAAGAACAGCGGCTTCTTCCATTTTTCGCTATACGGCCCATCGAGCGAATAGCCTTCGGCGGTGTCCACGGTGACGGTCAACGATTTGGCGTAGGGTTGCAGGATGGCGCGCAGGCGCTGAAAAACTTCGGGAAAGGATGGATTAGCGGCCATGGGATTTACCTCTATTGGACAATGATCTGAATGTATAACGTGTCGCCGAACTTCGCTCCATCGGGACCTTCGGCCTGCCACTGGCTCAAAAAGGTCCCCGCGGCGGAGGGGGCGATGAAGATCACGCGCAGGGTGATTTGCGCTCCCGCCCGCGCGGGGTAAAGCGGAATCCGTTCGGGCGCGCCGAGCAGGTCTCCGCCGATCCAGGTGAGCGAGTAGCCTGTCTTCCAGTCACAGGAGCCGCTGTTTTGCACCGACCATTGTTTGTCTATGGTTTGGTTGGGGGCGACGATGGTGTTATCCAGGTAGTTCACGTCGCCGAGGAAGGACAGGTCTTCTACGCAGGGCGGGATTTCGGTGGGCGCGGGGACGAGGGTTTGCGTGGGGAGAATCGTCGGGGCGGGGATTTGGCTCAGGGTTGGCGCGAACGGCTGAACGTTGGGATGGCGCGGGGTGGGGGAGGAGAGTCCGCGCGGGGGGCGGAAGGGAGTCGGCGAGGGCGCGGGCGCGCAGGCGGAGAGAGTCCACGCGAGCGCGAGAATCAAAATGAACGCGGATGCGAGTCTGAGGGAGAGTCGGTCCGCGTTCATTGTTGGGTTTCTATTGCGGTTTGGATGCAGTTAAGTTTGTTTGGATGCAGTTGAACTGCATCCTGCTCGCAGTACAACTGCTCGCAAACCCGCAACTGCTCACAAACAGTTTTATGCTTCTTCTTCGTTTCCGCCGCCGCCGTCGGAGTCATCACCGCCCATTTCGATGGGCAGGACGAGTTCACCGCCGAGGGCTTTCTGGCGGATGACGGTTTCGATTTCGCCAGCGAGGTCGGAGTTGTTGCGCAGGTAGTCTTTGGCGTTTTCGCGTCCCTGGCCGATGCGGATGTCGCCGTAGGAGAAGAAGGCGCCGCGTTTTTGGATGATCTCAAGTTGGGTGGCGAGGTCAATCAGGTCGCCCACTTTGCTGATGCCTTCGTTGAACATGATGTCGAACTCGGCGGTGCGGAAGGGCGGCGCGACCTTGTTTTTGACGACGCGCACTTTGGTGCGATTGCCGATGACTTCTTCGCCGACCTTGATGGATTGGGTGCGGCGCACGTCGAGGCGGACGGATGCGTAAAACTTGAGCGCGTTGCCGCCCGTGGTGGTTTCGGGGTTGCCGAACATCACGCCGATCTTCTGGCGCAGTTGGTTGGTGAAGATGACGGTGGTCTTGGTCTGGTTGATGGCGCCGCTGAGTTTGCGCAGGGCCTGGGACATGAGACGGGCCTGCACGCCCATGGTCGCGTCGCCCATGTCGCCTTCGATTTCGGAGCGGGGGACGAGCGCGGCGACGGAGTCCACCACCACCAGGTCCACGCCGCCCGAGCGGACGAGGGTTTCGACGATCTCGAGGGCCTGTTCGCCCGTGTCGGGTTGCGAGACGAGCAGGTTGTTGATGTCCACGCCGCACTTGGCCGCGTAGTTGGGGTCGAGGGCGTGTTCCATGTCAATGTAGGCCGCGGTGCCGCCCATCTTCTGGGTCTCGGCTACGATGTGTTGACAGATGGTGGTCTTGCCCGATGACTCAGGGCCGTAGATTTCGGTGATGCGCCCGCGCGGCACGCCGCCGACGCCGAGGGCGATATCGAGTGAGAGCGAGCCGGTGGGGACGGTTTCAGTTGCCATTGTATGTGCTTCGCCGAGGCGCATGATGGAGCCGTCGCCGTAGCGTTTGATGATGTCGCCGACGGCCTTATCGAGAACGGCCTTCTTGCCTTCGTCCATTACTGGGCCAGAGGGTACTTTTTCTTTCGTGGTAGATCGTTTTGCCATGAGATTTCTCCAAGTGTAAAGTTCCAGCAACGTTTAGAGTTGGTTATCGAGAGTATAGCACAGATGTTCTGGCCGTCAAGGCCGCCTTGTCGCTGTCGGCGTTGGCGTCATCGGCACGAAGTCCAGCGCGGGCGTGGGCGGGGGAATCAGTTTGAAATCGCCATACATCGTGTAAGTAAAGTACGTCGCCTGCCCTGGCAATATCTCCACCCAAAAGCGGTGGTCGCGCCCATCGTAAACCATGCTCACTTGATACAGCCCCGCAGGCAGGTCGCTGAGAACCATGTTCTCCTGATAATACGGGTCGGGGTTGATCGTCTGCGAGCCATACGTGCGGACGACGCGAATCACCCCCGTCTCGTCGGAGATGACGCGCACGTTCGTTGATTCCAACAAGAGGCCATTGTATTGGTGCAACCGTCCCACCAGCACGCCCCAGCCCTGCGGCGGCGAAAGCCAGAGTTCGGGGTTCAACGTGTGATGGTAAAGGTTCTCTCCCAAACGCACTTCAAAATGCAGGTGCGGCCCGGTCGTCTTTCCCGTTTCGCCCACCAGGCCAATCTGCTCGCCCGCTTCCACGTGCTGGCCCACGGTCACATCCACCTGCGACATGTGCGCGTATAACGTGAAGAGCGGCTTGCCCTGATATCCAAAATCATGTCGGATGGAAACCGCCAGCCCGTACGGGTCGGTGGTGTTGTCCACCACGCCTGTGTAAAATCCGCCGCCCGCCCAAACCACGGTTCCCGATCCTGCCGCGAGCACAGGCGTGCCCAGAAACGCGTCAATGTCCACGCCTGTGTGGACTTCGTTGGCGAAGAAGACTCCGCCATAACGATAATCGGGCTGGGGCCAGTTCACCTGATCGGCAGGGTTGGGACGCGTGAAATAAAAGTGATCGTATGAGGTCACCGCCCACGGGATGGGATACAAAGGCGGACGCCACCCTGAGACAGGCTCCGCGCCCGGCGACGGAAGCACAAACCGCATCGGCGCCTCCGTCTGGACCTCGCGCGGGGTCGCCGTTTCGCGGGCCGCCGCGAAGGGTGGAGTTGGCTCTGCCGCGAGCGAGGGAGTCATGCAAGAGGCGAGAAGAACAGTGATCAGTGAACAGTAAACAGTGATCAGTGTTGCGTATTGCGTATTGCGTATTTGGCGCTTCGTTTGTTTCATTACTATCTAACTATCCAACTATCAAAACTACCAAACTAACTACGGCAATGGCGTATTCGATGGAACAGGAGTAGGCGTGGACGTTGGCAACGGCGTATTGGTGGGGCTGGCTGTGATGGTCGGCGTGGGCGAAGGACCGCTCGTCAACGTGGGGACGGGCGTGAGCGTGGGCGTGAGGGTGGGAGGCAGTTTCGGCGTAGGCGTCACCAGCGCTTCGGCGGGATAGAGTTGAAGCATGGCGTTGTACCAGTCCAGGCCGTCGGTCATCACGAATTCGGTGAAGCGCGTCCCCGCGAAATAGACGCGCCAATTGGGGAGCGCGGACTGTCGCTCGAAGCCATAGGCGCGAGCCAGGGCGGTGAAGTCTACCCAATAGCCTGGCGGAATGGGAGCGTACGCGCCACCCTGATCGTAGGCCTGTGGATCCACGTCGTAGCGCGCGTTCAAATCCCAGGGCGATTCGTTCAATGGCGCGCCTTGCGAGCCATCTTGACTTTGCGCGCGCAGATAAATGCGCCAGTACGTTTGCTGGCCGACTCCCTCGCGGACGGAAACCATCCAACCCGCGTTGGCGAGCAGGGAATTTAACGCGAAGCCGCGGCCCGTGTAAAGCCAGTCCTGCCCGAGGCCAGGGTCGAGCGGATTGGTGAGCGGCACGTACGCGTTTTGCAGGCTGGCGAGCGCGTCCCAGCCCGTCTCGGCGATGACGCGTGCGCGCAGGGCGTTGAAGGCTTCGTTCACTTCATCGTGCAATTTGGGATACGGCGCCTGCACGTCCGCGATGTCCACGACGCGCTCGCGTCCGCTGGGGCCTTCGGCGATGGGGAAGATGGTCGGGTTCCACAGCGCGCTCGGCGTGAGGGCCGACGCGTCGAGGTAGGCTTGCGGCGTCTCGGACAGATCCAATGTCAGCCAGAGCAGGGCACGCGTCAGGCCAGGAAAAGGCTTGGGCGGCAGAATCAGCCTCCCGTCGAGGGAAGAAGCGGAGAGGTAGTCCACGTTTGCGTCGCGGACGACGGTCATCAGTTTGTCGGCGGATGGATTCCAGGCGGCGAGGTCCGCTTCGGCGATCCAGCGCGCGGGACGGGCGGGCTGGGTCGCGTCCCAAATGTACGCGCCGCCCAGATTGATGCCCTGCGCTTCGGCGATCCACATCAGTTGTTCGCCCGACCACTGCGGACGGCCCTCGGCGGCTTGCAGGCTGGCGCTGATGTTGACGAAGCGTCCCTCGTCGGGGCGGTCGAGGTCGGCCAGCCAGATATCGGGGTTGCCGCTTCGGTTAGACGTGAAGGCGATCCTGCGTCCCTGCGGCGACCAAGCGGGGGCGAAGTCGGCCGCGGCGCTATCGGTGAGGACGATGGGCGGGACGCTGGTGTCGGCGATATTGAGCGCGGCGATTTCGAGGTCGGCGCCGTCGTAGGTTTCGTAGGCCAGCCACAGGCCATCGGGCGACCAGGTGGGCGCGGAGTCGTAGGCGGGCGTGGACGTGATCTGTCGCGTCTCGCCTGTGGCGAGGGTGAGCAGGTAGAGATCCCAGTAACCTGAACGATTCGACGCGAACGCGATTTGAGTCCCATCGGGGTTGAGGGCGGGGGCGATGTCGTTCCAGTCTCCGCCCGTCAGGCGCAGAAGCGTGTCGCCTGCGGGCGTGTAAAGGAAGAAGTGGGCGTAGCCGTTCTCTTCCATTGAGAGGAGCAAAACTTCGCCGCTATTAAATTCGATCTGTGTCGCGATGGGCGCGATTGGGGAGGTTTGCGGGATGGGGGAGGATGGAGCGCAGGCGGCGAGGATGAGGGCAGTGATCAGTAAACAGTAAACAGTGATCAGTGGGTTCGCTGAAAAGTTTGCTGCCATACAACTACGAGAGATTTCGTCACTGCGAGGAGGACGTTTTTCCCGACGAAGCAGTCCCCGCGCCACGAGAGGAGATTGCTTCGGGAAAACCGCCCTCGCAACACTTGCACCGCACTGCGTTCGGTGCAGTGCAGGTGTGACGGATGTATGGCAGAGAAATGAAAAAACAAATTTCTTGCCACGGAGAATTAAAAACTCTGTGTCTCCGTGTCTCCGTGGTTTATTCTTGCCTTTATTCAACGCGGTCATCAATTCAAACCGTCGGCGGGAATCTCGAATTCGTAGTTGAAAGGTTCGGCGCTGGGGCCATCGGGATAATATAAACGCGCTTCGAGACGGTATGTCCCCGCCACGTTCTCCCGGCCGCGGATGTGGAGGGTGAATTCCAATCGCCAGGTGAGCGGCTCAATGAAACTGGTCGCGGCCGCTTCGACGCCGTCCGAGTCGAACAGGGTCACGTCAATGTGCGGACGCTTTTGAAAGGGCGTGAGGTCAATGTTGACGCGGATGCGTCGCCCGTCGGAAAGGGGTTCAGCGCCCAGGCTGGTGATGTGCGTCTCTTCGGGAGTTTGACGCGGGGCAAGATCGTCGGGGAAGAAGAAGTCCATATTAGTCTGGTAGTCCGTTGGTCTGATAGTCTACTCGTCGAACAAGAACGTCGCCTCGGCGTAATGGCGCACGCCTTTGTTCTTGATACGTTCCTGAATCCAATGCTTGAGATATTCGCCCTTGTATTCGATGGGCTTTCCGCTCGAAAGTTCGTGCAGTGGATAATTGAGATGCAGGGCGCGCGGCGAAGCGGTGAAGCGCGTGATGCCCGTGGGTAGGACGATATTCTGCCCTGCGAGTTTAAGCACGGTCTTGATTTTGAAATTGGGAAAGATGATTAGCGCGGTCAGGTCGGGATAAATGGAGTTAAAGGATTCCGCCAACGTCTGGCTGGTGCGGTCGAGCGAGGCGCGATTTTTGTACGTGTTCACGACCTTGTGCAGGATGGCGATGTGTTCTGGCAATTCGCTCGGCTCTTCCATCAACATATGCAATTTCCCATCGGGCAGGCGCACCTGCACGGGCATGTACTTGGGCGCGTCCACCGACTTGTGCGTATCCACTTTGATGATGTCCAACGATTTAATCTTTCGCAGTTCGTTCATCAGCGCTTTGGGACTCATGCCCCACACCACATGATTCCAAGTTTGCAAGTTCACGTGCGGATCGTTCGCTTTCACCACCTGCGCCACGATATGCGGAAATTCCATCTCCTGCAACGACGTGACGCGGTTGGCGCCGTCCAACACCATGAAACGTCCCGTCCCGTCATCGAGCGGCATGACGATGGGCGGGTTGCGCAAAATTCCCTGCGCGCGCAATTTTGCCACCAGCGGGAGCGTGCGCTGGCGATCGTGGTCTTCGTGCAGGATGAGGTCTTGGAGGGGGAGGATGCGGAGGTTGGGAAGATTGGTCATCATAGGCGAATGTCCCCGAACATACCATGAGTTGCGCGTTCCGTAAATTGGAAAATGGGGGGTAGTGGCGCTAAAATCCATTTGGAGGCGTCATGAAACGAGCAGTCAGCATCAGTTTGGGAAGTTCCAAACGCGACAAGAAGGTGACGGTCAAATTTAAAGACGAGGAAATCCTCGTCGAACGAATCGGCACGGATGGCGACGCCGAAAAAGCGCGTCGGATGTACCTCGAGCTGGACGGCAAAGTGGACACGTTCGGCGTCGGGGGAGTGGACCTCTACCTGCGCCTCGACGACCGCGAATACCCGCTTCACGCGGCCCTCAATCTGGTCTCTGGCGTGACGAAGACTCCTCTCTGCGACGGGCGCGGCCTCAAACACACCCTTGAGCGACGCGTCTTCGTGCTGGCGCGAGAACAGCTGGGCGATGTCCACTTCAAGCAGGGATTCGTCCCTGTGGCGGTGGATCGTCTCGGCCTCGCGCAAGCTGTAGCCGATGTCGCCGACAAAACCGTCTTCGGCGATCTGATGGTCGCGCTGGGAGTCCCGTTGCCGATCTACGGCATCCCTGCCTTCAAACGCGTCGCGCGGATCATGCTTCCCTTTGTTAGCCACTTCCCCCTGTCCATGATCTTCTATGGAAGCGACGGCGCCGAACACGAGCCGAAATACGTCAAATACTTCGAAGAGTCCGACCTGATCGCGGGCGATTTCCTCTTCATGCGAAAATACATGCCCGCAAGGCTGGATGGGAAGACGGTGGTCACAAACACGACGACGGAGGAGAATATTGAGTTGCTGAAATCAAGAAGGGTGAAGACGGTGATTACGACAACTCCGCGCTACGAGGGGAGGTCATTTGGGACGAATATGCTGGAGGCCGCGCTGACCGCGTACGCGGGGAAGGGGAGGAGGCTGAGGGATGAGGAGTTGGAGGGGTTGATTGAGGAGGTGGGAGTGAGGCCGGGGGTGGTGAGGATGTGACAGTTGAAATCCACGAGTTTTTTGGATAAAGGCAGAAAATCATCTTGTACATATCTTTTGATGGTGATATAAAGTAAATAATAAAGCCTCCGGCGGAGGGAGATATGATCAAAGATAATGAGTATAAATTTGACGTGTTTCTCAGTCACAACAATAAGGATAAGCGGGCGGTTGAGTACATAGCACAAAGACTGAAAAAAAAAGGAAAAAAAGTTTGGCTCGATAAATGGAATCTCGTTCCTGGCAATCCATGGCAAGAGGAAATTGAGGAAGCTCTTGACCAATGTGGTACGTTCGCAGTTTTTCTTGGCGCTTCCGGCATTGGTCCTTGGGAAAACGAGGAAATGCGTGAGGCAATTGCTGCTCGTGTAAGAGACAAACATAGACGTGTTATCCCAGTCTTGTTGCCGGGCGCACCAGATAACAAAAATCTCAAATTACCCGCGTTTCTTGCACGTTTAACTTGGGTCGATTTTCGTAACGGCCTGGATGATGAAAACGCTTTTCACAATCTGATATCAGGGATTCAGGGAACACCACCTGGAGTTGCCACTACAACACCATGTCGTGTTTCCTTTGTCAATCGTCAGGATGAAATTGATGAACTGACCGCGACAACCATTTCAAAAACGCCAGGGCAATATTTTATTGTGCATGCTCCAGCTGGGTATGGAAAAACAGATCTTCTGACTGAACTGGATAAACGATTTTCGCAAAAAGAAGGCTGGAAACCTGCTCGGGCGGTGATTGCCAAAAGTGACACCTTGCAGGATATTGCCAGCCAATTAGCTGTTTCATTGGAAATTGATCTAAATGGAGGTTCCAACAAAGGATGGGGTGAGTTGCTTGGAGGCGCGTTGATTCAAAAGTTTAGGAATAATAATCCACCTGAAGGCTTAGTTCTGTTGATTGATCTGGATCAGGAACTTTCATCAGACTTGGTTCGAGGATTGCTGGATGAGTTTATTCCACAAGTGTGGGCAAGCCTGACAAATTTAAGGGCTTTTTCCAGTCAACAAAGTCGATTTCGTGTCATTGTTGCTGGAAGAAATCTGGCCAATACCGATGCGGTCAAACAAACATCGCTTGCTATCAATAAACGCCCGCTCAAACCATTTACTTTTGATGTAATCAAAACTTCTGCGGCAGAATTTTTATGTAATTTTGAACCATCCAAAATTGATAATTTTGCGGCCGATGTTTTGTTCCTTACTGGTGGACATCCGGGGGCAATGGCTCATTGTTTTAACTTTGTCCAACAACAGGGTTTCCCTTTGGCTCAATTGATGCAATATGGCGATGACATCTGGAATGATTATTTATACAGGGTCTGTGAGCACGATTATCAGATGCTGGCTGTTGCGGACGTGAAATCAGTCATAGATCCGTTGTGTGTCTGGCGTTATTCCGATGACTTCGTGCTGCAAAAACTTCTTGGAAAGCATAAAGTTGAATCCGTGCGTGATGAATATGACTTGAGGGACAAACTGGCGCAAACCAATATATTCGAAATCAAGGGACGTTATCTGAAGGATGACATCAATCGTCGCCTGCTTGTCATTCGTCTGAGGAAGACACAGGCCATACAATATCAGATCTATACCAATGAAGCGCGCACGATTTGTGAAAAACATCTGAAAGAGCCCGATTTGCAATCCCCGGAACGCTGGATGATCGAATATCTTTTTCAATCTTTGCAGATGAACGTGGATGGATATGCCATTAGCGATCATGCACGCGCCACGTTATCGCAAAAATTTAAGAAGGATGTGACCAAGTCGTTGAAGCTTTACTTGTGTCGCCCATCCACCAAAACTGCCGCACAACGCAAACAAGCAATCCATATTTTGTTTGACAAAATGGATGAGGAAGATCAATGGGAATTTCCGTTCCTTGTGAATTATTTGTTGCGCGAACATGATTACAACGAAACTCCATACAACCAATTGCGTGATCAGATATTGCAATTGTCGGTCGGTATGAAGTAAAAAGTTCGGAGGGAACCATGAACGCTAGGATGCCTTTTATCGCTCGGGAGGATGAACTTAAGAAAATAGAATCTCTTATCAATGAAAGGGGAACTCGTCGGATATTGTGGATCCAGGGGCCAGGGGGCAGCGGTAAGACGCGGTTGTTGGAGGAGGTCTGTACTCGCTTTTTGCGTCAACTTGGTGGTTCGCTTTCCAGCGGCATCATTGATTTTGATGATCGTATTTTGCATGTTCCGGAAAATTTGGAGCGTGTAATCGCTCAGAATCTGGGCGAGCAGGCGTATGCTCAATATTTGAGTGAGATTCAAGATTGGCGCAAAATGCAGGATGCCGGTGTCAGTCCTGAGGCTCTCAACCGTCAAAGCGAGCATGTCTATGAAACCTTGATTCGCAATTTCGCCTTGCTATCTGAAAAGCGGCGTATCGTGCTGTTATTTGATACGGTTGAAAAAGCTGAAGATGATGTATGGGAACGCCTTTGCCAGTTAATCCAGGATACTCATAACGTGTTCTTTTTATTGACTAGTCGGGAACAGCCTCATTACTGGAACAAGATTGATAAGATGCTTGGCAAAGATGCCGAGTTGATCGTTTGGAAACCCATGGAAGATAATGCCTTTGGTGAGCTTTATATTTCTCACAAGGAAAGGGCCTTGTCTTTTTCACTACCGTCAGATATGCGTACAAAAATACTATATCTTGTCGGAGGCAGTCCGATCTTGATTGATATGGCTGTGGACACCATTTCCCACAATTTTGTCCCAGAGCCTCTGGTCAATCTCAAAGCAGATAGTATTCTAAGTTTGTCCAAAACTCGGCGCGAGAAAATGCGGCAGAATTTCGAATCTCAACTGGTGCGAAGAGTTATAGAGATGCGTGAGGTAATGGATCAATTGATTTTAGTGATGTCGAGAATTTATCCGTTGGATGATGAAATGATCGCAATCCTCCTCAATGTTTCCTCGGAAATTGCCAAAGATTTGCTCGAGAAAGCAAAATTGCGTGTCTATGTCAAGACTTTGCCGGATAATCGCATCACTTTGCACGATGAAGTACGGTCAATGGTGAAAAACTATATTTGGGATTATATAGATCCGCAGAAAAAGCGCCGCACACGCGATAGCAAAATTGTTGTGGAATACTTTAAAGAACAAGAGAAAAAAATACTTGCCGAAATCAAGAAATTACGTGCTCAGCAAAATGACGATCAACAAGATCAGGCACAGAAAAACGTACACGTATATAACGGGCTGGAGGTTTTGCAAAACCTGCTTTGGAGTGTGCGTGAACAGTTACTTGACCACGCGCTTTATATTGACCCCAATAAAATTGGTCTGACTGTTTTTAGTCGTATTTTTGATGAGGCAACCCGCACCTACAATTTCCCTTATCGTGATATTCTTCTGAAACTTGTTGAGGGTTATTACGAGTGTTTTTCAACGGAACAAAAATATGAGATAGATAACAGGCATGTTAAAGCATTGCTCGACAGCGGCAAATACACTAAAGCGGAAAATCTATCAGCAAAGATACTGCGTTCGACAACGCTCTCTCCTGAAAAACGAGTGGATATGCTGATTCAGTATGGCAATATCAAGATTCGTTTGGGTTATATCAAGGATGGGCGCGATTACTTTGAAAATGCAGTGAAATTGTGTCAGAGAAAAAAAATGAAACCCAGTCTGGTCCCAGCGCTCAATGCCCTGGGATGGAGCTATCGCTTGCTGGGCGATTCCGAGTCCGCGATCGAGAATTATAAACGGGCGCTGGAATTAAGTATCCAAACCAAAGATCGACTTCGCCGTGCCTGGATATTGAACAATCTTGCCTTTGTCTATAGCCAGCAGGCGCGCTTTGGCCCTGCGCTGGCATTATGTGACCAAGCCAATGAATTATGGGAGCAGCTTAATTTTGGGCGCGGCCTGGGAGCGTTGTATGAAGTTTACGGCGCTATTTATGCTCGTATGGGGCAATTTGAAAAGGCTGTTGGAGCTTATGTACATGCGTTGGGAAAATTCGATAAGCATGATTACGAATGGTTAAGCCGAATTCATGCTGGATTGGGTCTGGTCTATCGCCTTACTGGCGAGCTGCATCAGGCCGAACGAGAGTTGGAGATCGCGCGCGAATACAAAATCAAACGCGATGAAGCCATGATATTGCACCGCCTTGCACATGTCAAATCTGAAATGGGCCAATCTGAAATGGCTCGACGTTTATTCGAAGAGAGTTATGCTGCCAGTGTGGAAATTTCCGATGCCTATCATGAACTCAACAATCTTGGCGACTTGTCGAAGATTGCCATCAAGGAAAAGAAATATGACCGTCTCAAATATTTCACCACTCTTTATCGGAAATACAAGAATAATTGGCCAGACATGACTTATGCGCGCGCTGAAGGAATGTTATTAAAGCATCTCGCGGATTTAGCAATGGGTTTGAGCTCTAGGAATTATGCTGTGGCTGAACGTTATTACCGGCTTGCTTTTACATTGTTGGCACGATATGAAACCTATCAGGAATATACTGTGCAGAATCAATTGATAAATGTGGAACGGCATTGGGAGAACCTAAAAGTGCCACTTGCAGAGCGCGCAAAAATTGCGCGACTGCTATATACCACTTGGAAAAAAGAAAACCTATCTCAACAACATCCCGAAGCGACGAGTTTTTTTGTGCGCTGGATGGAAGAGGCTAAAATCTATGAGTAAGCCCATCCCCTCCCGTTTAATGTATGCACGATTTCATAGCGAAGTTCCAACCGGCCAATGTGATGCATGTTCGCCGATTCATCGAACTAATGAGCCAGCACATGTTTCGATCAACGTGACGCATGTGTCCCACGCGCCACGTATTGTTTTGACTGACTCAGATTATCTTGTACTGGGTAAAGTACCAGTGATAATTGATCGTACTATGCTGGACAGATTGGATGAAAAAATCATACTGGAATCTCGGTTCTCATCGGTTTTGAAAGTTCTGGCTAAAGTGGGATTATTAACATGGCCAGAGGATGATTGTGCCTGCACTTCGCAGAAAGAGTGCAATTGTGCATGCGAGTTTGTTGAGAATATTCTCCTCACCTCCTGGCTCCACCTCACCGACCGTTGCAACCTCCGCTGTGACTACTGCTACCTCCCTCACGTCCGCGAAGACATGACCTCCGCCACAGGTCGCGCCGCAATTGACGCCACCTTCCGCTCGGCGATTGCCAATGGCTTCAAGCAAGTGAAATTGAAATACGCGGGCGGTGAGCCGTTGTTGCGCTTCCCGCTGATTGTGGAATTGCATCAATACGCCCAATCGCTGGCCGTTCAACATGGCATTAATTTGGAAGGCGTGGTTCTGAGCAACGGGACACTCCTCACGTCTGCAATGATCGAGACCCTCAAATCTCTCGGCTTGCGGCTAATGATCTCCCTCGATGGACTTGCTCAACATCACGACATGCATCGTCGCTACGCGGGTGGACGTGGTTCCTTCGCGGATGTAGCCGAAGCCGTGGACTTGGCGCTTGCCAATGGTTTGACTCCTAACATCTCGGTAACAGTCAGCAATCGCACGGCGGATGGACTGCCCGATGTCATGGCATGGATTTTGGAACGCGAGTTGCCGTTCAGCCTGAACTTCTATCGCGAGAATGAACTCTCCGCATCCCATGAAGATATGCGTCTGGATGAAGAGAAAATCACCAACGGCATGTTGGCGGCGTTCAAAGTGATCGAAGACAATCTCCCGCGCAGACCCTTCCTCGGGGGCATGATTGACCGCGCCAACCTCTCTGCTTCACATACGCACACTTGCGGGGTGGGACAAAACTATCTGGTCTTCGATCAGCACGGACAGGTTGCCAAGTGCCAGATGCAGATACGCAAACCGATCACAGATGTTCACGTGGCAGACCCGCTGGCCGTCATCCGCTCAGACCAGAGTGGGATTCAGAATATGTCTGTGGAAGAAAAAGAAGGGTGCAAATCCTGCGAGTGGAAATATTGGTGCGCGGGTGGCTGTCCGCTCGCGACGCATCGCGCGACGGGACGGTATGATATCAAATCCCCTAATTGCAACATCTACAAAGCCCTCTTCCCCGAAGCCCTTCGTTTGGAGGGATTGCGTTTGCTAAAATATCAAGATGACCCCGAAGTGGTTCACAAGATCGTTGCGTAAAAGTTGCCTCCCGCCTGAAAAGCGGGAGGTTTTCATTTCACAGGCAGCTCAATCTCAAACCTCGTCCCACTCCCCTCAACCGAACTCGCTTTTATCCTCCCTCCATACGCCTCGACCAGCGCGTTCGCGATGACGCGCTAACCGCGTCCGCCAGGTTTCGCGAGATGTCTGGCTTTTTCGCCTCGTTTTCAACGAGTGGTAGAATCGCAACAGAATTTGACGCGGAACGAAGGAGCAAAAGATGGCGAAAATTCTGTATATTGAAGACATCGAAGACAACATGACTTTCGTGAAGCGTTTTTTGATTCCGCGCGGACATGAACTGTTTTGGGCCAGGAACGCCGAATCGGGGTTGGAGATGGCCTTTCAGGTGAAGCCCGATTTGATTTTGCTCGATCTTGGCCTGCCCGACGCAGACGGCCAAACCCTTTCAACGTGGCTGCGCGGGGAGCCTATGTTGGAGACAGTGCCGATCGTGGTGTTGACGGCCTGGCCGGCAGAGGTGGCGCGCCACACCGTGGAAGCCTACGGGTTGGACGGCTACCTGTGCAAGCCGTTCAAGATCAACGAACTCATTCAACTGATAGACAAATTGCTGGAACCGACGCGCCATGAAGATTGAAATTGTGCCTGCGTCGCGTTTTTCCATTCAGGAATTGACGGATCTCTACAATCAAACCCGCGTAGATTATCTGGTTCCCATGCCGATGAGCGCCGATCGCCTGATGGAATATGTGCGCGATTTTAACGTTGACCTTTCGCGTTCGTGCATTGCCCGCGAAAGCGATGGGCAGACCCTTGGACTGAGCATGTTGGGAATGCGCCCCGGGCGGGGATGGGTGACGCGCCTGGGCGTGTTGCCTGGCACGCGTCGCCATGGCGTGGGGGCCATGCTGATGGATTGCATGTTGGAAAATGCCGAACAGGCGGGCGTGGGGGAGATCATCCTTGAAGTGATTCAGGATAACGCGCCAGCCTATAATCTTTTTTTGAGCAAAGGGTTCGAGGAGATCGGTTCGTGGCTGGTGATGCGCCGCGCCCCGCGTCTTGTCTCTGCCGAGCCGCAGGGAGAGATCGAAGCGTTGACGCGCGAGCAGGCGTTGGAGGCGCTGCGGGCCTATCCACATCATGTCACCTGGATCAACGCGTATGAGTCCATGAGCAACGCGCCCGATGTCGAGGGGATGCGGATTCAACTTCCCAATGGGGGCAGGGGATGGATTGTGTATCGGAGTCACAAGTACACGCTTCGATATAGTCTCAGCCATTTGGTCTTGCATACCGAAGAAGGCGACCCTGCTGAAGTGGGCCTGCAACTTTTACTCAATCTGCATACCCAAAACCCCCGTCACGATACGTATGCTGAAAATATTCACACAGACGATCCCCATCTCGTGGCGTTTGGCGAATTGGGTTATTTCAAAAACTTTTCCCGTATAGAGATGCGCCGCAAGGCGGGTGCGCCTGTGAATTTTCCCGCGGTTTAACGCGAAGCGTCGCGCCTTTTGAAGATGGGCGCGACGCGACAATTGTTCACTGGCTTTTGTGTAGAGCAAGCGCTATTTGTTTCTGCGAGGAGGGCTCTCTTCCCGACGAAGCAGTCTCCATGCCGGGAGAGGGGATTGCTTCGCGAAGTGCGCTCGCAATGACGATTACAGTAGTGTTTCTATAAAACCGTGATTTGCCGAATTTATTTATTCAGGGGAGATGGCACGAACGCTTCCACCCGCGCCCACAACTCGCGAATGTTGATCGGCTTCGACATGTACACATCGCAACCCGCCGCGAGCGCTTTTTCCGCGTCGCCTTTCAAGGCGTTGGCGGTGACGGCGATGATCGGCACGTAGGCCAGCGCGTGCTTTGCGCTGGACCGGATGCGCCTCGCCACTTCGTAGCCGTCAATATCGGGCAGGTTGATATCGAGCAAAATCAAATCCACTTCTTCCGCCTCGGCCATCGTCACACCTTTGAGTCCATTCTCGGCCTTCAACAATTTGTAGCCGCGCGATTCCAGGGCGCGTTGCACGAGCAACATGTTATCGGGGTTATCTTCGACGTATAAAATATTGTTTCCCATCGTTCATTCTCCTTGGTCCGCGCTTTTCTCTGCGATGACCTGGATGACCTGATCCACAAACTTGCGCGTGGACAGTGAACCTTTCTGGTACAACGCTTCAATGTGACCGTTGAGGCGTTCGCGCTCTTCCTTTGTAATATCCTTTGCGCTGACGACTACCACGGGGATGTTCTTGGTGCGCGGATCTAATTTTAACTCTTCCACCAGCCCAAAGCCATCAATGCCTGGCATGGTCAAATCGCTCACGATCAGGTCGGGCAGTTTTTGCCGCGCCATGGCGAGGCCCTCCCAGCCGTCTTTGGCGTGGTAGACGCGATAGGTCTTGCGCGCTTCCAACATGCGGCGGATGAGGTGGGCGTCATCGGGGTTGTCGTCAACCAGCAAAACGGTGGTGGCTTTCTCATCCAGGTTTTCGAGCGCGGCTTGCAGACCTTCGCGCGGCGCGGGGGATTGGTCTTCGCTCAGGTGGATGTCCACCGCGAACTGGTCGCCCAGCACGTGCTTTTCGACGGGGAAGGTGTGTCCCGTGCAGTTGACGACGACCGTCTCGTCCGCGCCGATCGTCCCGTTTTTGAGCGCCTTTTCGAGACCCGCGAACGCGACCGCCGTCGCAGGCTCCACGGCCATGCCCTCGCTTTTGGCGAGCGCCTGCATGGCGGAATAGGCTTCGTGGTCGGTCACTGATTCCATCACGCCGCCGAATTGCTGGGTCAGTTTCCACAGGTAGGTGTAGGCTTTGCCAGGGTCGCCCGTGGATAGGATGATGATGCGCGTATCGGGGATGACAGGTTCGGCCACGTCTTTGCCGGCTTTGAAGGCATGCGCCATCGGCGCGCATCCTTCCGCTTGAATAATTGCCAATTTTGGGATTTTATTGATCAGCCCCATGTGGAGCATTTCTTTGAATCCTTGATACACGCCCAGCGGGCCGAGTCCGCCGCTGACGGCCTGCACGTACCAATCGGGCGCGCGCCAGCCGAGTTGTTCCACAATTTCGTAGGCGATGGTTTTCATGGATTCTTTGGCGGGGATGGAACTCGCGCCGCGGTCGAGCAGCAGGTTGCGCCTCTGCGCGAACTGCGCGGCGATCTGCTTCGTCTGGTCATAGTTGCCGCTGACGCGGATCACCTCTGCGCCGAAGAGCGCGGCCTCGCGCAGTTTTTCCTGCGGCACGAGGCTGGTCATAAAGACCCACAGTTTAATGCCCGCCCGCGCGCAAGCCGACGCGTAGGCCACCGCCGCGTTGCCCGTGGATGCGATCACCGCTTCGCGAATCCCGTTTTCGTTCATGGCGGCCACGGCCACCGCGGCCTGCCTGTCTTTGAAGGAGGAGGTCGGACCGTAGCGTTCGTCTTTGATGAAGACGGAACCCGCCCCCAGCGAAGGAGCGAAGCGAGCCGAATGCCAGAGGGGAGTCCCGCCGGCGGGGTAGAGGTCCAAAGTGGAGGGATTGTTCAGCGGCAGGATGTCCTGATAACGCCAGAGGTTGGAGGGGCGGTTGGGAAGTCCGCGCAGGATTTCGCGTTTGAAGGCCTCGTAATCGTAGCGCGCTTCCAGCCATTGCGATTGGCAATGTTTGCAGATGCCCGGCACGAAGGGTTCGTAGGGTTGTTGTTTTCCGCAGATCACACATTCCAGGGTGAGGGGGAGCGCCATTATTTTTGCACCTTTTCGGGTTCCATGTTTAGCGCTTCGAGGGGCAATTCCACAAAGAAGGTGGAGCCTTCGCCATTGATGCCGCTGCTTTCGGCCCACAGGCGTCCGCCGTGCATTTCGATCAGGCGGCGGCTGATGGGTAGGCCCAAGCCTGTGCCGCCCGCTTTGCGCGTGGTGGATGTATCCACCTGCGTAAATTCCTGGAAGACCGCTTCGAGTTTTTCGGGCGGAATGCCGATGCCCGTGTCGTGTACGCTCACCAACGCGCCCGCTTCGCATCGTTGCAACAGGATGCTGACCTTGCCGCGCTCGGTGAATTTCATGGCGTTGTTGACGAGGTTGATCATCACCTGGCGGAGGCGCGTGCGGTCGGCGTAGATGGAAACGCCCAGGTCGGACTCTGGCTCGATGAAGAGCGCCAGATTCTTTTCGCTCGCGAGCGGCGATGTGATGCTGGTCACTTCTTCGAGCAATTCGATCAGGAAGAATGTTTCGGGGTTCAGGTTCATGCGCCCGGCTTCGATCTTTGCCATGTCCAGCACGTCGTTGATGAGGTGGAGCAGGTGCGTGCCGTTCTTTTGGATGAGGCGCAGGTCGTTTGTCATGTTCTCGGTTAGCGGGCCGTCGAGTTCTTCGAGGATCACGTCTGCAAAGCCGAGGATGGAATTGAGCGGGGTGCGCAACTCGTGCGACATGTTGGCGAGGAACGAAGATTTGAGGCGGTCCAATTCGCGCAGTTGGGTGAGGGTGGCGGCCTGCTCGGCGTAGAGTTGCGCGTTTTGTAGCGCCACGCCCACTTGCGAGGCGAGGGTGGTGTAGATATTGGCGTCATCTTCGGTGAAACGATTGGCTTGCGACGACTGCACGTCGAATACGCCCAGCGTCTTATCGCCCACCACCATCGGCACGGCCATTTCGGAGCGCGCGTAGGGGAGTAGGGGGTTGGGGAGGAAGGTAGGGTCGGCCTGCAAGTCGTTCACAATGACGGCTATTCGTTCGCGTGAAGCGCGCGCCACAATCGATTTTTCCGCGTCGAAGGGAATGGCGTGTTGTTCGGCCACCATGGCCTGCCCAACCTCTCCCGCTCCTGCCGCGAGCAGGAGGGTATTCCAGGCGTCGTTCGCAAGATAGATGTGGGCATGGTACAGGCCGAAGCGTTCCTTCGTCATGTCCACCACCGATTGCAGGAGTTCATCGGGGTCAAGCACGGTGGACGCGGTGGTGCTCAGTTTTGCCACGGCTTGAAGTTCGGCGGCGCGTTTTTGCAGTTCTTCCGCGAGGCGGATGGTTTCCAGGTGCGTACTGACGCGCTCCGCAATGGCAGAGACCAGGTCGGCTTTTTCAGGATTGACATCCTTCCAATTCGCCACGGCCAGTCGTCCGATGGTTTCGCCGCGTACGACAAGCGGACTCGTCAGGTTCAATTCTTGCGGCGTCTGGATGGATCGCATCGGCAGCACTTGATTCGAATCATAGACAAAGCCGAGATTGGCGTCGTCTTTTTGAGCGGCGTAGGACTCCCAACTTTCACGCGTGAGGCGACGGGTGGCCTCTTCCGCTTCGGCGCGGGCGCGCGATGCATCCGCGAGCAGGCGGATGTTTTCCACCTGTTGCGCCACTTGTTTGGCGATGGCCGCAACCATGGCGCGGTCGGCATCTGTCATCGGGCGGGATGGGTCGGGTTGCAGGTAAAGCGAGCCGACCTGTTCGTCCATCACGTTTACGGTTTCCTGCAACAATTCACCCGTGGCGGGCGATTCATACATCGGCGTAACAGAGGCCTGATCGTAGGCATAGCCGATGCGTTCGCTGTTGCGAACGCCATCGAGATATGAGTCCCAACTTTCGTGCATGTACCGGCGCGTAGCATCTTCCGCTTCGGCGCGGGCGCGCTCGGTGGCGTCGAGCAGGCGCAGGTTTTGAATTTGAAGCGAGGCTTGTTGCGCCACCGCGTTCAAGAGCGATAGTTCATCCGACGTCCACTCACGCTCGGATGGATGTTGCGCCTGCATTTGGCCGATGACCTGCCCGCTGGCGATTAACGGGACGGCGGCCTTCCCATCGGACGGCGACGCGTCACTTTCCGGACCTTGAAGCGGGCGGACGACGCCCCCATCGTACGCGTAGCCGACGCGTTCCTTCTCGTACACATCGGGCGCGATGCGACGCGCCTTCTCCTCGAAGACGGGTTCGCTCTTTGTTTCCTCGATGGCAGGTTCTGGGTTGCGTGCGATCTCTTCCTGCAAAGCGTTCACGCGTTCGCGCAATTTTTTGATCTCGCTTCGCGCCGCGTTGATATCGCCGATCGGGTTCACCGCCAGGCGTTCGATATCCGCAAAGAGCGTATCCAGCCGTTGTTGGTAATGATTACTGGTCATGGCTCAACATCTCCGAAGCGTTTCTGCATGGCCGCTAATCGTTTCCGTTTTTCACGCCGAGTTGGGCAATGGTGAGCGGCGCGCCGAGGGCGTGTCCCAGCTCGCGGGCGGCGATCTGCAATACGGCTTCCACGGTGGTGGCGCTTTGGATCTTCTGGCTGATCACGTTTAAGGCGCTTTCGCGTTCGGCCTGTTTCTGCGCCTGTTCAAAGGAGTGGGCGTTTTGCAGGGCAGTGGCAACCTGGGCGGCGAGGGTGGAAATCACGGCGGTATCTTCAGCGCTGAAGGCGTTGATGGTGTCTTTATGCACGTCCAACACGCCGAGAATTTGATCGCCCACCAACAGCGGCACGGCCATTTCAGAGCGCGTGTCGGGGAGCAACGGGTTGGGCAACCAGCCTGGGTCGCCTTGCACGTCGTTCACCACCACCGCTCGTTTTTCGCGTGCGGCGCGGGCCACCAGCGATTGTTCCTGTTCCAGCGCGATGGTGGTTGTGCCATGCGTGCCTTCATGCACGTCGCCTTCCTTCCAGCCGCAGGCTATGATCTTGAGGCGTTTGGAAAGTTCATCGTAGGTGAACACGTGGGCGTGATACAGACCGAAACGGCGCTGGGTGAGGAACACCGCTGTTTCGAGCATTTTTTGAATATCCAATTCACGCGCCGAAACCGAGCTGATCTCAGCCACCGATTCCAACTCACGGGCGCGTTTATCCAATTCGATCTGGCCGCGCTTGGTTTCTTCAAACAGGCGCAGGTTTTCAATGTGCGCGCCCAGGCGTTGGGCAATGGCATGGGCGAGTTCCGCCGCATCGCCGTCTTTTTCGTCAACGCCGAGGATGGCAATCTTGCCAATGGTTTCTTCACGCGCTTTGAGCGGCAGGGTGATGGATTTCTCGCTGACATCCCCCTCGGTTGATGCGGCAGGACTGACCGCGTTCCTGTCATATAGGTAACGCAGAGAGGCTTCCCCGCGAACCTCGATGTATTCACGCCAGCCTTCTACCGTAGCGCGGCGGGTGGTCTCTTCCGCTTCGAGGCGGTAGCGTTCGGCGCTTTCAAGCAGGCGCAGGCTTTCGATCTGTTGGGCCACCTGGCGGGCCACAATGTTCACCAGTTCCGCGTTGCGCCCGTTCTGGTTTTCGGCGGTCAGTTCCACTATGAGCGATCCCAGTTTTTCGCCGGAGACCGAGATGGGAGAGGAGAGGGTCTTTGCCTCGGCAGGCAGTTGGACCTCATCCTCCACCAACGGAAGAATCTCGTTGTTTTCATACACGTAGCCAATGCGCTCGGCTTTGTGGATGGCGTCCAGGTAGTCTTTCCAGTTGGCGCGCGCCAGGCGGCTGGCCTGGGCTTCCACTTCGGCGCGGGCCTGTTTGGATTCTTCGAGCAGGCGGGCATTTTGAATGGCGACGGCCAATTGCCCAGCCAGGGCTTCAAAGGCGGGCAGGATTTCCTGGCTCAATGTTCCGGCCTGGCGGCTTTGCATGTCCAGCACACCCACCACATTATCGCCGATGAGCAACGGCACGGCCATTTCGGAGCGAGTATCGGGTAAAAGCGGATTTGGTTTGAAGGTGGCGCTGGTAGAGGTATCCGCGATAACCACCGATTTTTTCTCCGTAGCGGCGCGTCCATTGATGGAGGCGCCGTTCAACGGCAATTGATGAGAGCGTCCGATCAATTCCGCGCCGACCGTTCCTGTGCCAGATTGCAAGATCAGGGCGGTCTGGCTTGGGTTTGTCAGATAAACTTGCACATAGTACAGGTCAAATTGTGAGCGGATCAGTTCGGCGGCATCCTTCAACATAACATCCAGGGCGCGCACTTGCGACACGGTGCGTCCGATCTCTGCGGCGAGCTCAATGTTGCGGGTACGTTCTGCCACGCGGGATTCCAGGGTGGCAAGGAATTCGCGTAATTGCGCTGTCATCGAATTGAATGCCTTTGCCAAAACGCCGGTCTCATCCACAGCCTGGACATTGGCGACGGCGTTAAGGTTGCCTTGTGAAATTGTATTCGCTGTATTTGTCAGATCGCGAATTGGGCGGGTAATCTGACCTGTAAAGATCCAAAGAGCGAGAATTGAAAGGATGATAAATCCTATACTGATCGCTACTTCTTGAACCGTTGCACGAGTAGCCTGCTTAGTGATTTCCGAGACGGGAACGATTAGACTGAATGACCAATGCGCGCCGGCTTCGCCAATGTTAATCGGCGAAAATGCTCTCAGGTAGTTTCCATCCGAACTGAGACTGATGAAGGTTTCGTCGGATGCAACGCGCTGCTGGATATGTTCGAAGTCCGTAAGAATTGAAGATGCTGATTGAAGCGCCAGATCCGGCTGGTCGTGAACTGCTATCAATATGCCAGTCTCTGAAACAAGAATGGCAGTGGCTGTTCCGTCATACAGATCGATTTCGTCAACGATGCCTTGTACAAAGTCCATTCTATAGTCTACGCCTGCAACACCGTAGAACTGGTCGTTTTCAACAATAGGAACCACTAGGGATGTCATCAAAACATCTACGCCATCTATCGGATAAAAATACGGGGTTACAATCGTTTCTTGTTTTGTTTGGCGGGGTATGAGGTAAAAATCACCAATGCCGGGCGTCTCATAATCAATGATTGCGACGCCTTCGATTTCATTGTTGACTCTTACCCAATACGGAATGTACCGTCCGGTCTCATCATGCAAAGAAGTATTTGCATATTGCGCATCCTGACCATCGAACGCATTTGGTTCCCATATTGTCCAGGTGCCTAGAAAGGTAGGATTTTCCTGAGCCACTTTTCTCAACATGCCATTTGCTTGGTCGCGTGTCAGAGGTGTTGGATGGGTTGGGTCCTTTACGGCTCCGAGGCTATATGCCATAGTTCTCGCGGCATTTAATCCATAATCAAGCTGGCTTTTAACATTGCTTGCGTGCGTTTTAGTTACAGCGAGGGCTGCGGCTTGTGCGTCCTCAATGGCGGTCTGTCGTAGTGTTATGGATGAATAAATAACTAGGACGATGGAAAGCGTGATCAGGATTGCGCCTGCCCAGACGGTAATCTTGAGTCGCAGGCTGGCGGCAACTATCTCCCTGGTATTGCGGACGATGAAAAATCCGAGAAGACCCACCACCGATGCCGCTAAAATCTGAATGACGATGCCCGGCAGGGATGGTCGCGCCGTTGAACCAAATATGTCCAACAGCAGGGTGGCCAGACCTGAGATAAAGGTAAGGACCGCCATCACCCAGGCTGATCTGCGGGGCAAAATCTGAAATGCACTCATCGGCCCAATTGCCATCAAGGCAAGGCCCAACACCAATCCAAGCCCGCCCACCAGGGTCGCTGAAACTGGCGGATAGGATATCGCCATGGCGCCCAGAACCAGAATGATACCCTGTGTGGGTTGCCCGCGCCGGCTCAATGCGGTCCCGAATCCGATGATCACGCCCAGCGCAAATGAAATTGCAGCCAGCGCGCGGAATTGAGCGGAGCCGGTAGTCTGGCCCAGATACAGATAGTACGCCACAGCTACAAAATGCGCAGTAGCGATCGCCGCCGCAATTAGAAATGCGCTGCGCGCCTGAGGGGACATACTTTCGGGAAGGCGAAAAAAATGTTTTTTCATTTTACACTCTCTTTGCTGGCGCCGTTGCCGCCATCTTGTCGCCCAGCGATGTTTGCGCTGACACGCGGCGCGCCCAGCGCCAAAGCCAGTTCGCGTGCGGCGGTTTGCAGAGCTTCATCCACCGTTGCGGCGCGCTGGATCTTCTGTCCGATCAAGTTGACCATTGCTTCCAATTCGGCCTGTGCGTGTGATTCTTCGTAGGAGTGGGCATTTTGTAGCGAGATGGCCACCTGCGCGGCAAGCGATTGTAGAAGTTGCACGTCATCTTCTCCCAGCCCATTCACCACGTTCTGTTGCACGTCCAACACGCCCAGAACCTGTTGGCCCAAAGCAATGGGGATGGCCACTTCAGATCTGGTTTCGGGGAGCAGGGGATTGGGTAACCAGCCTTCGGCCTTCGACACATCCGGGACGAGGACGGGGGCGTTTGTCTCTGTGGCGCGGCCCACCAAACCGCGTCCTTTCGGGATTTTGTGGCCGCGCGCCAACATCGTGGCGCCCGCCTCGCCCGTGCCGCCGGCCATCACCAGGTCGCTGGTGGCTTCATCCACAAAGTAAATATGGGCGTGATAATAGTTGAAGGCCGACTGGATTTGTTCCACCACATCAACCGCCAACTGGCGGGGATTGGTGGCCACAGTCAAACGACGGCTGACTTCGTTCACGGTAGTTACTTGAATAGCGCGGCGGCGCAGGTGTTCCATCGATTCGCGCAGTCTGATTGTCATGTTATTGAAGGCTACTGCCAATGCGCCAATTTCATCACGGGAAGTGACAGCAACTGTTTGATCAAAATTACCGCTGGCGATACTGGTCGCAGCGATGCTCAATCCTGAAATGGGCCGTGTGATCGTGCCAATGAGATAGTTCACCAATGCCAGGATGAGCACAACAAGCAATACGCCGACCAACAGGGAAATTTGAGCGGCCGCCTTCGTTTCTGCAGAAATTGTTGCAATCGACATACCGATGCGGTATGCACCCCAATGCTGACCATCCACATAGATGGGCGCCGAGATATCCCAGGCGGTCTCGCCAGTGTCGCGCTGATAGATCTGAAACAAGATAGGTTTTGTGTTTTGCGCCGCGGCGAGGCCGATAGGATCATTGAAAATGCGCTTGGTACGGTTGCTGACAAGGTCGGTCTGATAGTCGCCAGTCAGGGGTTTTGAATATAAAGTGTTATGGGTTGGCAGGTATCCATTGGCATCTACTGCCACGGCAAACAATAAATCGTGATCGTCTAGAAAGGAGTCTGATATGCCCAGGATATTTGCATCGGTAAAGCTATCATAGGCGGTGTGATATTTCGCGGGATCGGTATTGGGAATGATCTGATAATTCGTGTCGAATACCTGGTCACGGGTCAATCGGCCGGTGGCGATCGCGTCCTCCAGAAGATGTGAGATCATTGTTGCGCCCGAAATTGCCATGATCTCGCCTTTTTGCCGCATTTGATCCTCGATTTCCCTTCCCAATCGTTGGACGTCATACCAGACGTAGAGGCTCAGCAACGGTACGAGAATCAGGCTAACCAACAGCGCAGTCTTGATTCTCAAATTTCCTTCTATTTGGATTTTTAGTTTTTGTAACATATAGTATCTCCTGATTCCTGCGTCAATTCTCAACCGCTCAGTTAGTTGCTGTTATCGGAATCATGCAATTGATCGCTCATCAATTGCCTTGGCGTCCGCTTGCCAGGCAGCGCCTCGGGATCGAGCGTCACCAGCGTCGGCTTCATGCCCAGCGCGTGGCCCAGTTCGCGGGCGGCAACCTGCAGCGCCGATTCTATGGTTATCGTACCTTGAATGCTCTGGGTGATACGGTTAAGGGCTTCCTGTTCTGCGGCGCGCTTTGCGATGGTCTCCTGCGCTGTGCGGCTGGCCGTGATATCCGTATGCGAACCAGCCATTCGGTAAGGCGCGCCTTTTTCGTCGCGCAGGGCTTTGCCGCGGGCGCGAATCCAGCGGTATGACCCATCTTTATGGTGGAAGCGAAATTCAACATCATACTCGTTGCGTTTACCGGTCAAGTAATCGTTGACATGGGCAAGCACGCGGTCATGATCGTCCGGGTGGAGCAGGGCTTCGAAATCGGCAAAGCCGTTGTTCAACTCGTCTTCGCGATATCCGACCATTTCCTTCCAGCGCGGCGAGAAGAACACCTGATTTGTGACGACATTCCAGTCCCAAATCCCATCGTTGGCGCCTGCGATGGCGAGGGTGTACTGTTCCTGTAACCGGCGGCTTTCCTGCACCTGGCGGGCATTTTGCACCGACACCGCCACCTGCGAGCCTAATGTCATCTGAATATCGGCATCTGATTCTGTGAAGGCATTGGCCTGCTCGGATTGCACGTCCATCACGCCGATCAGTTTATCGCCGACGAGCAATGGCACGGCCAGTTCCGACGCGGTGTCGGGCAGGAGCGGGTTGGGAAGCCAGCCCGGGTCACTGCGTACATCGTTGACGATGACTGGTTGTCTGGTGCGGGCGGCGCGAGCCACAAGCGATTGCTCCTGCTCCATTGGAATGGTAGCAGTACCGTGCGTACCTTCGTGTTCATCGCCTTCCTTGTAGCCACAAGCCACGATCTGAAGTACCTGAGTATCTTCGTCATAGGTGAATATATGCGCATGGTACAGGCCGAAGCGGCGTTGGGTCAGGTGGACGACGGTTTCCAGCATTTTCTGCAAGTCCGGGATGCTGGATGCGATAGTGGCGATCTCGGCCACGTTTGCCAATGATTTGGTGCGGTCGGCAACGCGCTGTTCCAATGTGCTTAAGGTGGAGACCAGATCGCCACTCAATTGATTGAACGCATCAGCCAGGTCTTGTATTTCGTCATTTGTCTTGATGTGCACGGACTTTACATACTGACTGGCGCTAAAATGTGTTTTTTCCTGGGAGAATAACTTGGCCCATGAAGTAATCTCCTGGAGGGGTCGCGTGATAGAGCGTGAGAGGAAAAGCAAAAATACGCTAGCAATAATGAGGATCAAAACAGAGAAGAAAATCAAAGTATTTTGTAGCTGTGTGGCTGGTTGGAAAAGTTCCACCTGGGGATAAGCCAACCCTAACGACCAGCCTGTATTCATTCCAATTGGTTCATAAGCGACAAACATGGTCTTTCCCTGAGGGTCGGTCAAATCGACAAACCCCGCGTCTCCCTTAACCATGTCATTAACCATTTGGTTCCAGGCCCTCGCCTGTTGTGAAGGGTCGGAAATCAAAGCGCTGTCTTCCATGATTTTGTATTGACCGCCCTGTCCCCCAATACCTAAAATGACCCCATTCGAATCTACAAGAAAGGCATAGCCTTGTTCACCAACGGCGATTTTCCGCACGATATCCTGCGTTTGTGAAAAGGCGATATCTGCTGTAGCAACACCCTTTAATTTGCCGGTATTGTCGTAAAAAGGTACGCTCCAAGTAACCATCCAAATTTCTCCGCCACCAGCATCGAAGTATGGTGGGGAGAGAATAATCGCGTTCGAATCCTTGGCAATTTTATACCAAGGTTGCTGGAAATAATCATATTCTGATGTTCCCAATTGGGCAAACTGTAAAGTTCCACCTTTTGAACGGCTGTAATAAGGCGCCCAATATTTACGATCTGGTTTAAACGCGTAGGGCTCATAGGAAATCGTCGAACCAAAAACTTGCTCGTTGGGAGTAAGCATTTTTGCAATTGCATCTTTGCTAGCTTCCTCGTCGGTAATTCCATCCGCCACCGTGCTGAGGTCAACTGCCATGCTTCGCGTCCATGTTAGATACGAACGGATGCCTTCCGCTTGCAGCGATGCCTCTGCTGCGAGGCTCCTCTTGAGTGTCTCGGTCAACGCAGACTTTGATACCAGTACACTGATGACCGTTACCAATATAAAGGAAAGCACTAATAAAGTGATGATGGAAAGCGGCAGTTTAACCCGCAGGTTAAAACGGCCTTTTGGAAGAAATGGAAAAGATTTTTTCATGGTTTGCTCTCTCCTTCAAGTAGAATATCTGCTTGATTGAATACTGCGAAATTATGTTTATATGGGGTCATTTATTTGACCCGTGCCGATAACAGCGGCAGGCTCAGGGTGAAGCAGGTGGCTTTGCCCGGCTCGCTTTCCACACTGATCCGTCCGCCATGTTTCTCGACAATGGAATTGACCGTTGCCTTATTCTCCACCAAATTGCTGTTTTGACCGATAGAGATAAGAAGAGAAAAGTTTGGAAAAGTTGGCTTGGCGATCATTTCAAACCTCAACTTTGGCGAGTGATTCCGCAAGCAAGGCGCTTGCCATCTGGCTGTCGATCGGTTTGGTGAAAAGATATCCTTGCCCATACTCACAGTCCATCGACTTTAGTTTTGACAGTTGGTCTTCCGTCTCCACGCCTTCAGCCACCACCTTCATACCCAGATCGTGCGCCAGCGCCAAAATTGTCCGAACAATCTCTGAGCCGCTCCCGTTCTTCCCGATGCGGTTGATGAAGGTGCGGTCAATCTTGAGCGTGTCAATGGGAAGTTTCTGCAAATAGCCCAGCGATGAATACCCCGTTCCAAAATCGTCAATTTGCACCTGCACACCCAATGCGCGCAACTCCGAAAGCATGGCCGTTGTGGACTCTGCGTCTTCGACGATCATGCTTTCCGTCAGTTCAAGCTTCAAACTGCTGGCATCCAGGCCGGTCTTTTGCAGGACTGCGGCCACCTTTTGCACCAGGTCCGTTTGGGCGCACTGCCTGACCGATAAATTTACACTCATCGTTAACGGCGGGTCTGTAGGGAACTGCGCCTGCCACTCACTGATCTGGCGGCAGGCCTCGGCGAGAACCCAGTGACCGATCGGTACGATGAGGCCGGTCTCTTCGGCGGTTGGGATGAATTCTGCCGGCGAGACGAGACCGCGTTTCGGATGCTGCCAGCGCACCAGCGCCTCGAACCCGACGATTTGGCGGGTCCCCAATCTAATGATCGGCTGGTAGTGGATGATTAGTTCCTGACGCTCCAAAGCCTTGCGCAGGTCCGTTTCCAGTTCCAGGCGCGTCATCGCCTGGGCAAGCATCGCTGAATCGAACATTTCATAGCGTCCGCGACCCTGACCCTTGGCGCGATACATTGCAATATCGGCATCTCGCAAAATGTCCTCCGGTTGTTCGTAACCGGACATGCTCAGGACGACGCCCATGCTTACGGAGACGAATACCTTATGTCCTTCCAATTCATGGGGTAAAGCCAGATCGTGCTGGATTCGATCCGCAATGTGAGTGACATCGATGGGATCCCGAACATCTTCAAGCAGGATGACAAACTCATCGCCTCCCAGGCGGGCGACCGTATCTTCACTGCGCAGACAGACCGCCAGACGCTTTGCGCTTTCGATCAACAGCAAGTCGCCGATATTATGTCCCAAGCTGTCATTCACCACCTTGAAGCGGTCCAGGTCTAGGAACAGCACCGCAAATCGGTAACCTTTGCGCCGTTTGGCGCGTTCCATCGTGTGCCGCAGGCGGTCCATGAACAATGCCCGGTTAGGCAGGTTCGTCAACGGATCGTGAAAGGCGGTATGGAACAATTCATCTTCCGCGCGCTTGCGCTCCGAGAGTTCGACTTGCAGTTGCTGGTTGGTATTGCTGAGTTCAACCGTGCGCTCCCGCACCTGGAGTTCCAAGGCTTCCTTGGCAAATTGAAGAGACTGTTCAGCTTGCCTGCGCTCGATCACTTCCTGCTGGACGGTTGTATACAACCGCGCATTTTGTATGGCGATCGCCAGTTGACCTGCGATGGTATCCAGAATCATCACGTCCCAATCGTTGAATGCATTGATTATTGTGCTTTGCACATCCAGCGCCCCAATGACGAGTTCACCGATCAACAACGGGATGACTGCTTCGGATCGAGTGTCGGGCAACAGGGGATTTTTGAGGTGTTTCGTATTATCCAACACATCCATCACGATGACCGGCTGGCGTGTTGCTGTGGCCATTCCGACCAGCGATTTCGAACCAATGGCCAATTGATGGTGGCCGACAGGAAGCGAGTTCATCAAGCCGGCGGAGGCGCGCACGACGGCTATGTTCGTGCCTGGCTCGACCAGGAACACGGAAACGTGATAAAAGCCAAACTTCTTCCGGATCAGTTCCACCGAAGTAACTAGTAAATTATCCAGGTCGAGAGTGGAGGTGGCGGCATTGGCGATTTCAGCGGCGGCGGTCAGCAGTCCGTTTTGGCGCAGGATGGTTTGCTCGGCGGCTTTGCGATCTTCCGCTGAAATTCTTAATCGGTCAACCATGGTATTGAACGCGTTGGCCAGCGCGCCAATCTCGTCCCTGGAAGTGACTGTGGCTTGTGCAGTCAAGTCGCCATCTGCCAGCCGTTCCGCCGCTGTTTGAAGCCGGTGGATCGGGGCAGTAACGGCTCGGGATGTAAACAAGGTGAGGATTGCCAGGGCGGCAAGAGTGATCAAAGTGAAAACGATCCCCTGATTGCCAGACAACTGATTTTGAAATGCGGCCAGTCCGCTCATTTCAAATGCAAGGCCGAAAACGGCTCGCGTGTCGCCGCCGACCGTGAATGGTGTGTACCCTAAAGTGTGTGGACCGTCTTGGTTAACAACCAGATCATCACCGATCACGGTTTGACCGGCCAGCGCCTGCTTTATGGAATTGGCATCCAGCAGATGGGTTGAAAAACTTTCCAGGTCTTCTGGGCGCTCAAAATCCTTGGCGATGATGGTTCCATCTAGTATTAGACCCAGGTTAAGCCCCTGCGCGGCTAAGATGTTGACTCTTGAGAGGAATTCATTGTCAATAACCTGGCTGGCGAACACCGCGCCAACTGTCGCGCCTGAATCGTTAGTGATGGGGACAGCGGCGGCAATGGAGATTATCGAGCCGTTGTCGCTTTCTTCCACAGTCACTCCAGTGGCCTCGACACCCAACAACGCCAGCCGGATAATGCGATCCTCATCTTCATCGATTAACCCTAAGTCCAAAAGACGTTCACCGGCGGCATTGACCAAATCCAAATCGTCAAAATCGAAGCGGGCGGACGCGATCAACACGTCAGCTCTGATAGTCTGAATATCCTGTGCGGCTAAAGATTCCAACAGGCCGGGTGTGTTCTCAACGAACTTGACGTTATCCAGTATTTCCTGCTCGATTTCGGCAACGCGGGCTTGGATGGCGCTTGCATCCTGCTCGATGCGCTGACGACCCGTCTGGAAGATCAAAGCATTGAGATTGCTATTGGTGGTCAAGACCACGCCTGCCAGCAAAAGGCTGAACACGAGCAGGGCTATCCCATTCAACTTGATGCCCAGTCTTAAATTAGCGAAAAAATTTAATAGCCGCATGATTTACTCATTCACAGACTCGCGGGTTGGGTTTTCATACGGTCTTTTCCTGCAACGCGGCATACCAGGCCGCGCTTTCCATTGCGACAGCGGCTTGATTGGCAATCGCCTGTAGAATGGGGATATGTTCCTGCTTAAAATACGCGTAGTTTGCGTGAGTTAATAAAATGGCGCCGAGCAATCCACCTAGGTGGTTGGTCATGGAGACAAAGATCGCCGAAAGGGCCGAATCTCCCAGGGCTTCCCGCCATGGTTCATGCTCGGTGAGTTGGTCAATACACCCGCCGCTCTTGTGCGGGTTTTTTTGCAGGATGGCGTGAACCTTCGACATGTCAAACTTTGGCGCGGAATTGGGGAAGGCGCGCGCGGTGAAATTGGAAAAATCAAGAATGTACCCGCTGTCTGTGCCAAGGCGTTGAACGATCAATTGCAGGACTTCATCCAGCATCGTTTCCAATGGCTCGCGCGAATTTAGAATGGCAGTAATTTCGAGCAACATGCTCAACTCGCGATTTTGGCGCAGCAGGTGATCTTCGGCTTCCTTCACTCGCAATTTCGTGCGGATGCGCGCCATCAGTTCGCGGCGGTCGAAGGGCTTGGTCACGTAGTCGTCCGCGCCGAGATTGAGTCCCGATTGAATATCCACAGGGTCAAGGCGGGCGGCAGTCAGGATAATGACTGGGATGTGTTGCAGCGCGGCATCGGCGCGAATCTCGGCCAGAACCTCGAAGCCGTCCTTCTTGGGCATGTTGACGTCGAGCAGGATGAGATCGGGCAGGTGTTCGCGCGTCCGCTCCAATGTTTCCTCGCCATCCGACGCGGTGACGTAGGAATATCCCTCGTTTTCGATGTAGCGGCACAACAGGGTCACATTATCTGGGCGGTCATCCGCGATCAAAATTTTGAATGGTTTGGCGGCTGGTTTTTCGTTTGCCTGCGGTGTGGAGCGATTCCATGCTTCCAGCAGGCCGGTGACGATTTGGCAGATGCGTTCGGGGCGCACAGGCTTAACGATGATTTCATCCACCTTCGCTCGCCGCGCGGTTTCTTTCAACCCTGGCACGTCGTAGGCGGTGATCAAGATGATGTGCGCGGGTCTTCCCCCTGGATGGCGCTGTAATTTTTCCACCAGTTCGATGCCATTCATATCGGGCATGATCATGTCGGTGATGAGGATATCGGCCGCGCTCCCGTCCAGGCGTTCGAGGGCCTCGCGTCCACTGGTGGCGGAAATCACGTTAACTTTCGGCCCCAGTTGGGACACGGCGCGCGCCAGGGTATGAGCTGTGGTCGGGTGATCGTCCACGATCAGCACGCGCACAGGGAATTCGCCAGTGAGATTGGTTTGCGGGTTCATTGCCCCTATTTTTATCCAATTTTCCCCACTGGACAGTTTGTCATTTACTTGCAAAAGTTGGCAAATGTTGGCGCAAGCGCCCAGGATACCTTCGTAACGCCTTGCAGGATCGTGAAACCTGGATAACCTAATCCACTACCAACCGGTATCCGCTCCCGCGCACATTGATGATAAAGGTGGGATTCTGTGCATCGCGTTCGATGGCCTGACGAATGTGGTGGATGTGCCACTTTACCAGCTCCTGCGCCTCGCGCGTTTCGGCCTGATAGCCCTGTGCCTCAGAGACAAGCGTCTGGTAGTCCACCACGTTGGGCGCGTGCCGCGCCAAAACCAGTAGGTAGTCGAAGGCGGTGGGGGGCAGGTTAATGATGCTCTTCCCAATGTTGACGCGGCGGGTGTGTAGGTCCAACGTCAGGTGACCACGCGTGAGGAAGCGATCCCCACCCGCGGGGTTGGGTCGAAGCGACGCGGTGGAAAGTTCCCCGGTTTCCAATTTTTTCAATTCCGCCTGGAGGGATTCGATCTGCGATTGGATCTCCCGTTTGCGACGCTCCTTTTCCAGGCGCGTCAACGCGGCCCGCGTTCGATCCAGCAGGACCTCGGGCTGGAGAGGCTTTAACAAGTAGTCTATCGCGCCCAGACGGAGAGCCTCCACCGCGGAGTGCGTATCGGGCTGGGCTGTGAACAAAATGACGGGCAGGTTTGGCTGGCTTTCGTGGATGGCCTTCAAGGTTGCCAGGCCTCCGATGCCGGGCATGCGGATGTCCATGTAAACCAGGTCGAATGACGCGCTGGCAAGGATGGAGATGCCCATCTCGCCGCTTTCGGCGGTCGTCACTTCGTAGCCGGCCCGCTGTAGGATGCGCGCCAAAGTCTGACGGAGGGGGGCCTCGTCGTCAATGATGAGGATGTGGCCGTTTTGACTCATATCTCCTCCGACCGATAAGCGGGCAACCAGATTTTGAACGTGGCCCCCCCGTCGGGATTATTTTCCGCTTCGATGCGCCCATTGTGACGCTGGACGATGTCGTAGGTGATGGTGAGGCCGAGGCCCGTGCCGCTTTCCTTGCTGGTGACGAACGCGTCGAAGATGCGCGGCAGAAGGGCTGGGTCAATGCCTGGCCCCGTATCGGCCACTGCGAGCATGGCTTCTTTATTTTCCGTCATCTGGGTGGAAACGGTTAATAGCCCGCCGGAAGGAATGGCCTCCACGCCGTTCATCAGCAGGTTAAGCGTCACCTGTCGCAACTGGTCGGGCAGGCCTGACACAAGGGGCAGGTTGGGATCGGGATGAAACTCAAACGCCACGTTTTTATGTCGCAGATGCGTGGCCAGCAAGGCGTACACATCCTCCACGATGACGTTGAGTTGAATGGGTTGGAATTCATCCAATTGGGGCGGACGATAGGAGGCCCGCAGACGCTCGATCAAGCCAGCCATGCGCTCGGTTTCGGAAAGGACGATCTGGAGATCCTGCCTGCTTTGCGACGACATGCCCTCATCGTCTTTGATAAGGAAGAGGGCGTTTTGAATCGCTTGCAAGGGGTTGTTCAATTCGTGGGAAACGGAGGCCAGAAGACGCCCCACCAGCGCCAGCCTTTCGCTCTGGATGAGTTGCATCCGCATGGATTTTTCCATATTGAGCGAGTCTTGCAGGTTGGAATAGAGCTCCGCTTTTTGAAGGGAGATGGCTAATTGTTCAGCCACAGCGCTGATGAGTTGGAGATCGTGCTGGTGCAAGCGACGAGGCGATGATTGTTGAATGTCCAACACGCCCAGCACGCTATCGCTTACTTTGATGGGCATGGCTAGTTCGGAGTGGGTTTCTGCCAGGAGAGGATGTGGAACGAAAAATACAACATCTTCCACGTTGTTGGTGAAGAAGGCCTCGCCAGTCTCGGCAACATGGCCGATGATGCCCGCCCCAGCGGAGAGACGGGCGCCTCTGAGAAGAATGCCTCGTTCTCCGCTTTCGTGTTTTATCACAAGCTCGCCGCTGGCGGGTTCAACAACGACGATCGAAACATGATAGTAGCCAAAGATGGCTTGCAGGAGGTCCACCACTTCCTGCATCAGCTGGTCGGCGTCCAGCGAGGCGGCCAATTCGCGCGTGATGCGATAGAGGGCATCCACCTCTTTGAGGCGGCGCTGGGTGGTTTCCAACAATCGGGCATTTTCAATGGCGATGGCGGCTTGCACTCCAAACCCGGCCAACAGTTGTTGTTCATCCATGTTAAAAGCGTTTGGCTTGCCGCTCTGCACGCTGATGGTGCCGAGACGTTCCTTTCCGCTTTGAATGGACGAGACCATCAACGAACGGAAGCGCGGCGGCGTTTCGTCACGCAAGAAGCGCGGGTCGGTTTCCACATCCGCGATGTTGATGACCACGCCCGTGGCGAACACCTGTCCGGCCACGCCCTCGCCCAGACGCATGTTGAGTTGCCCGCCGCTTAATTCGGTAATGCCCGTCACGGCGCGCGGGATCAATGCTTGTTGCTCGATATCCAGCAAATGGATCACGGTTTTTTCCGCGCCAGGGATGAGGTCGCGCGCCGACTCGACAATCATCTGCAAGACTCGATCCAAGCCGATGCGCTCGCTCTCGCTCAAGGCGCGGCCGATTTCGGCCAGCGCATTGGATTCGCGCAGGCGCCGCGCCAGTTCGATATCCTGCTGAATATCCCATAAAGCCAGCGCCACCAGGTTGCCCGCCTGTTCGGCGCGGCGGATTTCATCGCTGTCGAATGTATGATAATTTTTGTAGGCGATTAAAGCCGCCCCAAGGCGGTGATTGCCGATGATTAGAGGAATGCCCAGGATGGATTTGCAGGAAAACTGGGCAAGGATGCTCGGGTTTACGAGGGGAGATGTTTCCACGTTCTCCACTCCAATGGCATGCCCCGCTTCCAATACAGCCTGGCTCAGGTTTATTTCCTCTGGATCAAACTTAATTTCGAGATATGTTCGCGCAGAGGTTCCCGAAGCCCCGCTCGGGATAATCTGATTGAGCGTCGAATCCCAGCGCGTGAAATAGCAGTCATCCGCGCCAAGCAATTCCGCCAGGCTGGCAGGAAGTTTCTGATAAATTTCCTCCATTTTTTCCGTACCCAGAATCGACGCGGTGATTTCATTGAGCATGGTTAGATACCGTTCGCGTGCGCGCAGTTCTTCCTCCACTTGCGAACGCTGTTCCACAAAGCGCCTTACGCTCCCGGAAATGATTCCAACCAACACGATGATAATTGCGCCAGGGATGAACGCTTTTTGTGCGAGGAGGAAGATCCCAAAATCTGAAGACGTTGTCAGGAGAATGGAATTGGCGATGATGGCGAGCAGGCTGGCAATAATTCCCCAGCCTAACCCAAAATACCAACCTACCGCGGCGACTGGAAAAACGCTGAACGCAGTGGCAGAATCGCCCACCACTTGATGCAGGAATGGAAAGGTGATGAAAAAAAGCGCGGCCAGAACCAAAATAAAGCCCCGTTCCACCCATCGGAAACGATTAGTGAAACGAGGCATCTTCATTCCATTTACCTGTCTACGTGTGTACCTGTTTACCTACTTGGCGTAATCCACCGCCCGCGTCTCGCGGATGACCGTCACCTTGATCTGACCGGGATACTGCATGGTTTCCTCGATCTTCTTGGCAACGTCGCGCGCGAGGCGCGCCGAGTCGAGATCGTCAATCTCCTCGGGGCGGACGATAATGCGGACTTCGCGTCCCGCCTGGATGGCGAAACTCTGTTGCACGCCCTGGAAGGAGTTGGTGAGGTCTTCGAGATTCTTGATGCGTTTGATATACGCTTCCAGGTCTTCGCGACGCGCGCCGGGGCGTGCGCCAGAAATCGCGTCGGCGGCCTCGGCTATGACGGCCTCAATGCTCTCCTGTTCGGTCTCGTGGTGATGCGAGGCGATGGCGTTGACCACTTTCGGGTTCACGTTGTAGCGTTTGCAGAATTCCGCGCCCAGGCCGGCGTGCGTGCCTTCCTGGTTGTGATCCATGGCCTTGCCGATGTCGTGCAGGAAGCCGCCCTGTTTCGAGAGCTCCACGTCCGCGCCCAACTCGGCCGCGAGGATGCCCGCCAGTTTTGAGACTTCCACCGCGTGCGAAAGTTGGTTCTGTCCATAGGATGTGCGGAATTTCAGGCGTCCCATCATGCGCAGGACTTCAGGATGCAGACCCGCGATGTTCGCGTCGTAGGCGGCCTGCTCGCCCGATTCGTTGATGATTTTATCAACGGCCTTTGTTTCGTCTTCGATGATTTTTTCGATGTGGGTGGGATGGATGCGCCCATCCACGGTGAGGCGCGTCAACGCGCGGCGGGCGATCTCGCGGCGCACCGAGTCGAAGCACGAGATGGTGACCGACTCGGGCGTATCGTCCACGATCACGTCCACGCCCGCGGCCTGCTCGAAGGCTTTGATGTTGCGTCCGTTGCGGCCCACGATGCGTCCCTTCATTTCCTCGTTCGGCAGGGTGACGCGCGAGCTGGTGACCTCGGCCACATGTTCCGACGCGACGCGCTGGATGGCGTCCGCGATCAACTTGCGGGCGCGCTTCTCGCCTTCCTCGCGCGCTTCCGCTTCGATCTGACGGTAGATGCGGGCCATGTCGGCGCGGGCTTCTTTTTCCACGGCCGCGAACAAGTCCTTGCGCGCCTCATCCTGCGTTAGATTTGAAATCTGTTCCAGTTTCGCCACTTCCTGGCCGTACAGTTTTTCGATGTCGTTGGCGCGGCGATCCACGGTGGACTGGCGCTTGTTCAGGGTTTGCTCGCGCTGTTCCAACTTGTCGGCGCGGCCTTCCAACTCGGTGCGGCGCTTATCGAGGCGTTCGGCCTCGCGGCTGTTTTCGGCGCGGCGTTCCTTGATATCCTGCTCGGCGGTTTGCAGAACCTTGGCGGCATTTTCACGCGCCTGCGTCTCGATCAGACGCGCCTGTTCGCTTGCGCCTTTCAAAATGTTGGCAACTTTTTCCTGTCGGTCGCGCGTGGCCTTTTCCACCTGATAGCGATGGAAGAAGTAACCAGCCGCGGCCCCCGCGGCCAGCCCAAAGAACAGGGCGAATAAAATTATGATCCACTGATTCATAAGATTTCCTCATCTTCAAAGTCTGTGTCTATTTTGCCACCGCGCTCGCTCCAAAGTTTTTTGACTGTGGGCGCAATGACATCGTACGCGAATCCTCTTCTTGCGAGGAACTCGCTCAGTTTTTTGCGAAACTCGTTCCACTCCAAACCTTCCAGCCTGCGGACTCGCTTTTCGGCGGCCGCGTAGGCCAGGGCATGCTCGTCCACCGCCTCGGTCGCGGACTGGATGGCGGACGCGTCCAACCCTTTGCGCTTCAGCTCGTATGTGAGCGCGCGCTTGCTACGCGGGCGGAACTCGGAGCGATTTGCCACCCAGTTTTGCGCGAACTCTTCATCGTTCAGCAATCGTTCCACCCGCAGGCGTTCGATGGTGACGTTAATCGTCTCTGACGGCATCTCGTGCTTTTCAAGGTTCTTGCGGACTTCGGCCTCAGAGCGGGCGCGATAGCCCAGAAAGAGCATGGCCTGTTGATACGCCTTTTCTTGCGAGTCTTCGGCCACCAGGCGGGAAATCTTCTCCTCGCTCAGCGTCTGTCCCACGGCCAACCAGGCGGCCACGAAGCGGTCCAGCCCGAAGGCGAACTCCCCATCCAGGTGAATGTTCACCCGCTTGGGATTCTTCTTCTGAACTTCGATGGCGGTGATTTTTTTCATTGATTCTCCACCCCCTCTCCCATTTTCGTTCTTTGAAAATGGGAGAGGCCAGGGTGGGGGTTGGGGTGAGGTTAAAAACACACAGCCGCAGACCGCCCGGAGCGGCCTCGGCTGCGCGAAAAATTTGGGTTTGGCTACCACGGCCCAACGTCCCGCGGGGGCGGAACGGGGAGATAACTTACGCTAAACCGGATGAGTGTCCGTATCAACAATCATCATGGTTCTTGCATCTGTCGGTCGGTTTCGTCGCAATTAATCCCAATTGCAGGGCAAAAGTCGTAGTCGGGGTCAAACTTGCAGCCTGGCCGTCGCTGAGACGGGGGAAAATTCTTGATCATCCTTATGGATTGGCGTTAATTATACATTAAAAAAGAGATTACGCCGCTGTAAATCTCCCGAAATAGTGACGAAAAGAACTATGTATTTTGGACGGCCTGTGCGATAATTTAACCACAATCCCTTCTTCTCTACTGCACAACCGTCATTGCGAGGGCGATCTTCCCGAAGCAATCCCCTCCACGATGCGGGATTGCTTCGTCGGGAAGACCACCCCCTCCTCGCAATGACGACATTCTCTCGTATTTGTACGGTGGAGAAATCCCATCAAAGAATTGGAGTTCCCATGGCAAAAATCACCCGTGAAGACGCTCTTGAATATCACCGCCTGAAAGGCAAGCCCGGCAAGGTGGCGATTGTCCCAACCAAACCGATGGACACCCAGCGCGACCTGAGCCTGGCCTACTCGCCCGGCGTGGCGGAACCTGTTTTGGAGATCGAAAAGAACCCCGAGGACGCCTACGAATACACCTCGAAAGGCAACCTCGTGGCGGTCGTCTCGAACGGGACGGCCATCCTTGGCTTGGGCGACCGCGGCGCTCTGGCTAGCAAGCCCGTGATGGAGGGCAAGGGCGTGCTGTTCAAAAAATTCGCGGACGTGGACGTGTTTGACATCGAGGTGAACTCGCACGACCCCGACGAGATCATCAAAGTTGTCGCGGCCATCTCCCCGACCTTTGGCGGGATCAACCTCGAAGACATCAAGGCCCCCGAATGTTTCTACATCGAGGAAGAACTGAAGAAGATGCTCGACATCCCGGTCTTCCACGATGACCAGCACGGGACGGCCATCATCTCCTCCGCGGGACTTGCGAGCGCGCTGGAGATCGTGGGCAAGAAGCACGAGGACATCCGCCTCGTCATTTCGGGCGCGGGGGCCTCGGCCATCTCGTGCGCGGAACTGGCGATCAGTTGGGGCGTGAAGCGCGAGAACATCATGCTGGTGGACACAAAAGGCGTGGTCTACAAAGGTCGCACCGTGGGCATGAACAAATATAAAGACCGCCTTGCCGTGGACGATAAGGGTCATCGCACCCTGGCCGACGCGGTGAAAGACTCAGACGTGTTTTACGGCCTTTCGGTGGCGAACGTGTTGACGCCCGAAATGGTCAAATCCATGGCGAGCGACCCGATCATCTTCGCGATGGCGAACCCCGATCCTGAGATCCGTCCCGAACTGGCGAAGGAGGCCCGCCAGGACGTGATCATTGCGACTGGCCGCTCCGACTATCCCAACCAGGTGAACAACGTGTTGGGCTTCCCGTTCATCTTCCGCGGCGCGTTGGACGTGCGCGCGAAAGCCATCAATGAAGAGATGAAGTTCGCGGCATCCAAAGCCCTGGCCGCATTGACGAAAGAAGACGTGCCTGATTCTGTCCTGCGCGCGTATGGCGCGGACAGCATGAAATTTGGGCGCGAATACATCATCCCCAAGCCGCTGGATCCGCGCGTGCTTTTGTGGGAAGCCCCCGCCGTCGCCGAAATGGCGATGAAGACGGGCGTGGCGCGCAAGCCGATTGACATCGAAGAATATCGCGAGCAATTGCGCTATCGTCAGGGCAAGGGCGAGCAGGTGCGTCACTTCTTCCAGAACAAGGCCCGCGCCAGCGGAGGCAAGAAGCGTGTGGCGTTCGCGGAGGGCGAGGAGCCCAAGGTCATCCGCGCCGCGTTCCAATTGAAGGAAGAAGGAATCGCCTCTCCGATTCTGATCGGCCGTCCCGAAGTCATCCAGAAGCGCATCGCCGAACTCGGCCTGCCCTGCTGCCCCGATATAGTGGACCCCGCCACCTTCGCGCGCATTGACGAGTACGCCCAGGCTTATCACGACATCCGTGCGCGCAAGGGCGTCTCGCTTGCCATTGCCGCCAACCGCATTCGCCAGGTGAACATCTTCGGCTCAATGATGGTGAAGATGGGCGACGCCGACGCGTTCATCTCCGGGTTGACCTACGAATATCCCGACGTGATCCGCCCCGCTCTGCGCATCCATCACACCGCGACGGGCGCGGCGCGCGCCGCGGGCGTGTACATCATGATCGTGGACGACCGCGTCTATCTCTTCACCGACGCCACGGTCAACATTGACCCGAGCGCCGAAGACCTGTCCGAGATCGCCACCCTCGCCGCCGACTTCGCCAAGCAACTCGAGATCGAGCCGCGCGTGGCCTTCCTCTCGTTCTCCAACTTCGGCTCCACGCCGCATCCGCTTTCGGAAAAGGTGCAGAAGGCCGTCGCGCTGACAAAAGCCCGCCGCCCCGACCTGGTGGTGGACGGCGAGATGCAGGCCGATACCGCCGTAGTCAACGAGATCGCGGACGAGCGCTATCCGTTCAGCAAAGTCCGCGACGCGAACGTGCTGGTCTTCCCCTCGCTTGAGTCGGCCAACATTGCCTACAAACTGCTGGCCCGTCTCGGCAATGCCAAGGCCATTGGCCCCATCCTGCTCGGCATGGGCGCGCCTGTCCACGTGTTGCAGACGGGCGATGACGTGAACGCCATCGTGCAGATCGCCTCGGTCGCGGTGATGGACGCGATGAACCGCGGAAAATAGCCACGGAGTCCAACGTCTCCGACGTTGGATTGCTCCAAAGTCAGAGACTTTGGAGTCCGAACAATAAAAGAGGCCTCGGATTTTCCGAGGTCTCTTTTATAATGGACTCATGAACAAGAAAATTCTTCCCTTCCTCGTCCCCGCCTTGCTTGCCCTGATCGTCGCGCTTTGGGCGGGACTTCTCCGCCTCGGCTGGACTCTCCCCTCTACGCGTGGCCTCGCCCTCGCTCACGGCCCACTAATGGTGAGCGGCTTCCTCGGCGCGTTGATCGCGCTCGAACGCGCCGTCGCGTTGAAGCAGAAGTGGATGTACGCCGCGCCGCTTCTCGCGGGACTGGGATGGCTGACCAGCCTGCTCGCGCCGACTCTCCCCCTCGGCGCGATCCTGCTCACCCTCGCCTCCGCGGTGACGGTGGGGATTCTCGCGGTCATCGTCCGCCGCGAATCCGCCCTCCACACGTGGGCGATGTTCTTCGGCTCTTTGACCTGGCTAGCCGCCAACATCCTCTGGCTTTCGGGCAAGTCCGTTTTTCAGGTGGTGTATGGCTGGCAGGCCTTCCTCATCCTCACCATCGCGGGGGAGAGGTTGGAGTTGAACCGTGTCCTGCGTCCATCCAAACGACAGCAGAATCTCTTCGGCCTTCTCGCCGCGACCTTGTTGGCAGGTATCATTCTCACCGCGTTCAACTTGCAATGGGGCGTGAGACTCAGCGGCTTGGGAATGCTTTCGCTCGCGCTCTGGTCGCTTCCCAATGACATTGCCTGGCGCAACATCCGTCACAAACTGCCGCTCACGCGTTACATCGCCTGGTGCCTCGCACTGGGATTCGTCTGGCTGGGAATCGGCGGCGCGTTAAATCTCGTTTTTGGCGCGCAGGTCGCAGGTCCAAAATATGACGCGCTCCTGCACGCGGTCTTCGTCGGCTTCGTCATCTCGATGATCTTCGGCCACGCGCCCATCATCTTTCCCGCCATCCTCGGCGTGCCGATCAATTTTTATCCCACGTTCTATTTCCACCTGGCCTTGCTCCACCTCTCCCTTGCCTTGCGCGTAGGCAGTGACCTGCTGAACTGGACTCAAGCCCGCATGTGGGGCGGACTCTTAAACGAAATCGCCATCCTGATTTTTCTCGGGATGACGATTTACTCGGTGCGGAAGGGGATGCAGACAAAATAATTTTGGCAGTACCGCATAACTTGCTATTGGATTCTCGAAATGCCGCCTTGCCTTGCCAAAACAGAGAAAATAGCCGTCATTTTTTCTGTTTTCTGCGTCAACTGCGATAGTGCGCGTAACTGAATAGCAAGTTATGCTCCATTGCTAATTTTGTCTTTACCTTTTGATCTGTGCCGTCAATAGGCGCCTGGGCGGATTTCTCCATTACTATCTGGTACATAAGCGGTTATGAAATTTTTGTTGTTAGCCTTCCAAAATTTCATTGCACCGACTAATACTTGGTGCCCATCATGTAGACGGAAAAATTCCTTGAGCGTATTTATATCCTGCACGAAGGCAATTCTTCTATTGTTATGCTCACCCAAGAGGGGGTTAAGACATATTATGTCCAATCCTTCGTATGCGTTGTATTCTTCGGTAAACAGTTTTTCTGTTTTTTCCAGAAGATGAACATCCATTCGGCCTTTTATCGAAAACGCACTTTCGAAAAAGACCGTAATGGAAGTTCTCGGCGTTAGTTTTTCTACGAGCACGACGAAATCGTCCCTTGTTCTAACAAGGGAATAATCTTTTGCTCCTGCAGAATTTGGATAGCGAATTAACAGGACGACAACCTCACCATTTGTGAGATGTTCATCTACAATCGCAAGAAACCCAGGGTTGTGAGTTGAGACAGGCTCAATTGAGAGGAAATCATTCATAACAAAAAAGCCAGAGGTTTTCAAAATTATTCGACTATCTGACTATCCAGACCAACCGACTAAAAGACTACTACTCCTGCCACTCCAACTCAAACTCTCCAATCGCGACCGTATCGCCCTCCTTGATGCCCGCCTCGCGGAGCGCCTTGTCCACGCCGATTTTTTCCATCAACTTTTGGAATCGGCGGAGCGAGCCTTCGTGTTGCCAATACGTCATCTTGGCCGAGCGTTCGATGGCCGCGCCCGAAATGCGCCACTCGTTCGTGCCTTCACGCGCCACCTTAAACTGATTCGGATCCGCCTCGGCGCGGTAGACGGGCATGGGCGGTTCCACCTCTGCCAGTGTGGGCGTCTCGGCGAGAAGTTGCGCGGCCTTCAACACCAGCTCGCGCGTATTTGTGCGCGCCAGCGCCGAGACCGATATCAATTCCACTTTTTGTTTTTTGAATTTCTTTTTCAAGTCCGCGAGACGTTCCTGCACTTCGGGCTGGTCAATCTTATTCAGCGCCACGATCTGCGGCTTCTTCGCGAGATTCGGATCGAACAGCGCCAGCTCGGAATTGATCTGGCTGAAATCTGCCAGCGGATCTTCGCCCAGACCGTCGAGCAAATGAATCAAAACGCGCGTCCGCTGAATGTGACGTAAAAAGTCGTGGCCGAGTCCCGCGCCGCCGGCCGCGCCTTCGATCAGGCCTGGGATGTCCGCGATCACGACGGTCGTATCGTCGTCAATGTTCGCCACGCCGAGATTCGGTTCGAGCGTGGTGAACGGATACGCCGCGATCTTCGGACGCGCATTCGTCAGCGCCGAAAGAAGCGTGGACTTGCCCGCGTTCGGCAGGCCGACCAGACCGAGGTCCGCGATCAACTTCAATTCCAGTTTGAGGCGTCGCTCCTCAAACGGCTCGCCCTTCTCGGCCATGCGCGGCGCCTGGTTGCGCGCAGACGCAAAATGCTGATTGCCGAGTCCGCCGCGGCCGCCCTTGCAGACCGTCAGGCGTTGACCCGCCTCCGTCAAGTCGCCGAGCAGTTCGCGCGTATCCGCGTCGAAGATGGCTGTGCCAGGCGGGACGGGAATCACCAAGTCCTCGCCGCCCTTGCCCGACTTCTGATTCGAGCCGCCGTTCTTGCCGTCGTCTGCCTGAAACTTTTGATTCGGGCGAAAGGTCGAAAGCGTGTTGAGCGTGGCGCGCACCTCAAAGATGAGATCGCCGCCCCTGCCGCCATCGCCGCCATCGGGACCGCCGCGCGGCATATACTTCTCGCGGCGAAAATGCATCATGCCATCGCCGCCTTTTCCTGAACGAACGTAAATTTCTACCTGGTCTATGAACATATTAATTTACTTTGCGTTTCACGCCATGACAATTTTTGAACTTGCGCCCACTGCCGCACGGACAGCGATCATCGGGCTTCACGTTTGAAAAATCCAGATTCTTCAATGGTTGCCGCCAGCGCGGGATGCCAGGGTAGAGATCGGGTTCATCCTCGTCCTCTTCATTCTCGACGAAAAATTCATCATCGAATTCTTCGTCGAGAAAATCGTCCCCGTCGTCATCGTCGCCGATGGACGGGAACGCAGGAGGCCGCACCATGTCCCAGATTCGGTTGATAAGATAACCCGCCGCCACCAGCGAAGCCAACCCCAGCAACGTGGCCTGAAACGGCTCGAAATCCGCAATCAGGTTGATCCCCAACCCCAGCCCGTAGGCCAGCAAAAAAACAAGCCCGCCCGCCAACCCCAGCAAAAGCAAAACGGCCAACAGGATTCCCAGCAATGAAGCGATGGCTTTCATCGTAAACTCCTTAAGTGATCTTCAATCTCATTATAGCAGACCGACCGACGCGGACTCGAAAGTCTCCGACTTTCGACGCGCTGTTACTTTTCACGTACAATTGCAACAAGATAAAGGATGACCCCATGAAACGCATTTGGACTCTCGCCTCGATCCTGATTCTCCTCATTGGACTCTTCGGTCTTTCCCCCCTCGCGCGGGCTGAGGCCTCTTCGGCATTTTCCCCGCCCGAGCAGGATTCCCCCACCGAAACGCCCCAACCTTCCGCGGCCACTCCCGCCGAAGTGATCGCGGCCGTCAACGAACTCCGCCTTTCGCGCGGACTCTCCGCTCTCACGACCAACTCCATCCTCATGCAAGTCGCGGCCGACCAGGCCAACGCGCTCGCGGCCTCCGAAGGCGCCATCGGACACGAACGTCCCTGCGGCATGACCCTCGGCCAGGACCTGCTTCGTCGCGGCTATCCGCTTTCGGGCGCGCTCTCGCTCGATGGCTACCGCTCCGAAAACTGGGTGGCCGCTCCTACTGCGCGAGACGCGGTCAATGCCTGGCTGGGCGATGAGCCGCATACAGATACGATGGTTGATCCGAATCGCAGTGACATCGGCGCGGCCGTCGCGGTCGGCGATCAGACCTACATCGTCCTCGAAACCGCGCTCAGCACCGCCAGCGGACAGATGCAATACGAAGCCGCGGCCATCCTGACAGGCATCCCAATGACGGTCAGCGCCTGTTATGGACAGTCCACCGAATACGCCGCGAACAGCCTGCTCCCACAATACTCCATCCCCGTCGCGCGCGCCACCGCCCTCCCCAGCGGAGACGTGATCCACGAAGTGAAATATGGACAGGCCTTGTGGAGCATCGCCATCCAATATGGCACGACGATTGACAATCTCCGCCGCTTGAATAACCTGCCATCCACGCCCGTGATTTTCCCCGGGCAAAAATTGATCGTGATGAAAAACGCCACCCAGCCCGCGCCCGACGCGCGCCTGACTCCATCGCTTCCCGCCGCGAATGTCAGTTACGATTTTGTCATTACACCCATCGCCACCTATTCTCCCACCGCGACAGGGACGCAACCAGTCCCCGTCTCCACTGGCGATTTTGTCCAACAGAACGGGATGACACTTGCCATCCTGCTCGTCAGTTTTGTAGTTTTGGTGACTGTGTTTGGAGTGATGGGGGGGAAGAAGCCAAAATGATGATGGAAGAAATAATAACGCTCGCATAAAAAAAGGCATCGGAAGTCTTCAAGACTTCCGATGCCTGCTTTTTGTCTAATCCACAAACCGATACTTCAACAACGTCCACACCGCCTCGAACGCATCCTTCAACTTAATCTTCTTCCCCTGCGAATAATCGCGTGGATTAAACGAGATCGCCACTTCGTAGATGCGGTAGTGACGTTTTAGCACCTTGGCCGTGAACTCAGGCTCAAAGTCGAAGCGTTTGGCGCGGATTTTCATCCCATCCACCACCTTGCGGCGAAAGACTTTGTACCCTGTCTCCATGTCGCTCAAGATGGTGTTGTACAGGATGTTGGTCATGAACGTCAGCATTTTGTTGGCGACCATGTGCCAGTACATCGCCACCCGACGCGGCCCGCCCAGGAAACGGGAGCCGTATACAACGTCCGCGATACCTTCTTCGAGCGGCTGGAGGAGCTTGTCGTAGTCGCGCGGGTCATATTCGAGGTCGGCGTCCTGAATGAGCATGATCTCACCCGCGGCCGCGTCCATCCCAGTGCGGACGGCCGCGCCCTTGCCCTGATTCTTTTCGTGCAGAATCACGCGCACCTTGTCCTTGCCGTCCAGTGTCTTCAAGATGTCGCGCGTCCCGTCTTGCGAGCCGTCGTCCACCACGATGATTTCGGAGGCCTTTTTGGTGGTCTTGACGCGTTTGAGAATTTCTTCGATATTCCCAACTTCATTGTAAACGGGGATGATGACTGATAGTTTCATGGCAGGAATTATAAACGAATTTAATGATGCTATAATCGCAATGCTATTCATTCCATCCCTTGCGGGAGGCCTCGATGACATCATTGAGAAGGTCGGATCCCCTCGATTCCTCATCTGCTCCGTTTTATCCCCCCACTCTCAACAGCGTGGAAGATACAGGTCTATCCTCTTTATGGTTACAGGACCTGGCCTTGAAGATTCTCTATTTTCAGGGCTACATGAACGGTTTTAAAATCGCCGAAGAGATCGCCCTGCCTTTCGCGGGCATCATGGATACGATCCTTCAGGCGCTCAAGGCCGACAAACTGATCGAAGTGAAATCCTCCCAGGGTGGACTGGGAGAGGGCGCGTACACGTACGCCATCACGGGGGCCGGCATCGCCCGTGCCCGCGAAGCCCTTGACCGCAGTCAATACGCGGGACCCGCGCCCGTGCCATTCGACATCTACAACGAAGCCATCCGCCGACAAAAAAGCGGACGGCTCACCGTCACCACGCGCACGATGCGCCAGATTCTTTCGCAACTGGTCATCTCTGAAACCACCTTCCAGCGCCTCGGCCCTGCGCTTAACTCTGGCACGTCTATTTTTCTTTACGGCCCTCCAGGCAATGGCAAGACGAGTATCGCCCGCGCGTTTGGCAATATGGCGCTCGCGCAGACGATGTATATTCCCTTCGCGATCTATCTCGACGGGCAGGTGATTAAACTCTACGACGCCGTCAGCCACAAAACCGCGCCCGAATCGGAATCGCCCTCCGCGGCGACGGGAGGGTTGCGCCCGTCCACGCGACGCGACCCGCGCTGGATCAAGATCCGTCGCCCGTTCATCGTCGTCGGCGGCGAGTTGACCCTCGCAGGTCTTGATCTTGTCTTCGATGATACGCACAAATTCTACGAAGCGCCGTTCCAGGTGAAGGCCAACGGCGGCATCCTGCTCATTGACGACTTTGGCCGCCAGCAGGTGCGTCCGCGTGACCTGCTCAACCGCTGGATTGTCCCGCTCGAAAACCGCGTGGACTTCCTCACGCTTCATACGGGACGCAAGTTTGAAGTGCCGTTCGACGTGCTGGTGGTCTTCTCCACGAACCTGCCACCGAAAGACCTGGTGGACGAGGCCTTCCTGCGCCGCCTGCGTCACAAGATCGAGATCGGCGACCCGTCCTTTGAAGAATATCGCGAAATTTTCAAGCGCGTCGCTTCGGATAAAAAGATTCCTTACAACGATCAAGGACTGGCCTACCTTTTGCAGGAATATTACGTGAAACGCAATCGCAAACTGCGTGCATCTCATCCACGCGATATCTGCGATCAGATCCTCGATATTGCATCCTACCTCTCTGTTGAACCTGAAGTGTCGCGCGAAATGATTGACCGCGCCGCGCAAGCCTATTTTGTGGATTTGTAACCTGTTTGTAAAACGTGCCATTGAAAACGGCGAAGCAGTCCCCAATTCGATGGGGAGATTGCTTCGCCGTTCCGCGTCTCAATGTTTAAGATGATCCCCGTTCAGCCAGGATAAAAATTACGCGTTCTCTTCCAGCCAATCGGCCACGCCGCCCAAGTGTTGGAATGTGTAATTAGGTTGGAAGGGGGAGTCTTTTAAATCTTCGATTTTTGTTTCACCGCTCAAAACCAAAATGGTGGCAATACCGCTCGATTGGCCGAGCGCGATATCGGTGTACAGACGGTCGCCGATCATTGCCAAGCGCTCCACGGGGAGATTCAACTTTGCGGCCGCCGCGTCCACGATGAGACGATTTGGTTTGCCGACCACCAGGTCTGGTTCCCTGCCCGTCGCGGCTTTCACAAAGGCGATCATCGCGCCAATGTCGGGCATCCAGCCTGTTTCGGTGGGGCAATTGAAATCAGGGTGGGTCGCGATGTATGGAACGCCTGCCCGCGCGAAATCACACAGCATCCACAATTTTTGATAGGTCAGGGTCGTGTCGAAGCCTAGCACGATGAAATCGGGATTTTTATCCACGAGTTGGAATCCGTGCAAGCGGAACTCTTCTTCAAGGGATGGTGTGCCGACCACAAAGACTTTGGCTCCAGGTTTCTGTCCTTGCAAATGGAGCGCGGTCGCCTCGCCCGATGTCAACACCAATTCCTCGGGGAGGGGGAGACCAAGTCGCGTGATCTTCTCGGCATACTGACGGCGGTGTTTGGATGAATTGTTGGTGAGGAAGAGGAACTCTTTCTTTTGCGCGCGCAACAGGTCAATAAAGCGCAACGCGCCTTCCAGTAGGCGATCGCTGAGGTAAAACGTCCCGTCCATGTCCAGCAGGAAGCCGCGAACTTTGCTCAATTTTTCGATGTCACTCATTATGGAAGCCTATTCTTGGAATGTTTAGTTTTGCCTGTCGAGTTACGGAGAAGACTCTCTTTTTGTCATTGCGAGGAGGGCGTTCTCCCTGATACCATCCCGAATGCTCTTATCGGGACGAAGCAATCTCCGTTCGCAATGACGGTGAGGTGTGTTCTTATTTTTCAAACATCCAACCGACTGGCGCTGTCAATCATACGCAGGGTCAACATCCCTGTCAACGTGTCCGTGATAGAATACGCAAAAACAAGGAGAAACATGCTGAAGAATTGGTTTGACGCAATGGAAAATGCCATTCGGGAAATTAAACAATCGCCCGAAAAATCTGTGCAGGTTTTTCACCACAACGATGCAGATGGAATTACATCGGGAGCCATTCTCACCCGCGCATTCGAACGGCAGGGATACAAAGTTCAGCGCTTTAGTTTGGAGAAGCCCTATCCCGCGGTGCTGAAAAAAATTTTCGAACAAGAGGGGCGCATCATCATCTTTGCCGATTTCGCGGGCCGCATCGCGCCGATGATCTCCGACCTGAACAAAGGCAGGAACCTCACACTGATCCTCGACCACCACGTCGCGGCGGCCTCCACCGACCCAAAAGTCCACAACCTCGACCCCGATCTCTTCGGACTGAAAGGGGATCGCGACATCTCTGGCTCCACCACCTGCTATCTTTTCGCGGTGACCATGAATCCGATCAACCATGACCTGGCGCCGATCGCCGCCGTCGGAGCCGTCGCGGACGGTTTCTTCGTGGATGGACTCCTTGTCAACCAGAATCGCGACGCGGCGTTGGAGGCCGTTCAGCAGGGGAAGTTCGCCATCAAGGAAATCGCCAATGGCGAGCAGTATTGGTTGAAGACCCCAAACGGAGACATTCCCGTCCTCGAGTTCGGCGATTATCTCGATCTGCTGGGAGGCGTGGGCTATTACCACAACGGACCGGATATGGGCGTCAAAGTTTGTCTGGAAGGCGTTTCCCCCGAGTCGGATAAGATGGTCGAGGAGTTGAAAGTCACTCGAAAGAAGATCTTTGACGAGGAAATCGCCAGGCTTCAATCTGGCGGGTGGAAGCAGGCACCCCATATTCAGTGGTTCCAAGTGGAAAACCGCTTCTTCCCGATGGGCGTAAAAATGATCGGCGCGTTTTGCGATGCAATCCGGGAGACGAATCTGATTGACCCCAAAAAATACCTTGCGGGATTCCAGATCATCCCCGATGAGATTCCTGGCTTTGGCGCGATCAAATTCAATGAAGTAAAAATTTCCATGCGAGTTTCCCCGTTCATGGAAGGGGAGATTCGCGGCGGGCGCGTCATGGGACTCAATATCCTGCTTCCCGAAGCGACGAACAGGCTGGGCGGTTTTTCGGACGCGTGTCACAGCCTGACGGCGGCCACGACCGTGGCGATTGGTAAAGAAGAAATGTTGATCGAAGAAATGGAAAAAATCCTTCAAGGAGAATCGAATGGCTAAAGGCACAGGTTTTGGCAAGTCCATCTTGATCGGGGATCAGTTCGTTTTGGAAGAAGTCCCCGCGATCGTTTCGGCGATTTCCTACGAGACCGAAACCACCGTCGAACGGCTCGCTTCGGGCGAGGGGTGGACGTTGGAAGATAACCGCATCGAAGTTCCAGGCTACAAGGAAAAGAAGTTCGACCAGCAGGTCGGCTCCATCAACAGAATACTTGAAGTCATGAATTTTGACGCCAAAAAGAATCCCATCAAGATCACCGTCGGTGGCAACTTGCTGGCAGGGAGCGGAGTCGGCGCGAGCGCGGCCAGTTGCGTTTCGTTGGCGCGCGCGATCAACGAGGAGTTCAAGCTGGGTCTCCCGATCGAAGAGATCAATCGAATCGCCTGGCAGGGCGAATTTCCCTATCATGGCATCGCCAGCGGCGTGGACAATACCGCCTCCACGTACGGCGGGCTTCTGCATTTCTGGTTGAAGGATGGAAAGCAGAATTTCGCAAAGATCAAAACCCCGAAGCCGTTTGAGATCGTTTTGGCGAACAGCGGCATCACCGCAAACACCGCTCTCCTGGATGAATTCAGCGAACGCCAGAAGGCGGAAAACCCCGCGCTCTTCGCTTCTCGCATGAAACTGATCACCGAGCAGGGACATGAGATGAAAGCGGCGCTGGAAGCGGGCGACTTGAAGAAGGTTGGCGAGGTCATGGTGACCAACCACAATCTCCTGGCTGAGATGGAATATTCCCACGAGATTCTGGACGCGATGTGCAAAAAGGCTCTCGCGTGGGGAGCCTGGGGAGCCAAAGTGACGGGCGGCGGCCGCGGCGGCTACATGATCTCGCTGACGCCGGACAAAGACCTTCAGAACAAGATCGCTTCGGCCTTTGACGCGGAAGGATACAAGGTCATCAAGGCGACCATCGGCGGGTAATCATTTTCGACGAAACGAAAGCGCTCTCAACAGTAACGACTTTAGCCGTATTTTCAGGCGGCTAAAGTCGTTACTATGATTCACACAACACGTATTGTATAATCATCCCATGTCCAATAGACAAACCTCACCCATCATCTTCGCGCATCGCGGCGCGAGGAATGATGCGCCCGAAAACACATTGGCGGCCTTCCAGTTGGCGCTCGAACAAGGCGCAGATGGCATTGAATTGGATACCCAATTGACGTTGGATGGTCAGGTGGTTGCCTTTCACGACAAGACCGTGGACCGTATCACCAATGGGCATGGCAAACTCGCCAAAATGACCCTGGCGCAGATTCGCGAATTGGACGCGGGCAGTTCCTTTTCGGACAAATTTAAGGGCGAAAAAGTCCCCACCCTCGATGAAGTTTTTGAAACCCTCGGCAAACGCGCCCTATTCAATGTAGAGTTGAAAAATTTCTCCACGCCTTTCGATCATCTGGCCGAAAAAGTTTGTGCGGCGGTTCGTCGTCACGCGATGGAGAAAAATATTGTTTTTTCATCCTTCCTGCCCTGGGATTTGAAAATCGCCGCGCGCCTCCTGCCCGATGTGCCGCGCGGATTGCTTACGATCAAAGGACGATGGGGCACTTGGGGACGCTCGTTCGGCTTTAACTTTGGAAACTATGACGCCCTGCATCCCAACCTGGACGACGTGACCGCGCAGACGGTGCAACGCGTGCATCGTCTGAATCGCAGGATCAACGTGTGGACGGTCAACGCGGAGGAAGATAGCCGCAGGATGATTGCCTGGGGCGTGGACGGAATCATCACCGACGTCCCCGCCACCGCCGCCCGCGTCGTGAAAGCGGGCGCGACATGATTCCCGCCGAGTGGGTGGATCAGGCTGACGCGCGCATCGCGCCGCACATCGTCCGCACGCCGTTGACGCATGATGCGGCGCGGAATCTGTATATCAAGTGGGAAAACCATCAGAAGACAGGCTCCTTCAAAGCGCGCGGCGCGCTGAACCGAATCCTTGCCATGACAGAAAGCGAACGCTCCGTGGGCATCGTCACCGCTTCGGCGGGCAATCACGGACAAGGCGTGGCCCTCGCGGGTCAACTGACGGGTGCGCGCGTCACCTGCTTCGTCTCGGAACACGCCGCGCCCGTGAAAGTGGACGCTATCCGCGCGCTCGGCGCGCAGATCGTCGCGGTGCAAGGCGGCTATCCCGAAGCTGAAGCCGCGGGCAGAAAATTTGCCGAAGAGAATCGCAAGACTTGGGTTTCGCCCTACAACGATGAATGGGTCATCGCGGGGCAGGGGACGGTTGGTTTGGAGATTTTAAATCAACTCCCGCCGTCATTGCGAGGAGGATGGCTTTCCCGACGAAGCAATCCCCTCTCGGACGGGGAGACTGCTTCGTCCCTCGCAGTGACGATGGGCGCGGTAGATCGAAATAATATTTCGATTTACGTCCCCCTCAGCGGCGGCGGATTGCTCGCGGGCATTGGCCTTGCGCTCGCGCGTCTCTCGCCGCGGCCGCGACTGGTGGGCGTGCAACCCGAGACTGCGCCGTTCATGCACGGACTCTTCTATCGCGGCTCGCAGGATGGCATCCCCGACCTGCCCTCGCTCGCCGATGGTTTGACGGGCGCGGTGGAGGCCGATTCGATCACGATATCGATGGTGAAAGCTCTGGTGGACGAGATCGTTTTGATTTCTGAAGAAGAGATCGCCCGTGCGGTCGCGTTCGCGTACAAGGAATATGGCGAAGTGATCGAAGCCTCGGGCGCGGTGACAATAGCCGCGGCGCTGCGTGATGTAAACCCGTCCCTGGCGATCGTTTCGGGCGGCAACATCCAGCCCGAAGTCCACGCGCGAATCGTCGCCGATTACACAGGGGAGGCGTGGGCGTGAGACGTCTCTTTTTAGCCGCGCTCGTCTTCGCGTTGCTGGTCGTGTCCATCCCGCCCGTGCAGGCGCAGACGTTGGAACCACCCATTCAGGTGCGTCAATTGTTCAACGCCATGACGCCCGAGGAGCGCGTGGGACAGTTGTTCCTCGTCACGCTCAACGGGACGCAGACCGATGAGGATTCGGCGATCCATGACCTGATTGTGAATTATCACGTGGGTGGGGCGGTGTTGCTGGCAGGCAACGATAATTTCGCCGACGCCCCCAACACGCTGACCGACGCGCACAATTTGATCGCCCGCTTGCAGGAAGTGGAGCGGATCAATTCCACCAGGCAGGTGATGAACAACGAGACGGGTCGGCTTGGCTCGCCCGCCTATGTGCCGCTGTGGGTGGGAATTTCGCAGGACGGCAACGGCGCGCCCACCGACCAGATCTTGAGCGGACTCACGCTTCTGCCCTCCGAGATGGCGATCGGCGCCACCTGGGACCTTTCTCTCGCCGAAGAGGTGGGCGCCACGCTTGGGCGCGAACTCTCTGCGCTGGGATTCAATTTTTACTTCGGCCCCTCGCTCGATGTGTTGGATCAACCCTCGCCTCTTTCCAACCGCGATCTGGGGACGCGCTCTTTTGGCGGCGACCCCTTCTGGGTGGGCGAAATGGGACGCGCCTACATCCGCGGTTTGCATCGCGGCAGCGCCAATCGCCTGATGGTGATCGGCAAACATTTCCCCGGGCGCGGCAGTAGTGACCGCCTGCCCGAGGATGAAGTCGCCACCGTCCGCAAATCGTTGGAACAACTCAAGCAGGTGGAGCTGGTTCCCTTCTTCGCAGTGACAGGTAACGCGCCCGACTCGCCCTCCATGGCCGACGGCGTGTTGGTCTCGCATATCCGTTATCAGGGCTTTCAAAATAATATTCGCGCCACCACGAGGCCCATCAGTTTCGACTCTGTGGCAATGGACGAGATTCTCAAACTGCCGCAACTTTCGGGCTGGCATCAGAACGGCGGCCTGATCGTGAGCGACGACCTCGGCAGTCGCGCGGTGCATGAATTTTACGCGCCTGGCGATTCTCTCTTTAATTCCCGGCTCATCGTGCGCGATGCCTTTTTGGCGGGCAACGACCTGCTCTACCTCGGCAACATCTACACCGCCGATCCCACCGATCAAAATCCCACCGTCAAACAAATTCTCAATTATTTTGTCCAGCGCTACGTGGAAGATACCGCCTTCGCCCAGCGCGTGGACGCGGCCGCGTTACGCATCCTCACGCGCAAATATCAGATTTACGGCGATTTCAACGACGCCAAAGTTACGCCCGATACCGTGCAATTATCCCGCATCGGCGTTTCGGACGAACTCGCCTTCCAGGTCGCGGGCCGCGCCGCCACCCTCATCAGCCCCGAACGCGCCGAGTTGGATAGCGTCCTGCCCGACCCGCCCGCCTCCAGCGATTACATCGTCTTCCTCACCGATTCCAGCGTTGCCCGGCAATGTTCCCTCTGCCTCGAGCAACCCGTCCTTGCCGTCAGCGCGTTGCAGGATGCGGTTCTCCGTCTTTATGGCCCCAACGCGGGCGGGCAGGCTTTTGCCAGCCGCCTCAGTTCCTATTCATTCACCGATGTCGCCAACCTGCTCAACGGCGTCCCTCCCGAAAACATGGAGAGCAACCTGCGCCGCGCCAGTTGGGTGGTCATCTCCATCAAAGACTCGTCGGCCTCCCAGCCCGAGCTCATTCAACGCTTCCTCGCCGAACGGCAGGATCTGCTCCGCAACCAAAAGTTGATCCTCTTCTCGTTTGGCGCGCCCTACTATTTTGACTCCACCGACATCGCCAAACTCACGGCCTACTTCGCCTTCTACGGAAAATCCCCCGCGTTCGTGGACGCCGCCGCCCGCGCGCTTTATGGCGAACTCTCGCCGCAGGGACATTCCCCCGTCTCCATCCCTGGCAGTGGATATGACTTAATTGACGTCACCGCGCCCGACCCCAACCAGATCATCTCGCTCTTTCTGGACCTTCCGCCGGCTCCTGCTTCGACAGCCTCTCCCTCGCAGACGCCCGAACCGACACCCATCCCAGCGTTCAACATTGGCGATATGATCACCGTCCGCACAGGGACGATCTTCGACCACAACGGCAACCCCGTCCCCGATGAGACCGTGGTGCATTTCAGCGCATCGATCGGCGGCGAAGTAGTTCAACAACAGGTTGCCACTACCGCCGCAGGGAGCGCGGTCACCTCCTTCCGCATTGATCGGCAAGGCTTCATGGAGATTCGCGCCGCCAGCGATCCTGCCACGATCTCCGCTGTTGTGCGATTGACTGTGATGGAAGGCGCGCCCGCCGTGGTGACAGTGTTTGTCCCCGTGTTGACCGAGACGGTCGAGCCCGCCACGCCCACGCCCACCCCAACGCCGCAAAGCGATTTCGTCACTCCCGACGGCTCGCCGCGTTTCAGCGGTTGGATGCTGAGTCTCTTCATCCTGGGTGGGGGAGCCGTCCTGGCATATTGGGTTGGTTCCAGCGCGGGCAAAGCGCGCTGGGGCCTGCGCTGGACGTTATGCGCGCTGGTGGGCGGACTGCTCGTCTACAATTACCTTGCCCTTGGCCTGCCCGGAGCGGCAGACGCGCTCCAATCTGGCGACGGCGGCGCGCTCGTCGGTCTGGTCTTGCTCGGGCAAATGCTCGGCGCGCTTGGCGCGTGGGTGTGGATGTTAAGGAAAAAATAGCGCCAGAGCCACGTACGTGCGACGCGGAGCGTTTTCCTAAATCTTTGAATTAAGTTCGGGGCTATGCGTGAGAGTCTCTTGCCAAACTTGACCAGTTTCACGATCTTCGCCTTCTCGCGAATAAACCACGGCACGATCTGTTTTGCATGGTCGTGATTCACGGCTTCGATGATGGCGTAACCGGTGTGGTCCTGGTCTTTGCATCCCCACTCAAAATGATGCAGATAGCCTGCGGCGTGGATTGCCTTGATGACCTTGTCGCAGTCTTCCGCGGTGTGCGGCGAAAGGATGATAAAGCGCTCCATGGGTTTCTCCTTACCGATAAGTTTTCGTTAGTATAGTCCGAAAAACTGGACTGTCAATCATCGAATCAAAAGTTCCCGTCAACGCTCGACGGGAACTTTTGATTAAGGCAGTTACTGGCGTTTGAAAAATAATAACTCATCCTGCCGTCATTGCGAGCGCTCTTTGCGAAGCAATCCCCTCCCTACGACCGACAGATTGCTTCGTCGGGAAGAACGCCCTTCTCGCAATGACGGAAAGCGAGTGACTATCGTTCTTCAAAATTCAGTGATTACTGCGCTGGCGTCGGCTGGATGGTGGTGGCCGTCCAGGTGAAGTCGCGCTTCTCGCTGGCCGCGCCCGCCGGGGTCCAGATGGGCTCGCCCTGGTCGTCCGTCCCAGTCTGGCGGACGGGGACGACCCACCAGCGCATGATGTGCGCGATATTGTCGTTCGGTCGGAACGTGACAGGGATAATGTAACTGGTGTCGGTCACATAGTCCACGATGCGGTGGCCGTTGTCGGCGGTCACGTCTTCGATGATGACCTGGTACGCTTCGCCGTCGCGCAGGGTTCCGAGCGAGGCCCATTGCAGGGTGACGACATCGTGCGCGAGGGTGAAGGCCGCGCCGTCAATCGGCAGGAGCAGGCTGGGAGCGGGGTAGGGTGGCGGAGGCGTGGCGGTGGGAGTCGGCTGGTTGGGATCGGGCGCGCGCTTGCAGAGAGGAATCAGAAGCGTTTGCCCAAGTTGCACCACGTCGGTGGGCAGGTTGTTGAAGACACGGATGTCCGCCATCGAGACGTTGTAATTGGCCGCGATGCTCGAGAGCGTGTCGTTGGCCTGGACGGTGTAACGGGCCTTGTCGCACGCATCCTGTGTGGCCGCGGCGGGTTCCAGCGTGCTGGTGGGCGGCGGAGGCGGCGTGGGCGTGGGGTAGGGGACTTTGATCGTCTGTCCGATGCGCAGGGTGGTGCATTGCGCGTCGAGGTTGTTTTGGATGATGATGCTTTGCACCGAAACGCCAAACGAGAAGGCAATGCCGCCGCAGGTATCGCCCGCCGCGACGGTGTAATCAAAGGGCGGCAGGGGCGTGAACGTAGGCGAGGGCGTGAAGGTGGCGAATTCTGTGGCGGTGGCCGTGGCGGTGGCGGTGTTTGTGGCAGTGGGGACGGCAGTTGCCTCCACAATTTCTTTTCCAAAGGCGCCAGTCTGCAACGCGAAATACACGACGATCATGCCAATCAGCAGAACCACCACTCCCGCGCCGAGCGCGGCAGGCAGGCTGAGCGTGACTTCGGGCATGCGCGCCGCCTGCAATGTGGAGGCGGGCTTCTCCGCTTTTTTGGCGGGCGCGGCGGCTTTGGCCGTTAACTCCGTCCCGCATACGAGACAGCGCGTGGCGTTCTCGCTCAAGCGCGTTCCGCAGGTGGGACAGATCTTTGTTTTCTTGGAATCAGTTTCGGGACTCATACGGGGCGGGATTATACCATCGAAAAATTAGCGTTCTTTAAGGCGCGATGCCTTCCACCAGAACCATGTTCGTTTTCGCATATTTGTGCCGCAAGGCGCGCGCGGGCGCGTATTCGGGAGAGTTGAGCCATGCCCTGGCCTGTTCCGCGGTGGGAAATTCCAGAATAACCAGTCGTTTCGCCTGCCACTCGCCCTCGAGCGTTTCCGTCGCGCCGCCGCGGGCGATATAACGTCCACCATAGATCGCGATTGTTGGCGGCGCGGCCTGGATGTAATCCTTGTATCCTTCGGGATCGGTCACTTCGACATCAACGATAACGTAGGCGCTCATGCTTCTCCTTTTTCATGCCGATCGTTTGGCGATTGAAATCGCCACTACGCTTGCAAAGTCAGCCGACGAAGGTCGGCTTCGTAAACGTTGGTGCGACTTCCAGCCGCCCAGAACAGGGCGCAACACGTTCTACTTCTCCTCCTCCTTCGCCGCGACAGGTTTGCTCAACGTCGTCACCAGCACCTTATCCACGCGGCGGGCGTCCATGTCCATCACTTCGAATTGCATCCCGTTCCACTCGAAACGATCGGCGGTCTGCGGGATGCGTCCCAGCGAGAACATCACGAAGCCGCCCAGGGTTTCGTAATCGCTCTCCTCGGGTAGATCGCGCAGGTTGAAGATTTCCTTGAAATCGTCCACGGGTAACATGCCGTCCAAAAGCCACGAGCCATCCTGACGTTGGGTGGCCTGCGGTTCGCCTGTGCCAATGCCTTCCACGATCTCGGAGAGAATATCATTCAGGGTGATGAGTCCCTGCACCGAGCCGAACTCGTCCACCACCAGCATCAACTCGGCTTTGCCGCCCTTGAACATTTCCAGCGCCTGCGAAGCCTCCGCTGATTCGGGGATGTAAATGGCGGGATGCAAATTGTGTTTCAGATTGATCTTTTCGCCCGCCAGGTTGGTGAGCAAAAGATCGCGGGCGCGGACGACGCCCACCACGTTGTCCAACGAGCCGTCGCGGACGGGGAAGCGGGAGAAGGAACAGCTCGCGATCTTGGCGCGGATCTCCTCGGGCGCATCGTCCACTTCGAGCCAGACGATCTCAGTGCGCGGCGTCATCAACGAGTAGACGCGCTGGTCGCCGATGCTGAACACGCCCTCGATCATGTCCTGCTCCGATTCTTCAAAGACGCCCGCCTGTCGCCCCTGATCGAGCAGCGCCTGAAATTCCTCCTCGGTAACGGGCGGCTCCGTGCTGGGGCGAATGCCCAGCAGGCGCAAAATCCCATCCGTGGAAAAACTGAGCAGTTTCACGAACGGCGAAAATATCTTCGCGAAAAATAGCATCGGTCCCGCCACCGCGGCCGAGACGCGCTCAGGCGAACGCATGGCGAGACGTTTCGGAACCAGTTCGCCCAATACCAGCGAAAGATACGTGACGGGCAGGATGCCCACCAGGAGGCTGATCATGGAACTGTATGGCGCGAGCGCGGGATAATGCTCCAACTGTCCGTCAATCCACACGCCCAGCGTCGCGCCTGTCAGCGCGCCGATCAACAGGTCAATGGATGTGATGCCGATCTGGATCACGGACAGAAACTGATTTGGATTCTCGGTGAGTTTGAGAACTGCGCCTGCGCGGGCGTCCCCCTCATTACTTTGATGATGCAGTCGCGCTTTGCGTACAGAGAGCAGGGCGGTTTCGGCCATTGCCAGAATGCCGTTCAACAACAACAAAACTGCAATAGCGATCAGCCCCGCGTTTAAATCAATTTCTATGGGGATTTCTTCCATACTTGCTTGTCCTAAAGGATGCTCCTCGTTATGTGTCCCAAATTTTTTTTGGGAAGGTTCTCTACATTCTATCCTATTTCAATGCCCGCGCCGCTTCGCGCTTCTCCCACCGCCCAAATGGGCTGACCCGCTTCCTCTGCCCGTTTCATGAACGCGAAAAGTTTTTCTTGCGGCACGCCCAGCAATAATCCGCCGCTGGTCTGCGGATCGAAGAGCAACATCTCGGAGGGTTCGTCCAATTTTTTCGCGAATGTCACGTCAGCCCGATAAAACGAACGATTATCGAACGCGCCGCCGGGGAATGTCCCCATCTGCGCGTATTTGCGCGCGCTGTTTATGAAAGGGATTTTCTCAAATTCAAAACGAAGCGCCACGCCCGACGCCTTTGCCATCTCGAGCGCGTGGCCGAGCAGACTATAGCCCGTGATGTCCGTCCCGCCGCGCAGACTGAACTCGACCGCCAACTCCGACGCGGACTTGTTCAGCCGCTTCATCCACTCCACCGCTTCGCTCACATCTGGACCTTCGGCCTGCTCCCGTTTCAGGGCGGTTGTCACCACGCCGAAGCCGAGCGGCTTGGTGAGGACCAACGCGTCGCCCGCGCGCAGGCCGCTTTTGGTCAGCATCCGTTGCGGGTCCGCGAAGCCGAGCGCCACGAGTCCGTACTTCGGCTCGTCGTCCTTGACGGTATGTCCGCCCGCGATGACCACGCCCGCCTCGCGCGTCTTCTCCGCGCCGCCGCGGAAGATCTCCGCGGTCACCTCCGCGGGCAGTTTGTCGGGCATGGCGGCCACGTTCAACGCGAGAAAAGGTTTTCCGCCCATCGCGTAAATATCCGAGAGGCTGTTGGCCGCCGCGATGGAGCCGTAGTCGTAGGCATCGTCCACCACGGGGGTGAAGAAATCTGTGGTGACGACCAGCGCCCGCGTTTCATCCAACCGCCAGACCGCCGCGTCGTCGGGACTGTCGAGTCCCACCAACAGGTCGGGGAAGTCTGCGGGGTTGAATAGTTTCTGCATGGGGCGCAGAACCTGCGCCAGCGCGTCCGCGCCTAGTTTCGACGCTCAGCCCGCGCAGGCCGAAAGGCTCGTCAAACGGATTTGCTTGCCAGAGGGAAAATGCGAATTCACGGTTCCTCAATAAAAGAGGTCGGTCAGCGGCTCCCGCTCACCGACCTCTTTGCTTGGAGTTGTTCGGCAGTTCGATTTGCTTGGCAAATCGTGCCGAACTGCCAGCAGTTCAACTGCTGGCAGAACGATACTGATCACTGAAAACTGATCACCGATTACTGCGGAATCATCTCCCCCAGCGGCAGGATATACGGCGCGCCGCTCGGGAGTAACATCACCGTGATGTTCGGCGCGAGTTTGCTGATGTATAAATACGTCAGCAATTCGGGATGGCCTACCAGCGAAGCCGCGATCAACTCGTTGGCCTTGGCCTCCGCCTCGGCCTGAATGAGACGGGCTTCCGCCGAGCCCTTGGCCGAGATCACCGCCGCGTCGGCCTGGCCTTGCGCCACCTGGCGGGCTTGTTCGGCTTCCTGGCGTTTCTGCTCCACCACGAACTTGGCCTGTTGCGCCTGCTGTTCCGCGATCTGCTTCTGTTCCACCGCGGCGGCGTACTCGTCGCTGAACCGAATATTGCGAAGCAGGAAGTCGGTCATAATGATGTGATTTTGGGCAAAACTCGCTTTGATCTCTTCGCGGATGGCAATTTCCAATTCCCCGCGTTTACTGCTGACGATTTCTTCCACGCCAAATTGCGAAACCGCATTACGAATGGCGGCACGCGCCACTGGGCGCACAACCATCTCTTCATAGCGATTCTGCCAGGTGATATGCAGTTGGATCAATTTGTTGGGATCAATCGCGTAAATGACCGATGCGTCGATGGAAATTTGCTGGCCGTCTTTTGTACGCGCCTGAATGGAATCGTCACCCTGGACCGCGCCCTCGCTACTGGTCGAAGACATGGTGTAGGTCTGGCTCGCGACCGAATACTTTTGCACGGTCTCGATGAATGGGATGATCAGGTGAAGACCCGGGCCAACCGCCTCTTTTCGATAGCCATTCGGTTGGATAAAAGATTTCACGATGCCATATTCGTCGGCTTGCAGGAATACAAAGGTTGAAGACAAAAGCACGACAATGGCAAATAGCGCCGCAGGAATGATCCAAATGCGGGGGTTTAACCGTCCACGATTGGCAAAATTTTGGTTTGACATTTTTTCTCCATTTGAAATAACGACGATGACGGCATTATAACGCCTCCCGCTTGTCCCTCTGTAATAACCGTGTTAATATTTGCCCATGCCCGAAGGAAAAATTCTCGAACGCATGTTGGATGGACGCCGCGCCGCCGCGCGGATTGCCTGCGCCGCGAAGCTCGTCCCCGCGCCGGGGCAGTACTTGCTCGCGTACTTGCCCGCCTCGGACGACCCGCTGGCGGTCGCGGTGTTTTCGGCGGGAATTGCCAACGACGGGTTTTACGCGGCCTCGTCGCTACCCAGCGCGTGGACGGCGGGCGCGTCCCTCTCTCTGCGTGGGCCGCTCGGGCGCGGATTCGCCATCCCTGGCAACGCGCGGCGGGTGGCGCTGGCCGCGCTAGACGTTAGCCCCGCCTACCTGCTGGGACTCATTCCGCTCGCGGAGAAGCAGGGCGCGGACATTGTCCTCGTCTGCGATAACCCGCCCGAAGATATTCCCGCCAATGTGGAGATTCGTCCGCTGACCGCGTTGGACGAGATCGCGCAGTGGGCTGATTACCTGGCTCTGGTCGCGAGCCGCGCGGGGTGGCGCGAACGCGTCCACGGGCGCGGCCGGCCAAACGTCACGCGTGAGGCGCAGGTTTTAATCGTCACGCCCATGCCGTGTGGAGGTCTGGCGCGCTGTGGCGTCTGTTCTGTCGAAGTGGGGAAGGGGCTGGTTTTGGCCTGCGATGACGGGCCCGTGTTCAGTTTATAAAAAAATTTCCACCGTATATCCGTCATTGCGAGCGGTTTTTGCGAAGCAATCCCCTATGTGGTGAGGAGACTGCTTCGTCGGGAAAACCGCCCTCCTCGCAGTGACGGAAATTTTTAGTACCAAATTCGGAAGGACGTGGTTGTGGTGGTGGTCAGCCCGTCTTTTGTGACCGTGATTTCGATGATGACGGTTTTGCCGTAGGGTTGGTTGGTGAACGTGAGCGGGACGATGCCCACGCCGCTGGTGTTGGTGAAGAAGGGTTGAGTGGAATTTGTGCCATCGGGCCATTTCACCACCGCTGTGCCTTGCACGTTGATCACGGGTTGCAGGTTTTGATCCTGGACGATGATGTAGACCAGTTGGTTGTCGTTGGCGAGGGCCACGGCTTTCCAGACGAAGGCCTGGGTTTGCAGTTTGATCACGCGGGGGCTTGGGTCGCCTTCGGGCGATTTCAGCCAGATGGCAGGTTCTTGCAGGAAGTCGAAGTATTCGCGCCCGATATCGGCGAGCGAGACGCGCTGGCCTTCATCTGTGGAATATTTCCATTCAAAGCGGGCGTATTCGAAATATTGCACGATCAGGTCGTTGCGATATTCAAAGGGCGAGATAGGCTGGCCGAAACGCTCCTCGCCGCCGTTCTGGTTGTAGAAATCGAGGAAGGCGTAGCAAACCGAGAAGCCCGTTTGGCGGAAGTAGCGGCAGGCGAACGGGTTGAAAATGCTGAGTTGCTCGCCTTTGCGATACATTTCAGCGCCGATGGGCGTCAGTTTCACGCGCTGGCCGGCGGCCAGTTCGGGGTGCAATTCCATGCGGCCGCGCTGGAAGTATTGGATGGTCTGCCCGTTTTTGCTGACCACTTCGGTGATTGGGTAGCCCAGCGTGGTGGTGGCGTTGGAGACGCTTCGGTAGTAGGCCAGAAACTCGCCGCCCACGTAATGGCCGGTCTGCTCAAAATATTGGGGGTCGGGTTCTTGGGCGAACGCGGACGTCCCTGTTGAAAGTAACAGGGACAAAGCAATCAAAATCCCGAGCAGGCGTGTCTTCACGATTTTGATTATACCTAAATTGCTTTTTATGAACATTACAAAGCGCTAACGGGAAAACTCCAGGAGGGCTTCCACGATTCGCCCCGCGGCATGACCATCGCCATACGGATTCGACGCCCGCGCCATCTTCTCGTATTCTGACGGGTCGTCCAAAAGCCGCTTCGCCTCCTCGACGATGCGCGGGGTGGCCGTTCCGACGAGTTTTAACACGCCCGCGGCCACGCCCTCCGGCCGTTCGGTCACTTCGCGCAGGACGAGGGCCGGGATGCCGAAGGCGGGCGCTTCCTCCTGGATTCCGCCCGAATCGGTCAAAATGAGTTTGGCGCGCTTCATCAGGTGGACGAGAGGCAGGTAATCGAGCGGCGGCAGGAGGGTGACGTGCGCCACGCCGTCGAGCAGACGGTGGGCGGGTTCCTGCACGTTGGGGTTGAGATGCACGGGCCAGACGATTTCCACATTTCCGCGGGCGGCTAGTTGTTTGAGCGCTTCGCAAATGTCTTCAAGCGGTTGGCCGAAGTTTTCCCTCCGATGGGCGGTGACGAGGATGAGTTTTTTGTAGGTCGGATTGCCAATCCGACTTACTCCGTCATTGCGAGGGTGTTCTTCCCGAAGCAATCCCCGCCCCGCAGAGGAGACTGCTTCGTTCCTCGCAGTGACGGAACTTGGAGTGAGACGGTTGAGAAGAGATGCAATCTCAGGCGGCTCCGGTTGTTGCGCGACGAGATTCAACGCGTCGATGACTGGGTTGCCGGTCACTTTGATGAGGGCATCGTCCACGCCTTCGCGGAGGAGGTTTTGGCGCGCCCATTCGGTGGGGGCGAAGTGCAGGTCTGCTACGGCGCCGGCCACGCGGCGGTTGATCTCCTCGGGGAAGGGTTGCCACTTGTCGCGGGTGCGGAGTCCCGCCTCCACATGTCCGAAGCGGACGCGGCGATAGTAGGCCAGCAGGGACGCGATCGCGACGGTGGTCGTGTCGCCCTGCGCGAGAATCCAATCGGGTTGGAAGTCCGCGATGACGGGGTCGAGATGCGTGAAGATGGCCGCGCTGAGTTCCGCGAGGGATTGGTCGTCGCGCATCAGATTGAGATCGTAATCTGGTTGAATGTCGAACAAGTCCAACACCTGATCGAGCATCTGCCTGTGTTGTGCGGTGACGCAGACGCGCGAGGTGATGCCTGGCGTCTGCGCCAGTTGTTGAACCACAGGAGCCATTTTCACGGCTTCGGGGCGGGTTCCAAATACGGAGAGGATTCTCATTTACGATTGCCGATTTACGATTTTTTATTGATGGTGATAAGGATTCCGAAAGTTCTACTTTCGGAATGAGGGAGATATTCTGAAGTAGAACTTCAGGATTTCAATCTGCTCACTCCCACGAAGCAGTATACATCTTCATGATTTCCTCCAGCGTTTTTCCGCCGGGGCGGCCGGAGATGCCGTCGCTGTTGGGCGGGAGGATACGCGGGAGTTTGTACCAGTCTTCGGGTTTATTTTGCCAGGCCGCGTTTTGCAGGATGGGGTAGGTGTTACCGCCAAAGGCGATCTCGATGCCGATGGTTTTGAGTTCCTTCGCCCACGAGGGGACGGCTTCGAGCGGCCAGGTCAGCAGGAAGACGTCACAGCCGTCCCCGATCTTCTCCTCGATGATGCGCTTGGACTCGGTCAATTCGGCCAGACCTTTTTCCTTGCTAATCAAAGAAAAATCCTGATGGCTGATGGTGTGCGTGCCGATGGTGACGTAGCCCGAGTTGTGCGCGGCGCGGTAGGCTTCCCAACAGCGGTCATCGGGACAAAGAACGGAAGAGCCAGCGTCCATGCCATAGTGGGTGATGGTGAAGAGTCCAAACATCTGGTATTTGCGAAAGACTTCGAGCATGCGCGGCACGCTGTTCACGCCGTTGTTGCCCAAGTCGAAGGTCAGGATGACCGAGCGAGCGGGGAGTTCGATCGTGCTGTTGAGCCAGTCGCGCAGTTCCTCGCCCGTCACCGCGTGGACGCGGTTTTCGTGGAACCAGGCCATCTGCTCTTCAAATTTCTCGGGGCTGAGTTCCACCACTGCCGCGCCAAACGGAATCCGATAATTATCGCCGTGATATTCGAGCGCGGGGATGGATGCCGCGGGTCCCTGCTCGGCGAGATAGGCGAGTCGCTCCAACTCGTGATTGGCGCGCACCTCCTCCTTTGTCCACGTAGCGGGGTCGGGATTCTGCGTGGCCGTGGGGACGATGGTCGGCGTGGGCGTCAACGTGGGCAGGGCAGTGGGCGTCAACGTGGGGGCAATCGTCGGCTGTGGCGTTGGCGTGGGCAGAGGCGCGGGCGGCGCGCAGGCGGTGAGGAGGAGAAGGAGGGTGAGGAGGATTTTTTTCATTGATAAAGGGGGGGCGGGTGTGAGATACGCAATACGTACTACGTAGTACGTATTGCGTACTGCGTTTGTACCTGTCTATTTATTTACGCCTAACCGATGCAACTTGAATCCCGCCCCATCCCAATCGCGCCCGTCCCAGCCGTTGACGGTGTCTACTAAAATTTTTGCGGCGGTGAGCGGACGAAGCGCGGCGGGAGTCAACGCGCGGAAGTCGGTGTGGTTGACGAGCAGGAGGATGACGTCCGCATCTTTGACGGCGGCTTCGAGCGTGGGGACACATTCCATGTCCGGCAGTCCTTCGGGTTTGAACGGCTCGAAGGCTTTGACGAGCGCGCCTTCTTTTTGGAGCAGGTGGACAACTTCCGCCGCGGGACTTTCGCGCAGGTCGTCCACATCGGGTTTGTACGCGAGACCGAGCGCGGCGATCCTCTGACCTTTGAGCGCGCCCGCGGCCTTGCGGACGAGTTCCACCACCTGACGCGGTTGCCCGTCGTTGACGATGCGCGCATGATAGATGAGCGGCGTGAGTTCAGGCGCGGACTCGACGAAGAACCACGGATCCACGCTGATGCAATGTCCGCCGACGCCGGGGCCGGGGGAGAGAATTTTGACGCGCGGGTGCAGGCTGGCGATGGAGATGGCCTCCCAGACGTCCACGCCGAATTTATCGGCGAGACGCGCAAACTCGTTGGCGAGGGCGATGTTAACGTCGCGGGTGGTGTTTTCCATCAGTTTGACCATCTCGGCGGTGGTGGCGTCGGTTTGGATGATCTGTCCCTTTACGAAGGTCGCGTACAGGTCGCGTCCGGCCTGCGCGGATTCGCGAGTGACGCCGCCGATGACGCGCGCGTTCTCAATCAGCTCGCGCAAGATCTGCCCTGGCAGGACGCGTTCGGGAGAGTAGGCCAGATGAAAGTCGCGGCCGGCCAAAAGTCCGGAACGCTCAAGGATGGGGCGGACGAGGTCCACGGTGGTGCGCGGCGGAGACGTCGACTCTAGCACGACGAGGTTCCCTTTCCGCAAGTGGGGGACGATGGATTCGGCCGCGGAGGTCACGGCGCGCATGTCCGCTTTTTTGAATTGGACGCCGTTCGCTTCGCCGAGCTCGCCCTCGTAAAAGGGAGTCGGCACGGCGATGATGAACGCGTCGGCGGGCGCGGGCGTGGACGCGAAGGTGAGACGTCCCGTTTTGAGCGCGGACTGAAATTCTTCGCGCAGGCCAGGTTCGTGGATGTGGATGTCGCCGTTGCGCAGGGTGGCGAGGATCGCTTCGTTGATGTCCACGCCGAGGACGTTTACGCCGTGCGCGGCGAAGGTGGACGCGGTGGGCAGGCCAATGTAGCCGAGGCCGATGACGCAGAGGGTGTTGAAGTTCAATGGAGGCTCCTAACCCCCTCCCCGTCCCTCCCCCATTTCCGCCGAAATTCAGGCGGAAATGGGGGAGGGGGATTAATGTCGGGTGGGGGCAAATTCCCGCCCATTATACAGCCTTCCCAAGATTGGCCTTTCTTGCGCTTGGGAACCTTTTGCCATGCGACTGCCATGCGTAAGAATCGCATAAAATCGGCCTGCCCAAGTAAGGGGACAAAATCATTTGGTTGTATAATGGCTGTGTAAGAGGAGATGCCATGAACATTTTGTTAGATCCCAATCTCGCGTATCTGCTCCTGCTGGTGGGGACATTACTTGGCCTGCTGGCGCTCGTCACGCCTGGGACGGGCGCTTTGGAAATCGGCGCGTTCTTCTGCCTGTTGCTGGCAGGCTACGCCATCACCCAACTTGATTTCAACCTGTGGGCGCTGATCCTCATTCTCGTGAGCGTTGTGCCGTTTGTGTACGCCATCCGCAAGCCGAAGCGGGAGGTCTTTCTCGCGCTTTCGATCATCGGATTGGTCATCGGCTCGGCGTATCTGTTCCTGGGCGAGAAGTGGTACATTCCTGGCGTGAACCCCTTCATCGCGCTGGCCGCGTCTTTGATGTACGCCGCGTTCGTGTGGATCGCCGTCCGCAAATCGGCGCTGGCGTTGCTCGCGCCGCCGACGCATAACTTGGCCGCGTTGGTGGGACAGGTGGGCGAAGCCAAGACGCGCGTCCACGACGAAGGCTCGGTGCAGGTGGCGGGAGAATTGTGGAGCGCGCGCAGTAAGTCGCCTATCCCCGCGGGTAGGCAAGTCAAGGTTATTGCGAGGGACGGATTCATCCTCGAAGTGGAATCCGATTCGTCGAACAAATAACACCATCATCACAAGGAGAATCGAATGGACAATCTCATTTATATTCTTTGCGCGGTTTTGATCGTTGGCGGAGGCCTGTTCATCTTCCTCACCAACGCCATCAAAATCGTCCCCGAGTACCAACGCCTGGTCGTCTTCCGCCTCGGACGGTGCGTTGGCACGCGCGGCCCTGGCCTGATCCTGCTCATCCCTATCATTGACAAGGCCGTCCGCGCCGACCTGCGCGAGCAGGTGCGCGAGATTCCGCACCAGGTCTCGATCACCAAAGACAACGCGCCGATCTCGATTGACTTCCTGTGGTACTACAAAGTGCTCGATCCTGCGGAATCCGTTTTGCAGGTGGGCAACTTTGAAGTCGCGGCGCAAGGCATGGCCACCACCACGCTGCGCGCCGTCATTGGCGGCATCATGCTGGACGACGTGCTGTCCCAGCGCGAGCATATCAACACCCTGCTCCGCACCCGCCTCGACGAAGTGACCGAACGCTGGGGCGTGAAAGTGACCAACGTGGAAATCCGCGAAATTATTCCTCCTCGCGAGGTACAGGAAGCGATGAATCGCCAGATGACCGCTGAGCGCGTCCGCCGCGCGCTCGTGACCGAGTCCATGGGCGATCAGGCCGCCGCCATCAACCGCGCGGAAGGCACAAAGCAAGCCGCCATTCTGACTGCGGAAGGCGAGAAGCAGTCCAATATTCTGCGCGCCGAAGGTGAGCGCCAGGCGCAGGCTCTGCGGTCGCAAGGTTACGCGGATGCCCTCAACAACATCTTCGCCGCGGCCAAGTTGATTGACCAGAAGACGATGACGCTTCAATACTTCGAAACGCTCAAGTCAATGGGCAATGGTCCGTCCACCAAGTACATCTTCCCGATGGAATTCACCAGCATGATCGAGAACTTCGTGAAGAGCAAATAGCGTAACGTATTGCGTAATGCGTATTGCGTAACCGAGTAAAATAGAGGCCTCCCGTTTCGGGAGGTCTCTATTATCTACTCTCTGTTTTCTATTCTCTCATCCCCTCATGCAAATCCTTCCCGCCTCCCTCCTGGATATCAACTCGCTGCGCCGTATCGAACAAGCCTGCTTCGACCATGATGCCTGGCCGCTGCTCGACCTGATGGCGGTATTGACCTTTCCAGATGTGATCCGATTAAAAGCCGTGGACAATGGCCGCATGATCGGTTTTGTGGCGGGCGATACGCGCGACCAAGGCCTGTCGTGGATCGCCACCATCGCCGTCCTCCCTGAATATCAAAAGCAGGGAGTGGGGCGCGCCCTGCTCGACGCCTGCGAATCAAAATTGACCGCCGCGCGCGTCCGCCTCTGCCTCCGCACCGACAACGTCTCCGCGCTTCGACTTTACGAAACGCATGGATACCAGCGCGTGGACATTTGGCGCGCCTATTACAAAGACCGCGCCGACGCATTGGTGATGGAGAAGGTGAGAGGGGTATAATCGCCCGCATGTCTGACCGTCTCCTTCCGCCTGTTTGGGTGGCAACAAGTTCCGCGCTCGAATCGCTGACAAACGCGCTCGCAAGTCAAACGCGCGTCGCGGTGGATACCGAATCCAATTCGCTCCACGCCTACCGCGAGCAGGTCTGCCTCATCCAATTTTCCACGCCAGAGAACGACTATCTCGTTGACCCGCTCGCGCTGGCCGATCTTGATCCGCTCGCGCCTATCTTTGCCAATCCGCGCATCGAAAAAATTTTCCACGCCGCAGAGTATGACATCCTCTGCCTGCGCCGCGATTTTGGTTTTACCTTTGCGAACATTTTCGACACCATGCAAGCCGAACGGATTTTGGGATTTGAAAAAGTGGGATTGGACGCCGCCCTCGAAAAATATTTCAACGTGATCGTGGACAAACGCTTCCAAAAAGCGGACTGGGGGGCGCGTCCGCTCGCGCGTGACCTGCTGGAGTATGCCCGCTTCGACACGCGTTACCTCATCCCGTTGCGCGACGCGCTCCAGCGCGAACTTGAAGAAAAGGGACGCGGGGAACTCGCCCGCGAAGACTTCCATCGCCTCTGCTGGGCGAACGGGGAAGTCGCGGCCGAGACGCCCGAACCATGGGAGCGCTACGCCAATCGCCGCGATTTGAATTTGCGCGAGTTGACGATTTTACGCGAACTGACCAACCTGCGCGAAAAGATCGCCGCCAAACTCGATCGCCCGCCGTTCAAGGTCATCGGCGAGGACAAGCTCTTCGCCATCGCGCGCGCTGTCCCGAAGACGAAGAAGGAAGTGGCCGACATGCTAAGCGAGAGACAGGCGGCGCGCTGGGGCGGCGAAGTCCTCGCGGCGGTGGGGAGGGGCGCGGCGGCTCCGCTCGTGAAGCGCAGGCCCGCCCAACGTCCAGATGACGCGGTTCTTCGTCGGTTGGACGCGCTCAAAGAGTGGCGCAAAAAAGTCGCCATGCAGATGGGCGTGGAGTCGGATATCGTCCTGCCGCGGCCGTTTTTGAATGCGCTGGCCGAGCGCGGCGGGCATGACATGAAATCGATTCTCGAAACGTCCCCCACGCGGCTGGCGCAATATGGCGAACAAATTTTAAAAGTTTTAGGAGGCTGAAATGCGTATTCACTTTCATGGCGCGGCTCATACGGTGACTGGCTCGCAACATTTGATCGAAATCAACGGCTCGCGACTTCTGCTGGAGTGCGGGCTGTATCAAGGCAAACGCGACGAGTCTTTTGCCCGCAACCGAAGTTTTAAATTTGACCCGCGTTCTGTGGACGCGATGATCCTCTCCCATTCGCACATTGACCACTGCGGCAATTTGCCGAATTTGGTGAAGCAGGGATTTAAAGGCTCGATTTATTTAACAAAACCCGCCGCCGAGTTGACCGACGTGATGTTGCGCGATTCGGGTCACATCCAGGAATCGGACGCGGAATATTTAAACAAGAAGCGACGGGCGCGCGGCGAGCCTTTGATCGAGCCGCTTTATACGCAACAGGATGCGGAAGCCGTCTCGGAAAATTTTGTGCCGAAGAATTATGGCGAGGAGTTCGAGCCAGCCCCTGGCGTGAAAGCGCGCTTCGTGGAAGCGGGACACATTCTCGGCTCGGCGGCCATGTCGTTGGAGTTGACCGAGAAGGGTCGCAAAGTCCGCTTCTGGTTTTCGGGCGATATTGGGCGTTATCATCTTCCGCTGTTGCGCGATCCCATTTTGCCCGACGACGCGGATTTCCTCCTGATGGAATCCACCTACGGCGACAAGCCGCATCGCGGTCCGCAACTCGCGTATGAGGAGTTTCGCGAAGTGGTGCGGCGCACGCAGGAACGCGGCGGCAAGGTCATCATCCCCGCCTTCGCGGTGGGACGCACGCAGGAGCTCGTCTACTGGCTGAACACGATGATGCACGAAGACGGTATAAAGATGATGCCCGTCTATGTGGATAGCCCGCTGGCCGTGAACGCGTCGGACGTGTTCAAGCGCTTCGCCGACACCTTCGACGAGGAGACGCGCACGTTTGTCCGCGAGAACCGCCACCCCGCCCTCGACTTTGAGCGGCTGACCTACGTCCGATCGGTGGAGGAGTCGAAGGCGCTGAACGAACGCCGCGAGCCGATGGTCATTATCTCCGCTTCGGGCATGGCCGAGACGGGACGCATCCTGCACCATTTGAAGAACAACATCGAAAACGCCAATAACACCATCTGCATCGTCTCGTGGCAAGCGCCCGAAACGCTGGGACGCCGATTGGCCGAACGCGAAAAGCAGGTGAAGATTTTTGGCGAAATTTATAACGTGCGCGCCGAAGTCTCCACGATCGGCGGACTCTCAGGCCACGCCGGCCAGGACTTGTTGATGCAATACGCGCTGGCGGGGAATGGCAAGAAGCGGAAAGTATTCCTTGTCCACGGGGAGGAAAAGCCCGCTTCGATCTTGCAGGGTAAATTGCGCGATGTCGGCATCCGTCAAGCGGAGTATCCTGAAATGCACAGCAGCGCGGAACTGTAAAGTGGATTGCCAATCCGCCCCACGTTTGCTAATTTTTTTCGGTTATAATCTGCGCCGCTCACTTGACACCTGATACGTGGAACGTGACACCGAAATATGGAGAGGTGCCAGAGTGGTTGAATGGGACGGTCTCGAAAACCGTTGTGGGCTCCGGTCCACCGAGGGTTCGAATCCCTCCCTCTCCGCTAACCCCGATCAAGAATGATCGGGGTATTTTTTCCCACTGAGCGCCCCCATTAAGGGGATGGGATTCGAATCCCTCCCTCTCCGCTAAAAGCCTGACTTGAATGGTCAGGCTTTTTTATTTCCACCGCGCCCCCATTCAGGGGATGAAGTTCGAATCCCTCCCTCTCCGCTGAGAAACGCGTCCGCAAAGACGCGTTTTTTTTACAGACTATCAAGACTGAAAGCATCCAATTTGACAAATGTGCATATAATCCAGCCACTTTTACCAAATAGGAGATTGCCATGAAAATTCACCGTTCGATATTTATCGTGATCGTATTTGCCCTTTTGCTTTCAGCCTGTGGCGGAAGCGCGCCCGCGGAGCCAACGCAAGCCCCCACGCTTGCGCCTCCCGCCGAGACGCCCGCGCCAACTCTCGCCCTCGCGCCGACCGAGACCGCCATCCCTCTGCCCACGTTCACTCCAACCTCCCTGTCTACGGTTGATCCCGAAATCATCAAGCAATGCAAGCCCGCGCCGGTCGCGTTCACGAACGTGGGATTTGGCTTCCCGCCCGCCGACTATAAGTTGCCCTCCCTCGGCGACGTGAAAACCATTGTGTTGTTTGCCGATTTCGCCGATGTGCCAGGCGCGACAACGCCAGAACAATTCTTCTCCGAATTTTCGCCCAACGCTGAAAATTTCTATTCCACCGTGTCCTATGGGCGCATGAATTGGATTCTCGAGCCGCACATGAAATGGCTGAGACTGAGTCAGGACTCGGCCTACTATGGCGAAGCGATCCGTTCCTACGATGGACACCTGGAATTTATTCAGGAAGCGGTTCGCCTCGCGGACCCCGAGGTGGATTTTTCCAGCGCGGACTCGGTCGTGGTGATGGTCCCGCCGGAGGCGACCGCGGTTGAATTTGGTCCCGCCCTGGGCGCCAATCCGGGTGAAGGTTATTCAGCCGATGGCAAGGTCTTCTCGAACGGCGTAACGTCCGCCGCGGACTTTCCAAATTGGGGCTTCATCTGGCTCAATCACGAAAGCGGTCACACCATGGGCCTGCCCGACCTCTACGGCTACGATTGGGACGGCACGAATTACGATGACATTCATCGCTTTGTCGGCGGTTTCGGGGCGATGGGTTACACCGCCGGGGACGCGATGGAGTTTTTCGCCTTCGAGCGCTGGCAACTGGGCTGGCTGGACGATAACCAGTTCGTCTGTCAATTGGATGCCGACCAGACCACGACTCTCTCCGCCATTGAAATGGCAGGCGGTTTGAAGGCGGTGATCGTCCCCCTTGGAGTGAACCGCATCCTGGTCGTCGAATCGCGGCGGGCGCTGGGATATGACGAAAAGATATCCAAGGAAGGCGCGCTCGTCTACGTGGTGGATACAACCATCGCGTCGGGCTATGGGACCTTGGCCGTGTATCCCGTTTTGGACGGCGATCCCTATCGCTATAAGTCCCCGCTGGCGGTGGGCGAATCCGTCACCGTGGAGGGCGTGACCGTCACCGTGATCGAAGCGACCGATCAAGGAGACACAGTGCAAGTGACTGTCGCAAAGTAAGACGTAAAGACTTCCGAGGTTTCGTTGACTTCGGAAGTCTTTTTTTATTCCGTCTTATCGCCCCAGCGCAACAGGATGACTCCAGTGAAGACCATCACACTTCCGATCCACTGAATGGAATTGAGTTGTTCGCGAAGCAGGAAGTACGCCCAAATGGACGTGAGCGCGGGTTCGAGCGTGGCGATGAGATTTGCGACGGTGGGCGCGAGATAGCGGAGGCTGAGGGTGTAGAGTCCAAAGCCGCCGAGGGTGGGCGCGATGGCAAGGAAGATGAGAAAACCCCAGGCCGAGACGGAATCGCCGAGCCAGAGCATGTCGGAGAGGAGCAGCTTGCCGGAGAATCCGTCCACGGCGAGGTTGAAGAGCAGGAGGAAGAACGTGGCGATGGCGAAACTGTAGAGCAGGGCCGTCCACGAATCAATAGATTGGTCGGAGGCGCGCTTGCCTTCGAGATTGTAGAAGGCGAAGAAGAGTCCCGTGAACAGGCCGAAGGTGATACCGAGCGGATTGACGCGCCAGTTGGCAAAGTCATGCGCGCCCGAGACGAGGAAGGTTCCAAGCAGACTCAAGACGATGGAGAGAATCTTGACGCGGTTGAAATTTTCCTTGAAGATGATCTTGCTTAAGATGGCCGTCATCGCGGGGGAGGAAAAGGCCAAAACGGTCGCGACCGCCGCCCCGTTGTATTGAACCGAAAACGTCCAGAGCGAGTTGAAAACCGCCAGCGTGAGTCCATATAAGACGAGGAATGTCCAATGCGAACGATCCAGATGAAAACGCGCGCGGCTGAACAACGCAAAGATGAGGGCGAGGCCGATCGAAAGGAAAAGGTCGCGCCAGAAGGCCAGCACGAGGGACGGAAGCGCGTAGGTCTTGCTGAGGTAACTGATGAGGATGCCCGTGAACGACCAGAGGACGGTGGCGGTGAGCGCGATGACGTAGCCGCGCGAGTAGGTTGATTTCATGGAGACTCCGCAATGCGATGGATGGGCTGGCTGTCCGATTATACCGATGATATTTGGTCCGCCAAAAGCGCTACAATAATTTATGGGGAATCCGAAATTTTCAAATTTGGATAAGACAAAATAACAACCTTCCACACTCGATCTCGTATTCTCAACAAGGAGAATCCAAAATGTCCGAACAACCCCCCAAAACCACCCCTGTCATTGACCCCGCAAAGGCCGCGCTCAATAAAAATCTCGAAACCGCTTTCTGGGGACTCTTCCTCATCATGCTCGGCGGCCAGTTCCTGCTGAAAAATGTCAACCTGCCCGAAGGAATCTGGGACTTTGGCATTGGCCTGATTCTGCTCGGCCTGAACGCGGCGCGCTACTTCAACGGCCTCAAGATGAGCGGCTTCACCACCTTCCTCGGCGTCCTGGCCCTGGTCGGCGGCCTCGCTCAAATGCTCTTCAAATTCGACCTTGACGGCGCGCTCCTGCTCATCGTCCTCGGCGCGATGCTGATCCTTAAGCCGTGGTTCGATCAGAAAGGATTGTTTGGGAAAGCCGAACAGAGTTGATGCTGACCCAATGAAAAAAGAAGCCCGACCGTTACAGGTCGGGCTTCTTTCTATATTTCAGTGCGGATGTCTTCCAGAATCCTTTCGGCGGACAAACGCCCTGAAACCATCGCCGTAGGCAAGCCCGTGCCAGGATGTGTGCTGGCTCCCACGAAGTATAAGTTGTGATAACGCGCGTGACGATTGTGCGGACGGAAGTAGGCCAACTGCGTCAGCGTGTGCGAGAGCCCGTGCGTGGAGCCTTTCACCAGGTTGTAGCGCTTGCGCCAGGAAAGCGGCGTGTAGGTCATTTCAAACTTGATGTGCGATTCAACATCGTTGATTCCCAACGACGCCAGACGGCGGAAGACATGTTGACGCGCCTCGTCTCGAATTGCGCCCCAATCTTGTCCACAGGATTGCTTCGCTTGCTCGCCATTCTCGCTCATGTGGCCGACAGGGACGATGGCAATCAATGTATCCTGTCCACGCGGGGACATGGACGGGTCGAGTCGCGTCGGGGCGTGGACATAAAGGCTGGGGTTGGCGGGCAGGCCGAGGTCACGGATGATGCTCACGAAGTTTTCGCGGTAATCGTCGGCGAGGAAGAGGGTGTGAGGGGTAAGAGTCTCGTAGGGTTTATCCATCCCCCAGAAAAAACTGATCACCGAGCAGGAGAATCGCTTGCGCGCCAGCTTTTTGTTCATCCCATCTTGTGGAAGTAGATTCTGATAAACGTACGGCAAGTCTGCATTTGCTAAAACAATATCGGCTTCGAGATAATTATTGTGTTCCAAGTTGACGCCGCGGACGTTGGTCCCGTTGACATCGATCTTTTCCACGGTCGTATCGAAGATAAATTCCACGCCCGCCTCACGCGCAAGTTTCATCAATGCTTCAACGACGGAATACATCCCGCCGCGCGGATACCAGACGCCGTGCGCCAGTTCGGTGTATGACATGAGCGAAAACGTGGCGGGCGCCTCGAATGGGCTCAGCCCCATGTACACATCCTGAAATGTGAACGCGGCTTTCAGGCGTGGGTCATCGAAGTATGCCGACATGTTGCGATAGTGATTCGCCAGTGGCTTGACCTGAACCAGAAGCGGCAAATTGCCGAGCGAGAAAAACTCGGCGGCGGTGCGAAAATTTCGGCGGACGAGTTTCTTCATGCCGAGATCGTAATGACGATGCCCTTCGGTCATGTAGCGCAGAAGCCCTTGAAAACTTCCCACCTCGAACGACTCAAGTTGCTCCTGCATGGATTTCATGTCTGAAGTGAGCGCGAGTTGACTGCCGTTGTCGAAGACCAGGTGATAGGTCGGGTCAACACGTTGCAATTCCAGCGCCTCACGCATGGATGTTCCCAACGCGCGGAACTCTGCTTCGTACAGCAACGGCATCACCAACAGGGTCGGTCCCGTATCAAAGTGATGACCGTCGCGGCTGATGCGATCACAACGGCCTCCCGGATGATCGTTTTTCTCCACCACGGTCACGTTCAATCCGCGTTTGGCAAGGTGGGTCGCGGCGACAATTCCGCCCACGCCCGCGCCGATCACAAGCACAGATTTGGTTTTCATGTTCTTCTTCCCGAACGCGTCGGCGCTGGCACAGGTTGAGGCGCAGCGCTTCCTCCGCGCCAATGCAGAGTGGATGCCAGCGCGAGCCGCGCCATTTTCAAGCCTGTTTTCAAACTCTTTCGTTCATCGTACGCGGGACGCAAAACAAACTCTTCCCGCTCGATGGTGTCCAACAGCCATTCGAAACGCGCCATGTACGCGTAACCCGCCAGCCTGCAACGCGGGTTTGCCACCCGATTGAGATAATCCCTGCCTGCCTCGAAATAGGATCGCGCCAATTGCACTCTGCCGCGCACCCATGCCCGGTACGCATCGCTTCGCACATCCTGAGGCGTGACGTGGCTGGCCTCGAGAATCTCAAGCGGGATGTTGAAGTAGCCCGCTTGAACGTCATCGAACGTATCGCGCAGCATGTGGGTGATGTGCGCGGCGGCCACGGCCAGCATGCGCGTCTCATCGCGCGGCGCGTAACAGTCATGCCCGATGAAATAGTGCATGGCCTCTGTCACCGCCACCGAGAGCCAGCGCGTGTACTGGTTCAATTCGCTTTGCGAGATCAGCCGTCCGCGGCGTTCCGCGTCAAACGCCATCACCGCCATCATGTTGAAAAGATACGAGCGCAGGCCGCTATTTTTCTCGGCATCGTTGCGGGTCAACTCGACGAGCATCTGCTCCTGCGGATTCACGTCTGCGATGGATTCGCCGCGATAACATCGTTCGAGGAGCGACTTCTGCCGCTGGACAAATCCGCTTCTTTCCTCCTCCGCAGCGGACTCAACGTCGAGGCAGTCATCCACCCAACGGAAATACGCGTACGCTCGATACGCGTCCGCGACCCGCTCGCGGTCCACGAGGAAGCGGATCGTGTAAAACGTTTGACTGCTGGCGGCTTTTGTGATCGAAGCCGCCAGCAGGGGAGTGGATTTCAGGTTGGTATTCATCACAATCACTTACGCAGGAATCCCTTTTGCGTTTCTACGCGGCACGGTTTTTGTGGGATTGATTCTGAGGAGAAAGGACAGGAGGTTTATAATCATCCCAAACCTGAATTGCAGAATCCTCTTCGGATGGATGATATGAACGAAACTAACTCAACCTCGGGGGAGAAAATCCGCGTCCTCATTGTGGATGACCACGCCATGGTGCGCCAGGGACTGCGAACCTTCCTGGAATTGCAGGACGCTTCGGCTCTGCCCATCGAAGTCGCGGGCGAGGCCGCCAACGGACGCGAAGCCGTCGAACTGGCGCGCCAAACCCAACCCGACATCGTCCTGCTCGACCTGGTCATGCCCGAAATGGACGGGTTGCAGGCCACGCCCAAGATCATCGAAGCCAGTCCAAACTCGCGCGTCATCATCCTGACCAGTTTCGGGGAAGAGGATAAAGTGTTGCCAGCTATTCGCGCGGGCGCGCAGGGGTATTTGCTCAAGGATATTCCGCCGACGGAATTAGTACAAGCCGTGCGCGAGGCGTATCAGGGCAAGGTGCAACTTCATCCCGAAGTTGCCAAAAAATTGATGGCGGTCGCCGCCGCGAAGGAAATGCCAACCGTAACTCGTCCCGCGTCCAACTCCGATGACGGCTTGACCGAGCGCGAGCAGGAAGTGTTGCAACTCATCGCCGACGGAAAGAATAATCGCGAGATTGCCGAGAAACTCGTCATCAGTGAAAAGACGGTCAAGACGCACGTCAGCAACATCCTCGCCAAGTTGAATCTGGACGACCGTACGCAAGCCGCCATTTACGCCCTGCGCCGCGAAACCTCGCCAGACAGGAAATAATGCGAACCGCAGGCGTCTATCTGATCGTCGCCGCGGTCGCCTTGCGCGGCGCGGGGTTCTTCTGGGGCAAGCCTGCGTTTGGCGCGGTGATGGGTCTGCTCGCGGTGTATGCAGCGATTCTGGTTGCCAAGACCTGGCTCATCCAACACACATCCTTTTCCTCCCGATATGCGCTAGCCGTCTACCTGCTTCTTCAAGCCGTCCTCACCGTCTGGTTGTTGGACGCCTCCACCTACGAGGATTTCTTCAACCTGCTTTTCATCCCTCTCAGTCTCGACGCGGTGGCTTTCTTTGGTCGGCGGGCTGGGTATGCGTGGATCATCGCCTTTGCAATCGCCATTCTCAGCGTCATGCAGTTTTCCGAGCAAGGCCAACTCTTTGGGCTGGCGATGGGGATATTGTACAGCGGCATTTGTTTCCTTTTCGGCGGCTATGCCTACCAGGTCTTGAAAGCCGAATCGGCGCGCGCGCAGAATCAAAACGCATTCACCGAATTGCAGATCGCCCATCGTCAACTTCAGGGATACGCCGACCAGGTGGCAAGCCTCGCGGTGGAACACGAACGCAATCGCCTCGCCCGTGACCTGCACGACTCGGTCACGCAGACGGTCTTCAGCATGAACCTCGCCTCCCAATCTGCCCGCCTCTTGCTGGACAGGGAAGCGGGTCGCGCCTCGGGACAGTTGCTTCGCCTCGAGGAACTCGCCGCGAACGCCCTGCGCGAGATCCAATCTCTCGTCTCACAGTTAAAGCCGCGCTCTCTCACGGATGAAGGTTTACTCTCTTCCCTGCGACGCTTGGCGGATGAACGTCAATCGCGGGATGATTTACAGGTTACGTTGGAAATTGAAGGCGAGAAGATATTCTCCGAAGCGGAGACTCTGGGGCTGTATGCCATTGTCAACGAAGCATTGACCAACATCATCAAACATAGCGGGACGCGTGAAGCGACGGTTCGTCTGAAATTGAACGATAAAATTTCTTCGTTGGAAATCGAAGATCACGGAAAAGGATTTGAGCCGCAAACAGTGTCCAATCAACGCGGACATTTGGGACTGGCGGGCATGTCCGAGCGGGCGCAGGAGATTGGGTGGAGGTTGTCGGTGGAGTCGGAAAAAGATCGGGGGACGAAAATCTCCGTGACGCAGAGTCCAGTTGGAGGTCGGGAATGAAACGAGCAGGATATCAGGGAAGTTATCTGATCGGATTCATCGTTGTCGCGGTGGTCGCCGTCCGCACGTTGATCCATTTTCAGGGACAGCCCGCGTTGTTCGTTTTGATTCCGCTCCTCGTGTTGTACACGTTGCTGTATGGACTGGAGCCGTGGCTGTCGGGACGATTTCCGCACGCGCCATTATTCTACATTCCAGTGCAGGCAGTGACGGTGATCGTCATCACCAACCTGCGCCCGTATACCGACATCACCTGCATGTTGTATATCCCGCTCAGTATTCAGGTGGTGCGCGCTTTTTCGCAACGGACGGCGGCAATCTGGATGGCCGCGCTTGTTGTCCTGCTAGCCGCAACTTTGATCATTGGACTAGGCTGGCTGGACGGGCTGGCGTTGATCCTGCTGTATTTGGCGGTTGGCGCGTTTTTGATCTCCTACGATTTTCTTGTTTCACAGACACAGGCCGATGAAGTCGAAAGCCAGCGCCTGCTCGCAGACTTGCAATTCGCGCACGCCAAATTGCAGGCCTATGCCGCGCAACAGGAGGAACTCGCGGCGGCGCGTGAACGCAACCGACTGGCGCGCGAACTGCACGACTCGGTCAGCCAGGCGATCTTCTCGATCACGCTCACATCGCAATCGGCGCGACTGCTTTTGGAACGCGATCCCGCCCGCGTCGCGGAACAAGTGGATCGCCTGCAAACGATGACCGAGCAAGCCCTGAGTCAGTTGCGCTCGTTGATTGCGCAGTTGAGACCTCACAGATTTTGAAACCCTGTGAGGTCTTTTTGGGGATCCTTTTTGTTTTACGACCTCCGATGTAGTCCTACATCTCAAGTCGTAGTCATTAAATCCGCCTTCGAATGCAGGGCGGATTCAGTCTCGCGCCAGATGTGTAAAAGAGGGGAAACGCGTATAGTGGGGACGAATTACGAAAAGGAAGTTCCCATGAACACGCAAACTCTGACAACCCCCGTGATGCTCTGCAATTTTATTCTCGCTTCCGAAGAACCCATCTTCGCAAATACGCGCGATTACGGCTTCGACTTTGACGAAGAGGAGATCGGGCGCGAACTGCTCGCTCCGCTTCCCGCCGATCTTTTGCTCCCAGCCATCTCCGAAGCGGCCGCGGTCGAATTCGAGAAGGCCCTCCTCGCTTTCCTCTCCTAACAGGCGCGACATGACCCTGAAACTTTTGCTTGCAGACGATGTGGACGAAGTTCGGCGCGACCTGCACACGCTGCTGTCCCTCTCCGATGAAATCGAAATCATCGGCGAGGCCGCCAACGGACTCGAAGCCGTGCGCCTGGCCGAGTCCCTCCGTCCCGACGCGATCCTGATGGATTTGGAAATGCCCCTCATGGATGGGTACGAAGCGACACGTCGGATCAAGGCAAGTTTCCCCGCCTGCAGAGTCGTCGCGTTGACCGTTCACGATTATGAGTCGGCGCGGACAAAAGCAATTCTGGCAGGCGTGGACGCCTTCCTCGTCAAAGGCGCGCCCGTGGAAACAATCGTTCAAACCATTTTGAAAAAGGAGTGAATCATGGTCGTTCAAGCTGTTCAACGTCGGTACGATCTCGACTGGCTGCGCGGTTTCGCCGTGTTTGCCATCTTCGCTTTGCATCACGCCACGCGATTTTTCGACACCGACGATTGGTTTATCAAGAATGCCACCACCTACCTGCCCATGCAGATCTGGCTGGAGTTCTGCACCAGTTGGGGCATGCCGCTGGTCCTGATCATCTCGGGCGCCAGCGCCTTTCTTGCCCTGGAAAAAACCCGTCCAGGGAAATACGTGGGCGGTCTGTTCCTGCGCCTGCTCGTGCCGTTGATCGTCGGCATGTTCACCCACGTGGCTGTACATGTCTATCTGGAGAATCTGCAAGAGGGGAAATTCAGCGGTTCGTTCTTCGCCTTCTACCCGCACTACTTCGAAGGCATGTACGGCTTCGGCGGCAACTTCGCCTGGATGGGATCGCACCTTTGGTATCTGGAACTGCTATTCATCGTTTCCCTGATCTACCTGCCGATGTTCCTCTGGTTTAAACGGACAGCCGTCGGTCAGCGCGTTTTGCAGGGCATGGGCGACCTGCTCGCAAATCCGTTCGCCGCCCCGCTCCTGGCGTTGCCCGCCATCCTGTTGATCCTGAATCTAAACGAGGCGGACGCGGGGAATACGTCTCTGGGAGGCTGGAGTCTTTTCATCTATCCGCTGTTCTACTTTGCTGGTTTTGTGATCCTCTCCAATGAGCGCCTGCAAAAAAATATCATTTGGATGCGCTGGATCCATTTGGCGATGGGACTAATCCTCTCCACTGCCTATCTTTTTGTTGAATTCCAGACCGTCGTTCCCTCCCTCTTTCCGGTGGCGGACCCTCTGGGGAAAACCTTGGATTGCTTCGTAGTGTGGTCGTGGCTTTTGGCAGTTCTCGGGTTTGGCATGAAACACCTCAACTTCACCAATCCCTTCCTGAAATATGCCAACGAAGCGACGCTTCCATTCTACATCCAGCACCAGACCGTGGTCATCTCCCTGGGCTTCTTCGTGGTGCAGTGGGCAATCCCCGACCTGTTGAAGTACGTGATCATCCTTGTCGTCTCTTTTGTTGCGATCATGGGCTTGTACGAGTTCGGCGTGCGGCGGTTTAACCTCATGCGTTTCCTGTTCGGGATGAAACTGCTGGCAAAGCCTGTTGGCCTTCGATCCAAGGAAACACAATTCAAGGAAGTGGCTCGAACGATGTAAATCAAGATTGCGAATCAATGCGATTGCACCATTAATAGGAGTAAAAAATGAACGACAAATCCATTCAACGAAGACACGATCTCGATTGGCTGCGTATGCTAGGCGTTTTGCTCGTGTTTGTCTATCACTCCAGCCGTCTCTACAACGTGGAAGACTGGAATGTAAAAAACAACATCTGGTATCCCTCGGTGGAATTATGGAACCTGTTCGCCACATCGTTCATGATGCCGTTGATGTTTGTCATCTCGGGCGCCAGCCTGTTCTATGCCCTTGGGAAGGGCGGCTTCGGAAAATTTCTCAAGGACAAAGTCCTGCGACTGCTGATCCCTCTGTTGGTGGGCGCGCTGACCCATCTCTCGCTTCAATCCTACTTGTGGGACAAAACGCACGGGCTGTTCAACGGGAACTACTTCCAGTATCTGCCACATTACTACCCCTCTTCGATCAATTGGTTCGGCGGACACCTATGGTATCTGTGGTATCTTTTCCTGTTCAGCCTCATGCTCTATCCGCTCTTCCGCTGGTTGAGGGGACGCGGACAGAATTTCCTGTCCAAACTCGGCGGCGGGCTGGCTCGGACTGGCGTGTTGTATATGCTGACAGTCCCTTTCATCGCGTTGTATGCGCTGATCGACGGCGATAGCCCCCTGATGGCATCCAATGGAGGCTACCCATACATTATGTATCTGTGGTTCGTTGTGTTGGGCTTCCTTATCACCTCCGATGCAAGAATCCAGGAAAAGATTCGGCTCTTGCGCTGGGTCTCGTTGATCGGTGGATTGGCGCTTTCGGCTGGCTTTGCCATCCTGTACAACCTGACCGCAGACAAAGAGACTATCTCAGCGGGCCTCGTTATCGCCGTGTTGATGCGCGTTTTAGGCGGTTGGCTTTCTGTCCTGGGGTTTCTGGGCATGGGCATGCAATACCTCACCGCTCACACACCTCGCTTGAATTATGCCAGCGAGGCTGTCCTGCCTTTCTACGTCTTGCATCAAACCATTCTGCTGGTGGTTGGATACTTCGTGTTGCAATGGGGATTGCCCGAAGCGCTGGAATGGGTGATTACTCTTGCGATCTCCTTTGTGGGCATCATGGCGATCTACGAGTTCGCTGTGCGCCGCTTCAACCTGATGCGCTTCCTGTTCGGGATGAAACCGCTGATGAATTTCGCGCATCCGCAGAACGCTTCCGCGCCAGCAGAAACATCTCGGAGTCAATAATCCGCCATGTGGGATTGAGGTAGGCGCTTGCAAGGTGATTGCCTCATCCAAACCCATCTCAACCCTCTTCATCGTCCTCGGCGCGTACCTTATCCTCAAGCCGTGGTTCGATCAGAAGGGATTGTTTGGCAAGGCGGAACATTGCTGACCATTACTTGCCCGATTCAAAAGAGACAGTCACCTTCAAGGTGACTGTCTCTTTTTCTTCACACCGAAAGAAGCGGCTTCAATTCCATCGCCCACTTGCGGATGGCATTCCAGTCGCGATGATCGCCTTCCTTCCAAACGCCAAACAACACGCTCAGGCGGAATCCCAACCTGTCTTTGAACGTGGGAACTTTGCGGATGTCCAATCCGCCCGCGAATAGACCCTCGCTGACCGGTCGAACGAGCGCCCGCACCGGGTCCAGCCACGACGCGACATGACTGCGATACTGCTCGCCGTTTTTCATCGCCAGCGTCATGCAAACCAAAAACGCCGCAAACCGTTTGCGCTTCAATTCGGTTTGATGGTCGCGGATCCAGTGCATCGCTTCGGGACGCCATGCCGCGCCGTTGATTCCACTTCCCGCCACGATTGCATCATACGCGGACAGGTCTTTCACATCGCGCATCGGGAGCACATCCACGCGCGCGCCGCTTTCGGCGAGAGTCTTTCCAATGGCTTCTGCCACGCCGACAGTCCAACCTGTGCGGCTGGTGTACGTCACAAGGATTTTGTTGTTCATTGTATTCACTTCCTATCTGGCGAGTTGCAGAAGTCTGCGTGCAAGCAGGATCTGATAGGTGATGAGCAAAAATCCGCCGGGAGCGGAGATCATCACCGCTGTGGTGAATTGCGAAGGGACAAAAGCGGCGACGGTGAAAAAGACCAGCATCAATCCGAAGCCCGCGATTCCTAGCCACGCAGTGACCTTGCTGAAGATCCCGCCGCGCAGGAGCACGAACGCCATCATCAATGCGGCGGATTGGGTGAAGAGGAAACCCATGAACGTGCCGGGCGTCAGGTCTGCGCCTTGGGCGAGCAGGGCGCGTCCCGCCGCTTCGAGCAGGGGTTTTTGCGCTTCGCCTGCCAGCGCGTATTGACCGCTGAGCGCCAGCATCGAAAAGACGGTGTTGCTGGAGATGTAGATGGCTGTGCCCATCGCAAAAAGTACGAGGGACAGCGCGGCGAATGAAGGATGGTTTTTCCAGTGCAGGTTGCAGAGCGCAATGTAAAGCGGAATCCCCAAACTGAGAGTCAGGATGTTGAACAGCCCAAGATTTCCAAGCGCGCCCAGACGGTTGGACTGAAACAGCGCGAACCATTCGGTCACGTCAACCGCGCTGTTAACGCGTGTCTCGCCGCCCAGCATCGAAGTGACCGTGTCTGTCAACCCGACCAGCACAATCAGCAATGCCGCAACCGCGGCAAATTTGTAGAACGCTTTCCAGCGGACGTCGCCCGCTTCGGCCTTTTGTTGCATGGGAACCTCTCCTCGAAAAAATCTGCCTCCCTCAAGGCAGTCGGGTGTAAATTCTACGCTTATGTCCAAATTACACAATTTACAATTGTCATACAATTAAGCGCTGAATGTATAGGAAACGGATTGTAGGTTTCGTAGATTTGAGCCGCCTGGATTTGAATCCGACAGGCTCGGATTTGACCCCCATCCCGTCCTTTCCCTCGCGAAGCATCCTTTAGGACAAACGAAAGTACACGTTTGGGGGAAGGGGAACAGAAGGTAGGATGACAACAATCCTTCGCATCCAGACTGACGTTACACCCTCCCCCATTTCCGCTCTTTGAAATGGGGGAGGGTTGGGGAGGGGGTTTATGGTAAGATTCCCCTCGATGAAACTCAACCTCGCTTTAGCGCAAATTGCCACTCACCTGGGGGACGTTGACTCCAACCTCGAGAAGCACCTCGACCTCATCAAGCAAGCCAAAGCCCAAAACACCGAACTGCTCGTCTTCCCCGAACTCTCTCTCACGGGCTACGTCTTGCAAGACATCGTCCCCACCGTCGCGCATCATCCCACCAACGACGACCCCGTCTTCAAACACCTCCTCAAAGCCAGCCGCGACCTCGACCTCGTGGTCGGCTTCGTAGACGAGGACTCCCGTCACCGCTTCTACATCGCCTCGGCCTACCTTTCGGGCGGGCGCGTCCTCCACATCCACCACAAAGTCTACCTGCCCACCTACGGCCTCTTCGACGAAGGCCGCTTCTTCGCCTGGGGCGACTCCATCCAGGCTTTCGACACCAAATTCGGACGCGTCGGACTGCTCATCTGCGAAGACTTCTGGCACGCCTCGCCTCCGTACCTGCTCTGGCTCGACGGAGCCGACATCCTGCTTTTCTCATCGGCCTCTCCTGGCCGCGGTCTCAATGACCACGAAAAACTCGAGTCCGCCCGCTGGGTGGAACGTGTCAACAAATCCTACGCCAGCCTCTTCACCACCTTTGTCGCGCACTCCAACCGCGTCGGCTACGAAGACGGACTCAACTTCTGGGGCGGCTCGACGATCTTTGATCCGCGCGGCGAACTGGTGACTCAAGCCCCCTACCAGACCGAAGCCCTCGTCGCTTCCTCCCTGGACCTCGGCCTGCTGAGGCGGACCCGCGCGCGTCTGCCCCTTCTGCGCGACGAGCGGACGGGTCTCGCGCACCGCGAACTGGGACGCATCATCTCCTCCCGCGAGGGCGGTTGGAAGGGTCACAATGACTGACCTGACCATCAACACTGTTTACGATCCGTCATTGCGAGCGTTCTTCCCTGGCGCCGCCCGCCAGGGCAGGTGTGCGAAGCAATCCCCTCCACGGCGCGGAGATTGCTTCGTCGGGGAGATCACCCTCCTCGCAATGGCGGGTAAGATTAGTGATTCGCAATGACAAGTTCCGATCTCACCATCAACACCGACCTCGCCCGTCAGATTCTGACCGGATTTATCAAGTCCGAAATCACCCGCGTCGGATTCACCCGCGCCGTCGTCGGCCTCTCTGGCGGGATCGACTCCGCCCTCTCTTGCGTTCTCGCCGCCGAAGCCCTCGGAGCGGAAAACGTGCTGGCTGTCCGCATGCCCTACAAAGCCTCCAGCGCCGACTCGTTGGATCACGCTCAACTGTTGATTGACCAACTCGGAGTCCAGAGCGAGACGATTGAAATTACCGATATGGTTGACCCGTTGATTAATCTCGACCCCGACATGTCGAAGACGCGCAAGGGCAATATTATGGCGCGCGCCCGCATGATCGTCTTGTATGACCGCTCCGAAGATTTCAAAGGGCTCGTGGTCGGCACCAGCAACAAGACCGAAATCCTGCTCGGCTACTCCACCCTGTGGGGCGACATGGCCTCCGCCCTCAACCCCATCGGCGACCTCTACAAGACCCAAGTCCGCCAACTTTCGCGCGGCATGAACATCCCCGCGCCGATCATTGACAAGCCCCCGTCCGCCGACTTGTGGGCTGGCCAAACTGATGAAGATGAACTTGGTTTCACCTACGAGCAGGTTGACCATTTGCTCTACCTGCTCGTTGACCAGCGTTACCTGCCCGAAGAATGTGTGGAGGCTGGCTTCGACAAATCCTTCGTAGACAAGATCGTCACCCGCATCCGCCGCTTCCAATTCAAACGCATGATGCCCATCATCGCCAAAATCAGCAATCGCACCATCGGTTACGACTTTTTATATTTGCGCGATTGGGGAACTTAAATCGGTGTCAGGTGCGAGGTGTCACGTGTCAAGTTGGCAAACTCGAATCCTGACACCTGAAACCTGGAACCTGAAACTTGAAACTTCACATCCCTCCCGCCCTCAAGCATTTTCGCTATCGCTATCTTTGGCTCGGCTTGTTAATCTCTGTTGCTGGCTCGCAAATGCAAAGCGCGGCCATCCATTGGCATATCCGCACTCTGACTGGCGAACCTGACCCTCTCGCATTGGGCGGAATCGGATTGGCGCGAATTTTGCCCGTCATTTTCTTTTCCATCATAGGTGGCGCGGTCGCGGACAATTACAATCGTCGCGCTATTCTTTTCATAACCCAATCCATCCTTGCTTTACAGGCTCTGGTCCTTGCCATCCTCACTTTTGGCGGACACATTGCCATCTGGCAAATCTATGTATTGACGGCCGTTCAGGCCGCGGCCATGGCTTTCGACCTGCCAGCAAGGCAATCTCTGGTGCCAAACCTGGTCCCGCGCGACGTGCTCCCTTCGGCCTTTGGGTTAAACACGATCGCTTTCAATGCTGGCGCCATCGGTGGACCATTATTGTTTGGGTTGATTCCTGAAGGCAATATGGGGCTGGCTTACCTCCTCAATTCCATTTCTTTTTTGGCGGTTATCTTCGCGCTGATTTTTATGGGAAAGATTCCACAGGATGTGAATAAGGCGGGGGGGATTAACCTGCGAGCCATGTGGGACGGCGTCCGCTTTATTTTCTCTCGGCCATTGATCTCCTCAACCATGTTGATGGACTTTATTGCCACATTTTTTGCGTCGGCCAACACCATGCTCCCGATCGTTGCACAGGATATTTTGAAGGTTGGAAAGCCAGGATTCGCTTGGTTGACCTCAGCGCAGGCGATCGGCTCGGTAATGGCTGGAATTGTTGTTTCTCAGATTCCAAAATTACGTCGACAGGGATTGCTTTTCTTCGGAGCAGTTTTCGTTTTTGGCATAGCGACTATCCTTTTTGGGCTGGGCGCTTCGTTCGCGGTTGCCATGATAACTTTGTTCGTCATTGGCGCAGCTGACGCGGTTAGTACGGTTGTCCGCAACACCATCCGCCAGTTGCAGACGCCCGATCACATCCGTGGGCGGATGACCAGCGTGAATCAGATTTTCTTCATGGGCGGCCCCCAATTGGGGGAGGTGGAGGCCGGGGTGGCCGCGGCCCTCTTCGGGGTTCCGTTTGCGATTGTCAGCGGCGGAATCGGCTGTATCCTCGGCATGGGACTCGTCGCCTGGAAATGGCCGCAACTGGTCACGTATGATTGGCACGAACCGCAACCCGCCGCTGCGACGGTTGATTAACGTCCTCCCTACAAGTCCCATACAATGCGGGTAGACGGTACTTTTGGCGGTTGACTTTGCCCGTGATTGTGGCTATACTGCGAACTATGCGAGAGTTAACTTTTTTCAAGTCCCCTTTGTACTAAAAAGGCACGCGGCTATCCGCGTGCCTTTTTGTTTTCTCAAAAATTAAAAGGAGATAAAGTATGGACTACGGAATGATCGGCAAGTTGGAAAAAGCAAAACGCTATGCGGAAGATCGCAAACGGTTTCGTTTCAACAAGTTCGATGTGACTTTCCACGGCGACAATAACGAACATAATGTCAGTTTTGAGAACGGCGTCTTCCACTGTGATTGCGAATTTTTTATCACCCACAAACGTTGCGGTCACAGCATGGCGCTCGAAATCCTGCTCAAAGACATGATCGCGGTTCCCGAGCAGGCATAACAGAATATCGTTCCCAACAAAAAAACTCCGCGCTCACGCGCGGAGTTTTTTTGTTGGGAGGTTTCGTTTATGGAACGTAATACTCGATTTCGAGAACAGGCCTCAAGGCGCTGGCCGCGTTGCCGCTGTAGATCCCCACAAAGTCTGCGACTGCATTATTGTTATCGCCCAATTTGAAGTAGAGACGGAATTGCGTGGGTCCGCGTTTGTTCAGGTAGATCCTGCCCGTCGCGTTTAATTTGGCCTTGTACCACCCGTTGACCGGCGTCCTGGCGAATGTGGCTACGACGGCTCGTCCAGCGGTAACTTGAAAATCGCTGGGCGTCAACGCCGATGTGCCGAAATACGGTTTTCGCATGTCCACATTCAGGGCTCCAAACGAAAGGAATGGATTGATTCCTCCAATTGCCTGGCGCCTGATTTTAATCACCGCGCTGGCGATCACAGCCGTTGGCGGGATGGAGTAGCTGGCTGTATTGAAATGAAGAATGGCGACCGATTGTCTCTTTGCGACATCATCTCCAATTTTTATGACCGCCCCCGTCGCATTCACCGACCCGCCTACATTGGCGTTCTCGCTCAGTTCAAGAACCGAGCCATCAAATGTCCCAGCAGACTTGGGGTAGATGGGCGGATACCAATACGCAAACTCCGTTTTAGCCCCATAAGCGAGGGGAGCCTGGTTTGCCGCCACCGTGACAACCAGAACCACCACCAACAACACGATTTCCACTTTTGATGATTTCAATTGCATTCTCCTCTTGTACGTGGATTATTGTGAATTGTGTCGCTATTATACTTGCGGCAAGAACCACGTCAACGGCCTATTTGGGTGAGCATCCCGTAACTCGGTAAAGGATGGTGGTCCCATCCGAGAACGCGGCCTCCACCCACGCGGACGTTGCCAATTGCGAATGGTTAAAACTGAATGGCGTTCCGCCCGCGTAAATAAAAATTTGCTTTCGACTCATCGAGCAAACTTCCAACATTGTAGTTTCGGAATTCCAATTCACATCAAAATTAATCTTATTGGTATTACCATTCAACAAAGGCTCCAACCAGATGCCCGCGTCCGCGCCCATGATCTTCCCATCGCCCTCGAACGAAGAAATTAAGATGAGCGAATCGGGTGGGACGTTTTCCTCCATCCACGCGAAGGCCTGCCGATCTTCCTCCCTGAAATAGACGCAACACGGATTGGGCAACAGCGACCGCCCTCGGAAAAATATCAATGTAACCAGCAAACACAGCGCAACCCCCACGGACCGTTGAGCGGCCGCGCGCTTTGGCCAGCTTTTCATAACGCCGACAAATCCCGCGCCGCCCAGCGCGGCAAACGGAACGTAAAGCATCATCTCCAAAAATTGACGATCCAGCGGCGTTTGGATATTTTCGATCAAGAGTGGGGGAGCGATGGCGATCAGCCAACAGCCGAGGATGTAAAAGAATGCGCCCACGGCCAGTCGCGGGAAAGAGCGAAACGCGAAAGGTAGAAGTACGATCCACGCTACGGCAGTGGGAATCGCGCTGTAAAAATCAAAAATAAGTTGGTGGATCGGCCAAAGCGAGATCAAAAAGAGAACCGAGAGCCGAACGGATGCAAAGAAACCCAATTCATCGGATGGAGCCAGTTTCTTTGACAGCAAATAAATGATTGCCGCCAAAAGCAAACAAACCAGAATCCGCGTATGCGCGAGCGTGATGCCCGCCAAAAGTCCAAGCGCGAGGACGATCCATGTCTTGTTTCGGGAATCCACGCGCAGGCCCTGTCCCAAAAAGGCCAGAACCGCGGGCGCAATCGCCAGCGCCCCCAGCGCGGGGAACTTCCCCCAATTCACCGCGAAGGCGGGCATGGCCCATCCCGTTGCGGCGATCAACCCGCCGAACAACGCCCCGTGGACATTTTTCGTCCACGCGTAAACGAGCGCCACAACCGAAAGAGGCGCGATGGTCAGTAATAATTGTCCCACCAGCGAGATCGCGTTTTCGGGCGCTGTCCCTGTGATGGCAATCAGCCAGGCCGTCAGCCCATGAAACCCAAAGTGGTAATACTGCCCAAAGATATTGCCCAAGGATAAATTCGCCGCGCCCCCCTCCTCGGGTCGAATGAGACCGACAACGATCTGGTAATGAATGGGGGAGTCGGAATACGAGGGGAGGAGAATATGCTTAAGGAAGGCCAGTCTTGCGACCAGAAGCGAGAACAGGGCAAGCGCCACTCCTGCCGCGCGCAGATTCCAGAGCGGTTTAAAATCGCCATCCCAAATCCCTTTGCCGATCACGAACAGCGAAAAAAGCAGAGGCAGAAAACTGGCAGGGACAAAAAGCGGAGGAATAAAATAGCCCACCCAAATCAACAGATACGAGATTAGAAAAAGCGCCGCGCATCCGATGCTGAAACTGGAAAGGAATCGGATCCCCAAGTCCATTTCCTGTTTTCCGCCGCGCTTCAAAATGTAATGTCCCAGCCCAAACGATGTAAGAAAGAAAACGGCGATGCCCTCTTTATATACATCCAACACGGATAAGCCGTCGAGAATGAGACTCCACATGAAGTTCATTATATCGCCACTGCAATAGCCCATCCGTCCCCTCTTCCATTTTTGCCACTTTTGCCAGCCTGATTTAAATTTAATCAAATTCGAGTACAATTTTGCCATGCAAAAAATTTCCCGCCGTGACTTTTTAAAGATGGGCGGCCTCGCGTTGGGGTCGCTGGCCTTCTCTCGATTCAACCCTCCCTTCGCGGATTTTAGCGGCTTCGACGATGCGTCCCTGTTGCGCGTTGCCACGACCTCCATCAGCGTCTACCGAGAGCCGAGCGACAAGAGCCAGATCGTCAGCACCTGGTATCGCGACGAACTCATCCATGCCTACGAGGAAGTCAAAGGCGTGGGCGGCGAGCCGAAACATAATCCCATTTGGTATCGCGTCTGGGGCGGCTACATGCACCGCGCCCGCCTGCAAAAAGTGAAGATACTCTATAACAAGCCGCTCGAATCCCTGCCCGAAGGGACGCGCCAACTCGTGGAAATCAGCGTCCCGTACACGCAGGCGTATCACCTCTCCAAAACGTATGGCTGGAGCCCCAACCTGCGCCTCTACTACGAATCCGTCCATTGGATTGACGGGATTCAGGAAGGCCCCGACGGGACGCCTTGGTACCGCGTGTTCGACGCTTCGGGGACATACTATGTTTCCGCGCGGGACGTGAAGTTGATTCCCCATTCCGAGCTGGGACCCATCTCGCCCGAAGTCCCTCCCTCCGAAAAGCGCATCGAAGTCAACCTCACCATGCAAAAAGTGACCGCGCTCGAATACGACAAGCCCGTTTTTGAAACCACCATCGCCTCGGGAGCGCCGTCTGCGCGCAAACCAGGGCAGATATCCACCGTCACGCCCATTGGCGACTTCCGCATCTTCGAGAAGAAACCCGCCGTCCACATGGGCAATGGCAACCTTGTGGCCGATATTGACGACTACGAATTGCCTGGCGTTTCGTGGGTGTTGTACTTCACCGAGCGCGGACACGCCTTCCACGGCACGTACTGGCATGACAATTTTGGAACGCCCATGAGCCACGGTTGCCTCAACATGCGCTCCTCCGAAGCGCGCTGGCTTTTCCGCTGGGCGCTTCCCGAGCACACAACCGAGGAACTCGCCACCAAACATGTCTTCCGCAATTACGGCACCGAAGTTAGGATTTTTTACTAAAAACTTGTGTAAAAACAAGCTCCGTGCTTCGTCAGCAGTTGGACTGCTGACGGCTCGCAGTTCAACTGCTCGCGAGCTTTGAAAACAGGAAGTTATTCTTACACAGGTCTAACCCATGCCCGAACTCACCTGGCCCGGCAAACGTCTCACTGAATCCACGCCCGCCTCGCTCATCACCGAGGCGGTCGTCTTTCCTCGCGGCCAGGGCTACCCGTCTGACCAGCCGCGCAACCGCCTCCTGCAAGGGGACAACCTCGCGGTGATGCGGAGCCTCCTGCCCGAATACGAAGGCCGCGTGGACTTGATCTACGCCGACCCGCCATTTTTCACCAACCGAAAATTCCATGCCCGCATCGGCCGCGGCGAAGACTCGCGCAAACCCGAGCAGTGGAAACTGGCCGAAGGCTACCAAGACAATTGGGATGGACTCGACGCCTACCTCCAATTTTTATACGAACGCCTCGCGCTGATGACCCGCCTGCTCGCGCCAAACGGGACCTTGTACCTGCACCTCGACTGGCATGCCGATTCCTACGCCCGCGTCATCCTCGACGAATTGCTCGGCCCAGACTCCCTGCTCAACGAGATCATCTGGACCTATCACGGGCCGTCGCCGATCCGCACCGCTTTCAACCGCAAGCACGATACCATTCTCGCCTGCGTCAAAGGTCCGAAATACACCTTCAACGCGGATGCCGTGCGCGAACCATACAACCCATCCACGGTGAAGACCTTTGCATCTTCATCCAAAGCGGGGTTTGGCAAAATCCCCAATTTGGCGCGCGGCAAAGTTCCTGAAGACTGGTGGTACATTCCCGTGGTGGCGCGCTTACACAACGAGCGCACGGGCTATCCCACCCAAAAGCCCGAAGCCTTGCTGGAGCGCATCATCCTCGCCTCCTCGAATCCGGGCGACATGGTCGCGGACTTTTTCTGCGGGTCGGGGACGACTCCCCTCGTGGCCGCGCGGACGGGACGCCGTTTCCTCGCGGCCGACGAGACCTTCCGCGCCATCCACACGACCCGCAAGCGGCTGGCCGAAACCGACGCGTCTTTCACGCTCGAGCGCGTCTCCGCGCCCTCGATGCACTTTGCCTCCACCACCATCCGCCGCGCCTCGGAAACGACATTCGACCTGCGCCTCTCCGACGAATCAATCCACCTCGGCAATAGCGCCGATGTGGATTATTGGGAGGCCGATCCTGATTGGCATGGGAAAACCTTCCTAAGCGCCGACCAGGCCGCCCGTCCCGCGCGACGCGGGGAGATCCGCCGCGAGTTAAATATAAAAGTCGGGCGCAGGGTGTGCGTCCGACTCGTAACAGTTAAGGGGCAGCGCTTTCAGGTGGAGTTAAACGTCTAGCCGATAGCCCACGCCGCGGATGGTCTTGAGGAAGCGGGGATTGGTCGGGTCAATCTCAATGGCGCGTCGCAACCAGGAGACGTGCACGTCGAGGGTGCGCGTGTCGCCCGTGTAGTTCGTATCCCAAACGCGTTTGAAAAGAGATTCACGTTCCACCACTTCGCCATGATGGTCGAGCAAAATGCGGAGCAGGGTGATGAGCCGCGGCGTGAGTTTGGAACTCTTGCTCAGGCATTTCACGCGGCGTTTTTCCACATCGAGGCGGATGGGGCCGACGTGGATCACGTTCTTGCCATCGCTCGGCAACAGCGGCTTGATGCGGTTGGCGAGTTTTTGCGAGGTGAACGGGAGGACGAGCACGCTATCGGCCACGTCCTTTTCCACTTCCACATCGGACGTGATGACGAGGATGATGGGGAGTTTGGAATCTTTTTCGCGCAACGATTGACAGATGCGCACCCCACTGCTTCGCAACGACGCGGCATTGACCACGGCCAGGTGCGGCGCGATCTTTTCGAGACGTTTGGCGGCTTCTCCGCCGCTCTGCACGATCACGACTTCAAATCCCTTCTTTTGCAAATCGGGAGCAAAGGAAGGGACTTCGGTGTGACGGCCTTCGATTAAAAGAATTTTTGCGTCTTTCATGTCGGATTGGATAATTTCAAAAATTGATGTTTCCGCCAAACGGCGTTTTCTTTAACATTGAACGCCCGCATTATACACCAAATCTTAAAAAATCAATTTCATCCTTTGGTACTGTGTAGGTCGAATTGTCAATCCGACCTTTCCTGCTACGAAGCGCGCGGGTCGGAATACCATTCCGACCTACGGTCTATAAGGCCTCGCGAAGTTATCCTCGCGAGGCCTCATCATTTCACTGTTCACTGATTACTGATCACTGAACACTGATCACTGACTTATGTGCCTTCTTCCCACGAGTTCAAATACTTGACCTGTTCCTCGGTGAGCGTGTCAATCTTGATGCCCATCGCGTGGAGTTTGAGGCGGGCGATTTCGTTGTCAATCTCGGTCGGCACGGAGTAGACGCGCTTTTCGAGCGTCTTGGCGTTCTTCACCATGAACTCCGCGGCCAGCGCCTGGTTCGCGAAGGACATGTCCATCACGGAGGCGGGATGTCCCTCGGCGGACGCGAGGTTGATGAGACGTCCCTCGCCGAGGATGTTGATCTTGCGGCCATCCTTGGTATCGTATTGTTCCACGAACGGGCGGACAAGTTTCGGCTCGCCCTTCGACATTTTCGCCAGCGAGGGGATGTTGATCTCCACGTTGAAGTGACCAGAATTGGCGACGATCGCGCCGTCTTTCATCACCTTGAAGTGATGCTCGTCAATCACGTTGAGATCGCCCGTCACCGTGCAGAGGATGTCGCCGATCTTGGCGGCGTCTTCCATCGGCATCACTTCATAGCCATCCATCACCGCTTCGAGGGCCTTCATCGGGTCCACTTCGGTGACGATGACCAGCGCGCCCATGCCGCGTGCGCGCGAGGCGAGGCCGCGTCCGCACCAGCCGTAGCCAGCCACGACGAAGCGCTTGCCCGCCAGCAGGACGTTGGTGGCGCGGATGATGCCGTCCACGGTGGATTGACCCGTGCCGTAGCGATTGTCGAAGAGATGCTTGGTCAGCGCGTCGTTGACCGCGATGACGGGGAAGTTGAGCATCTTATCGGCGGCCATGGCGCGCAGACGGATGACGCCCGTGGTGGTCTCTTCGGTGCCGCCCACGATCTCGGTCAGGAGTTCGCGGCGGTTCTTGTGAATCTCAGAGACGAGGTCCGCGCCGTCGTCCATGGTGATGTGCGGCTTGTGGTCGAGCGCGGCCGCGATGTGCTTGTAGTAGGTGACGTTGTCCTCGCCCTTGATGGCGTAGGTGGGAATCTCGTACATGTTGACCAGCGCCGCCGCCACGTCATCCTGCGTGGAAAGCGGGTTCGAAGCGGTCAGCACGAGGTCCGCGCCGCCTTCCTGGAGCGTGCGCGCCAGGTTGCCGGTCTCCGCGGTGACGTGCAAACAAGCCGACATGCGCACGCCCTTGAGCGGCTTCTCTTTCTTGAAGCGCTCGCGGATCAGGCGCAGAACGGGCATTTCGCGCTCGGCCCAGTCAATGCGGCGTCGTCCGCCTTCGGCCTGGCTGATGTCTTTGATATCGTAATTGCTCATAGGAACTCCTTGGTAATTCGTCGGTAGATATTCGGAATTCGATATTCGAATCTCAAATATCGATTATCGCAATTTATTTTAGTGCGTCCAACTTTCCTCGATCATCAAAATGCTCGCGGAATCGTTTGACAAATTGTTCGCGGGTATAGGAATGTGCTTGCGGCCCGCGCTGTTCGAGACAGTATACCGCGGCCAGCGACCCGATCTCGCCGCACAACTTCCAATCGAAGCCGTGGCTGTAACCCGTTAGGAAGCCGCCGCGGAAGGCATCGCCCACGCCCGTCGGGTCTACGATCTCTTCTTCAGGGACGGTGGGGATGTGGACCGCGTCGCCGCCAACGTACAGGTCGGCGCCGTCTTTGCCGCGCGTGATGACCAGAATCTTCACGTGTCCCAAAATCTGGTCGAGGCTCCAGCCCGTCTTCTTCGAGATCAGGCCAAATTCGTAATCGTTGCAGAACAGGAAGGTCGCGCCTTCCATGTCGCGCGCCAGTTCCGCGCCTTCGAGACGAAGAACCTGCTGGCTCGGATCGTACAAATACGGGATGTCCAACTCGCGGCACTCGGCGGGGAATTTCATCATCGCGTCGGGCGCGCTCGGCGAGACCACCACGATATCGGGCTTCCTGTCCAACTCTTTCAGCGATTGCATGGCGGAATGTCCCATCGCCCCAGGGTAGAACGAGGCAATTTGGGCCGAGTCCCGATCGGTCGTCGCGAAAAATGAAGCGGTGAATACGCCAGGGACCACTTTCATCAGCGAGGTGTCCACGCCTTTTTCATCGAGCCAGGCGCGATAATCGCCGAAGTCTTCTCCCACGGTCGCCATCACGCGCGGACGTTCGCCGAGCAGGGCCATCGTGTACGCGATATTCGGCGCAATGCCGCCGCGTTGTTTTGACATCGAATCCACCAAAAACGAAAGGCTGATCGAAGCCAATCGCTCGGGCAGGATCTGTTCCCTGAACAGGCCAGGGAAGGTCATCAAATAATCGTAGGCAACCGAACCAGTGATGAGGGTATCCATCGTATCTCCGCACAAAAAGACGCCCTCTTCGGAGAGCGTCCTGTCAAACGGGCGAGAGTTTATCATGGAGGGAATGGATTGTAAAGGAATCGCGGGTTGACACGTCATTTCTTTGACGTTATAAGCGCTCCATGAAATTCTCTCGCATCATCCTGACCTTTGTGCTGGTCGCGGCGATATCGGCCTGTTCCTCCCTTTCGCCTCTTCCCCTCGGCCCGACGGCGACTGCCTCCGCGACATTAACGCCCACGGTCACGCCCACCTTCACGCCCACTCCCACGCCCATTCCCGCCATCCGCATCGAAAGCGGCGACCGCGCCTTCTTTAATGGCGACTACGACGCGGCCCGCGCCGAATATCAGCAAGCCTTCAACCAATCCCAGGACGCGGACACGCGCGCCGAATCGCTCTGGGGATTGGCGCGCACGGAATTCGAAGCAGGCGATTTGAACGCCGCCAATGCATTTCTCGAGCAATTGGTCCGCGAGCACCCCGATCATTTGCGCGCCGCGCAAGCCCATTTTTTGCTGGGTGAATCCTACGGCGAGTTGAATCGCTTCGCGGACGCCGCGGCGCAGTATGGCGCGTACCTGTCGGCGCGGATCAACGTCATTGACGCGTACGCGCTCGAACGTCAGGGTGACGCGTATTTCAGCGCCGCGAATTACGTCGAAGCGCTCGCGTCCTATAACGCCGCGATGCACGCTCCCCGCCGCGACGTCGGCCTGGAGTTGCAGATCAAAATCGGACAGACCCGCGCCGCCCTCGGCGATTACGCCGGCGCGCTGACTCAATATGACGCCATCGCGCTTTCAGGCAATGACTTTATCAAAGCGCAGATGGATTATCTTTCTGGTTCCGCGCATAAACTTTTAGGCGAGACCGATAAGTCCCAGGCGCGCTTTTTGCACGCCGTTGAAAATTACCCCGTCTCCTATTATTCCTATCTCAGCCTGGTTGAACTCGTGGACGCGGGCGCGCCCGTGAACGACCTCGACCGCGGCATCGTGGATTACTTCGCGGGGCAATACGATGTCGGCATTGTCGCGCTCGACCGTGTCATCGCCAACGGCCTCGACACCGACGGAACCGCGCGTTACTACCGCGCTCTCAGCCTCGTGAAGGCGGAACGTCACAGCGAAGGCGCGGCGGAGTTTCGCTTCTTCATTGATAATTTTTCCACGCACCCGAAATGGGCGCTTGCCTGGTATGGCGATCTCGACTATCCCACCATCACGCCTGGGCTGGCGTTCACGCAATACTATTACCTGAATCAGCACACACAGGCCGCGCAGACCCTGCGTGAGTTCGCATCCACCGCGGTTGCAAATTCGCTCACCATGGATTACCTCATGTTGGCGGCGCGCATCCTGGAACGCGATAGCCAACTGAACGACGCGGCCGTTCTGTGGGAGTCTGTCGCCGAGCAATTCGCGGGCGATACGCGCGCGAAGGATTCAGCCTTCCTGGCGGGCATCACTTTTTATCGCCTTGGCGATCAAGCGCGCGCCCGCTCCAACTTTGAAAGCAGTCTCACCCTCGCCACCGACACAGACAGCCGCGCCCGCGCCTATCTGTGGATCGGCAAGACGCACGAAAAACTTGGCGATACCGTCAAAGCGCAGGAAGCGTGGACACAAGCCCAAAACCTGGACGCGACCACCTACTACAGCGTGCGCTCGCGCGACCTATTGACGGGACGCGCCATCTTCGAGCCCGCCTCTCGCGCGGACCTCGATGTGGACCTGGCCTCCGAGCGCGTCGCCGCCGCCGATTGGATGCGCCTGCGCTTCAGCCTTCCCGCCGACACCGACCTGAGCGGCCCAGGCGCGCTCGCCTCCGATCCGCGTTTCGTGCGCGGCACGGAATTTTGGAGTCTCGGTCTCTACGACGAAGCCCGTCTTGAATTTGAAGATTTACGCGATTTGGTCAGTTCCAGCCCCGCTGATTCATTTCGTCTTGCCAACTACCTGCTCGATCTTGGACTCTACCGTTCGGGCGTCACCGCCATCCGCCAGGTGTTGACCCTCGCGGGCTACGATGAACATTCCGCCTCGTTGCAGGTGGCCGATTATTTCAACCATGTTCGTTATGGATTGTATTTCCGCGAGTTGATTGAACCTGCCGCGCAACTGAATCAATTCGATGCGCTCTTCCTGTTCAGCGTGATGAGGCAGGAAAGTCTCTACGAGGGATTCGTCCGCTCGAGCGCGGGCGCGCGTGGACTGATGCAGATCATCCCCGAAACAGGCGCGGACGTGGCCTCGCGCATGGGCTGGCCGCTATCCTTCGAGCCGGATATGTTGTATCGTCCCATCGTCAGCGTGAAACTGGGGACGTATTACCTTGCCAGCAATCGCGTCTACTTGAACGGCGATCTCTATGGCGCGCTGGCCGCCTACAACGCAGGCCCAGGTAACGCCCTCGCCTGGCAGGGCCTCGCGGGCGACGACCCCGATCTCTTCCTCGAAGTCGTCCGCCCCGAAGAGACGCGCAATTACATCCGCGGGATTTACGAGATTTACAATATTTATCGAACGCTGTATAGCCCATTGTAAAAAAAGTGACGGTCACTTCCAAAGTGACCGTCACTTTTTTATCCTCCCGCCGCACGCAACGCTGCCGGGAGCAATCCCGCGGCCTCGCGCACCTGCTCGGTGGAACATGAAAACGCGAATCGGATATGACCCGCGCCCGCAGGACCAAACGCCGAACCGGGGGAGGAACCGACGCCCACGCGGTCAATCAGGTAATTCGTCATGGACCAGTCGTCCGCCTTGCCCTGATAGCCAGGCCAATCTTCCTTGATCTTTGCCCACAAATAAAATGCACCGCCCGGTTTGAACGGTTCGAGATACGGCGACTCTTCCAGCGCGGCCAGCAACATATCGCGGCGTGACTGGTATTCCGCGGCCATCGTGCGCGTCGCGTCTTGCGGACCGTTGAGCGCGGCCGCCGCCCCGTACTGAGTCACCGAGTTGACGCCGTTGATCGTGCATCGCACCAGTTTCTTCAAGCGCTCCAGCAACAACTCATCCGTCACCACGAGGTAGCCCATGCGGAGTCCGCTCATGGCGTAGGTCTTCGACATCGAGTAGACGCTGACCGTCCGTCTCTGCGCGGCGGGCAGTGAGCCGAGGCTGACGTGTTTCTGCCCATCGAAGATGACGTGCTCGTAGGCCTCGTCGCTGATCAGCGTCAGGTTGTGATTCGCCGCGATGGCCGCGATCCGCTCCAACGTCACGCGCGCAGCGACAGCTCCTGTCGGGTTGTGCGGCGTGTTGACGAAGATGGCGCGCGTCCGCGGGGTGATGGCCGCTTCGATTTCGTCGGGGTCATATCCATAGCCAGTTTCGGGATGCAGGCGTACTGGTATGGGAATCCCGCCGCCGAGACGGATGTTTTCGGCGATCTCCGTCCACATCGGATCGGGCAGGATTACTTCGTCGCCCGCTTCGAGCATGGCGCGGAAGAGGACGTAGAGGCCGTGCATCCCGCCGTTGGTGACGACGACTTGATCCGCGCTCGCGACGCCCAGGCCGTTTTCCTCGGTCACTTTTTTCAGGATGGCGTTTCGCAATAGGGGAATGCCCGTGGACGCGGTGTAATGCGTCTGGCCGTCGCGCAACGCCTTCTCCATTGCCTCGCGCACGTGCGCGGGGATGTCGAAGGACGGGTCGCCCGATTCAAGCCGAAGAATCTTTTTTCCTTTTGCCTGCATGTCGAGCAGACGGTCGCGCACTTGCACGATGGCGCCCAACGAAACCGAATCAACGATGTGAGACATGGCTACCTCCGTTTTCCTCAAGGCTGTAAAAAATTTTGCGGATTATCCCACAATCAACTTGACAGTACAAGCGGGAATTTGAATTATGGATGGAAGCGATAAAAGTTCGCTCATGTGTAAAGAAACTGAGACACTGTCTCTGCGAGGAGGGTGATCTTCCCGACGAAGCAGTCTCCGCCCAGTGAAGGGGGTTGCTTCAGACGAACGAACACCGTCCTTGCAACGACAAGCACACCTTTTAAAGATGTGCCAACATTTCATCCCTTTTATCTCTTCCATCTGCAATTAATAAAAAAAACAGGCCGCATCAGCGGCCTGTCGTTTCAACTCAAATGTCCAACAATGCGGTTGTGAACTTCCTCCGCATCCATGTTGATGACGGAGATCAACTTGTCCCGTCCGCCTGCGCCTGCCACAATGTCTATGTGTGTTTTGGGCGCGCCCAGAATCTCCGCGAGAAATTCCACCAACAGATCGTTGGCCTTGCCCTCGTGCGCGGGCGCGGTGAGATGGATCTTTATCGTGCCGTCGCTCATGATCTCCATCACCTCGTTGCGGCTGGCGCGCGGCGTCACACGCACCGCGATCGCGGCGCCTTTTTTTCCATCATGCAGGCGATACTGTCGTTTGGACATGGCTACCTCAACGTGAACATAAGATTGACCAACGCGGATTGTAAAACAGAGATCAACAAAACCAAAATGATCGGGCTGATATCGAACATGCCGATCAACGGCACAGCGCGGCGGATTGGATTAAGCAACGGCCCAACAATGCGTTCCAGCGTCTGCCGCACAGGATGATACGGATCCATGAAATAAGACAACGCGATGTGGACAATAATCAGCAGGATGAGCGCCGACGCTGAAAAATTGACAATGCGGATCAAAATATCAATTACCAAAAGAACCTCGCTTCATTCTTGACGTTTGGGCGGACGCGGCCCCACGATGGCCGTCCCCACGCGGACGAGGGTCGCGCCCTCCTCCACAGCCGCTACGAAATCCGCGCTGGTTCCCATCGAAAGTTCAGACCAGTCTGCGGCGGGGAAGTTTTGTTTAAAGAAATCGCGCAAGCGGCGCAATTTTTGAAAGTGCGGCCGCGTCTGTTCGGGGTCGTCAAACAACGGCGGCATCGTCATTAAACCGCGTATCGTCAAGCGCCGCAATTTTAACATCATATCAATTTCTGGGAGGAATTCATTCCAACGCGATTCGTCCGCCGCCTGCCAACCCGATTTGGTCTCCTCGCCGCCTACGTTGAACTCCAGCAAAACGGGCAGGGGGTTTTCCGCCGCGAAGCGTTCGAGACGATGGGCGAGTTTCAGGCTGTCGAGCGAGTGCATCAACGCGAAGTTGGCGGGGATCAAATCCGCCTTGCGCGATTGGACGTGCCCGATCATGTGCCATTCCGCGTCGACTTTTCCGATGGCTTTGATTTTCTCCACCGCCTCTTCGGGATAATTCTCGCCCAGAATCTTCACGCCCGCTTCGAGCGCCGCTTCCACCACCTCGCGCGGCTGGGATTTGGTGACCACCACCAAACGCGCCGAACCAGCCGCGCGTCCCGCGCGCGTTTCCGCGGCGGTGATGCGTTCGAGGGTATGCAGATATCGTTCGCGGATGGAGGAGGAGAGGGAGGGCATGGGATGATTCTATCACCATCGTTTTATCCGTCATTGCGAGGAGGGCGCTTTTCCCGACGAAGCAATCCCCTGGTCGTGGTGGGAGATTGCTTCGCACACCTGCCCTGGCGGGCGGCGCCAGGGCAGAACGCTCGCAATGACGGATGTTATAGTCCGATCAACGCGCCGAAGCGTCCCGTCTTTCCTTTTTCGGCGCGGTGCGAGAACCAGTCATCGAGATGGCAGGCGGTGCAGACTTCGGCGGCCTCGATATTTTCCACGCCTTCGGCTTCGAGTTGCAGGCGATTGGCCTTCCATAAATTGAGATGGAATTTCTCGCCGCGCGGCTCAAGCAGAGACTCGGCCTGCGCGCCGAACGAGGCGCGGAACTTCTCGGCCACGTCCGCGCCGACTTCGTAGTGATCGGGGCCTATGGATGGGCCGATGGCGGCGCGCACGTCGCGCGCGTCCACGCCGTAGCGTTCGCGCAGAGAAGCGAGCGCGGCGCGCGCCACGTTGCGAACCGTCCCCAGCCAGCCCGCGTGCGCGAGCGCGACGACTCCTTTTTTGGGATCGTGGAAGATGAGCGGCACGCAATCGGCGTAGCGCATGAAGAGGGTGACGCGCGGGTTGTCGGTGGTGATGATGTCGGCCTGGAGCGGCTTGAGGGCCAGGTCGCGCGGCGCGTAGGCGTGGACAACGTCCGTGCCGTGGACCAGCCAAACGTCATGGATGGATGCGGGGTCGCGTCCGAGGGCGGAGAAGGATCGGATGCGATTCTCGCGCACGTGGACGATGTCATCTCCCACGCTTCCGCCGACGTTGAGCGAATCCCACGGCGCGGGGCTGACTCCACCCTGACGCGTGAAGACCGCGTGGGCGAGACCCGCGAGATTGTTGAAGGTGAAGTAGCGAAGTCCGTTGTTGTGTTGGAAGGGCATGAGGGAATGCTGTTCGGATGCAGTTGCACTGCATCCTGCTCGCAGTGCAACTGCTCGCGAACTTTTTACTTGGCGACCGCGAATTTTTTGATGAAGAACTGCCGCGTCTCGGCCATAGACTCTTCGATGTAGGGATAGGCGAACCAGGCGGTGCTGACGCCGAAGAGCAGACCTGTGAGGACACGTAAGAAGGGCGTGGACTCGCGGTAGACCAGGAGGGAGTTGAGCCATTCAAAATTGAACTGGCTGAAGAGTTGTGAGAAGCCGTCGAAGCCGATGGGGCCGATACCGATCAGCAACCAGATCGCCCAATGCAGGGGACGGATGCGGCGGTTGGTCAGGCCGAAGACGAGACCGAAGAGGAGCAGACCAAAGTAGATGGCGACGTCACGTTCGCACAGCGCTACCTTGTAGCCCGTGATTTCATCGCCGACATATCGGCGCGCCGCGAGTCGGTCGGGGCTGTAGGGGTCGCTTAAATTTTTCAGGCCAGAGACTTCATCGAAGGTTTTGAGATTCGAAAGTCCGGCTTCCGCCAACGGATAGACCGATTGCTCGCCGAAGAGGAAGAACGAGCGGAATCCGAATTGGTGGCAGAGCGGGCTATACATGGCATAAATGGCGCGGGCGGGCATTTCTGCGCCGACCTTCATCAACGATGGCGCGAGGAAGGGCAGACCCGCGTAGAGAAGCATGAAGAGGTTGAGCAGGAGCAGGTAGTGATTGGATATCCATCGCGAGACGCGGTCGGCTTTGGTGATTTCCTGCCCGCGGCGGACGCGCGCTTCGTAGTCCGATCCGCCGATTTTGTCCAGTTGGCCGCGGCGGTCGAGGGCCGCGCCGAGCGTCATCTGGAGTTGTTGGCGCGTGATGGGCGCGGAGAGCGTGTACGGCCCGATGTCGAGGACGGGGATGCGCGTCCCGTAGGATTTTTGGAGCGCGGGGTCGGAGTCGATATCCACTTCCGCGAGGCGATGGGGAAATTCCGCTTCGAGGGAGGCGAGTTCCGCTTTGACTTCGTCGCAGAGTTTGCAATCTTTGCGGGTGTAGAGGGTGACGGTAAGCAAGAGGCGCTCCATGATTCGAGGGATGTTGCTGTTTGATTCCGTCATTGCGAGGAGGGTTCTCTTCCCGACGAAGCAATCTCCTGATCATGGTGAGGGATTGCTTCGCAACGAACGCTCGCAATGACGGATGGTTAGTGATGTTTGAACAGAAACTGTAATTTACAAACCAAAATCAAACCAGAAGAATTGTCCGCGCTGGGCGATCAATTCGAATGTGCCGAGCAGAAGCATGGCGCCGACGATGATGAGGATGACGCCCATGCCGATCTCCACGTAGTGCATGACCTTGTTGTGCTTGCGGAGAATGTTGGAGACCCAGCCAATTCCCAACGCGGCGACGAGGAAGGGGATGGCAAGACCCGCCGAGTAGGAGGTCAATAGTTGCGCGCCGAGGACGAGACTCCCGCCGTTGAGCGCCAGCGTGAGGATCGCGCCCAGCACGGGACCGACGCACGGCGACCAGCCCGCCGAGAAGAACACGCCCATGAGCGCGGAGGAGAGGTAGCCCAATTTCTTGTCGGGCAGCGAGTGCACGCGCACATCATATTCGAGGAAGGGGATGCGAAACACGCCAATCATGTGCAGGCCAAAGATGATGACGACGATGCCGCCGATCTTCGCCAGCCAGAAGCGCAGGTCGTAGAGGAACGCGCCCGCGGCCGCGACCGCAAGACCGAGAACGATGAAGACCACGCTAAAGCCGAGCACGAAGGCCAGTCCGTGCGTGAAGGTGACCCAGCGGCTGTTTTCGCCGCCCTCGCCGCCGGCGGCGCGCCCGCCCAGGTAGCCGATGTAGGCTGGGACGAGCGAGAACACGCACGGAGAGAGGAAAGACGCGAGGCCTGCCAGGAAGGCGAGACCGACGGTGATGTTGGAGATGTCCATGAGATTCCTTTATCACATTTCTTCATTGCGAGAAGGGCGTTCTTCCCGACGAAGCAATCTTGGTTGTGAGGTGAGATTGCGTCGCGAAGAGCGCTCGCAATGACGAGGCATGAAATGGGTTAGATAAATTGCCTATAAGTCGTTGTGACCTTTGTACCCACATCGGGCCAGGTCAACTGCACTTCGGATTGTTTGAGCGTAACGTGCGGGTCGGTCCAGCGCCAGACCCACTTGGCATCCTGCGGAAGCAGGTTGATGCATCCGTGTGAGCGCGGCGTGCCGAAGGCATTGTGCCAAAACGCGCCGTGAATGGCGACGCCGCCCGTGGCGATGAAGGTCGTCCACGGGACGGCGGGGGTGTCGTAGCCGGCCGCGTCGCCCTGCGCGTTCGCGCCCATCGCAATGGACGGCATCTTGCGCCAGGCGTACATATCGCCGAGCGGCGTCTCGTAGGTGTCTTCGCCGATCTGCGCTTTGAGCAATCCCGTGGACACGCGGCAGAAAAAGACCTCCACGTTGCCCTCGAAACAGGAAAGCGTCTGATGGTTCACGTTGACCACGATGCGCTTCTGGGCGGGATCCACGCTGGCACTGATGGGCGCGACCTCCTCCTCGGTGATCGGTTTGAGCGCGGCCGCATCCACCCAGAACATATCGCCGTAGCCGTAGCCATGACCGAAGTCCTCGTTGAAGCGATAGTACGCGACGCCGTTCTCGTTTTTCACGCTGTCAATCCACACCACCTGACCGTAATAAATGCGTGGATCCACGCCGCGTTCCAATTTAAATGTCTGCGCCCATGGCGCGCGCACGGGCGGGTTGGCGATGATCAAGTCCGCGTATGGCACGGTCACTTCGGCCCAAAAGCCAGGTTCGCCTGCGGGGACGGATTCGAGCGGCACATTGGGCAGGTTGCGGACAGGTTGCACATTGGGCGAGTAAACGAATCCCTGCGGCGTTTCCACCCAGCGCTGGTTGAACGTGTTCGGGTTGCGGACGGTGGCGACCGTCTCGCGATTCCATTCCACGATCTGGTCTTCAAACAGCCGGCCGATCACGGGCGCGTTAATGTTGGGTTGCGAGAACACATCGGTGGCGAACAAAATTCGCCCCAGCCGCTCTGCCGCGGGGAAGGGCGGCAGTCCCAGTTTTTCAAAGGGACGCAACGCCAGCGCGCCGAGTCCGAGTCCAGCCATTTTTAGAAAATCACGTCGCGAAAGTTTTGACATTGTTCAACCACGGATGAAAGGGATGAAAAAGATTTGGCAAGGATAATCGCAAAGAGGGGGAGCGTCAACGGGTGGGTGAGTTGACCTTAATCTTTGAAGAAGGACTCCAACGCCCGCAAACAATCCGCGCTGACCTTGTGTCCCACCTCCGCTTCGCAATACGTGACGTGCGCGCCCGCCTGCTCGAGCAGAGACATCGAAGCCCGCGCGCGGTCAATCGGCACCAGGTTATCCTGCGTCCCATGCGTCACGAAAACGGGTTTGCCCGAAAGCGGTTTTTTCGCCACGATCTCCTCCATGCCCGAGGGCATGAACCCCGCCAAAATCGCGGCCTTGCGGATTCTGTCTGGATGCAGGCACGCGATCACATTCGACAACGCCGCGCCCTGACTGAAGCCCATCACATCGAACTGCCTCGCGTCAATCGGACCTCGCGCGGCGTACGCGTCCACGAGCCGAATCAGCGCCTCAGCCGACTCGCAAAAATCGTCGAGGCTGGGGCGCCCAAACGAGTCCGCGCGAGGCGGGCGCCAGGAGTAGCCTCCCTGCGGCGCGAGGTGGAGTCCGCGCGGGGCGAGGATCAGCGTATCGGTCGGGAAGTTGCGAGCGAAGACCCAGGTGGAGTTCTCGTCGCCCGTCCAGCCGTGGAGCATGAGCAGGACGCGCGCGGGAGTCTGCGATGGAGTCCGCACGCGCAGAGTCCAATTTTCAAAAGTTTCGAGGGAGGCGTTATTTGCGGCCAGCACGTTTAAGAATCCAATCCATGACGAAGAAAATTCCGATGATGAGGACGATGGGCAGAAGCCCCGCCAGCAGACAGACGATGCCCAGCCCAGCGCCGCCCGCGCCATATCTCCACCAGATCAATCCCCCGCCGACGACGAAGAGAATCAACAACGCGCCGATGATGAGTCGGCGGTCGGTTTGTTTGGAGTAGTTTCGTAAATCTCGTTTCATTATCACTCACAGTCCTGAGCGGAGCCGCTGATCTTTGGCGGCGAAGTCGAAGGACGGGGGTCTCAAACTAATGGTTGTTTTCTGCTTATCTGCCCTTCGACTTCGCTCACGGCTTGCGTTCGCTCCGCTCAGGGCGATGGGGTTTACCTAACAGTAGACCAAACCACGAGCAGAATACTTACGTCCGCGGCCATGTGGAAGAGAGTGGCCGCGAGCATGGACTGTTCGACGCGATCCACCTGTCTCCACAGCCAGCCAGAGAGCGCCAGGACGATCAGGGCAAACGCCAGCCAAAACGTCGGAAGGAAAGGCGCGAGAACGACGAGGTGAAATCCGCCAAATACAACGTCGTGGACAATCGGGCGTTTGGCCGCGCTTCCCAGCCAGCCGCGCCAGTAAATCTCCTCCAGCCACGGGTTGACCAGCGCGCCGTATGCGATAAACAGCGGCCAACCTTTTGGGGTGATTCCCCATTCGAGCAGGGCTTCGCCCAGTGACGCGGAGAAATTAAGGAACGGCCAAAGAAAATAGAGAAGCGCTCCTGCCGAACATCCCGCCAACCCGAAAAGCGCCACTTTCCAAATCGGCGCATCCGTGCGGAATGCTGCGCGTCCAGGCCAGGCCTTAGCCAGAGTCACCAGCGCGATGATCCCCGCGTGATAAAGGAAGATGGCAACCCATCCGCTGTGGAAAACGTACAGTCCCAGCCAGACAGCGAGGTAGGGCATGACCAGCCCGATAAAATACAAAGCCAATTATTTCATTCCTATTTTTCGCGCGAATTTCGCAGGCCAGGCCGTGACGCGTTTCAGCTCGGGCAAAACCGCGTCTACGGCGGCTTCGCCCAGTTTCGCCACCTCATGCACATCCACTTTATCGAGCAGTTGGATGTGGGTGACGGCAGGGCGGATAATGACCTCGGGATCGTCGGCTTCGAGTTGAAGTTCCGCCATTTGACGGTTGCCGATGTCCACGGCTTGCAGGAAGATATCGAAAGCCTGGGCGGGTCGCATGCGGGTGATGCGCCGCACGAGGATGTGTGGGATGTAGGGGATGTTCACTTCCATCGTGCGCGTCGGTTCGCCGACGGGGGACGTCAGCACGACCGCGACGACGGGCAGGCCGGGCGCGAGCATCCGTGCCACCTGCACAGGGACGGGGTCGAGCGTGCCGCCGTCCACCAATTCCCAATCTTGAATTTTGCGCGGCGGGAAAATGCCAGGCAGGGCAATCGTCGCGAGCAGCGCGTCGCGCACGAGTCCCTCGGTGAGGATCACCTCGCGCGCCGATTTCAAGTCCACGCCTGTCAGCGCGCAGGGGAGGTGGAGATCGTCGAAGGTGGCCGCGCCAAACGCATCGTCGAAGAGTTTGGACGCGCCCGCCAGTCCGAGCAGGGAGGGGCCGTCGCCCGCGGCATGTCCGTAGAGGCGGTTCTGGTCCACGCCCGCGAATAATTCTTCGATCTGGTCGGGCGTTTTTCCGAAAGCGTACATTGAGGCGACGATGCCGCCGAAACTCGTCCCTGCCACGGCGCGAACGCGAAAGCCCTCCGCTTCCAGTTTTCGCAACACGCCGATGTGAGCATTGCCTTTCGCTCCGCCGCCGCCAAGCGCAAGTGTGATGTCCATGTCTCTCCAGTTTGTTTGAGGTGTTGTCGTTTGAGATTGTACCTGTTTTTGTGATTGGCAGCGTGACAGTCATTTCCAAAAAATTCTGCTTGACGCTCCTCTGGATGGGTGGTAAACTCTGCGGGCTTTCAAACCGATGCGGGGTAGAGCAGTGGCAGCTCGTCGGGCTCATAACCCGGAGGTCGCAGGTTCGAGTCCTGCCCCCGCTACCTGATTGAAAAGACGCCGAGAGGCGTCTTTTTGATTTCTAGATCAAGCGTTTGTCGGGTTCATAACCCGGAGGTCGCAGGTTTCCTAAAGGACGCTACGCAGCGAGTCCTGCCCCCGCTACCTGATTGAAAAGACGCCGAGAGGCGTTTTTTTGATTCACGGTATTGGGCGGATTGTCAATCCGCCTTCCCCAACTCCACGTTCATCATCTTTTCCAGCGCCTTCACCAATCCATGATTCCCATCGCCGCCGAGACCTTGCGATTGTAGCGTGCGATACATCTGAAAGACCATGCCCGTCGCGATCAGCGGAATCCCCATCGCGTCCGCGGCTTCCAGTACGAGACGCAAATCTTTCTGTTGCAAGTCAATCGTGAAGCCAGGGCGGAAGTCGCGCACGATCATCTGCGGGCCGCGGTTGGCGAGCATCCACGAACCAGCCGCGCCGCCTTTCACGGCATCTATCGTTTTAGCGAGATCGAGTCCGCCTGCCTGCGCGAAGAGAAGCGCCTCGCTGGCCGCGAGTTGATTGACCACCACCAGAATCTGATTCACCAGTTTCGCCATCTGCCCCGCGCCCTGCGCGCCGACGTGCGTGATCGTCTTTCCGTACGCCTGCAAGATCGGCATGGCGCGTTCGAAGTCCGCGGCCTCGCCGCCGACCATGATGGACAGGATGCCCTTCGCCGCGCCCTCGCTCCCGCCGCTGACGGGTGCATCCAAATACGCGACGCCCTGCGCGTTGAGTCGCTTCGCCATCTCGACCGTTTTCTGCGGGCTGATCGTGCTGTGATCGACCACCAGCGCGCCAGGTTTCACTCCCGCGCTGATGCCGTTCTCGCCAAACAGAACCGCCTCCACGTCAGGCGTATCGCTGACGCAGACGAGAATCACGTCGCAGTGCGCGGCCAATTCCGCGGGCGATGACGCGGTCTGCGCGCCTGCCGCGGCGAACTCGTCCATGCGCGCCGCGGTGCGATTCCATACCGTCACTTTATGTCCCGCTTTCAGCAGGTTGTTCGTCATCCCGCGTCCCATGATGCCGAGGCCGATAAATCCGATTTGAGTCATGTTGTCTCCTTGTGTGGGGCGGAATGGCATCACCGCACCTGCGGTTCGGTGCAGGTGTCCGCCCTACGGAATGCGCCGATTATAATGGACGCATGGAACTAAGCATCTCCCTCGCCCAAATAGACATTCGCTTTGGCGAACCCGCCGCCAACTTCGAAACCGTCACGCGCATGACGGAGGAAGCCAGACGACGCGGCTCAGACTTGGTCCTCTTCCCAGAACTTTGGTCCACAGCCTACGACTTGACCAACGCCTCGCGCTACGCGTCCAATCTGACCTCTGGCCTGTTCGCCGATCTATCAGCCCTCGCCAAGCGGACGGGGATCTTCCTTCTCGGTTCCACGATATCCCTCCTGGGTGAAAATAAATTTGGCAACACGCTGACCGTCTTCGCGCCCGACGGGACTCTGCTGGCGGACTATTCCAAAATCCACCTGTTCCGTTTAATGGACGAGCATCAGCATTTGACCGCGGGCGACCAACCCGTGACGATCGATCTCCCTTCGGGTCGTGCGGGACTGGCGATCTGCTACGACCTGCGCTTCCCCGAACTCTTCCGCGGCTACGCCCTCGCAGGCGCGGAGATGACCTTCCTGCCCGCCGAATGGCCGAACCCGCGCCTCGTCCACTGGCAGACGCTGGTTCGTGCGCGAGCGATCGAGAACCAGATGTTCATGTTCGCGTGTAATCGCGTCGGAAAGGATCCTCGCAACGAATTTTTCGGCCATTCGATGGCGGTGGATCCCTGGGGTGAAATATTAGCGGAAGGTGGGGAAGGGGAAGAGTTAATTACGTTGACAGTGGATTTATCGAAGGTGGAGGAAGCGCGACGCAGAATTCCCATTTTGAGCGATCGGCGTGCGGAGAGTTATTGGTAATTCCGTCATTGCGAGCGTTTGTTGCGAAGCAATCCCCGCCGCCACGACCACGAGATTGCTTGTCGGGAAGAACGCCCTCCTCGCAATGACGGTGGTGTCTGTTACCACGCGCAATCGGGACAGGTGCTGATGCCCGAAGATTTTCCCACGCTTTTATACATCGTCACGGACGTGAACGGTTCGCCGAGAATGCCATCGTGGATGGCCCACGAGCGCAGGCGGATGCTATCCGCCGCGTTGGGTTGGCGGAAGGGAGTCGAGCTATCCAGCCGCGGGAGAAGATCGCCGTCCGTGGAAAATCCCTTGTGGATGCGATCCATAAAGCGGCGGCCTTCCTGATAGGTGAAGCCGTGACGCTCGAAGATGACGGCGTTGTGATAATAGAGGGGTTCGACGAAGTAAATTTCGTGTCCGAGATATTTGACAAACTTTTCAAAAGTAGCCATTGCTTCGTGGAGCATGCTCAGCCCGCGGCGCACCTGCCCTGGCGTGAGGCCGTTTGAAAGCGCGGCCGCCTCGGCGTCCAGGTTGCGGCGAAGCGTCCCAAATTTGGTGGTCAGGCCATCGGGGGTCACGTCCACGTTGAAACGCGGCGAGTCGGGGTCGTTCATGATGTAGAGCAAAATGTGGATTTGCCCGTTGAGCGTGTCGGTGAGGTGGCCGTAGAGGATGGGGTCGGGAAAGCGCTCCTCGTGAAAGAGCGAGAGTTCCACGTCGCTGGAGCCGGGCGCGAATTTAAATTGCGTGAAGGCTTTGATGCGCTGGGAATCAATATCGGGAAGTTTGAAGCGTTCGATCAAGCCGCGCGGCACAACGCGCATATAGATGGCGCGCTTCTCGTCTTCGGGGAGTTTGTTGATACTGCCGATGGTGCTTAGTTTCATAGTTATTTTGTCGCATGGTCTGCTGATCGCGTAGTCTGGTAGTCGCTTGGTCTTGTGGTCGGGTTGTCACACGGTAGTGAGTTTATTGACCACGCGACTATTCGACTAGGTGACGAACTGACTATCCGACTACAAGACTACCTAACTCTTGATTCGCGATCCGAGTCGCGTTGCGCGTCGCGCTGAGCGATGACCGCGCGTTTGTCGTGTAGTTTTTTGCCGCGGGCGAGGGCGATCTCGATCTTGGCGCGCCCCTCTTTAAGATAGACGCGCGTCGGGACTATGGTCATGCCCTTTTGACGGACGGAGGTGAACAGTTCGCGGATCTCGCGTTTGTTGAGGAGCAGGCGGCGCGGGCGCACGGGATCGTGGTTGTAGCGGCTGGCCTGTTCATAGGGCGCGATGTGCGCGCCGCGCAGCCAGGCCTGACCCGCGTCAATCTCGATGTACGATTCCATCAGGCTCATTTGTCCCGCGCGGATGGACTTGATCTCGGAGCCTTGCAGAGATAATCCCGCCTCGAATGTCTCCAGCAAAAAATATTCAAACCCAGCCTTGCGGTTGGTGGCTACGACTTTGATTTCTTCGGTCACAAAATGATTGTAACATGATTGCCCGCATGCCTATCGAAAACAAAAAATAACCGCGAAGCACGCAAAGTTTTTTTCTTCTTCGCGCACTTTGCGGGCTGGGCGGTTAAATTATCTGTAAATCAGAATCTCAAATACCGTGCAACCGCCATGAGAATGGCCGCGGCGAGCAGGGAATGGGCGTTGATCGCGGAGATCATCTTTTGGCGTTTCACCAGCGCGGTCATCTGCTCCTGCTGATCGGGCGTGGGCGCGCCTTTGAATTGCGCCGCCAGTTTTGCCATGGCCGCGCCGCCGCGTGGGATCATCATGCCCGCGCCGAATCCGATCAACGCGAAGAACGCGCCGATGCCGAACCCGATGCCTGGGCCAGCCACCATCCAGTCGGACGTGAAACCAGCCGAGTCGATCCAATAGAGGATGAAACCTGCGAGGATGGTGGCGAGCGCGGCAATGGTCATCATGCGGCTGAATTTTGTCTGCGTCAGCAAATGCCCCATGAATTTCTGTCCCGCCTCGGCGGTGGACATGATGGTCGGCGTGATGAAGAAGGCCATTGCCAGCGCGCCGCCCACCCAAAAGATTCCGCCCAATATGTGCAACAAACGGAGTACCAGTAAAACGAAGTCCATTTCATTCTCCTTGACGATAAGATTTGATTGACATAACCCGAAAACTCGGGAAACGATTCAAGTGGACGCCGCGAAATTTCCCGTCTGCGCTTCGGGCAAAAGTTTCAACAAATCGTCGCGCTTCATGATGATGCCCGTGTTGGACATGCCCGATCCCATCGAAATTTCCTCGTGGACAAGAACGCTCGCGTCAATCAGGACGGGGAGCGGGCGCGGCAATCCGATGGGCGCTACCGTCCCGACGCGGTAACCCGTGGCCGCGATCACTTCGTCCGCGTCGGCCATCGTCAGCCGCGACTGACCGAAATGGGCGCGCAAGGCAGGCCACGAGATTTGCGCCGCGCCCGCCATCAGCGCTATCGCGAAGCGTCCCTCCGCGAGACGGAAGACGATTGAGCGGATCACCTGCGCGGGGACTTGTCCACGCTCCGCCGCGGCCTGCTCAAGCGAAGTGACCTGTCCGGTGTGACGGAAGACGCGATGCGGGATTCCAAGTTCAGTCAATTTTTGAGAGACGGGGGGAGTGTCGGGCATGGGGAATGAGTAGGGGGAGGCACGGACTCGAACGTCTCCGACATTCGATATCCAAAGTCAGAGACTTTGGAGTCCGATTTCATTTCCGAATTGTTTTCGCCAGCGTTTCCAGCGCTTCGCGCGCCAGCATCGAAAATTCGCGGTCGTTGCGGTCGGCGGCGAGGGGGTTGAGGATTTCGAGCGCGCGCGGGTGGCGCGAAACTTTGAGGGCGAAGATGGCGTGCTTCTGCACCTGACGGTCGGGATCGCGCAGGCCGTACGCGATGAGTTCGATGGCGCGCGGGTCGCGGACGAGTCCCAGCCCCGTGAGCGCGTGGATGCGGATGCTTGATTCGGAGGCGCGCAGGGCTTCGTCAAAAATCTCCAGGCTGGCCGCGCCGAACAGTCCCAGCGCAGAGGCGGCCTGCTCGCCCACATCCACGTGAAAATCGTAGAGCGCCATGCCGAGCGGTTCGATGGCGCGCGGGTCGCGGATCATGCCGAGGATGGAGGCGGCGTTCTTTCGCACCGCGCCTTCGGGGTGGCGTAGCGCCTGGATGAGCGGCTCCACCGCGTCGGCGCTGAACGAAGCGAGCGCCTCGGTCAATGGGGCGGCGGCGTTATCCTGACGTTCGTACCACCAGAACGAATCCTGCAACGCCTCGATGAGATAGGGAATCGTTTGCGGGTTCCTGCTTTCGGACATGGCGCTCGCCACAACTTGACGCACTTCGATCTGCGGGTCTTCGAGCAACACGTCGGAGAGCGGGACGAGCCAGCGCGGGTCTTGGAATTTGACCACCGCAGACGCGGCCGCCATGCGGACGATGTTTTCCTTGTCTTTGAGAAGTTGAATTAGGAGGGAAAGCGATTGCGCGTCGCCGATTTTGGCGAGGGCCGCGGCGGCTCGGGCGCGGACGGTGAAAAATTCGCCGCGCGCGGCCGAGGTCAGGGCGGGGAGCGAGGCGGGGTTGCGCGTCTCGCCGAGGACGTCCGCGACGTGCATCCGCACTTCGGGGTGCGCGGACGCGAGCGCCTGGCTGAGACGCGGAATGGCGGGCGCGCCGATCTGGACGAGGATCTGCTTCGCGAGCGGGCGGAGAGTCGCGTCGGCGCTGATCGCGTCGAGGAGGCCATCCACCGCGGCAGGTCCGAGGCGAACGAGTTCCTGCACGGCCTGCGCGTGCTTGGCGGAATCCTTCAGTTGGGCGATCCACTTTTTCGAGTCGTCTTTTTTTCCGAGTAGCCAGTCCATGCGTCTATTTTACTCTTAAAAGAGAAGACCCCCGCGAACGGGGGTCTTTGTGGATGTGGGAAGATTGAACTTAGAGACCTTTGACGAGCAGGCCGAGTACGAGCAGAACAAAACCGAGGAACAAAAGCCAGAAGGCGGCAATGGGGATTGCGGTGAAAATACCCAGATGGCTGAGCAAACCAAACACGCCAAGAGCCACGGCAATCCCAAAGGTAACCATTTTTGGGGGGGTGAGTTTCATTTGCATTCTCCTTGAATGAGTAGATGGCTTGTGGGTTCCCACACCCACTACTTATAACACGTATTGTAGTGACAAGTTTCATTATCACAAGTCATTTATATGGCCGGTTTTGACTCTCACAAATTCTCAGGTTTGGCAAAATATGACCGTAATGGTGCGAAATTGGACTATAATGCCGTCCGACGAATTGAGAAAGCACAACGCCGGGGTTTCCCCGGTGTTATTTTGCCTGAATTTATCCAAAAACCTAACAGGTCTCCGAGACCTGTTAGGTTTCATCAGCGGAGAGATAATGAAGAAAGAACAATTGCTCGACTTGTATTACCAGATGGTACTCATCCGTCGCGTGGAAGAGCGCGGCGCGGAGTTGTACCAGGCTGGCAAGATCGGCGGCTTCATGCACCTGTACATCGGACAGGAAGCCGTTTCGACTGGACTGATCGCGGCGCGCGAAATGCGTGACCGCGTGATCACCGCATATCGCGACCACGGCGTGGCGATCAACTGCGGACTTTCGGCGGACGCGGTCATGGCGGAGTTGCTCGGCAAGGCGACGGGTATGTCGAGGGGCAAGGGCGGCTCGATGCACATGGCCGACACCGAAAAGAACATGTGGGGCGGTCACGCCATCGTGGGCGGACACCTGCCCATCGCGGCGGGCTTTGCGCTTGGCGATCAATACGCCAAGAATGACAACGTCACCATCTGCATGTTCGGCGACGGCGCGACCAACATCGGTTACTTCCACGAAGCGTTGAATCTGGCAAAGACGTGGGGACTGCGCGTGTTGTGGGTCTGCGAAAACAATCAATACGGCATGGGGACGAGTGTGGAGCGCGCCTCGGCTGTGGATGAAATCCGTCAGAAAGCCGAAGGCTACGGCATGAAGAACAGCGCCGTGGACGGCATGGACGTGATGAAGGTCTACGAAGCGGCGAAGGACGCGATGGACTACGTTCGCAAGGAAGGACAGCCGTACCTGCTGGAGATCAACACGTATCGTTTCCGCGGTCACTCGATGGGCGATCCCGAACGCTACCGCAAAGCCGAAGAAGTGAAGAAGTGGCAGGAAAGCGATCCCATCGGCATCTTCAACAAATATTTGTTGGATAAAAAGGTCGCGACCCGTAAGGCGTTGGACGAAATCGAAGCCCGCGTGGAAGAGGAAGTGGCGAAGGCGGTTGAGTTTGCAGAGACTTCGCCCGAACCCGCGTTGAGCGAGTTGTTTACGAATGTGTATGCGGAATAAGAGCGATACTCGATAATTCGATATTCGGCAACAGAATATCGAATCTCGACTATCGAATAATGAGGAATTCACATGACCAAAATCACAATGCGCGAGGCGATCTCGCAAGCTCTTATGGAAGAAATGGACCGCGACCCCGCCGTCTTTATTATGGGCGAGGAGGTCGGTGTGTGGGGCGGCACGTATGCCGTCACTAAAGGATTTTTTGACAAGTACGGCGCGGACCGCGTGAAGGATACGCCTATCGCGGAAAACGCGATCATCGGCGCGGCCATCGGCGCCGCGATGGTGGGACAACGTCCCATCGCGGAACTGATGACGATCAACTTCGCCTTCTCGGCGATGGACTACATCGTCAACCAGGCCGCCAAGTTACGCTACATGTTCGGCGGACAGTTCATGCTCCCGCTGGTTATTCGCGCCGTCGGCGGCGGTGGACGTCAACTGGGCGCGACGCACTCGCAGACTCCCGACGCGATCTTCGCGCATTTCCCTGGCCTGAAAGTGGTCAGTCCCGGCACGCCCGAAGATGCGAAAGGATTGCTCAAGTCCGCCATCCGTTCGAATGACCCGATCCTGTTCATCGAGCACGCCACGATGTACCAAGTCCGCGGCGAAGTGCCAGACGGCGAGTACACCATCCCGATCGGCAAATCCAAAGTGCAACGTGCGGGCAAAGACCTGACCATCGTCACCTATTGCAAGGGTCTCGAACTCTCGATGAAGGCCGCCGAAGAACTCGCACAGCAAGGCATCGAAGCCGAGATCGTTGACCTGCGCACGCTCCGTCCGCTCGACATGGAGCCTGTGCTAGAGTCGTTCAAGAAAACCAATCGCGCCATCGTCGTTGAGGAAGGTTGGAAGTCCTATGGCGTTGGCAGTGAAATTGTCAGTCGCATTTACGAGGAAGCCTTCGATTACGTCGACGCGCCGATCATCCGCGTGGCGCAAAAAGAAGTCCCGCTTCCGTACAACCGCACGCTCGAACAAGCCGCCCTCCCGCAAGTGCACGACATCGTCGCCGCGGCAAAGGAGGTTTTGAAATAATGGCTGAAACAATCTCCATGCCCAAACTTGGCTTCGACATGGCCGAGGGCCTCCTCGTCCGCTGGGTGAAGCAGGTAGGCGAAACGATCAACAAAGGCGACGTTCTCGCCGAGATCGAAACCGACAAAGCGACGGTGGAAGTTGAATCGTCTGCTAGTGGTATCGTGTTGCAACACATCGTTGACCAGGGGACGATGGTTCCCGTCAACGCGCCGATTGCGGTGGTTGGAAATGCTGGGGAAAAAGTGGACGCGCCTGCGGCGACTTCGTCGAACGTCGAAGGTCAAACGTCGAACGATGAACGTTTAACGTTAAACGTTCCGACTCCGCCTGTAGCGGACTCTGTTTCTCAGGCCGTCGCGTCCGTTTCCGCGGGGGCTGTGAAGGCGAGTCCGCTGGCGAAGAAGATGGCGAAAGACAACAATGTCAATCTTGCCTCCGTCCAAGGCACAGGACCAGGTGGACGCGTAGTGCGCAAGGATATTGAAGCGGCGTTGACTGCCAGTCAAACGTTTAACGTTCAACGATCAACGACACCCGTCCCCTCGACACCCGTCACTGTTACGCAAGAAGACAAGATCATTCAAACGACAAAGTTACGCCAAGCCATCGGACGCCGTTTGGTTGAATCGAAAAACACCATCCCGCACTTCTACGTGACGCACGAGTACAAGATGGATGCGTTGATGGACATGCGCAAGCAGATCAACGCCTTCCTTGGCGACAATGAAAAAGTGTCGGTCAACGACTTCATCGTCAAAGCCGTGGCGTTGACGTTGCGCCAGTTCCCGAACTTGAACGCGACCATCAAGGGCAATGAGGTGATTCAGTTTGGTCACGTCAACGTCGGCGTGGCAGTGACTGTCCCTGGAGGGCTGATGACCGTCGTCGTGAAAGACGCGGACGCGAAGTCCCTGCGCCAGATTTCGGGGGAGGTCAAGGCCATGGCTGGCCGCGCCCGCGAGGGGAAGGTCAAGACCGAGGATGTGGACGGCTCCACGTTCTCCACGTCCAATCTTGGGATGTACGATGTGGACGAATTCATCGCCATTATCAATCCACCCGAGGCCGCGATTTTGGCGATTGGCTCGGCAAAGGAAATGCCTGTGGTGGAGGGCGGTCAAATCAAGGTGGGATGGAGACTGAAAGCCACAATCTCCGTTGACCACCGCGTCAGTGACGGCGCGGAGGCGGCGCAGTTCATGCAGAAACTGGCCGATTTCTTGGAAAACCCGGTCAGGATGTTGGTGTAAAAAAACGCAGCCCCCGAGTTTTCCAAAAACTCGGGGGCTGCGTTTCCATGTCACAATCCGCTTCGCATGATTCTATCTGCCAATTCGGGCAGGTAGTGATGAATAAAAACCAGCAATTTCGTCCTGCCAATTGCCATCTCATATTTGTCGTTTTGAAAACCGCTCCAGAATTCCTGGGCTAATGTTTCAGGGGAAATTTTCCCCTTTCCCCGTCCTTGTGTCATGGCTGTATCCACAATTGGGGGAATGATTTCAAAAACCTTAATATTTGAATCTTCGAGTTGCCAGCGCAGGGACTTGGTAAACAAATGAAGCCCGGCCTTGCTTCCACAATAGACCGGGGCGCTTTGTTTTGGAACGATCCCCAGACCCGATGAGACGTTCACAATCGCTGCCGTTTGTTTGGTCATAAGATGCGGGAGCATTAATTTAATCAATAGAAGCGGCCCAATCAAATTGGTTTGCAATTCATTTTTGATGTAATCCAGGGGAATGGCTGAATCCGTAAAATCATAATTAAATTGCACTCCCGCGTTGTTGATCAAAATATTCACATCAGTAAACCGATGCGCCAACTGTTCAACATCCTCAAAGCGACTCATATCCGCCGTATGTGCGATAATCTTTGGAAAAACCGCCTGAACTTGCGCAAGTTTTTCCCGATCCCTGCCTGTGACAATTACACGGTTGTCCTTGCCCATAAATTTTTTGGCAAGCGCCAGGCCTATGCCTGACGCTCCCCCAGTTATTAAAACAGTGTTGTTTGAGGTATTCATTCTTTCTCCAGGAGATTGATTTATCCTCCCAGAATACCATTGACTTTTTTAATCATCATTATCACAGGATAAGGATTTTCGCAGCCTGGCTCGAATTCGGCTCAACGTGACAGGGGTAATTCCCAAATATGACGCGATCAGATGCTGTTTGATTCGGCTCTCCATACCCGGATATTCGTCTTTGAATTTCATGTAACGGGTCTGGGCGTCATCAAGAAGCAAAGAGCTTTCCCGTTTCTCTTTCTTCATGAATAACCGTTCCGCGATGGTACGATTTACTTTCTGCCAGCACAAAGATTCGGCTGTAACTGCCTGGTATTCTTCATAATTTGCAATCAACAACCGGGAGTCTTCAAGAGCCTGGATAAAAAGTTTTGACGGCTCCTTATTAAGAAGCGCGGTATAGGCGGCAATCATATCTCCTTCAACGCAGAAGGACTTGGTGAATTCGAAACCAGACTCTGAAATATAGTACAGTCGTAGAATTCCTGAAACTACGAAAGCCAAAGTTGTTGGAATTTCACCCGCGCTAATTAGAAATTGGTTCTTCTGGAGTTTGGATGTATGGAAAACATCCAACACCTTTTCAATTTCTGCGTTTGGAATATCTGTGCTAAATTGTAAAAACGAGATTAAGGATTTCTGTTCTTGAGAATACATGGCGGTTGAATTCTATCTTACTTTTACCACCCTGATCGGAACAGACACCAACTTAAATTGACCACCGCGTCAATGACGGGGCGGAGGCGGCGCAGCGCGAAGCGTGCAAAAGATGGCGGAGTTTTTGGAAAACCCCGTCAGAATGTTGGTGTAGGAACATGTAAACTCCGAGTTTTGTGAAAAACTCGGAGTTTTAGTTATGCTATACTTAACGCATGGATGAGTATGAGTTCCCAAGATTGGACAAAACCGTCATCTCGATTGTCTCTTCATTTGAAGAAGCCGACAGACAGGATGAAGAGTATTGGCTATCCCGAACACCCATTGAGCGTTTGCAACACATGGAACTTTTGAGGAGGATTAATTATGGCTATGATTCTTCTGCCCGACTTCAAAGAGTTCTTGAAATTGCTGAACGAGAATGATGTTCGTTACCTTCTGATCGGGGGATATGCGGTCGGCTATCACGGTTATCCTCGCGCAACAGAAGACATGGATATATGGATCGCCATTCATCCAGAAAATGCCGCTAATATTGTGTTTGCCCTGAAAGCCTTTGGATTAGACGACCCGACTTTAAAACCCGAACTCTTCCTGCAAAAGCCAAAAATCATCCGTATGGGTTTTCCTCCCTTGCGGTTGGAAATCACCACATCCATTTCAGGCGTTGAGTTTGACGAGTGTTATCAAACGCGAATCGTGGACAAAATGGATGGAGTGGAAGTGAACTTGATCGATCTCGAAAACCTGAAAAAGAACAAGAAAGCCAGCGGCAGGCCAAAAGACTTGGTTGATCTCCAAAAATTACAGCACAAAAAAACTGGCCGTTAAATGTTGACGTAAAAACCAAACATCCGAAGTCTCCAAGACTTCGGATGTTTTTATTCCGATACTTAATCTCCGAATTGGTGTTTCATCTCTCGATGAGGGACATCCCTCTCAAAATCCAATACCATAGGAGAACCGCCATGCAAGAGAGTGTCATTTCAAACGTAATCCTACCGCTCGCCATTGCCATCATCATGGTGACGTTGGGGATGACTCTGACCTTCGCCGATTTTCGACGCATCGCCACCCAGCCCAAGCCGGTATTGATCGGCCTGTTCTGCCAGATGGTGTTGCTGCCCCTGCTTGGTTTTGCAGTGGCAGGCATCTTCGGGCTGACTGCGGTGTACGCCATCAGCCTCATCCTGCTGGCGGTCTCGCCGGATGGCGCGACCTCGAACCTGATTATCCACGCGGGGGACGGCGACCGCGCCCTCGGCATCACGTTGACCGCCATCACCAACATGCTGGCGTTCCTCACCATTCCCTTTGGCTTGGGAATCGCCTATTCGCTCTACGGAACTGGCGCGCTTGACATCAACTTCCCGGTGGTGGACACGATGATTCAGGTCGCGGTCATCACTTTGATTCCCACCTTGATCGGCATGGGCATCCGCATGTGGAAGCCGGAGTTTGCCGAGAATAGCAAGCGCTGGTCGAAGACCTTCGCCACCGTCTTTCTCTTCCTGGTAATCCTCGCGCTCATTGTCCAGAACTGGGACGTGATCGTGCGCGACGGTCCTCGCTTTGCCCCAGCCTTCATCGTTCTCAATGTCGCGTCCTTGATCGTGGGATATTACGTCCCCAAGTTGCTTGGGATTGATTACGTGCAGTCCATGACCATTGCCATCGAAACAGGTCTGCAAAATTCTACGGTCTCGATCACCGTTGCCATCACATTGCTGAACAACAACGAGATGGCGGTTATCCCAGGCTTGTACGCCATTTGGATGTACGTGACTGGGTTCGCGCTGGCCTACTGGATGACGCGGCGAGCATCCAGTCTTGCGCGGGCGGCAGCATCGTAATATTTTTTGGAAAGATGATTTGAACAGGCTTCCGAAGTCTCATGGATTTCGGAAGCCTGTTGGTTTAATGCCATGTCAGCTCGTGGTCGGGGTAAATCTTCAACTCAAAATTTATTCGCCGCCATATTCAAACGCGCCAACATCGGGCGCAGCGCCAGCGTAGGAATCGTTGACGCCTGAGATGACCGCCCCGCGGTCAATGTTTGGACTCGAGGGTTGGAGGGTGAAGTCGCCGCCGAGCGCGTTGACGAATCCAGGCGCGGACTCGTGTCCGTTACATTCGAGTCCCGTCGCGGCGCAGAGTTGGGACATGGTCTGGTAGGCGATGTTCTCCCATTTGAAATGAGCGCCCGCCGCGCCGCGCGTGGTGTACCAGTTGTTGAAATTCCAGGCGTTGCCCGTCGAGCCAGTGACGGTCTCCTCGAAGGCGTAGCCGTTGCCTTGAAAGATGTTGTTGCGCATCGTGGAATTTTTCGTCCACGTGATGAGGCTCATGGCGTTGAGTCCCGTTGCGTTCGTCCAACTGGTGTTGTGATAAATGAACAGCGCGCCATCGGGTTGTAGCGCCCACTTGATGCTCGTACTCGTGAAGTTGGTAAACGTGTTGCGAATGACCCACGCGGGTCCTTGCGTGATGGGCGCGTTGGAGAAGCCGACCAGTATCGTGTCCACGCGGTTATTGCGAAAGCGCTGGTTCACGCACGCGCCCTCGGGTTCGAGCGCGTCGTCGCTGATGTGATGAATGGCGTTGTTGTAGATGTCCGCGTCGAACGCGACCGCGGGATTCTCGATGGCCGCCGAGGCCGACGTCCCAGTGTAGATTCCGTTGAAGAGATGATGAATCACGTTGTCGCGCACGATCGCGCCGATGTGTCCGCGCAGGACGATGCCCGTCCCCTCCATCGTGCTTCCCTTCACAGCCTTCCACGGCCATTCGTTCACGGGCGGGTCGTAAATCTCGTTCAGTTCGATGCGCGTGTCGTTGCCCTGCGTCGCCGTCCCGTTCCAGTTGATGTACACGCCCAATTGCATGTGGTGGATTTTATTTTTGCGGATGACGATGTGCGACGCGTTGAGCGCACACACGCCGCATCCATCCGTGCGGAGGCCGTAAAAGCGCATCTCGAATCCTTCGATCCAGATCCAGTGACGCGCGTTGATGTCGAACGCGTGATTTAATTTCGGAGCCTGCCAGGAATGATTCTTCGGGTCGTCCAAATTGCGGACGTAAAGTCTGCCAGCGCTCGCCTCGTAAAACCAGCCCTCGTTCATCGCCACGCCTTGATGACCGACGCCCTGTTTCAGCCCCGCCAGCGTGTCGTAGTTGTAGAAGCGTTTTCCGTCACGCGCGAGATAAGCGATGGAACGATTGAGTTTATAGAACCAGACTTTGTTCGTGGTCGTGGATGCCCAATTTCCCGTCAGCGTTTCCGATCCATCCAAGATCGCGGCGTTGCCCTCCGCCTTCACTTGAATCCAATTTTTGCTTGCCCCAGAAATTGGGAACGTGACCGCCTCGCGATAGACGCCATCGGCCACCAGCACTTGCGTCCCAGCCACGGCATGATTGACTCCCTCCTGGATGGTTCGATACGGCGCCGAGGCGGACCCATCCCCTCCGGGCGGCGCGTCGTCATCTACGTAGATGGCGGACGCGGCGGCGTAGGGCAAGTCCACCGCCTGCGTCGTCGCCGAGCGGACGAGGGTGTTCGTCCCGTCCGTCACTTTGACGTGATAGATGGTGGAAGGGGAGAGATTGAACAGGCTTCCAATCAACCGTCCATCGCTGATGCGCGTCATTGGATGCGCGGCGCGCCAGATCGTCTCGCCCTTTTTGCGGTAGAGCAGAGTCGCGGACGCGGGCAGGTTTTCCCCCGTCAGCGCCACGCCGATGGTTTCGATATTGGGATAGAGTTTTAACAGGGTGAAGGCCGTCGCTTTTGGCGTAGCATGGACGGATGAAAACGGACTGATGAGCGCGAGCAAAAGCGTGACGCGTCCGATCCAGCATAGAAATTTTGAGAATTTCATGGCAACGCTCCTTTGAATAGACACTGCCACTGTTCATCATACACCCGCTGGGGAAAAATGCAATTGCAGGTATCGCGTCATTGCGAGGGCGTACTCGCCCGAAGCAATCTCCTTCATAGCGCGGGGATTGCTTCGTCGGGAAGGTCGCCCTCCTCGCAATGACGGAATCTAATTGTGTTGATACGATAACAAGTTACTTCACCTGATCATGGTCGGGATGAATATCTTCGAGGTTGCGGACGGTGGGGAAGAAGAGGAACGTGAGCAGAACCGTCAGCATGTACGCGACACCCGTCAGCAAATATTGAACCGCCATCCCGGAGCCAGGACTCGTCCCGACGAGAGGGCCGAACCAAGCCGCCAGCCACGAATCGGCCTGCATGGCAGGTTCCGTCACATAGTCTGCGAGCAGACCCGCCAGGATGGGCGTGATGGGTCCCACCGACCAGGCGATCATCCGCCGCGCCGAGAAGACGCGTCCCTGCACGTCGGGCGCGACCTTCGACTGCCAGATGGCCTGACTTGCGCCGTTGGTGAAGACGGGGAAGATCGAGCCGAGCACGCCCGCCACGATCCAGATGGGAAGCGAGCGTCCGAGGCCGAAGACGACGAGGACGAAGAGTCCCGTCAGCGCTTCGCCGATGAAGATGCTGGTCATGCGTCGTTTGAATCCGCCCCACAAACTGACGAGCAGTCCGCCGATGACCGCGCCGACCGCAGAGGCGGATTGCGCCGCGCCGAGGATGACGCTGTTGTTATCGGTGCGCGAGAGGATGAAGGGCGTGAACAGGTTGGCCGAAAGCCCGATGATGAAGTTGAGAACAATGAAGAAGGTGAGAAGCCCCAACAGGCCGCGGCGCGCGAAGATGTATTTGAATCCGAAGACCGCCTCTTTGAAGATGCTCCCTTCGCCCGCTTTGCCTTCCTCGCTTTTGACGGGTTGCGGAATGTGGACGACCGTCAGCGCGAAGATGGCGAGGAAGAAGGTGACCACGTCAATGGTCAGGATGCCCGTGAGGCGGATGATGGGGAGCAGGATGCCCGCCAGGATCGGCGCGAGGATCCCAGGCGCGGACTCCACCAGCGACATCATCCCGTTGGTGCGGCTGTAATGTTCTTTGGGAACCATCGTGCTGATCGCGGCGGAGTAGGCAGGCCACTGAAAGGTGTTGCCCAACCCGTTGACGACCGAGGCGACGATCAGGTGCCAGAGTTGGAGTTCGCCAAAGGCATGGATGAGCAAAATGCCAAACGTGGCGGTGACCGCGGTCAGGTCGCTGACCATCATCATCAGTTTGCGGTTGTGACGATCCACCATCACGCCCGCGATGGGCGAGAGCAAAAGGAAGGGGACGATGAAGGCCATGCTGATGACGCCGAGCGCGGTGGCGCTGCCTGTCTTTTCATACGCCCAGATGGTGAGCGCGAACTGCGTCATGGTCGAGGCCAGCACGGAGATCAGTTGTCCCGACCAGACGATGGTGAATCCAAACATTCCGCTGGGACGATTGGTGGGGGAGGGGGAGGAGGTCATGGGGAGGCTTTCGGGAGGGAGGAGGTGAGGCGATTATACCTTTTGCCATTTTTGCTTGTCAGCCGAGATATTGAACTCTTCGCGCCGAGATAACCGTTGTATAATTTTGCTGGGACGCTAATTACAAACTTGGAAGGGAGCGTTGTAATCCAATGCGAAAATCAATTTCAATCCTAATCATTGCGATGTTCTTGCTTTCCGCCTGTGGGACTCAGGCGGTCGTTGATTCTTCGGCGACGCCTGTTCCTGTTCCTACTTCTACGATTGTTAGGTTCACCCGAACGCCTGGGATCTCTCCTTCGCGAACTCCGATGCAACAGGAACCTACAGATCAACCTTCGCGCACGCCTCAACCAACAGCGACAGATTTCCCCACTTCACCTGCTTGGGCGACACTTGTGAGTCTGGGCGAAAAATTCCCTGAATTAAAATCCGCCTGGAGAAAAGAAATTTCTCCCGATGGTCACTGGGCTGCGTTTTCTGATTATACAAAAAATGGTGGCATACTTCACTTAATAGAGATAAACGGCGGTCAACGATGGGATATTACTTACTACGAACATAGCATTAATGTTTGTCGGCCTGATTGTGGCGCACAAATGGGTTCCGTTGGTATTGATCATTGGTCGAAAAATAAAACGCACCTTTACGTAATACCTTACCCTGAATGGGATGGACCAGGGCTTTGGTTCACGACTGGAGGTGCAACCTTGATACGATTCAATCTGACCGATGGAAGTTGGGTGGATATGAATATAGGAGAGTCTTGGTCTTTTTCTGAAGATGAAGGATATTTGGTCTATTTCGCCCAAGAAAAACCCGAGATACGCCTTCGTTCACTGCTCTATGATTCGGAATACGTGATTCGTCTTCCAGAAAAATTTGAAAGCCTTGGGCGATTTGTTTGGTCTCCCGATAATACGCAATTTGCTTTTACGGCGACGTATGGGGAATGGTACGATGGAAAAATAGGTTTCTCTTCTTACGTGTTTGACACGAAAGACCTTTCATTAAGGACTTTATTTGAAGACGATTTGCGTTTCTTATACACAGTTGCCTGGACAGAAAATGAAAAAATCACTCTCAACCAGTTTAATGAAGAAAATGTTTATTATTACGATTTGACAACAAATGAAATTATCCCCGCTCCGTGACATTACAGCCCGAAGTAAGGCGACTTTCATTCAGGATCAATGGTCAGCGGATTTTTAAACGGATAGCGGAGGGAGTCGCCCATCCGCTTATCCGCTTGGCGAAGCCATTCGCTGACCACCCCCTCGTTTTGCAAACTATTCCCCCCCATACTCAAACGCCCCAACATCAGGCGCGCTCCCGACATAATCCTCATTGATTCCCAAAATCACCACGCCTGCGTCCACATTCGGGCTGGTGGACATCAGCGTGAAATCACCTCCGAGCGGATTCACAAACCCAGGCGGGGACTCGTGGCCGTGACATTCCAATCCCGTCGCGGCGCAGAGCAGGGACATGCTCAGGTAGTCCACCGTCTCCCAGCGGAAGTGGGGGAGCGAGGCGTCGCGGGCGGTGTGCCAGTTGTCGTAGTCCCAGTCCATGCCTGTGGAGCCGTACCAGGATTCTTCGAAGGCGAAGCCATTTCCTTGAAAGATGTTGTTTCGCATCACCGTATTGAATCCGATGGTGATCATGCTCATGGCGTTCAATTCGGGCGCGTTCGTGTAAAAGGTGTTGTGATACAGGAACACCACGCCATCAGGGTTGCGCGACCATTTGACGCTCGTGCTGGTGAAGTTAGTGAACAGGTTTCGAATCACCCACGTGGGACCCTGCGTGACGGGCGCGTTGGAGAACCCGACCAGCATCGTGTCCATGCGGTTGTCGCGGAAGCGATGGTTCACGCAGGCGCCTTCGGGTTCAAGCGCGTCGTCGCTGATGTGATCCATCGTGTTGTCGTAGATGTCCGCGTCGCGGGCGATTTCGGGGTTTTCGATGCCAGCCGTCGTGCCTGTGTAAATGCCGTTGAAAAAATTGTGGATATAGTTGCCGCGCACGATCGCGCCGACATGCCCGCGCACGATGATGCCCGTCCCTTCCATGTACGTCCCTTTGACAGCGTCCCAATCCAATTCATCCACGCCTGGGTCGGAGATTTCGTTAAATTCGATTCGCGTGTCATTGCCCTGCTCGGCGCTTCCCTCCCAATTGGCGTAAATGCCAACTTGCAGGTTGTGGATGCGATTCTTTCGGATCACGACATGAGATGCGTTCATCGCGCATATGCCACAGCCGCCACCTTTGCTCCCAAAGAAACCGACCTCGAATCCTTCGATCCAGATCCAATCGCGGCCGTCCACAACGAATGCGCGGTCGAGAACGCCTGCCTGCCAGATATGGAGCGATGGGTCGTCCATGCTTTTAACGTAAAGCCAGTCGCCTTTTGTGTCGTGGAACCAGCCCTCGTTCACGGTCGCTTTTCCAGCCCCGCGGCTTCGCAGAAGCGCTTTCATGTCATTGAAACGATAAAAACGTTTCCCGTCGCGCGCTACATACCCAATGTTGTCGGGAACTTTGATGGACCAGACCTGCGTGGCTCGCTCCAAAACAGACCATTCGCCCGCGATGGTTTTTGAGCCATCAATGAAAGCGTTATCTCCCGCGGCCTTCACCTGGATCCACTGTCCCTGCGCGCCCGAATTAGGGAAGGTGATTTCCTCGTGATAGACGCCATCGGCCACCAGCACTTGCGTCCCTGCGGCGGCGCGGTTCACGCCCTCTTGAATGGTCTGGAACGGCGCTGCCTCGGAGCCATCTCCGCCCGCGGGCGCGCTGGCGTTCACGTGGATGATCGTCTGCGGCGAGAACGTCAACGCTTCGGGCTGTGTTATCAACACGCCGCTGATCTCGGACGACTCGCTCGTCACTTTGACAAAATATTTTGTGGACTCTCTCAGCCCAAACAGACTCCCGACTAACCGACCGTCATCTATCTGAATCATTGGATGCCCCTCGCGCCAATCCGCATCCATGCTGGACCGATAGAGGAGGGACGCGTTTTTGGGCAGGTTTTCTCCGCTGACGTAGACTCCCGCGGTCTCGATGTTCGCGACGAACTCGATCCGCGCCGACGCGAACGCGCCGCTGGGACTCGTCAGCGTGGGATCGGCTGGAGGGGGCGTGTCCGCTAAAAGGTCAGGGAGAGGCGACGCGGGGGCGAGGGTCGGGCTGGGGAGGAGAGTCGAATCCACGAGCGGAGTCGGAGTCGGGCTGGCGCAGTTGGTCAACAAAAGTGTAGCGAGGATGGGGAGGAGGCGGGCGGTTTTCATTGGGCGAACTATATCATTCGGCGTTAAAAAATCAATCCCTCGCTGGGGGCGAGGGAAATCTCCCCTAATAAATCAGGGGAGAACGCCTCTGACCGCTTTCTGCCAAACTCTCTACAATTTGAGCATATCAAAATAGGATGTTTACCGAAAGGCATCCGCAAAATTAAAGAGGAGTTTGCAATGAAACGCATCACTACGATTTTGTCCATCATTATGGCCGCGTCCATGTTCCTTGCGGCTTGCGCGCCCGCCGCGACGCCCGTCCCCACCGAAGAACCCGTCGTCCCCACCGAGACGGTCGCGCCCACCTTACCGCCCACCCCTGAGTGGACTGGTCCCGAAGGCGCTCTCGTGGCCGTGATGGCCGATTCCGCCCCGACCCTCGACGGTGTCGCGGACGACGCGGCCTGGGCCAACGCCGAAGAGATCGTCATCGAAGTCAAGAGCGGCTTCAATGGCTATTCTACCGAAGTTCACCTGAAAGCCATCTACACCGAAGACAGCATCTACTTCCTGATGACCTATGCCGACCCGACCGAATCCTGGTTCCGCTCGCCGTGGCAGAAGCAGGAAGATGGCACGTGGAAACAGATCAAGGATCCCGATGACAAGGGCGGCGACAACAACCTGTATTACGAAGACAAGTTTGCTTTCATCTGGCCGATCAACAACAGCATCGTGGACTTCGAGACCAAGGGTTGCGACACCGCCTGCCACGTGGCCGATGGTACGGGCAAGCCCTTCGGCAATAAATTCACGGCTGGCGAAGGTCAACTGGGCGACATCTGGCACTGGAAATCCATCCGCAACCTCGGACAGATTGACGATCAGTATCTGGATTGGACTGCCTACGACGCCGAGAAGTCCAAAGAGGCTGGCCGCAAGAGCGACCCGAAGGACTCCGGCGGCTACAGCGACAACTTTGCCTCCATGCCCGACCCCGCCGACGCCACCAAGACCGTAGCCGACAAGAGCAAGCCTGGCTTCACTTCCGCCAGCATTGACGGCACAACCGCCGCCCCCGGCTTCATCCTCGATAGCGAAAAGGTCGCCCTCGATCAGGCCGCCCTCGACGCTCTGGCTGTTGGTTCCTACATCCCCGGCATCGTCAAGAGCCAGATTGTCGGCGACCGCGGCAACATCTCCGCTGGTTGGAAGTATGCCGATGGCATGTGGACAATCGAGTTTGGCCGCCTGCTGAATACCGGCTCCGAGTTCGACGTGCAATTCTCCGACCTGACCGCCCTGTACTACTTCGGCGTGGCCGTGTTCGAGAACGCCCAGGTTCGCCATGCCTTCCAGAAGGGCGCCTCGGTGTTGGTTTTCAAACCGTAACAGATTTTTTCTCCTCCATAGTGCAAGAAAGGCCGGGCGTCACAGCCCGGCCTTTCCATTTAGGTTCTCCCGGATTTGGAGGAAAAGAGCATAAACACGAAGGACACAAAGTGTCACAAAGGGAAAAGACCTCTTGATTTTTCGGGCTTTTCCTTCGTTGCCTTCCCTGGCGCCGCCCGCCACACTTGCACCGCACTGCGTTTGGTGCAGTGCAGGTGGGGCAGGTGTGTGCACCTTTGTGTTTAAAAGGTTTTCCTGAAAATGGATGAATCCTTACTCTTTCCCCATCTTCTCAAACAAATGATGCTCGTACGCGTAGGCGGCCAGTTCGATGCGGTTATTCAAATGCAACTTCTCAAACATGGCGCCGATGTAATTTCCCACGGTCTTTTCGCTCAAATTAAGCAGGCTGGCGATCTCGGCATTGGTCTTGCCGCGCGCCAATGGGACCAGCACATCCATCTCGCGGTTGGTGAGGTCGCGGAATGCGTCTTCGTCCGCTTTGCGTTCGGCCTCGCGGACGCGCAAAAGCAGGCGCGCGGTCGTGGCTGGGTCGAGAACCGATTCGCCTCGCGCTGCGGCTTGAATCGCCCGCAGGAGATCGTCCGTTTCCACCTGTTTTAGCACATAGCCCACCGCGCCCGCGCGAATGGCGAGCGCCACCAGTTCATCGTCCGCGAAGGAGGTGAGCATCACCACTTTGCTGGATGGAAACTTCTTCGTGATCTGGCGCGTGGCTTCGATGCCGCCTTCGCCAGGCAGGCGAATGTCCATCAGCGTTACGTCGGGTTGCAGGGCTTCCACGGCTTTCACGGCCTCGCCCGCCGCGCTGGCCTCGCCGATCACTTCCATATCGGGCTGGTCGTTCAGCAGGGTCGTCAGGCCAAGTCGGACGATGGCGTGATCGTCCACGAGCAGGATGCGGATTTTCTTTGTCATTGCTGATCCACCCACGGAATCACGAGCGTCACTTCCGTGCCTTTGCTGGTTTCAAATTCGATCGTTCCATTCAACAGGCGGGCGCGATCACGCATGTTGCTCAGGCCGTATCCCTGTTTGGCGCTGGGGGAGATGCCCACGCCGTCGTCCTTGATGGCGATGCGTAAATGTTCGCCCTCGTCGCGCGCGGAGATGTGGACGCGTTGCGCCTGTGCGTGCCGCACCGTGTTTGATAGCGCCTCGTTGACGATGGCCGCCACGTGACTCGAGCGCATGGGCGAGAGGTTTTTCTGACCCGGCAATTGAATATCGAGCGTGATGCCGATCATCGAGTTGTAGTGCGGATCGTCCGAAAGACGCGTCAAGAGGACGGGCAGCGGGTCGGCCACCTTCGGGGTGGATTCGTGCAATTCGGCCAGATTCCGCCTCAGGTCCGCGATGGAATCGTTGATGACCACCACGGCGCGCTTGAGACGTTTGTCAAACTCGCTTTCGGGAGCGGCCAGGCGCGCGGCGGATTCCACCAGCAGTCCGGCGGTGTACACTTTTTGGATCGCGCCGTCGTGCAGTTCACGCGCCAGGCGTTCATGGTCAGCGTTGAGGATCTGTTGTTGTTCCAGTTCTTCGATGCGGCGCTGGGTTTCCACGTCGAAGATTTCCAGCGCGCGGATGATGGCGTATGCGACGATCGCCGCGACCGCCGAACGGAAAACCCAGGGCGGGATTCCAATTGCTTCTGTAAACGTGGTTGTGTTGAGAATATTGCCAGGAAAAAAATGGACAGGCGGCGGAATGATTCCAGCCAGCCAGGCGTAGATGGCAAGCGAGATTCCGGCGATTTGAAAAGTCTGAATGATCTTGGGGACGTTTAGGGGGCGAATGCGCTTCATGGTATGCACACGCAGGCCATAGGCCGCGAGCAGTCCGCCAGGAAAACCGATGAAGTAACGGGCGAGCGCGTTGGCAGTATGTCGCCATAAATATTCATCTGTAAATCGCGGGAGGAGGATGAAACTCACGCCCAGCCATGTCAGAAAAAAAATCGCCGCCAGCCATTGGCGTTGATTCCCGCGCGGGCGGAGGACGGTCAACCCGAATTGAAGCAGGCAGGTGAACGAAATCGCCAGCAGAATCAGGTGGATTCGGTAAAGGGTTTGCATGATGGCGGAATTGAGATACTCGGCCTGGATGGGTATGAACAGGTCGCCCCATTCAAAAAAGCCGTGCGTGATGCCAAAGGCCGCCAGCCAGCGCAGACTGCGCGCCAGCTCCAGCCGCGAGGAACGCCGCGTTTGCAGGATGATGGCGAAGCCAAGAATGAAGAATACCAACCCATAAACGAAAAGGATGATTTCGTGGTTGATCTCGAAAAATTCAGAGAGGCTGATCATGGTGGGCGGTATTGTAGCATGGAGGTTGTTGCGCCGCCTATTTTGAGCGGCTCAGATTGGATTCCGATAGGCTCGGATTTGCCTTCCACCCTGCCCTTCTCTTGGAACAGTGGCTTTGGAGCGGAAAGCGCCAGGCGGGATATAATCCACTCGCCAGCCAGCAACAAATTTCGATACCTAAACGCGAAGACTTAATTTCCCCATGGCCCTCCGCATTCTCAACGGTTTCACCAAATCGCTTCCGTGGCCGCCGTATAAAAAAATTGGCGCGGTCTGTTTGCTGGCCGAGACGAGCGACGGCCTTCTGCTTGTGGACTCTGGCATAGGCTTGCAGGATTATCACCGTCCCTCGCGCATGATGCGCGATTTTATGAACGTGATGCAAGCCATCCGCGACCCTGAGATTGCCATCGTCCGCCAACTGGCGCGGCTGGGATACAAACCCGCAGACGTGCGTCACATCGTTCTCACGCATCTGCATCTTGATCACGCCGGCGGTCTGCCCGATTTTCCAAACGCGATGGTGCATGTCTTTCAGCGCGAGTTTCAAGCGTGGAAACATCCGCGTAAATTGTTTGAAATCCCATACGATAAATCTCACTTCGCGCACGGCCCACGCTGGAGCTTTCATCAACTGGAGGGGGAGAAGTGGTGCGGTTTTGACGCCGTCCGCCTCGCGGGACTCGAACCCGAAGTCTGGCTGGTTCCGCTCCCCGGCCACACATCGGGGCATTGCGGCGTCGCGCTCCAAACCGAAACGGGTTGGATTTTCCAATGTGGCGATGCGGTCCCCGTCAATTTGGATCTTCGCCCTGGCATGGTTCTGTTTTACCGTCCCACCATCGGCGCAAATGTCCCGCGCTTGAAAGCCTTCGCCAAAGCGCATCCCGAAGTCCGCATGATCGCGGGGCATATGGATTTGGATTTTTTTCTAGAAGGAGGTCTCTCCCGTAATCAGCGGGAAAGAACCTAACCACAAAGGACACAAAGTACACAAAGGGGGAAAAGGGATAAATTTTACAGGCGGTTTTCCTTAGTGACCTTAGTGTCCTTTGTGGTTAAAAGGTTTTAAAAACGGTAGAACCAAAAGGAGAAAATACTATGACCATCCACCTGATGAATTGCTTCACCGACAACGCCCGCTGGCCGAGCAATATGAAAACGGGCATGGTTTGTCTCTTGATCGAATCCGAGCAGGGATTGATTCTCGTGGACACAGGTCTTGGTACTCGGGACTATTCCGACCCCACCTGGTTTACTCAATTCTTCCGCGTCATCACGGTCATGCCATTCGATGTGAACGAGGCCGCGCTCAACCGCATCCGCGCGCTGGGATTCGATCCCGCGGACGTGAAGCACATCATCCTCACGCACATGCACTTCGATCACTGCGGCGGCCTGCCCGATTTTCCGCACGCGCAGGTCCACGTTCACAAACGTGAGTACGACGCCTTCACAGGGAAAAGTTTCAATTGGAAAAATGCCGCATACATTCCACGCAACCTGGCGCACAAGCCCGAACTAACGCTTTACGAAACGATCGACTCGAAATGGTTCGATTTCGATGCCATTCGCCTGCCCTTCTCGCCCGAAATATATTTCATTCCCCTCTTCGGCCACTCGGCAGGACATTGCGGCGTCGTCATTAAAACCAACGATGGCTGGTTCCTCCACGCAGGCGACTCGTCTGCCGTCTACAACGACACGACCCCCAAATGGCTCATCCACCTCGTCCTCGGTCCCCATGATGCGCGCCTCAGAAAATTCAAACAAGATCACCCCGAAGTCCTAATCACCAACAGCCACATGTTTCCCGAATTCTTCGATCAACATTCCACCATCTCCTGACACCTGAAACGTGACACTTGAAACTTGGCTTCCATGTACCTCCTCATCGAATTCCTTGACGAACTCGTCTTCGGCGTGGGCGAAACCGCCTGGCCGCTCATCCGCGACGACCTCCATCTGAACTACACCCAGATCGGCTTGCTCCTCAGCGTCCCTGGCATCATCGCCGCCTTCATCGAACCCTTCATCGGCATCCTCGGCGACGTGTGGAAGCGCCGCGCCCTCATCCTTGCGGGCGGCGTCTTCTTCACGCTCTCCCTCGTTTTCACAGCCATCAGCCACTCTTTCCTCTTTCTTCTTTTCTCTTTCATTCTTTTCTTCCCCATGTCGGGCGCGTTCGTCTCCCTCTCCCAAGCCTCGCTGATGGACTCCGCCCCCGACCGCCACGAACAAAACATGGCGCGCTGGACCTTCGCTGGCTCGCTCGGCGTTCTCACTGGACCTCTCCTGCTCGGACTCTTCATCTACCTCGGACTTGGCTGGCGCGGGACGTACGCCCTCCTCGCCGCGTTGTCGACCCTCATCCTGATCCTCGCCTTTCGCCGCGTCCCGCCCGATCGCGCGCCGGCCGCGGCGTTTCCATCTTTTCGCGCCGTCCTCGAAGGATTCCGCGCGGCCTTCTCGGCCCTCAAACGCCGCGAAATCTGGCGCTGGCTGCTCCTGCTCGAATTCGCCGACCTGATGATGGACGTGCTTCTCAGTTTCCTCGCCCTCTACTTCGTGGACGTGGCGCTGGTCAGCGAATCGCAGGCCGGCATCGCGGTCACCTTCTGGCTGGCTCTCGGCCTCTTCACCGACTTTGCTTTCATCCCCTTCATTGACCGCCAGCCGAACAGCATAAAATTCCTGCGTCTCACCGCGGCCGCGCAACTCATCTTCTTCCCACTCTTTCTCCTCATCCCAGGCTTCCTCCCCAAACTCGCGGTCATCGTGCTCGTCAATTTTTGCAATACGGGCTGGTATCCTATCTTGCAGGGACGGTTATACTCAGCCCTCCCAGGCCAATCCGCCAGCCTCATGGCAATCGGCGCGGTCACCACTCCGCTCGCCAAAGCGCTCCCTCTCCTCATCGGCTTCCTCGCCGACCAATTCGGCCTTGGAATCGCGATGTGGATTCTCCTCCTCGGCCCAATCGCGCTCCTCATCGGTCTTCCTCGCCGCAACCTGACACCTGACACCTGACACGTGAAACTTGAAACTTGGAATCTGAAACTTGACACCTGAAACCTCGATCTACCTCCACATCCCCTTCTGCACCCACCGCTGCGCCTACTGCGACTTCAACACCTACGCGGGCCAGGAATCCCTGATTCCCGCCTACGTTGACGCGTTAATCCATGAAATTGAATTTATCGGAAGGCAACTTTCCAACCTTTCAACCTTCAACATTCCAACGGTATTTTTTGGCGGCGGGACTCCCTCGCTTCTTTCCGGACCTCAGCTGGCCGCGGTCATGGACGCGTTACGCGCCGCCTTCGCGTTCTCCTCCGACCTCGAAGCCACCATCGAAGCCAACCCTGGCACAACCTCGGCCGATTTCCTCCATCAAATTCGCGCGGCGGGCATCAACCGCCTCTCCTTCGGCGTCCAATCTGCCAATGTGGACGAACTCCACATGCTCGAACGCGCCCACGATTTCTTCGACGTGATCCAATCTGTCAAATGGGCGCGGCAGGTGGGATTCGATAACCTCAACCTCGACCTCATCTACGGCCTCCCCGAACAGACCCTCGCCTCGTGGAAGTCCACCCTCCAGCGCATCATTGCCCTCCATCCCGAACACATCTCCGCCTACGCCCTCACCCTCGAACACGGCACGCCCTTCGGCCACTGGTCCCAACGCGGCCTCCTGCCCCTCCCCGACCCCGACCTCGCCGCAGACATGTACGAATTCGCCGAGGAATTTCTGGCATCCAATGGATATGTCCATTATGAGATTTCAAATTGGGCAAAGAACGTTGAACGTTCAACGTTGAACGTTCAACGTTCTTATGTATGTCGCCACAATCTCCAATACTGGCGCTCGCTCCCCTACCTCGGCCTCGGCGCGGGCGCGCATGGATACGCTAATGGCTACCGCTATTCCAATGTCCTCCGCATCAAAACCTATATTGACCGCCTTGCCAATTCCCAATTTCCCAATTTACCATTTCCCCTCACTTCCGCCACCGTCAACCATCACCGCCAAACCGAACGCGACGACATGGGCGAGTACATGCTCAACAATCTTCGCTTACTAATTGAAGGCGTTTCAGAAGAAGATTTCAAATCCCGCTTTGGCCGCGAATTGACGGAAGCCTATCCAAAGGAAATTGAAGAGTTGATCCGCACTAGCCTGCTTGAAAAGACTTCCGAGGTTTTGGAAACTTCGGAAGTCTTAAGGCTTACCAAACGCGGCAGGTTGTTGGGAAATAAAGTCTTCGTGCGATTTGTGTAGTTAATATGGAATCCCGAAGTTCTACTTCGGGACGAACTCTTGCAGTCCGAAAGTAGAACTTTCGGATTCCTTTTATCCGAACGCTCTTTTGATCGCGGGGGCAATACCCGTCAAATCGTGTAACCCCTCCACAAACTTCGCGCGCGCCGCTTTTGACCCGATCGCCAGCCCTGGGACTTTCGCGTCCGTATGCCGCCGCGTGGACAGGTCTTCAACGTTGCCATGGTCGGAGGTGAGCAGGATCAAACCTCTGGCGTCGTCCCACGCGTCCAGCAAGCCGCCCAACATCCCGTCGAAAGAGGCGAGCAGAGTGCAGGCCGCGGACATGTTCTGTTTATGTCCCGCGTAGTCGCTGGCCCAATATTCAAAGAAGGCGAAGTCGTATTGTTGGGCGAGTTCGGCGGTCTTTTGTCCAGCATCGCGAGGGGAGAAGGTGGGCGCGTCGGTGAAGCCGAGCATCGTGCGCCAGCCCTCGCCTGTGAAGTCGGCGGAGAGGGCGCGGCCCGCGTAGAGATCGTCTTTAGTGAAGAGGGGGAAGCCCGCGCTGGTAAGCGCCAGCGGCACAGACGAGTAAAGCCGCTTGCCAGAATCAATGCCGTGAAAATAACGCGGGGGATAGGCGTTGAGCAGTGCGGCGGATTTTCCGCCTGCGCGTAGCCAGGAAAATAGAGTATTGCCGTTGGTGAGATAGGATGCGACCGCGGGATTGGGCTTGGGGCCGTAATGTTCGCCGATCTCTTGGGGGATGTTGACGCCCGTCAAAAGTACAGCCTGCCCCGTAGCCGATTGGGGCAGACCCTGCACGCCGAGCGACGCGTCCAGCGCGAGCAGGGTGGCGCGGCCGCCGTCGAATGGCGCGGCGGACGCGGTGAGGCTCTGTCCGCCGAGCAACGCGCGCAGGTTGGGCATCTCCGCGCGTACGAGGGGGTTGATATCGGGATTGTCCGCGCCGAGGCCGACGCCGTCGAGGAAGAGGAAGAGGAGTTGCATACCGGTAATCAGAGATCAGTCATCAGTTGTCAGAGTGTGAGGCAGGCTTCGGCAGAGAGCCAGAAGAGGCTGTCGCGAATTTCTGTGCGCGATTGCCAGCCGCGGTTGTCCCATTTTTCGCCGCTCAGGTCATCGCCGCCGTAGAGGACTTGGCCGAAGATAACGTCGCGGAATTGGGCGACGGCCATCATCCCCGCCGCTTCCATCTCGACGGTGAGACAGCCTTCGTTCTTTCTCGCGGCGATTTTGTTGGGTGTTTCGCGATAGGGGGCGTCGGTCGTCCAGGTCTTTCCTAAAAGATGGGGGACGCCGCGCGCCTCCAGCGTTTTGGTCAGCGCGTCTACGCCCGCGGGGTTGGCGGTCACTTCGCGGGAGGGGGGCAGGTAATGGTACGATGCGCCCTCGTCCCGCACGGCGCTGGTGACGACGACCAGATGTCCCACTGCGAGCTCTTTGACGAGTACGCCCGATCCGCCGCAGGCGATGAATTTCTTGAAGCCGCGGGCGATGTTTTCTTCTAACAAGGAGGAACTCAGCGCGGAACCGATCCCTGGGTGGAAGAAGCCCAGCCGTTTGCCGTGGTATTCAATTTCATAGACGGTATGTTTTCCGTCTTCCCACTTGCTTTCCAAAACAATTTTCGCGTTGTGTTCTTCCACCACTTTTTCGATCACGTCCTTGAAGAAGCAGATGACGCAATGCTCAGGCAGGTCGCGCGGGCGGATCAACTTCGACGGCTCGATGAAGGCTTCGCGGGCGGGGTCAAATTCGAGGATGGGGTAGGTCATATCGGATCACGGACTTCCAGTCTGCCTGGGGGTGCGGACTAAAAGTCCGCGCTCCGCCTTTCGTTGATAATTTCTTGAATGGCAGTGACGATCAATGCAGGGTCGGTCTGGTTGAGGAAATGATCGGTGGATGTTGAAATGAATTGTTTACTGTGGGTGGAAAGTTTCAGAAACTCGGCTTGCAGGCTGGTTTCGATCTGATTCCAAAGATCGTCTTTCGAAGCGCGGGTGAGGACGATAAGCGGAAAATTGTAGAGGCGTGGAGTGGCGCGTATCTGTTCGATGCTGGCGGTGCGATCAATATGCTCATCATTTTTCGCGGGATCTTTGACCGCAGCCCACATGCGGGCGTTTTGTTCCTCGGTCTGGATGCTTGCAAAGCGTTCGTATTTATTTTCGTGGACGGTGTCCACCAAGATCATCCCCGCGATTTCATTGGGAAACTCATTGGCAAAGTAGCGGGCGTTGATTCCGCTCCATGAGTGGGCGACGAGGATGTATGGCGGCTGGAGATGCGCGGCGGCAAGCAAATGCCGCAGGTCGGCGATGATGTCTTTGCAGGTACGCGGCGTGGGCGCGAGGGCGCTTCGTCCCGGCCCCGCTCGGTCGTAGACGAGTACGCGCGCGAACGTGGAGACTTCGCGCTGGATTTCTGTCCACGATGCGGAGGCGTCCCCCAATCCCGCGTCGAGGATGACGATGGGCCCGCGGTCGCCCATCAGTTGACCATAGAGGGGACGGTTGTCAATCTTTGTGAAGATTTCGCGTGTGTTCAAAAGATGTCTTTTCTGCTTTGTGGGGCGGACACCTGCACCGAACCGCACACTTGCCCTGACGGGCAGCGCCAGGGGTGCGGTGATGCCATCCCGCCTTACTTTTTCTGAAACAAAAACCAGGCGGAGGGGCGATTTTTTTTGTCGAAGCCGTCTGAGCGGGAGAGGAGGGAAAAGCCGCGGGCGTGGATGAGGTCCACGGAGGTCGCGTCCAGCCCGGGCTTGCGCTGAGCGGCGTCGAAGCGTCCAGAGAGTTGCGAGTCGGGTTTGAAGAAGCCGTAGAGAAGCCAATGTCCGCTTGGGGCGAGAAGGCGATCGAGTTCATCCAGATATTTGGATTTGTTTTCGAGGCCGTGGAAACAGCCGATGTCGAGGGCGAGGTCGAAGGGGCCATTGATGCCGCGAACGCCTGAAAGGTGGGTTACATCACCCACGCGCAGGTCAACTTTTACGTTTTGCGTTTTCCGTTTTGCGGCTCGGATGGCCTTGGGGATGAAATCCACGCCCGTCACCTGCCAGCCGTTTTGCGCGAGGGTGAGGACGTTTGTGCCAGTGCCGCAACCGAGGTCAATGGCGCGGCCCGCGGGATGGGTTTGGATGTATTGCATAAGTTCAGGAGGGGCGATGCCGCTATCCCAGGATGGGCGGCGGAGGTACATCCAAAGAAAGCGGAGGCGATGTATCATTTGAGGGAATCGCGCACGCGCTCCACATCCAGCCCGCCGACTTCGCGCCAGAGTTCGTTGCCCTGCGCGTCGAAGAAGATGAAGGTGGGGGTGAATTCGAAGCCGTAAACGGGCGCGAGTTCGCGTCCGACGGTTTCTTGAATATTGAGGCGGATGATGAGAAGTTGTCCTGCGAGTTCCTGTTCGAGTCCGTCCACGACGGGTTTCATTTCTGTGCAGATAATTCAGTAGGGCGATTGAAATTCAAGCAGGACAGGTTTGCCCTGCCCAATCATGGCCTGCACGTTTTTGGCGTCGTCCATCAATGGGGTTTGGACGGGGTGGAGGAGTATCCACGCTGTCACGATGCCCGCCACAATGACGCCCAGCGCAAGCGTCTCCTGCCAACGCAGTTTGCGGCTGAAAACAAAAATGACCCCGATCAGGATCAAGGCGGAGGCGATGAAAACGAGGGAATATTGATTGAATATCTGTTCCATGATCAACCTTGAAAATGTAATGGTTTCAGATGACAATTCTCACTTTGACAACTCTTCCGATTTCCCATAAAATCGGGGGGCTTACATCCAATCCTAAGAAATAAGGTTTCTTTCAGAAACCAAAACCATTTTGAATGATGGAAGGAAATTTGTGATGAAAGAGTATACCACCGAGTTTATTCGGAACGTCGCCCTCGTCTCGCATGGTTCTGCGGGTAAGACCATGCTGGCCGAGGCGTTTTTGCATTTTACGGGGGCAACCACCCGCCTCGGAAAGATCGAGGACGGGACGACCGCTTCGGACTATGACGAAGAGGAAGTTCGACGCAAGCTTTCGCTTTATACCAGCGTGTTGCCCGTGGAATTTCGCGATCACAAGATCAATGTGTTGGACGCGCCTGGCTACACCGACTTCGTCGGTGAGATGATCTCGGCCCTCAGCGTGGCCGACGGCGCGGTCATTTTGGTGGACGCGGTCGGCGGCGTGGAAGTTGGCACCGAGCTGGCCTGTCGCACCGCCGCGGACCTTGGCTTGCCGCGCTTCTTTGTGATCAACCGCATGGATCGCGAGAACGCGAATTTTTCGAGCGCGTTCGAAGCGGTGGAGCGCTTTGTCCATAATATGGGCGGGCGTGTCGTCAAGGCGCAATTGCCCATCGGCGAGAAGAACAATTTCAAAGGCGTGATTGATTTGATCTCGATGAAGGCCTACATGGCCGACGGCAAGACTGTGACGGATATTCCCGCCGACATGAAGGACGCGGCGAACGAAGCGCACTTCGCGCTGGTGGAAGCCGCGGCCGAAGGCGAAGACACGTTGCTGGAAAAATACCTCGAAAACGGTTCACTCTCGGACGATGATCTGATTCGCGGCCTGGTGGACGTTGTCCACTCTGGGGCGTTCGCGCCTGTCTTCGTCGCGGCGGGTGGACACGAAATCGGCATCGCGCCCCTGCTCAACGCCATCGTGGATTTGATGCCCTCTCCGTCACAACTCCCCGCGAAAGTCGCGCTGGGCAAAGACGGCGAGGAGAAATTAACCTGCACGGATACGGGTCCGCTGGCCGCGTATATTTGGAAGACGACCGCCGATCCGTTCGTGGGCAAGATGACCTACTTCCGTGTGTTCAGCGGCTCGATCAGCGCGGACGCGCGCGTTTGGAATCAGGGCAAGGGTGCGGAAGAGCGCGTGTCTGGCCTGCACCTCCAGCGTGGCAAGGAACAGATCGCCGCGAAGGTGATTCATGCCGGAGACATCGGCTCGGTCTCCAAGTTGACTGTCTCCGCGACGGGCGATACCTTCTGCGACAAGGCCCACCCGTTGACGATCCCCGCGCCGAAATATCCCGCCGCGCTGTATCGTGTGGCGGTCCATCCCAAGACTCAGGCCGACGCGACCAAGATCAGTCCCACGCTCACCCGTCTCTGCGAAGAGGATATGACCCTGCACTGGTCCAACGAAAAATCCACCGGCCAGACCATCCTGCAAGGCATGGGCGACCAGCACATTGACGTGGCCCTGCATCGCGCCCAGACCAAGTTCCAGGTTGGGTTGACGATTGACCAGCCGAAGGTCCCGTATCGTGAAGGCATCACGCGTAAAGGTTCTGCCATGTACCGCCATAAGAAACAATCGGGCGGTTCGGGCCAATTTGGCGAGGTGCATTTGCGGATCGAGCCTTATCACGAAGGCGATTTTGAATTCACGGATGAACTGGTGGGGATGAGCCTGTCCAAATCCTTCCTGCCCCCGATCGAAAAAGGCATCAAGGCCACCATGGAGCATGGCGCCTTCGCGGGCTATCCGATGAACAACGTAAAAGTCATCGTGTATGATGGCAAAGAACATCCCGTCGACTCGAAGCCGATCGCATTCGAGACGGCCGGACGCGAAGCCTTCAAACTCGCAGTGGAACAGGCTGGCCCCGTTCTCTTTGAGCCGATTATGACCGTTCGCATCACCGTGCCAGACGCGCACATGGGCGATGTGATGAGCGACCTGAACACCCGCCGCGGCCGCGTGCAGGGAACCGAATCCGAGCGCGGCAGTACTGTCGTCATCGCGCACGTGCCGCTGGCAGAGATGCTCCGCTACGTGACGCAGATCCGCTCCATCACGGGCGGACGCGGCTACTTCACGATGGAACTCGATCACTACGACACCGTCCCGCAACACCTGGCGGCGGCGATTATCGAAGCGCACAAGAAAGAGATGGAAGCGAAGAAAGAAGAGTAAGGCGAGATATTATTTCGCCGCTATCGCGAAACGAAACAGAACCCCGTTTTCTTGCCTTCGGCGGAAAACGGGGTTCTGTTTTCTGTTCTCGACTTTCTATGTTCCGTCAGCAGTTGGACTGTTGGCGGTTCGCAGTCCAACTGCTCACGAACTTTGGTGGAACTGCTTTCTGCTCTTTGTTCTCTTTATCCCTTCGGTGAGAACAAAATATCCTCAATCGGCGTGGAGAGCGACATGCGCCTGCCGCTCACATCAAACGTCATCAGCGAGGCGAGGGAGCGGGGCGTGGGGTCGTCCCAGAGTTGCAGGTTGTCCTTTTGACGCGCCATGTACGCGGGAAGTTCGGCAAAATCGGCGTAGGCGTCGCAAAATTCCACCAGGCGACGGAAGAGTTTGGGCAAGATGGTGACGTCTTCCTGAATGGTGCGCGTGTCCCACAAGACCAGGTCTGCGGTGCGGTCAATGGCCCAGATGCCGCGTTCATCATTGCGCGCGAGGCGGGTAGCCTTGCGGATTTTCTCGGCGAGGAATTTGTCGGTGGAAGTGTAAAAGGTGGGGTAGGCCAGTCCCTCGCGGATGAGGGTGTAGTTGACCGACTTCTCGAAGGGCACGCGGTCCGAGGTCAGGATGGAGCCGTCGGTCAGTTTGGCGGAGGCGGGGAAGAGCAGGGAGATCGGTCGGTCGTAGCGATCCAGCCCGTTGGCGGCGATAAATCCAGGCTGGGCGTCGTCGGCATCCACGATGGTCGTCACGTTCAGGCTGAATAGGATGTTTTCGATGCCGAGCAATTTGAGCAGGCGTTCGAGGGCCGCGATGGCAAAGGGACGCGGCTGGTGATAGCCCTCGTAGTGCGTTTCGAGCGCGTCCATGGCTTCGATGCGTAATTGCTTTTTGGCCGCTTTCTTTTTGGATGCGCTGTCCCACTCGAAAGAGTCCCAATGCGCGGGATTGTCGGCCTCAAAGCGGATCGAGTCGCCGTCGGGCTGGTAGCCTTTGACGTGGAATTTACCTTTAATGATTTTGAATTCGGTCATGGCGAAATCTCCTTGTTTTCATTATAGGGGATTTCATGTGGTTTTACATGGCGAGATTTGAGGCTCATTTTTAACAATCGCAATTTATACCGAGTGCGGTATAATTTCGGCCACTGGCACGAAAATTCAACCATCTCAGCGTTGGAGGCAAGAATGGAAACAACTGTCAAAGAATTCAAGCATTGCAATGTGATCGAAGTCAACGGCCGCGTGGATAGCGCCACCGCCCCACAACTTGCCAAGGTGTTGGACAAAGCCTGCGCCGACGGTCATTTCAAACTCGTACTCGATTTGACCAAACTCGAATACATGTCCAGCGCGGGTTTCCGCGCCCTGCTCGCCACCCAGCGGACGTGCAAACGCTACAACCGCGGCGAGGTGGTCCTTGCCGCCGTGCCGGTGCGTATTCGCGAGGCCCTTGAACTGGCCGGTTTCACCGAATTGTTCAAGACCTTCGATAACGCCATTGATGCTGTCGGCAATTTCTAAATATTCAATTTGCCCTCGCGCGTAAAAAATGGGCCGCCTCCATAAAACCGAGGCGGCCTTTTTTAAACGCCCACGGGTTGACCGATGAAAAGCGTTCAATATCCCGCCGATTTTCAACACCTCGATTCGATTCGCGACTTTGTGGGCGAGACCGCGGAACGCGCGGGGTTTTCGAGCAAAGAAATCTACTCCATCCAACTCGCCGCGGACGAGGCCTGCTCCAACGTGATCGAACATGCCTACGAGGGAATTTCGGGCGGGAAGATCGAGGTGGAGTGCGAGGCGCGCGATGGGCAGATTGTGATCGTCATTCACGACCACGGCAAAATCTTCGATATGAGCGCCGTCCGCCAGCCCAATTTGGGCAGGGATTTAAGCGAGCGCGAAGTGGGCGGGTTGGGCGTTTATTTGATCCATAAATTAATGGATGAAGTGTCCTTCCAGTCTTCCAAAAAGCACGGTAACACACTCACGATGAAAAAGAGAAAATCGGGGGACGTATGAGCGCCACGCTGGCTTCTCCCAACCCGTCCGAATGGCGCAGGCTCGCCAGCCTGGGAGAACAACTGGCAAGCGATGACTCGCTTTCTGCACAACACGACCGCATCCTGAATATGACGCGCCGCCTCGTGGACGGGCGCGTCTCGCTCTGGCTGGACGAGGGGTTATTCCGCCTGCCCGACCGCGAAGTCCCTCCGCTCTTCCCTCCCGAACCTCCCTCGGGCGGACTCCGCCGCGCCTGGCAGGTGGGACAGGTTGTCCACTCTGACAAGAAAGCTAAATCGCATTGGGTTTCGCTTCCCATCGCCGACCATGGCATGACGATGGGCGCGCTCCAAATCAGCCGCGCCGAGGAGTTCCGCCCCGAAGAAATGGACATGCTCGAAGGCTTGTCGTCCATCGTGGCGGTGGGACTGTACGCCTCGCATCGCGCCGCGGTGGAACGCTTCCGCATCGAGCAATTGAACCTCGTCCGCGACGTGAGCGCGCAGATCGCCAACGTGCTCGAAATTGACGAGCTCGCGCGGCGCGTGACCAATCTCATCCAAAAGACATTCAATTATTATTACGTCGCGTTCTTCACGCTCAAGCCGGGGGCGCAATCGCTTCGGTTCCGCGCCAGCGCTTCGGCGCCGCGGCCGGGGCGGAGGAAAAAGACCATCGTGCTGGAGGCCGGCTTAGGTCAAGGCATGATCGGGATGTGCGCGCAGAGCGGGGAACGTCAACTCAGCGGCGAGGTCCAGCAGGATTCGCGCTATCGTTTCACCAATCTCCTGCCCGAAACGCAATCCGAAGTGGCGCTTCCGCTCAAGATCGAAGACCGCGTCCTCGGCGTGTTGGACGTGCAAAGCGACCAGCCGAACGCGTTCCACCCCAACGATCTGCTCATCCTCGAAGCGCTGGCCGATACCATTGCGCGCGCGGTGGAAGGGGCGCGCCTCTATGGCGACCTGCGCCGCCGCGCCGACCAGTTGAGCCTGGTGGCCGAAGTGAGCAAGGGCGTCACGTCCACGCTCGATTTGCAGGAACTGATGCGGAATACCGCGCAGTTGATCCACAAACAGTTTGGCTATCCCTTTGTCCACATGTTTTCCGTCCATCACAACCGCCGCACCATCGAATACGTGGCGGGGAGCGGACGGCGCAGTAAGCGGCTGGACGGATTCGCGTTTTCGCTCGACGAGGAGAACGGCATCATCTCGTGGACGGCGCGCAATGGCGAAACCATCCTCGCCAATGACGTGACCAAAGAGCCGCGCTATCGTCCCTCGTCCCTGCCGCCGAAGGATATCCGCGGCGAGTTGTGCGTGCCGCTTGTCTATGATGGAGAAGTGGTCGGCCTGCTCGACATTCAGACCGAGCGCGTCAACGCCTTCACCGAAGACGATCAAACCATCTTCGAAGCCGTGGCCGATAACATCGCCGCCGCCATCCACAACGCCGATCTTTATCGCACCGAGCAATGGCGCCGAAGCGTGGCCGATAGTCTGCGCGAAGTGGCGGGCTTGCTCTCGGACAATGTTGGCATAGACGAGTCGCTTCAAGCCATCCTGACCGAACTTGGCAACAACCTGCCGATTGACGTTTCCGCCATTTGGCTTCTCGGCGAAAGCGACCTCTACCTGGCGGCCTGTTCCAATTGCGATATTGATACGCTCGAAACGGCGCGCTACGAAAACCCCGAAGCCTCCGCCGCGCTCATGTCGGCTTTGCTCGCGCCCGAGCCGATCATCCGCAAGCCCAGCGACTCGCTCTGGCCGGCGGGCATCGCGGCGGGCTTCGACGCGCGCTCCTCGTCCATCGCCGCGCCGCTCCGCATTGGCGACCAACCCCTCGGCATCATCACGCTCACGCATCACACCCCAGGCCGTTACGGTCACGAAGCGCAGAAGATGCTTTCAACCTTCGCCAGTTACGCCGCGGTCGCCATCGAAAACGCGCGGCTCTACGATCAGGCACAGGAGCAGGCCTATGCCTCCGCGGCCCTCTTGCAGGTGGCGCAGGCCGTCGTGAGTCTCAGCGACCTCGACGAGATTCTCAGCACCATCGTCCGCATCATGCCGATCCTCGTTGGCGTGCGCCGCTCTGTCCTTTATCTGTACGACTCGGAACGCGACCGCTTCATCCCCGCGCAGGAATATGGCTTCGACGAGATAGACGAGCCGACTATCCAACGCGCGCTCGCGCCGGGCGAATTTCTCCTGCTCGACGTGGCCTGCGAACAAAACCGCCTCATCCCTCGGATTTGGGACGCGGCCCTCCCGCCCGAGGCCTGGTTCCGCCTCTCGCCTCACGCGGACGATGAGTTGGACGCGGTCTTCGGAAGCGATTGCCCCCTCCTGATGATTGTCCCGCTCTCGATCAAGAACGATCTCTACGGCGCGCTGGTGGTGGAAGAAGCCGAAGGCGGATTGCGATTCCGCGCCCGCCGCGCCGAGATCATCAGCGGCATCGCGCAACAGGCCGCGCTTGCCATCCAGAACGACCGTTTGCAAAAAGAGATGGTCGTGCGCGAACGCCTCGAAACCGAAGTGCAACTCGCCCGTCAGATTCAAAAGACCTTTTTGCCCGATGAACTGCCCACGCATCCCAACTGGCAACTCTCGGCGCGCTGGCGCACGGCGCGTCAGGTGGGCGGAGACTTCTACGATCTCCTCCCGCTCGACGAGAATCGACTCGGACTCTTCATTGCGGACGTGGCCGACAAGGGCATGCCCGCCGCCCTGTTCATGGCGTTGACGCGCACCCTCGTCCACGCCGCCTCGAAAGAAACGTCCTCCCCCGCCGAGGCGCTGCGACGCGTCAACGAACTTCTCCTGCCCGATACCAAGCAGGGCATGTTCGTCACCGCGGTCTATGGCGTTTTGAATTTGGAAACGGGCGAACTGACCTACGCCAACGCGGGACACAACCCGCCCTTCCTCGTCCGTCGCGGCTCGCTCGAAAAACTGACGCGCACGGGCATCGCGCTCGGCGCGTCGGAAGACGCGCACATGGAGGAGCGCGTCATTCAACTCAACGTGGGCGATTCCCTCCTGCTCTATACCGACGGCCTGACCGAAGCCTTCAACCTGGAGGGCGATATGTTTGGCGAGGAACGCCTGCTGCGCGCGCTCGGCTGGCAGGAATCCGCCTCTGCCGATGATTTGATTCGCGCGGTAGAATCTGCCCTCGATGATTTTGCCGGCAACACCCCTCCCTCTGACGATCTCACCATGCTCGCGGTAAGGCGGGTGTGATTTTTTGAAAAAATTCCATCGCAAGGACACCCTGTTTTCATGAACTACAACTTCAAACTCTTCTGGCGAATGGCCTATCGGTCGTTCTTCCAGTGGAAAAACACGCCCGCTCGTCTCACTCGCAAGCGCTTCATCTTTCTCGCCCTCTTCTATCTGGTTTGGCCGATCGGTTCGTTGTTCCATTGGCTCGGCTTCTTCCTGGACGATATTTTCTTCCCCGCGCACAAGACCCAGCCAATCGAAAAGCCGCTCTTCCTGCTGGGCAATTTCCGCAGTGGATCCACCTTCCTGCACCGCCTGCTCTCGCGCGACGCGACGACGTTCACCAGTCTCACCATTTGGGACATCTACCTCGCGCCCTCCGTCACGCAAAAGAAATTGACCCAGTTCGTCTTCCGCCTCGACGCGCGTTTGGGTGGACATTTAAACCGCGCCCTGCGCGCCTTCGATAAGCGCACGCTCGGAAAGTTCCGCATTCATCCCATCTCGTTCTTCCAGCCCGAAGAGGACGAGAATATTCTCTTCCATAACTGGTCGTCGTACTTTGTCAGTTATCTTTTCCCCTTCATGGACGAGATGCCGCGCTACCATTATTTCGACGAGTCCATCCCCGCCGAGGAGCGCCGCCAGATCATGGCGTTTTACAAGTCCATGCTCCAGCGGCATTTGTACGCCACGGGCAAGAAATACTTCGTCGCCAAGAATCCCGCCTTTAGCCCGAAGATCGAAACGCTGGCGGAATTCTTCCCCGACGCGCGCATCATCTACCTCGTCCGCAACCCGCTGGATATGCTTCCGTCCACCGTCTCGTGGATCAACTATGCCCGCCGCGTCTTCACCGAGCCTGAGGAGAAATATCTCTACATTGATGAGATTTTGGGCATCACCCAACATTGGTATCGCCATCCCCTGCGTTATCTGGATGCGCATCCCTCTCCCCGTCACCTAATCCTGAAATATGACGACCTGATCCAACGCCCCGAGCAGGTCATTCGCGGCTTCTACGAGCAATTTGGCTATCCCGATAAACCTGGTCTCGACGGCATCATCAACCAGGCCGTGCAGGAGACCCTGTCCTTCCGCAGCGATCATTTCTATTCCTACGAAGAGATGGGCTTCACCCGCCAGCAAATCGTGGAAATGTATCGCGATATTTTCGAGCGCTTCGAATTTGAGACCCGCGAAGAATTCGCGTTGGCTTCAGCCATGGTCGAGTCGACGTTTGATTGAAAACAGGGCGACTGGAAGTCGCGCCAACATTTGCGAAGCCGACCTTCGTCGGCTAGGGTGACTTTGCAAGTATAGTGGCGATTCCCTGGCGCCACCCGCCAGGGCAGGTGTGAATCGCCGAGTTACAAAACGCTCCCGCACAATTGACGGGAGCGTTTTCTTTGGTGTTATTTCTTCTTCAAATCCGAAGGGCGGATTCGGCGAGTCTTCTTTTTGGATTCAGCCTCGGAGGCGGGCTTGGGCGCGGGCGCGGGCGCCGCCGCGGGCTGGACTTTGTACGCATCCGGCCATTGGAACGACCCAAGTTTGATCTTTCCGAATCTCGACAATAGAACGACCACGCCAGCCACCGCCATCAACGCCGAGACGAGCGCGCTGTAACTGATGGCCGTATCGCCAATCTTCGGCTGGTCGGGGCGGAACAATTCGATGATGACGCGTCCCACACCCGCGAGGACGAGCCAGCCGCCGAAAATTGTCCCAGGCTTGATGCGGTCCGCGTAGCGACGCGCCAGCCCGATAAGCAGGGCCGCGGCCAGGAAGTTCCAGATCATTTCGTAGGCAAAGGTCGGGTGGAAACGCGTCGTCTCCACGGGAAATTGGCTGAGGTCGGCGTACATCGGGAGGCGATGAAACGCGTCGATGGCGATGCCCCACGGAAGGGTGGTGGGCGGGCCGTAGAGTTCCTGGTTGATGAAGTTGGCGGGACGCGCCACGGCCTGTCCGATCAGCGTGACGGGCGCTACGGCGTCGAGAATCAGCCAGAGGTCCAGGTTGTTTTTGCGGGCGAAATAGTACAAAGACACCGCGCCGAAGAGGAGTCCGCCAAAGAAGTGAAGTCCCTGAATGCCGCCATCCCAGAAGCGGATGATGCTGATCGGGTCTTCGAGGAAGGAACGGTTGCCGCCCAGGATGGCGTTCATCACGTACCAGAGCCGCGCGCCGATGATGCCAGGGATGAGCGCCCAGATCAGCGCGTCCCACACCAATTCGCCTTTGCCGCCGCGACGGGTAATCTCTTTTTCGGCCACCCACGTCCCCACGACCGCGCCGAGCATAACAAGCACGCCGTACCAGCGCAGGGTGAGGGTGAGTCCGCCCAGTAGTTTGATGGAGAAAATGACAGGATCCAAAATGCACCTCGATGTTGGAAAAGTTTGATTCTCCCGTTTTTAACGGGAAAACCTTTCAACCACAAAGGACACGAAGGTCACTAAGGAAAACCGCCTTTAAAACTCATGTCTTTTTCCCCTTTGTGTACTTTGTGCCCTTAGTGGTTAGGCTCTTTTCCGTTAATTACGAAAGAGCCAAAAGTCCTCAGAGACCGAGATTATATCATTGGCTTGCAACTACCAATCTTGCCAAACATCGCTTAGAATCACGAAAACCATTCTTGAAACACGAGGTCAACATGAATAGAACCATCGTCTCCACTGAAAAAGCGCCCAAGGCCATAGGGCCGTATTCGCAGGCCATTCGCACGGATGGATTCGTCTTCGCCGCGGGGCAGACGGGGCTGGACCCGTCCACGATGGAGTTGGTGGCGGGGGGAGTGGAAGCGCAGGCGCGTCAGGTGTTAACCAACCTGAAGCACGTCCTCGAAGCCGCAGGCACGGGGATGGATCGCGTGGTGAAGACGACCGTTTTTTTGACCGATATGGCGAACTTTGCCGCCATGAACGCCGTTTATATGGAGTTCTTCCCCGAAAACCCACCCGCGCGCAGTACAGTGGCGGTGGCGGGCCTGCCCAAGGGCGGGCTGGTCGAGATCGAGGCCCTCGCGCTCGTCTAAACCATCCAGAGGGATGCTCCGCGCGAGATGGTACAATACCGTCCGCTACGCAACACGTACAGCACATTATTTCTCAAAGTTCGCGAGCAGTTGCACCCCTGGCGCTGACCGCCAGGGCAAGTGTGCGAGCCGTCAGCAGTCCAACTGCCGACGCAACAACAAGCAATACGCAAATCGCGAAGCATCCTGCGGACGCAATACGCCATTCCGTCTTGCACGTACCCCATGCCCAAAGTCTCCATTATCATCCCCTGCTACAATGAAGAAGCCACCATCGGCGATACGCTGTCTGCCATTCACGGGCAGACGTTTCCGCGCGCCGAGATGGAAGCGGTGATCTCCGATTCCATGTCCACGGATCGCACCCGCGCCGTGATCGCGGACTTTCAGCGCGCCCACCCCGATTTGGCCGTGCGCGTCGTGGAGAACGCCGCGCGCATCATCCCCGCCGCGTTGAACCGCGCCATCGAAGCCGCGCAGGGCGAGATCATCATCCGCATGGATGCCCATTCCACGCCGCATCGCGATTACGTGGAAAATTGCGTACGCGCCCTCGAAGAAGGCCGCGGCGCCAACGTGGGCGGCGTGTGGGAGATTCAACCGGGCGCGTCGGGATGGGTCGCAGCGGGCATCGCGGCCGCGGCGTCGCATCCGCTCGGGGCGGGGGACGCGGCCTACCGTCTGAGGCCCGAAGCGGGTGCGGTGGACACTGTCCCGTTCGGCGCGTATCGCAAGTCATTGATCGAGGAGATCGGCGCGTTCGACGAGTCGCTTTTATCGAATGAAGATTACGAGTTCAACGTGCGCGTGCGCCGCGCCGGCAAGGTCGTGTGGCTTGATCCGCGCATCCGCTCTGTTTATTATGCCCGTCCCGATTTTGGCGCGCTGGCAAAGCAATATTGGCGTTACGGATTTTGGAAGGCGCGCATGTTGCGACGCTACCCCGAAACCTTGCGTTGGCGGCAGTTCGTTCCGCCCGTGTTCGTGGGCAGCGTTTTTGTTTTGCTTCTTTTATCGTTTTGGACTCCCGCGCGCCTTTTGCTCGCGCTGGAATGTTTGGCCTATTTCCTGGCTCTTTTCGCGGCGGGGATTCAGCAGGCGCTCAAACGCAAACAGCCTGCGCTGGCGATCAGTTTTCCCATCGCGGTCGCGACCATTCATTTTTCCTGGGGCGCGGGACTTATTTACAGCGGTTTCGCGTCATTGGTGAAATCAAATGGGTGAGCGCGCCACACGTCCCGTCGGCCTGCGGTTACGCCCCAGCGAGCATCGCACGCTTCTATTTATCGGCGACCTGGTGGCGGCCACGCTGGCCGCGGTGGGGGCGTATTATTCCTGGCTGGGCTACGCCTGGTATCGGCTCATGGCAAGCGGCATCCCGCCTTTGCGCGCCATCAAATTTTTCCCCAGCGCCGATATTCCATTCTGGTTTTATTTCATTCCCCTTTTGTGGGTGGTCTTCCTGGTGGAACTGTACGATTCCCACGTGGCATCCAATCGCGGACGCACCCTGCGCGGCATCGCGATCGCGGCTTTGTTGGGATTGATCTTCTACTCGCTTTTCTTCATTTTTTACAGCGACCCCGAATCCCTGCCGCGTATTCTGGTGGGACTGTACCTGCTCTACGCCTCGCTCCTGACTTTGGGCTGGCGCATGCTCTACATCCGACTCTACACGTCATCGGGACTCCAACGCCGCATCCTTGTGGTGGGGGCCGGCACAGCCGGGCGGACTCTGGCGCGCCTCTATCACACGCTCAACCCGCCGCCGTTCCAGTTCGTGGGCTTCATTGACGACGACCGCGAAAAGATCAACAAAAAACTGGAATCCTTCCCTGTCCTCGGCGGGAGCGAGCGCATGTTGCAGATAATCGAGGAGCAACGCATCTCCGACCTGGTGATCGCCATCATGGGCATGATGCGCGGCATCACCTTCCAGCGCATCCTCGACGCGCAGGAAGATGGCGTGGAGATCGTCCCGATGCCCACGCTCTACGAGGAGATGACGGGACGCGTCCCCATCCAGCATCTCGAATCGGACTGGCTCATCCGCTCCTTCGTGGACGAGGCGCGCGTCAGCGGTTTCTACGAATTGCTCAAACGCTTCGTGGATATCGTCGGCGGGCTGGCGGGCATGTTGGTCTTCTTCCTGGTTGTGCCCTTTGTCTCACTCGCCACGCTCATTGATAGCGGCCGCCCCATTTTTTATTCCCAGCCGCGGCTCGGCAAAAGCGGCAGGCTCTTTACCATCCGCAAATTCCGCACCATGTTCACCGACGCCGAAGCCGATGGCAAGGCGCGTCCCGCCACAGAGAACGATCCGCGCATTACGCGCATTGGCAATTTCCTACGCAAGACGCGGCTTGATGAACTGCCCCAATTCTGGAACGTGGTGACAGGCGAGATGAGTCTCGTTGGGCCGCGCGCCGAACGTCCTGAATTGGTGGCCGAATATCAGCGTCAGATTCCGTTCTATCGCGCCCGCCTCCTCGTCAAGCCTGGGCTGAGCGGCTGGGCGCAGATCAATTATGGCTACGTTGCCAGCGTGACGGAAACCGCCGTCAAACTGGAATACGATCTTTACTACATCAAACATCGCACGATTATGATGGATATCCAAATCGTCCTCCGCACCGTCGGCACAGCCGTCCGTGCGGCGGGGAGGTGATTGTGTTACTTTCACCTTCAAAATTATTTTTTACGTTGTCATTGCGAGGAGCGTTCTTTGCGACGAAGCAATCTCCAACCACAACGAGGAGATTGCTTCGGTCGGAAGAACGCCGACCTCGCAATGACGGATTACCCAGATGGAGTTGATACCATGAATATTTTAGTCACTGGCGGCGCTGGTTTTATCGGTTCGCACATCGTACGCGGACTGCTCGAGCGCGGCGACACCGTCCGCGTGTTGGATAATTTCTCGACGGGTAAACGCGACAACCTCGACGGACTCGACGTGGAGATCGTGGAAGCCGACCTGCGCGACGCTGCGCGCGTGACCTCGGCCTGCCGCGGCATTGAGACGATTTTCCACCAGGCCGCGTTTGTCTCCGTTCCCCAATCCATGCTCGAGCCGACCGAGTGCTTCGACGTGAACGTGACGGGGACGGCCTCGCTTTTTGAAGCCGCGCGCAAACATGGCGTGAAGCGCGTCGTCTTCGCGACCAGCGCGGCGGTCTATGGCGATTCGACGGACTATCCCCTCACCGAGGAGACTCCGCTCCGCCCGCTCTCGCCCTACGCCGCCTCCAAGCGCGTGGACGAAATTTACGGCCAACTTTACACAACCTCCTTCGGCGTGGAAGTGGCCGCCCTGCGCTACTTCAACGTCTATGGCCCGCGCCAGCGACCCGATTCGCAATACGCCGCGGCTGTGCCGATCTTCATCCGCCGCCTGTTGGATAACAAGCCCATCACCATTTACGGCGATGGCGGCCAGACTCGCGACCTGATCTTTATTGGGGACGTGGTGAAAGCCAATTTCGCCGCGGCCGCTCACCCGTCCGCGCCGGGAGGCGTGTTTAACATCTGCACGGGAAACGAAACGCGCATCCTCGATCTCGTCGAAATCCTGCAAGACCTCTTCCCGTCCGCGCCCGCGCCCGAGTTTGCCGCGCCGCGCATCGGCGATATTTACCGCTCCATCGGCAGTCCGCAAAAAGCCGCGGAGACGATTAACTTCCGCGCGCAAACCTCGCTCGAAGACGGCTTGCGTCAAACCGTGGAATGGATGAGGGGTTCCTAAAGCGTAAAACGTAAATTATTTCTTATGAACTCCCGCCCTCACCTTCGCAATCGCTTCGTCCTCATCGGAGACGTGGTTCTTATCATCGTCTCTGTCTTGGGGAGTTTCGCGTTGCGCTACGATGTGGGGCAGATGGAATTTTATCTGCCCGCGATCCAGATCATGGCGGGCGTGGCCTTGTTGGTCAAAATCCCCACCTATTATTTTTTCGGACTCTATCGGCGCTTGTGGATGTACGCCAGCACCAATGAATTGAAATTGATCGCGGTGGCCGTTTCGACCGCCTCGGTTTTGACGGGGGGCGTGATGCTGGCGCTGATCGCGGCGGGACGTGTCCAGCCTGGGATGCCGCGCACCGCGCTCATCATTGATTGGCTTTTCTCGCTCGTTCTCATCGGCGGCTCGCGCTTTGCCCTGCGGATTCTCAGCGAGCAAGTCGCGGCGCGCACCGACAAAGGCCGCCGCGCGCTCATCATTGGCGCGGGGGACGCGGGCGCGCTGGTAGCGCGTGAACTGCAAAAGACGAATCAACTCGACCTGAACCCGATCGGATTCCTCGACGACGACCCCGCCAAACAACGCCACGAAATTTACGGCGTGCGCGTCATCGGCAAGGTGACGGACTTGGAGACGGCGCTTGCCAACCATCGCGTGGACGAGGTGGTGATCGCCATCCCGTCCGCGCCTGGGCGGCTGGTGAGGCAGATCACCGAGGCGTGCCGCAAGCGCGGCATCCCCTCGCGGACGATGCCAGGCATGAACGAACTCATCGGCGGCAAGGTCAGCGTGAACCGATTAAGAGAAGTGGACATCACCGACCTGCTCCGCCGCGAACCCGTCAACATTGACGACCGCCTGGTCGGTTCGAGCCTGAACGGGAAGCGCGTGCTCGTCACGGGCGCGGGCGGCTCCATCGGACGCGAACTCTCGCGCCAGATCACGCGCTGGGCGCCCTCCGAGTTGGTCTTGCTGGGACATGGCGAAAATAGCATCTTCGAAGCGCTGCTGGAATTGCGCGAGGACTTCCCTTCGATTTCGTTGCATCCCGTCATCGCGGATGTGCGCGACGCGGCGCGGCTCGAATCGGTGTTCGCGGAATATCGCCCGCAGGTGGTGTTCCATGCCGCCGCGCACAAACACGTCCCGTTGATGGAAGCCAACGTCGCGGAAGCCGTCACGAACAACATCCTCGGGACGCGTAACCTCGTCGAAACGGCGAACCGCCACGGGGTGGAACGACTCGTGATGATCTCGACGGACAAGGCCATTCGTCCCGTCAGCGTGATGGGCGCGACCAAGCGCATGGCCGAGATGATCGTCCTGAATGCCGCGCATCGCACGGGACGGGCTTATTCGGTTGTCCGCTTTGGGAATGTGTTGGGAAGCCGCGGGAGCGTGGTGCCGCGTTTCAAAAATCAGATCGCGCGCGGCGGTCCCGTCACGATCACGCATCCCGACATGCAACGGTATTTCATGATCATCCCCGAAGCGGTGCACCTTGTTTTGCAGGCCGCCGCGATGGGCGCGGGCGGCGAGGTCTTTTTCCTGAACATGGGACAACCCGTGCGGATTTTGGATCTGGCCGAAGACCTGATCCGCCTTTCGGGCTTGGAGCCTGGCCGCGACATCGAGATCGCGTTCACGGGCATCCGCCCTGGTGAGAAACTGACCGAGGAACTGCTGGACGACAGCATGAGTTTTTCGCGCACGGCGCATCCCGAAATCGTGCGCGTCGAATCGGACGAGGCGGTGGAGGGCGCTCAGTTGGTCGCCACGCTGGACGAGTTGGCGCGCCTCGCGGAACAGAACGAGCCAGAAACGCTCTTGCGCGTGTTGGAAGACGTCATCCCTGGCGCGGCGGTGCGGTCGGCGCCGCCGCCGGATTTAACATCCATGGTCTAATCTCAGGTCAAAGGTCGAAAGTCAGACGACTTTTGACCTGGGACTTTCGACAAAAGTATTTATGCCCGAAGTTTCTCTTGCAGAATGGAATCGTTTTTTGGAGGGACATGTCCACGCGCATGTGTTGCAGGTGGGGGAGTGGGGAGAGTTGAAGGCAGGCTTTGGCTGGGACGCGGTACGCATCGTCTCTGGCGAGGCTGGCGTTCAAATTCTAATTCGCAAATTGCCATTGGGATTCACGATTGCGTATATTCCGAAGCCAGTTATCAGTGGGCAGTTATCAGTGATCAGCGATCAGTTTTGGCGTGAAGTGGATTTGGTTTGTAAAAAACGCCGCGCGATCTTCCTCAAAATTGAACCTGACCTGTGGAATGACCAACAACCTGAAACCTGGAACCTGAAACTTGAAACTTCCCTCCACAACATCCAACCTCCCCGTACCATCGTCATAGACGTTCGAGGAAGCGAAGAGGAGATATTGGCGCGGATGAAGCAGAAGACGCGCTACAACATTCGGCTGGCGGAGAAGAAGGGCGTGACCGTCCGCGCGTGGGACGACATTTCCGCCTTCCACAAGATGATGCTGACGACGGGCGGACGCGACGGGTTTGGAGTCCACTCGTTGGAATATTATCGCCGCGCCTACGAGCTATTCCACTCGACGGGGATGGCCGAATTGCTGGTGGCGGAATTTGATGGCAAGCCGCTGGCCGCGTTGATGGTCTTCGCGCATGGACGGCGCGTGTATTACATGTACGGCGCGTCCACGGATGAGGAACGCAACCGCATGCCCACTTACCTTTTGCAGTGGGAAGCGATGAAGTGGGCGCGTGCCAAAGGCGCGGAAGAATACGATTTGTGGGGCGTCCCTGATGAAGACGAAGCGACGCTCGAAGCCAACTTCGAGACGCGTCACGATGGCTTGTGGGGAGTTTATCGCTTCAAGCGCGGCTTTGGCGGGGATGTGAAGCGCGCACAGCAGGCGCTGGATCGAGTCTACAATCCGCTTCTCTACAAACTTTACCTTTGGCGCATGGAGGGAAGGGAAAGCGCCTGATACCTCTGTTGGAGAGGAACGATTTTTCATGACCATTCAATTTCGCAACTACAATGGACAAGCGGATTACGTCCGCCTCAGCAATTTCCTCATCCAGAATCATCAACCCGCGAACGGTGACGGCAACTGGCTCGAACCCGCATGGGAATATATGCACAATCATCCGTATCTCGATCAATCCTCGCGGGGCAGGATTGGGATTTGGGAAGAGGATGGGGTGATAGCCGCCTTCGTCACGTACGAATCGCAATTGGGCGAGGCCTTCTTTCAATTCCATCCCGCGTACAGACATTTGCGGGATGAGATGCTCGACTACGCGGAGAACAATCTCGCGGGCGTTTCGAGCAAGGACGGGCGAAGGGTATTATGCGCCTTTGTGAACGATATGGATAAGGAGTTTGTGGAGCTCGTCGAAGCGCGCGGCTACAAACGAAACGATGAGGATTCGCGCACGATGCTCCAATTCCCGATCCCCGACCCGTTCCCAGCCATTCAACTTCCCGAAGGCTTCCGTCTCACCAGCCTCGCGGAGGAGTGCGATTGGGCGAAGGTCAACCGCGTGATGTGGCGCGGATTCAACCACGGCGATGATGTCCCTATGACGGAAGAGGATCTCGAAGGCCGTCGAAAATTGTTCGACACGCCCAAAGCGCGGCGCGACCTGAAAGTCGCGGTCGTCGCGCCGAACGGAAACTTCGTCGCGTTCTGCGGCATGTTTTACGAACCGACGAATCGCTTCGCGTACGTCGAACCCGTCGCCACCGACCCCGATTATCGCCGCATGGGACTCGGCAAAGCCGCCGTGCTGGAGGGCATCCGCCGCTGTGACGCGCTCGGCGCGACCGTCGCCTACGTCGGCAACGATCTGCCCATCTATCGTTCCGTCGGCTTCCGAAAAATCTACGTCTGCGAGTGTTGGTTGAAGTATCTGGAATAAACCATCAAACCCCAATACCCTTAAACGACGAACTATCATCCCGCCTGCTTGCAAGCCGCCTGATAATCATTCAATACCCTGTCCAACTTTCGCGCAATCACCTGCGCGGTTGTCAGATTCGTCTCCCCCACGAATTGACTCAACAACGCATGGGGCAGGGGCGTTGCGCCGAGATTTTGCAACAGGCCGCTCAGCGCTTTTTGAACATCGGGTTGAATCCAATAATATCTTGCGCGGTCGCTCAAACTATATTTACGTTTGAAGGCTTGGTCGGCTTTCGTCCCGTGATAATACTTTTTCCAATGTTCGGGGTGTTTCACCATCGCGTCATCCAATGCCTGAATCACGTTCGCACGTTGACCCTTGGGAATCAACTCATTCTCGATCATCGTCAACGCAAAGACCGCTTCACGAAAAGCAAACGTGAGCGCAGGCCCTACCTTGAGAATTGCAAAATGATCGCGCACCAGATCGTTCAACGCGCCACGCGTTTGATAATCCGTCGGGTGCGCCTCGTAAATCATTGGCTGACCCTCGATAAATTTCGATAACTCCTGTGCTTTTTGGGGATCATACGGCAGGACAAAATCATCGCCGAATTCCACGCCAGGCTGGACGACTCCCATGACGCGTTCCCATGCCGATGCCAACCCCGCCCTCAAAAAGGCCTCGCGCGTGACCTCGATGGTCTGCCGCGCACCCTCCACCTTTGTCACGCCGACAGTTTCCTCGCGCTCCGTCGCCCCGCCAGGAATCGGAACCTCCGTGCCAATGATGTAGCGTAATTTCTCCCCTTTCCTTTCAGGAGAGGGGTTGGGGGTGAGGTCCGCGACTGTACTGCACCCCCAAACTTGAACAGTCGGATTCCCAGCCGGTTTCAACCCTGTAATTGACGAAGGTATTGTTATTGCACTCCCCACTCGAACACGCGTGAGGGTGCGTCCACATTGACGATGGTGAGCGTGAGTTTCGTCGCGGCGTTGAAGATGGATTTGCCGTCCACGGTGGCGGGGAAGATCAATTTTCCTTCCACGTGATGTCCGCCGCGCGGCGCGTCCCACAGCGTGGCCTGGACGGTGACGCCCGTATCGGTGATGAGGGTGGCAAGAGCCGCCAAATCCATGCTGAGGTCAATGGAGTGGGTGGTTAATACAATGTCAAATTCGAGGGTCTCGGCAGGCGCGTTGAGGTTGAGCGGCGTCACTTCGAAGATGATGTCGCCCTGTTCGTCGGTGCGCATGGCAGAGTCGAATTGGGCGGCCGAGTTGCTTGGGGAAACAAAATCAGGCGCGGGGTCGGAGGGAAGCGGGGCGGGAGTCGCGGAGCAGGCCGCGAGGATCAAAGTCAGAATTAAAAGCGAGGGAATCAGGAAGCGTTTCATTTTGTCTCCACAAGAGCAGGTTGAAGTTTTTGTCGTTCGCGATAAAGCACGAAGAGCATGACGCCGATACCGATCAGGTTCATGGCGAGGCCGACCAGCATGAAGGGGCGCTGATAGCGCGTGAGGAAACTGGCCGCGGCGCTCAGGCCGAGGATGGGCAGAACGTCGGTGACGTGGTGAATGCAACACGCGATCATTGCGGTGGCGGATGTGCCGCCGCTCGCGCCCATCATTGAACCTGCATGTCCAGTGGATGTGACTGGAATGAAGAGGCGAAATCGCAAAATGGAATAGAGGGTGGCTTGCACGCCAAAGCCGAGGATGATCGGGACAACGTACCAGCGGTCGCGCACGAATTGCGAAGAGGCATAATCCCAGCCTTGCGCCCAGGTGAGAATGCCAATGTAGAATGAGGCGATGAAGACCGAGCCGAGCAGGAAGGCCGAGAGGGGGATGAGAATTCGTTTCACCGTTAATCTCCTTTGGCATCATCATAGCCTTGTGGTCGGGGGACGTCTTGCGCCAACTTGCGCGTTTGGAAGATAGGCAATTCGGCCTACATGAGTATGCGTAATGTTGCGCTCCACGAAAAGACGGCATTTCAATAGAATAGAACCATCCGAGCCGCTTATGAGTATTTCCCCATTTTTATCCGTCAATCGTCCCTGTGACGAAGCCCTGCGCTGGACAAAGCGACGCCTGTCACGCGCAGGTTTACGCGCCATGCAGACCTTTGACCTGCATACCGCGCGCGCGGGACTGCATGATTGTCCTTGCCCGAATCACGGGACGGAGGAATGTGACTGTCAGATGGTGGTTCTGCTTGTGTATGGCAGGGCGGAGTCGCCTGCGACCCTGTTCCTGCACGGCAACGACGGACAGACGTGGCTGTCGTTTGCGGACGACCCGCGTCAACGCACAGACTCAAAACTGCTGGCTGGAATCAAACAGGCGCTGGACGCGTCGGTATCCGTTCTGCAAAATGGATAGAGTAAATGTAGGCTGTTTTCCAGTACCGCAACACATCGTCCCCGAATGGGGGATTTATGTTGCCATTCCAGCGAGATAAATCTCGCGATACTGAGCAAAGCAAGTAAAAAATTCCCAAAGGAGAAAAACAAAATGCGTAAGTCAATCTTTATCAGTGTGTTGGTTTTGACGTCTATTTTGCTGACGGCGTGTGGAAGCGCGGCCGCGCCCACCGAAGCAAGTTCCGCCAAGTCCGTGAATATCGTTCTCAGCACAAATCCGAATCCCGCCGCAGTGGGAGACGTGGAGATCGTGTTCACCATCACCGACGCGGACGGCAAGCCCATCGAAGGCGCGAAAGTGGACGTGTCTGCCGAACACCCCGCGATGGCGGGCATGGGCATGAGCGGCGCGGCAGTTGAACAAAGCGGCGGAGTCTATTCCATCAAAGCCAATTTCAGCGATCCTGGAACCTGGAAGATAACCATCTATGTTCGCAAGGATGGACTGGACTACAAAGAGGAAATCGAGTTGGAAATTCAGTAAGACTTATGGAACGGGCTTCGGAAGTCGCGCAGACTCCCGAAGCCCGAACGAGTAGGAAGCGAATGAACATTAACCGCCAAAGAGTACCCTTCGGCCAGTGGATATCGCGTCACTGGTTTGCGACTTTCCTGATTGTGTATGGCCTGTGGGTCTGGACTCCCTTCATCGCGCCCGTCTTCATGCGCCTCGGCTGGACAGACGCGGGGAAGGCCGTTTATTTCATCTACTCGTTTTTCTGTCACCAACTCCCCGAGCGTTCCTTCTTTTTCTTTGGCGCACAACCGATGTACTCGCTCACCGAGATTCAAACCGCGTGGCAGGATACCATCAACCCGATCATTCTCCGCCAGTTCATTGGCAATCCTGAGATGGGCTGGAAGGTCGCCTGGTCGGATCGCATGATCTCGTTCTACACCAGCGTGTGGATCTTCGCGGTTACGTGGTATCCGTTTCGCCGCAAGGTTAAACCTTTGGCATGGTGGGGATTCCTTTTGCTCCTTCTCCCCATCGCAATAGATGGCGGATCGCACTTAATCAGCGATTTCGCTGGCATCGGAAACGGATTCCGTGATACAAATACATGGCTGGCCGTTCTGACGAACAATTCACTCCCCGCGACATTCTATGCGGGTGACGCGTTCGGCTCGTTCAACTCCCTCATGCGCCTCGTCTCTGGACTTTTGGCTGGCCTCGCCATCGCCTGGCTGGCCTTCCCCTATATTTTCCAGACGCAGACCTATAATCAGCAATTGGATAACATAAGATATGCCGTCCTCGAAACCATCAAAAGCCAAGATTCGCGTCCTGCTAGCAGATGACCACCATATCGTCCGCGCGGGGATTCGTCAACTGATGGAAAGCGCGAAGGACATTCAAGTCATCGCCGAGGCGGGGGATGGGGAGGAGGCGCAGGCGCTCATCCAAAAACACAAACCCGATGTGGCCGTGTTGGACATTCAAATGCCCAAAGCCAGCGGGATCGAAGTCACACGCTGGGTGCGTTCGCATCTGCCCGAAGTCGGCGTGTTGATCCTCACCGCCTATGACGATGACCCGTATGTGATGGCTGTCCTGCAGGCGGGCGCGAATGGTTATGTTCTCAAGACTGCCCAGGCTGATGATCTCATTCAAGCCGTGCGCGATGTGAACGAGGGCAAGTCCGCGCTTGACCCGAATATCACGCGCAAGTTGATGTCGAATATTTTCAAAGGAACGGAGAAGAAAGTGGTCGATCCGCTCACTGACCGCGAACTGGATGTGCTACGTCTCGCGGCGAAGGGTTTCACCAACAAGGCCATCGGCGTGCAACTCACCATCAGCGACCGTACCGTGCAGGGACATCTCGCGCACATCTTCGCCAAACTGCAAGCCACCAGCCGCACCGAAGCCGTCATGCGCGGCGTCTCATTGGGACTCGTCTCGCAAAGCGCGGGGCAGATCGCGGATGAATAAGAGCCGTTCTCCCTTTTGGCGCAGTCTCACCCTGCGGATGTTCGCGTGGATCATCCTGCCGATGACAGCGCTTTCGATGGTCATTGCAGTGGGGAGCATCATCGCGCACCAGCAGGAGATGCGCCTGCACCTTTCCGAAGACGCGTGGAGAATCGCCACCGACCCGATCCTGGAATTCACGCTCATCGCCCCGCTGGTGTTGATTCCCCCGTTGTTGTTCACCGTCGGGGCATTATGGTTCGCCACAAAACAAATCGTCCAGCCGTTGCAGAGACTCGAATCCAAAGCCGCCGCGCTGGCCTGGGGCGATTTTGAAGCCATTAAAGATTCTGTTGGGGGAATCATCGAAGTGCAACACTTGCAACTGGAACTGACCGAGATGTCCCGTAAAGTTCAAGCCGCGCAAGAGGGACTGCGCGACTACATCGGCGCGATCACATCAGCGCAGGAAGAGGAACGTCTGCGTTTGGCGCGCGACCTGCACGACGATACCATCCAATCCGTCATCGCTTTGAAACAGCGCGTCCAATTGGCGCAGAAATCCGTCAAAGACCCGCCCTCGCGAAAAACGCTGGCTGAATTGGAAACGCTGTCCGAACAGACCATCGAAAACCTGCGGCGCATGACGCGCGCCCTGCGACCGATCTATCTCGAAGACCTCGGTCTCGTCACCGCGCTGGAAATGCTTTCACGCGAGACCAGCCAGACCAGCGGCATCCCCATTGAATTTCACAAAGTGGGCGAGGAACAACGTCTCACCCACGAAGTGGAACTGACGTTTTATCGCATCGCGCAGGAAGCCTTGAACAATGTCGTCCGCCATTCGCAAGCCACGCGTGCCGACCTGCGGATTGCGTTTGGAAAAAATGGAATCGAACTGGAAGCGAGCGACGACGGCATTGGCTTCGACATGCCGAAGAGTCCCACCGACTTTGCCTCCAGTGGTCATTTTGGCCTGCTGGGAATCCGCGAACGGGCGGAGTTGATCGGAGCCAGCCTCGAGGTGGAATCAGTCAAAGGAAAAGGGAGCAGGCTGAGGGTCAAGGTGTGAAGCGAGAAATGTCATAAGCCATTTTGCCTATCCACCATCCCGCCATTCTGCGCTCAGTCAGGGGCGGGATGGCGCTTATCATTTCATCATCTTGACATGAAGGAGACCTTATGGCAATCGACCCCGTGTGCGAAATGACGGTCAACGAAGCGACCGCCGCGGCAACCTCCACGTACAAAGGGCAGACGTATTATTTCTGCTCGGCGTTGTGCAAGAGTTTGTTTGACAGGGAGCCTGAGAAGTATCTTCAGGAAACGGAACGGCAAAAGGAACCGTAATCGAATGGAAGACTCGAACATCACCCAGTCATATTGACTGGGTGATGTTTGTCATAAGCAGAATGGCGCGGGGAATTTACGGCAATTCGGCGGTGAGCAGGCTCGCCTGGGATGGGTAAGATAACGCAACTCTAAATTTTTCACGGAGGCAGTTCCATGCACAGTCGCACACTCATCACTGGGGAGGAACAATGAAACGGTTTCTGCATGCAAGTTCAATTTTGTTGTTCGCCTTCACGGCCATCTTCGCAAATCCTGGCGCTGTGTCTGCGAGCGAAGGGGATGGCGAAGATGGTCTGAAAATGGAAGTGAATGGCTATCAAGTGACGCTCGACAGCCAGAACGAGTGGGCGAAAGGCGAGAATGTTTTGGTGGTCACGATCGCGGATGACATGGGTATGCCTCTCAGCGACGCCGAGGTGGAGATCCTGGTCGCGCCGAAAGCGGGCGGACACGACGACGCCGAGACGGACACGCACGACGGCGACGAGGAAGAGTCAATGTCTGGCATGGATATGGGCGACGATCATTCGGACGAGCCCGAGCCTGGCGTGATGAAACCCGTCGCGAACGAAGAGTCTGAACACGACGAAGAATCCGCCAGCCCGCTGGTCATGACCGAATCGGAACATGGCACGTACACCGCGCAGACCCACTTGGAAAAGTCGGGCGAATACGATGTGCATGTGTACTTCCACGTCAACGGCGAAATGCTGGAGGCCGATTTTGTGGTCGAGGTGGCTGGCGCCGTTTCGCAGATCGCTGTGATCTGGAGTTATGTGGCGATCAACGTGGCCATCGTCGCTGTGGCTGGCGTGATGAAGAAACAAAAATCCCTTACCGTGAAAGGCGGAAAATAACATGGCCGTCGAACTCAAACCCCAAAACAAAAGCGTCTTCGCGGGAGGCAATCTCCTGCAGATCAAATTCATTGACCGATTCATGCGCAGCCGATGGTTTCCAGGAATCATCCAATGGCCGACGCTGATCCTCTTCATGGTGATCATGTTTCAACTCCTGCTCGGCCCCGAATCCGCGCACGACAATCTCGGCACCGCGCTGACGTGGGTGCTGTGGTGGCCGATCCTCCCGATTCTCTTTTTGTTCCTGGGGCGTTTCTGGTGCGCGATCTGTCCATTCGCGACCATCAACGATTTGGTGCAAAAATTTGTCGGCAACAACAAGCCTGTCCCGAAGTTTTTGAAAAAATACGGCATCTGGATCATCGACGCGCTGTTCATCTTCATCACGTGGAGCGACCACGTGTGGGGTGTAGTGGAAAATCCCTTTGGGTCTGGCGTGCTCATGTTGACATTGACCACGGGCGTGATAGCCTCTGGTTCGTTCTTTGAACGCCGCACCTTCTGCCGTCACCTTTGTTTCCTCGGCGGACTCTCTGGCAACTATGCCCGCACGGGCATGCTCGCCCTGCGCGGCACTCCTGAGATTTGCGCCACCTGCACCGTCGCCGCCTGTTATAAAGGCACCGAGAAGGCGCCAGGCTGTCCGCTATTCGAGTTTCCCAAGACGATGACTTCCAACGCCAACTGCGTGATTTGCGCGGACTGCATCAAGAACTGCCCGAATGACTCAATTCAACTCACCGTCCGCCCGCCGACGAAGGAACTGTGGTTCGTCCGCAAGCCTAAAATGGAAGAGGCTTTCCTCTCGGCGGTCATCATGGGCATCGTCTTCGTCCAGAACGTGACCATGCTCGAAGTGTGGGGCGGCATGTTGAAATGGCTGGAAAACGCGGTCGGCACCACCAACTACGCCGTCACGTTTAGCATCACCTTTGCCATCGCCATCATCATCCCCGTTGCGTTGCTCGGACTCACTTCGTGGATTGCGGGCAAATTCAACAAGGTGAGCCTTGTGGAAAACTTCACCCGCTTCGGCTACGCCATCATCGCGCTGGATGTGGCGGCGCATATCGCCCACAACCTGTTCCACCTGCTGGCGGAAGGTAAGTCCATCTATTACACCGCCATCGCATTGTTCGGACAGGAAGTCCACGGCGCGTCCCCCGCGCTGGTCAGCATGGAGACGATCCAGATCCTGCAATTCGGCCTGATCGCGCTGGGATTCGTTGGCTCGCTCTACGCCGCCTATCGCATCGCGAAGTTGAATCATCCCGACGGAAAATCCTGGGCGACCTTCGCGCCTTACGCGGTGTTGATGGTCATCCTCACCGCAATGAACATCTACTTGTTCGTACTCCCGATGGCGATGAGGATGTAAGCCTTCTCGATATGGGCAATTTGGC
>JACRBL010000003.1 GCA_016234485.1 Chloroflexota bacterium
TGCAAAGTCTGCAAGAACCGTTGCTCGGGCGTTTTGGCTTCCTGCCGACTGATTTCTTGTTCGTTGCTCATTTGTCACCTCTTTAGATTATAGCGGCCGCACCGCTCCTCAAAGGGGACAGGTGTCACCATATATGTAATCCGTGTACCGCATTTCCCGCAATTATTTGTCTTTTGTCAAAAACAGCCTGCTCAATTTGTAATATTTTTCCCGCAGGCTTGAATCTCCCTATTTAGGAGCAACCATGCAGTTCATCAAGACTCGTTTCAACTACCTCTTCGGCTCGACCAAAGGTCTCATCCTCGTGGCGATTGCGATGATCGGAATCGTGAGCGCGGTGTGGGGCATGTTGTCGGGACCGATGGCCGAGATGGGCGTGCGCGAGGTGGTGATTAAACTCCTCGGCATGGACATCGTGCAGGCCGAGCGCGAGGGGCGCATCATCATTTTGTATCACTCCATCGCCATGGCCGTCGTCGCCATCGAGACGTACATGGTCACCAGCCTGTTGAAGATGAAAGAATTCTACAAGACTGCCGTGCGCGTTCTCATCACCGTCGGCTACATTTTGACGATGGTCTTCGGCATGGGCTTCGCGTATTTCGGCCACAACTGGGCCTTCCACGGACTCTACATCACGGGCCTCTCGCTGATCTTCTTCGCGGGCGTTCTGCTTTGTGTCGCGCTCTGGCCGTGGAATTTGGAATACCACATCACCGACACAAATTACTCTCACACGAAAAAAGGCGTTGACCTGGAACGCGTCGCCTTCTTCGTCACCGCAGTGACGACCGTCATCTCCGCCCTTTTCGGCGCGGCGCCTGGTTCCTATTACGGTCACGGCTTCGAAACCTTCCTCGCGGAAAACGTCATCCGCTACCCGCACAAATCCGTGATGGAATATTCGGTCATCGGTCATCTTCACATCATGCTGGCGCTCATTGCCATTATGCTCACGCTCATCATCGGACGCTGGCTGAACTTCAGAGGCGCGTGGCACAAGGTCGCCATGCCGCTGATGATCCTCGGCTGTATCGTCCTCAATCTCGGCGTGTGGGGCGTGGTCACTCCGCTCGAACCCGTCGCGCACATGATCATCTACGTCGGCGCGACCCCGTCCATGATGGCGGCGCTCTTCCTGCTCATCTGGAGTTGGGGCAAATTCGCGAAGGAAGGCACAGCGCACCTCGCCAAGCCCACCTTCCTGCAAAAACTCGGCGCGATGGTCAGCGACCCGCTCAAGTTTGGACCCACCTGGCAAATGCTCTTTATGAACTTCACGACCAGCGGCATCGGCATTTTCATGGCGATCCGCCTCGACGAGATCTTCCGCATGTGGCCTGCCCGCGAAGAGCGCATCGAACTCACAGGTCACTGGCACGCCCTCTCGGCCATCATCGCCACCATCATCCTGATGTACTACGGCGACATGCTCGGCCTGAAAGGCAAAGTCCGCCAAATTTACGGCTGGAGCATCATCTTCCTCTCCGACCTCGCCCTCGGCGCGGTGACCGTCTTTGAAATGAAACGCCTCTTCATCGAAGAAGCCGTCCAACAGCCGCTGGTCAACGGTCTCATGTACGCGATTGACTTCGGTCTCGGCATGTTGCTGGTTCTGCTCGCGGTGGTGATGATCTGGCGCTTGACCGACCTCTTCAAACCAAAGGGACGCTGGACGGAAGAAGCGACTCACGAGCTCTCAGAGGAGGTGGCGAAATGAAGAACCGCTTCACTCTCACCCCGTCATTGCGAGGGCGAAGCCCGAAGCAATCTCCAACCCGACGAGGGGATTGCTTCGTCGTTGCTACGCTCCTCCTCGCAATGACGTTGCTCGCCTCCTGCGCCCCCGTAGATTTAAACGCTCCGATCCCCGCTTTCGACACGGGCGTTGACTCGACCTCCTGGGCGCAAGTTCCCGAGGGCGAATTTTTCTACGGCCAGTTCAACAAAGTGGAATTCACTCCCACCTTCGAGATCATGGTCACCGACGTCACCGCCCAACAATACGCGGACTTCCTCAACGCGGCCGTCGCGGATGGCACGCTGAAAGTGGACGGCGACTCTGTCCTCGGCTATTACCCTGGCGATGAGTTCCGCGGCGTGAAGCACGAACTCGAAATCAAGGCGGGTGACTGGCAGTACATTCCCCTCGCCGACCCGTCGCAAAGAGTCCGCAACGACGGAACCCGCTTCACCGTCCAGGAAGGATACGAGAACCACCCGATGACGATGGTCACGTGGTTCGGCGCGTGGGGCTACTGTCAATATTACGACGCGAGCCTCCCGTCTGAAATCCAATGGGAAAAAGCCGCGCGCGGCACGGACGGTCGTCCATTCCCGTGGGGTTGGGAAATCCAACGCGAGAACGCAAACTTCTATTCGTCGCGCGATCCGTTTGAAGACATGTCATCCTTCGGCTCACGCACGAGTCCCGTCGGCTTCTACAATGGCAAGACCTATGATGGTTACGTCACGCTCGACTCGAAATCTCCGTACGGACTCTACGATATGGCTGGCAACGTTTGGCAATGGGTCGGCGACGTTATGGAAGGTTTCAGCGACCGCTTCATGCACGGCGGCTCGAAAGACACCTACGACATGGACTTGCGCGTCTGGGTTCGCAACTCCGCCCCGCCGATGTATTTCAGCCCTGGGGTGGGTTTCCGCTGTGTGAGGTGACGATATTCGTTCATCGAGATTCGATATTCGGTTAAAATGGTTGCTCATCGAATATCAAATATCGAGTATCGAATCTCGAATATCGTTTAGGAGTATGCATGACCGCCCAATCGTCAATCGAAAATCGTAAATCAAAGTTCGCCCAGTTCTGGCCGCTCATCAAACCCTCGCAATCTGGCCTGCTTCTCGCCACGGGCATCGCGGGGTACATGAGCGCGCACACCACGCCGAGCTTTCCGCTTTTGCTAATGATGTCGGCGAGTCTCTTCCTCGCCATCGGCGGCTCGACCATCATGAACATGTGGTGGGATCAGGACATCGACGCGAAGATGAAGCGCACGCAGAAACGTCCCGCCGCATCGGGCGAATTGACTCGCACTGAGGTTTTCCGCGTGGGCATGGCGATCTCGATCCTCGGCATCGGTTGGGCAGTGGCGGTCAATCCGCTCTATGGATTTGTGGTCTTCCTCGGCTGGTTCTTTGACGTAATCGTCTACACCCTCTGGCTCAAACGCCGCACGTGTTGGAGCATCGTCTGGGGCGGCATCTCTGGCGCCATGCCGATTCTCGCGGGCCGCGTCCTCGCGGTCGGCGAGATCGAGATCATCGGCCTGCTCCTCGCGGGCGCGGTGCTCTTCTGGATTCCCACGCACACCCTCACCTTCAGCATCAAGTTCGCAGATGACTACAACGCCGCGGGCATACCCACCTTCCCGTCCACGTATGGACTCGACACCACGCGCGCGGTCATCGCGCTTTCGTCCATCATCGCCGCGGCCAGCATCGGCGTGGCAGGCGTGATGATCGGCGTCCAGGCGGGCATCCTGCGTTTACTCATTGTGCTTTCCTCGGGTCTACTTTTGCTTTCCTTCGCCACCGTCTTCCGTCCCTCCGAGCGCATCAATTTCTCCCTCTTTAAATACGCCTCGCTCTACATGCTCATTTCCATGATCCTGCTTTCGATTTAGCCACCATGAAAATGACATCGGTCGACCGCACCCTGCTCCTCCTTACTGGTATCCTCGCCGCGTATCAAGTCGCAGTCGGCATCAACGGCCTTGGCGAAGTTCCCATCATCGCCTACACCATCGGCTTCGGCATTTTGCTCGTAGCGGGACTTCTTCTCATCATTCTCGGCTTCGATGTGCTGGACTCGCCCATCGTCGTCATCGTCTCGACGATTATCCCGTTGACGATTTCCCTCGGCCTCGTCTGGGAACATCTCGCTTCACTTCGGACCTCGTATCTGGTTTTTGCCATCGCGGGCTTTCTCGCCGTTTTAGCGACTCGCGCCATCCCCATCAAAAACAAACTCCCCACCCTTGTCATCGCCATTGTCCACGGCATCTCAGGCATGACCATCTTTCTGCTCCCCTCCATCCTGGCCGCGGACGGGAGTATGCGTCCCGCCTTCGCGCTGGTCGGTCTAGGCGGCGCAATGATCGGACTGGCTGGGCTTTTGCTCTCGTTCCTCAAAGCAGGCAAGCCCATTGTCCCAAGAGAGACGATATTGAAAATACTACCTGCACTGTTCCTGCTCATGTCGGTATGTTTCGTGGCAGGTTTCAAATTTGGATAAATTCACAGACCCTAAAGGTATCGAAAACCTTTAGGGTCTTATTTTGGATAAGGAGTCCACAATGTCCACCAACAGTTCGTTCGCAAAGTTCCTCCGTTTCATCGGCATCGTGCTGATGGCGCTCACGGGAGGATTCACCCTGCTCGGCGGCGTCGGCACGACATGCGCCGCGCTCTTCCCCGCAAAATACGACAGCATGGCCGCGCTCGCCCCGTTCCAATGGCTGTACATCCTGTTCGTCCTCATCGGCATTGCCCTCGGCGTGATGGGCATCCGCGCCACGATCATGCTCATCAAAGGCGCGGACAATGGCTATCGCGACGCATTGTACACGTTGTTGGCGGGCGCGGTGATCGGCTTTATGCATATCATGGTCTCGCGTTCGTTGCGCGGCTCCTCCATGCCCGTGGACGCGGTGGTGTACACCAACGTCCTCACACTGGTCATCTTCCTGCTCTTCAAAATCCCCGCCATCTGGCAGGGCGTGGACTTCGCCAAAGCCAAAGCGAATCAGAACAAACCCGCCGCGGGCGCGTCCGCCATTTTGCTTGGGATTATGACGCTGACTATCCAATACGCGATGGCATCCACCCACACTTGGGATGGCGTCAACTACGCGGATGTGTTCAACGCGTCCATGACGGGGATCGGATTGGCGTTAATGGCGCTTGGCGTTATGGTGTTCATTCTGTGGAAGGCGATTCGTCAATCCCGAAGGGATGGAATGATTGTAGAGCATAACGTGGAATAAACAAAATCCCGAGGGGATGGCATCATCCGCTCGGTCTACGCCATCCCTTCGGGATTAAATTACCTCGCTCATCGGCCTACAAGAATTTCACTCTTCGGAGTTTATCCCCAGAGACTCTTCGTCAACTCCACAATCTGCTTTTGTTGTTCCATACTCAAGCCAACAAACGGGGAATTTTCATCTGTCGTATCGCGATTCTCCACGATCAACACCTTCGCATCCTCGCTGAACGTGTGCGAATGCCAGACGCCGCGCTTAACGTTGTAGAGGTTGTTCGGCTCCATGTCCACCGCGTGGACTTGAGTCACCACTTCATCTCCTTCGCCCAAAAACAAAATACACCTTCCCTGCAACAATACAAAGACCTCATCCGTCTCGGTGTGTTTTTGCATGCGATTAATTTTATCGGGCGTGAGATCGGACGTGTAGTTCATCAGCGCCACGCGCCAGGTTTGGAAGTCAACAAGCGGCTTGTAATCGGGGGCGTCATGTTCGTGGATTTCGAGCAGTGATTCGGGGAGAGTGTCCATGCCGCAATTTTACTGCAAAGGCCTTTCGTGTTATAAAGCCGCCATGCAAACAAACATCCCATGGTTCACAAACAGCACACTATTCGAGCTCGCCCGCCGCGGCCAGCGGTTGACGCACATCGCGCTGGTCGTTCCCATGTCGCTTGTGATTCCGTTGGTGAGTCAATTCGCGGCGATCCCCGTGATATTGGTCATGTTCCTGCGCTTTGGAAACATCGAAACGCTTCTCAACATGAAAGGCGTCTCCGTACTCGAAGCGGCCTTTTGGATGAGCGCACAATTGGTCTCCTCCTTCATCTTCATTTACATCATCCTCTGGTTCTGGCTCTACCTATTCGAGAAGCGTCCATTTTGGACATTGGGCTACAAACTAAAAAACGCCGCCATGCAATACGGGCGCGGATTTTTATTCGGCGCGTTGATGTTCGCGGGCGCGGTCGCAATTCTCGCGGCGTTCGGAAGCGTGCAACTTGAGCAGGGCGACCCGTCCGCGCAGGGCTTTCCCGCCCTCGGCGCCGTCCCCCTCGTCCTCATCGGCTGGATCGTGCAGGGCGGCGCGGAGGAAGTCCTCATGCGCGGCTGGGCTCTGCCCGTCATCGGCGCTCGCACACGACCGTGGATCGGGTTGCTGGTCTCCTCGGTTTTATTCGCCCTTTTACATCTCCTCAATCCCGGACTGAGCGTCATCGCCATGGTCAACCTGGCGCTGTTCGGCGTCTTCGCTGGTCTCTACGCCATGCGCGAAGGATCGCTGTGGGGCATCAGCGCGCTGCACGCGGTCTGGAATTGGGTGCAGGGAAACTTCTTCGGATTCGAAGTGAGCGGGACGACAGCCAACGGCGGGACGGTTTTCAACCTGATGGAAACCGGCGCGGACTGGCTGACCGGCGGTTCATTCGGACCAGAGGGCGGGGTCGCCGTCACTTTGGTCTTGGTCCTCGGGACGGCGTTCCTCGCGCTCTGGCCGTCCAACCCTCCCACCGAAACCAGCGCCAATTAAAACAAAGCCCGCCTTTCAGGCGGGCTTTGTTTTTGGTGCCGAGGGCGGGAGTCGATCCCGCGACCAAGGGCTTATGAGTCCCCTGCTCTACCACTGAGCTACCTCGGCGTTTTGGGCGGAGCGGGCAGAATATTACTATGTGAATTTGGATTTGTCAACGAATAGCGAAGAGCGCTTCAAAAACCAGCAGGGAGATGAAACCCGCCAGAATCGTCAGCAGGCTGTTCTTTGTCCACGCGGCGACAGCGATGGCGACAAGGCCCGCCAGCAGGCGCGCATTGCCGAGGCTGAGGTCAAGTTGTCCGCTGGGGAGGAATAATTCGGGAAAAACGATGGCAGACAGCACCGCAGGCGGGACGTAATGTAGGGCGCGACGCATCGTCACAGGGACATCGTAACGTCCCAGCAACCAGATGAAGGAGAAGCGCATCCCGAAGGTGATGAGTCCGCCGACGATCACGATGAGCCAGATGTTCATTTCTCCTCCGCATTGTAGGGTGGAATGGCATTCCGCCCTACGCGTGATTCCAAAATTGTTCCCACCACGATTCCCGTCAGCGCGGCGAGGATGAGGCCGAGTTTGTAGGGAATGGAATATGCCAGCAACGCGACCAACCCCGCCGACAGCGCGGCCGCGATGGCGGGACGGTTTTTCAACGCGGGGACAACCATCGCGATAAAGGTCAGTGGCAGGGCAAAGTCGAGGGGCAGAGACGCGGGGAGGGCCGCGCCCACCCAAAGTCCAAGAGCGGTGCTGATTTGCCACGTCGCCCAGAGAGCGAAGCCCGCGCCGAAAAAGTAGTATTGCGCGCCAGCCGCGGCGCCGACGCGTTCATAATTTAGGACGGCGACTGCGTAGGCTTCGTCGGTCATCAGGTAGGAGAGGAGAATTTTCCAGCGCGGAGACAGGTCGCGCATGAACGGCGCGAGCGAGGCCGAGTAGAGCATGTGTCGCAAGTTGACGACCGCGATGGTGAGGATGATGACCAGCGCCGGCGCGTGATCGTGGACGAGTTGTGCGAACGCAAACTGTGACGATCCCGCGAACAAAATGGAGGACATGCCTTGCGATGCGGCCAGCGAAATGCCCGCGTTGAGCGCCAGCGTGCCGTAGATCATGCCGAAGGGGAATACGCCAACAAGAAGCGGGAGTTCGGCGCGAACTCCCGCCCAAAAATGAGAGGAGGGTTTCATATTAGTTTGGAAGAGGTAGTTGAACGATCTCGCCATGCGAAGCCTGCAAATACATCTCGTGGATGGTTTGTTCGAGCAGGTTCTTGATGCGGACGCGTTCGTTGCTAGGATTGACAAGCGGATTATAACGGATGGGTCTGCCAGCGCGCACGGTAAAAGATTCGGCATGAACCGCCAGCGGATAGAACGAGATAATTTGTTTCGTCTGTTCATAATACAACTCGCCGAGACGGACAAAGCCTTTTTGGAAGGGAGTCATTTTGTAATGCGGGTCGGCGGGCAGGTCGGGGGTTTCGGGAAAGATGAGGAGACATTCGCCCCGCGCGAGCAAGTCCACGCTGAGGCGGAAGGTTTCGAGCAAGCCTTCGGGCGCGTGGCGGACGGGAACGCATCCAACCGCGCGCAGAAGCGGAACGTGTATTTTGGAAATGCCGCGCGCCAGCCAGTCGCTGAGGGGAGGCGGCAGGTGAAGTTGACCCTCGAGAAAATCGCGGCGCAGATAATCGGCCGCGAGAAGCGGGTCGAGCATATCGCCGTGAATCCAGGCGTGGAGTCGGAGCGGGATGGACGCGCCCACCGCGATCGGTCCGAGCGCGCCGAGGTGGTTGGAGACGAAGACCGCGGGGCCGCGTTCGGGCAGATTGTCCGCGTCCAGCAGATCGCCGCCCCAGATCAATTCTTGAAATCCCCAGGAAACAAGCCGATAGAGGGTTTCGTTCATCGTCTCGACTCCTTTGGTAAAGAGTTCGGAAACTCATTCAATTGAATCTTACAACCCAAATGTCTGATTTCGGTTTGCAAAACCCACCAAAACTGACGATTAAAACGGATGACCTTTGACGCCTCCCTTTGTGACGCATGGCACTACTCGCCTTTTGCCGAAACAGACATAATGAGGCTGAACGCATATCAAACTAATCTTGTCAAACTTCTCGAATAAGGAGACGCAATGGCAGTAAAAGGCTGGATCGAAGTCAGCGATAAATATTGCAAAGGTTGCGAGTTGTGCATCAGCGCCTGCCCGCAAGGTGTGATGGAACTGAACATGTCGCACCTGACGCCCAAGGGATACCACCCCGCGCACACGTTCAAGGACGGATGCACGGGGTGCGCTGTCTGCGCGTTGGTTTGCCCCGACGCGGCGATCACCGTGTACCGCGAAGTGACGAAGGCCGCGGCGGCTGTGCCTGCATAATTAACCGCCAAGGCCGCGAAGAGCGCGAAGATTTCTTTTTAAACCTTCGCGGACTTCGAGCGCTTCACGGTAAAAACTCTGGAGAATATCAATGTCCAAAGAATTATGGAAAGGCAATGAAGCCATCGCCGAGGCGGCAGTGCGCGCGGGACTGCAAGCGTATTTCGGCTATCCCATTACCCCGCAGACGGAAATTTTGGAATATCTCTCTCGGCGCATGCCCGAATTGGGACGCGCCTTCGTGCAGGCTGAATCCGAACTCGGCGCGATCAACATGGTTTATGGCGCGGCTTGCACGGGTTCGCGCGTCATGTCGTCCTCGTCCAGCCCAGGCGTGAGTTTGATGATGGAAGGACTTTCGTACATCGCAGGGACCGAAGTGCCGGCGGTGCTAGTTAATGTGATGCGCGGCGGCCCAGGACTCGGCAACATTGCGCCCGCCCAGTCCGATTACAACCAGGCAGTCCACGGCGGCGGACATGGCGATTATCCCCGCATCGTGCTCGCGCCCGCCTCGGTGCAGGAAGCCATCGACCTGATGGGTCTGTCGTTCGATCTGGCCGAAAAATATCGCATGATCTGCATGGTCATCCTCGACGGCTCGGTGGGACAAATGATGGAACCCGCCGAAATGCCCGAGATGAAACCCATCGTTGACCGCAAGTTTGAGTGGGCCACCAACGGCGCCATTGACCGCGAGCGTCGCATCCTTTCTTCGATCTACATCAACCCGCCCGCGGAGGAAGTGGCAAACTTCCGCCTTGGCAAACGCTGGCAGGAAGTGCAAGCCAACGAAGTGCGCTACAAGGAATATTTCCTCGACGACGCCGAGTTTGTCATCGTCGGGTTTGGCACGGCGGGTCGGGTGGCGCTGTCCGCTGTCCGTACGGCGCGAAGCGAGGGCATCAAGGTCGGGCTGTTGCGTCCGATCACCGTTAGCCCGTATCCGTATGAGGTCATTGACCAGTTGGCGGGACGCGTGAGCGGTTTCCTCGTCACCGAAATGAACATGGGACAGATGTACGACGACGTGCGCCTCGCGGTGCGCGGACGCGTCCCCGTGGAATTTTACGGACGCACGGGCGGAGTCGTCCCCTTCCCCGACGAGATCCTGGGCGAAATCCATCGCATCGCCGCGGGACATTGGTCGCGTGAGGCCGACCCGCGCGTTTCCTGGCAGACGCGGATGGCAGATGTAATTAGTGAGAAGTAGATTTCTTATTGTCATTGCGAGACATTGTCCTGAGCGGAGCGTAGCGAAGTCGAAGGACAATGTCGAAGCAATCCCCACCACGACGAGGAGATTGCTTCGGGAAGATCACCCTCGCAATGACGGAGAACAAGAGGATTTATGACAACACTTGCACCGAATAATCTGGTTTACGACCGTCCCGAAGGCTTTACCGAAACGCCGACGCATTATTGCCCGGGTTGCACGCATGGCGTGGCGCATCGTTTGATCGCCGAAGTTTTGGAAGAGATGAACCTGATCCCCCGAACCATCGGCGTGGCGCCTGTGGGATGCGCGGTCTTCGCGTACAATTATTTCGACACCGACTTCGTGGAAGCCCCGCACGGACGCGCTCCCGCCATGGCGACGGGCATCAAGCGCGTTTTGCCCGACCGCATCGTCTTCACCTATCAGGGCGACGGCGACCTGGCCTCCATCGGCATGGGCGAGATCGTCCACGCGGCAGCGCGCGGCGAGAACCTGACCGTCATCTTCATCAACAACGCCAACTTCGGCATGACAGGCGGACAGATGGCTCCCACCACCCTGCCTGGCATGAAGACGACTTCCTCCCCGAACGGCCGCGATGTGGAGACACAGGGCTACCCCATCCGCATGGCAGAGATGCTCGCGACCCTCGACGGCGTGGGCTACTGCGTGCGGCGGTCTCTGCACGACCCAAAAAATATCCGCCTCGCGAAGAAAGCCATCCGCATGGCCTTCGAGACACAAGCGCGCGGACTGGGTTTCTCGATGGTGGAACTGCTGTCCACCTGCCCCACCAACTGGGGCATGACGCCCGTCAGTTCGTTGAAGTTTGTGGAAGAACACATGATGCCCGCGTATCCGCTTGGAGATTACAAAGTGGGCGCGGCAGTGGCGACGATAAAGATATAGCGATATTCGATACTCAATATTCGTTATTCGACTTTCGAGTATCGAGTATCGAGTATCGTTTTCCGAATATCGGTGAACGGAGTGAACACAATGCAAAAAGAAATTCTCATCGCAGGTTTTGGCGGACAAGGCGTTTTGTTTGCGGGACAGGTTCTCGCCTACGCGGCCATGGACACGGGCAAGATCGTGACGTGGATCCCCTCCTACGGTCCCGAAATGCGCGGCGGCACGGCCAATTGCACCGTCGTCATCGCGGACGAGGAGATCGGCTCCCCGCTGGTCAAGAATCCGCCCGCGGTCATCGCCCTTAATCTGCCGTCGTTCGATAAATACGAAGATATGATTCAACCTGGCGGCGTTCTGGTCGTCAACCAAAGCATGGTGGATCGAACCGCCAAACGGACGGACATCTCCACGCTCTTCGTCCCGGGCAACGAGATCGCCGAAGAGACAGGCGACCGCCGCCTGCTCAACATGGTGATGGTCGGCGCGCTGTTGGCCGCCTTCCCCGAAATGAATCTGGACGATGTGAAGGCCGCGCTCAAAGCCCACTTGCCGCAACGTCACCAGAAACTGCTCCCGAACAACTTCGCCGCGATGGACAAGGGGTACGCGCACGCGAAGGCACAGTTGGAGGGAGTGGGGGTCCGGTGATCGATAAAGTCAAGTCTTTCTCGGTGTAATGTAATGCCGTTATGAGCTAACATCAACTAGAGTCGGATAAATTGACAAGGAGGCGCCATGATATATGCCTTTTCCCTTCTGATCTCGGCTTTAGCCCTGACGTTTTTCATCCCTGCCCTGAAAAAAATCGTGCTCATGCGTGATGTCGCTCAAAATGGCAAGGTGGCGACTGGAAAGATCGTGTCTACAAAAAGCGCGATGAACTCGGCTGGCTGGCTGTTTGGAATGGTTGGGGCAAGTGAAATGGTGAACCACGACAGGCTCCTGGTATCCTATCAATCCGACAGGGGAAGGGAGATTAACATCGAAGTAATCCCCAGCGGCCGTTTTCGCTCGAAACAAGGATACGCGGCGGGGCAGGCCGTTGAAGTGAAATACGACTCGTCCAACCCGTGGCGCGCGTACCTGGTAAATGAATGGAGCGCTGCCCACCGTGATTTTTTGATCAGCGCCGCTGGGTTTGTTTTCGGGATCGCTTTGTGGATTGTAGGTCGCTATTACAACCTGCCCTTTTGAGATTACGAAAAGCCCGTCTCGTGTGAGGCGGGCTTTTTATGTTGGATGGGTTAGTATGAGGTATGGGTAAAAGGGATTTCTTTTTCTTCCAGCCATTTTTTCATGTCATGCACGGACGAAAACCGCTCCTTGATGAGGTTCAACAGGATGGTCTCCTTGAAATCCTTTGACATGGTCAGCCAGTACTCATAATCGCTATCGCCAAAGAATTTCTCTACATCTTTACCAGCATCAACGCCCTCAAGAATGAGATCGCCGTTATCGCTGATCTTTGCAGTTAATACGTTATGGCCATCAGGAGTTTTGTCGTCATAGAGGACGATCGTTTTTATTGGTTGCATAGATTACCTTTGAAAGCTTTGCCTAAGACGCTCGGTAACAACGCGGACAAATCCTCCCCCGTCTGGGGCTGTAATATCACCCCCTTATAGGGCTCTCGCAGCGCGTTAAGCATTTCTACAAAAAACACACGCATTGGGAGCTTATTCTTCATCGTCCTGTCCGTTTTCGTCTTCATCTACTTCATCTTGTTGTAACTCAAACTGTGCCAAACATTGCTCTAACCAGAGAAGTCCACCCTCACCTATGGCAAGATCATGATCAGCAATATCGCGACCATGTTTCAACATATTTCTTAGCTCGGTAACATTTTTTATATGCCCCTCAAACACTTGTATATTCCCAAAATCACCTTGGAAACACTGCCAATTGCTGGCGATAATTTTTACATAATCGCTAAACTGGCAAAACTCGAGCTTTGCATCAAATGGTTCATAAATGGCAGCTTGGTAAGAATGCTTTTGTAGATGAGCCGCTACCCGCCCGTCCAATGTGTTTCTAATTTGGGAAGGAACGTGATTCCACGCATCATCGCCAAACACTTCATTCAGACGATTAGCCACTAAAGACCTAAGAATTGTTTCAATAGTATTAATTCTATTATCCAATTGATCAGCTTGGCTAACCATCCACATGGCAGGCTTATCAGTTAGTGATTGCAACATCTGATTTATGGAAGTAGCCAATGCTTCCCTCCTGGCTTGAAGGAAATCTTCAAAGGTATTTAATTCCCACAATTTTGAATCCATAGGAATGTTTTGCGCTCTTAGGCGATGTTCTTGTACATCTTGAAGATATTGACTTGGCGGACGACTATTGATTTTCAAGTTCGCGCGCTTTGATAAAAATGCAAGATTAGCCACTTGGTCAATTAAATACGAATTCGCCCGTAAATCATATTTTTCCCTCAAGACTTCCTTTGGGAAAATATGATGAAATTCAAGTGATTGAGTTCCATGAATGATTACACCATTAAACCAATCTTGTGCATTAGCGCGTCTGGCAAGAACATACGAAATAATCATAAATGGTGAGTTTTTACGTTGGTCACGCAGTTCGCGTTCTGTCACAGGTCGATTACGCCCAATCTTATCTTCCAGATTTTGGATCATGTTTGCGATTGGCGCATCAGACTTAATAGCAGTCACATCTTGATCTGCTCCTGTTTCAGATGCTCCGCTATATCGATTCCAAATTAACGCCATATAAACCCATCGAGTTAAATCTCGGATTTGTTCCTCAGTTACATTATTTCCAAACTTATCAAAAAAGACTGCCAGTGGAATAAGGATATATTGTGTTGGGAGCAAATCAAGTCTGTCCATCATGCAATTGCTTATGAGGAAATCAATTGCCATGTCCATTCCTGTTTTGACGCGCCTCCATACTTTTTCAAGGTCTTGAAGATTTATTTTTTGTCGTTCACCACGAAAAAGCAAACTCAGGCGAGTTTGCCCTACAAGTAATGATGACATGGCACGCAACAATATGCCTGTGTCTAGCCATAATTTATTTTTTCGTTTCCAAACTGAGTTTTGATATTCAGTTAGTGTTTGGGTAATGCCGCGCCAACGGCTTGACATTTGTGCCAGCGCAAGGTCTGCACTATTTAGTTTTGTGCCGCCCGAGTTGATACGCACAAAAATGTGCGTTACTTCATCGTAGGTCAGCTTTTCAAGAATGTTCACTTGATATTTATATGTCTTAATATTCTCCAGCCGTTGAAGACGGGAAAATACTGTATCTGCATCTGAGGATGATGTGTCAATGTTCAATTCGCGCAAGACGGGCAAAACGCCCTGAGTGAATAGCTTGGTTAGGGAAATCCAGCCGCCATCTTTTGTGTATCGTGGACTTGCTACGTCAAACTTTTCAGAAAAAACATTAAATACGATGTCAATAGGTCTTTTATTGGCGCGAACAATTAATGGAGTACCCAGCATAATTGCAGCAAGAGATGTCATCCTTTGCTGCCCGTCCAGCAGTAACTGCGGTTTTTTTTCATCCGCGTTCAATTCGTCCAAGCTAAGAGTATGAGAGTAAGGTAAGTCGTCTGTTTCCCATACAAGTAATTGACCACTCGGATACTGATGATATAAAGAATCAAAAAGATCACGCACTTGAACAGATTTCCAAACAAACCTACGTTGTAACTCAGGAAGTAATAAACGCCCATCTCGCACATCGTTGACTAAAGCCTGAATTTCCTTACTTTGATTTGATATCATCGATGACTCCTGTATTGGTTAATTAAGCCTGGATGCGGTCGTTTGTATTGCACCCTCCCCATTTGGGAAGAGGACGGAGGTTTGAAAGGTCGCTCTCACAACTCTCCACTCATAAACGCCCTATCCAGCACGGACAACTCCCCGCCCGTGGACTGGCAATCCTTCACCATTTCCATTCTGTAAGCATCTACTTCGTCCATAATCCCTTCACGTTGACGCAAGTATACAACAAAATTTAAAACCTCTCCTGAAAGGATTGGAAACCTCTTAAGGAAGGATTTAAAACCTTCCCTGAGAGGTTTTTGAGGTCAAAATCTCCCAAAAGGAGGATTCCACCAACAAACTCCCGAGTTTCAGTAAGAAACTTTCGGGTTAAGCCAACAAACTTTCAAGTTTCAATAAGAAACTTACCCGTTTAGCCAACAAACTTCCGCCCTTCCCTGCTAAACTACACGAAAACAGGTATATGACCATTGGCAAGGATGAAAAACCAATTAAAAGAAGCTGGTTTTCCCAAATATCCTGTAAAATGGGGCGCATGAAATTCAAGACCCAGGAAAGCGGCAGAATTTCAATTGAGCAAAACAGAAATGGATCAACCAAACAAGGCGGCTTGACATGAAAACAGAAACCGTACACAACGTAACCCTCCCCAAAATCGGCTACGGCGCGTGGAAAATTGGCGGCGACACCCAGCCCCGCCCCGAGTGGGACGACCGCTCGCTGGCCGCGCTCCACTCCGCGCTGGCGGTGGGCTATACCCATTTCGACACAGCCGAGTATTACGCCAAAGGCCATTCGGAGGAGTTGATCGGACGAGCCTTGCGCGAGCGAAATGTGAGGCGCGAGGACGTTTTCATCACATCGAAGGTCAGCCCGAGCCATTTGTCGTATAGCGCGCTCATCAAGGCCTGCGAGAACAGCCTGCACAACCTCGGTACCGATTACATTGACCTGTACCTCATCCACTGGCCGACGCCGAGCATGGATCTCGAAGACGCCTTCCGCGCCATGAATCAACTCGTGAGCGACAAACTGGTGAAGCATTTGGGCGTGAGCAACTTCAATTTGCGCCAACTCAAACAATCGCAAAAACTGTCCGAGACGCCGATCATCACCAATCAGGTTCCCTACAGCCTGAGCGACCGCTCCTACGTGAAAAGCGGTATGTTGGAATATTGCCAGGAAAACGACATCCTGCTCACGGCCTACTCTCCGTTCGACGAGGGCAAACTGCAATCCAATCCCAAACTGGAAGCCATCGCCAAAGCCCATAACGCCACCATCTTCCAGATCGCGCTGGCGTGGCTGTGCATGCAACCGCGCGTCATCACCATCCCCATGTCGTACAGTCTGCGCCACATTCAAGAAAACTTCCGTGCCATGGACATCGAGCTCACCAAAACCGAAATGCGGCAACTGAATGGCTTGTAGCGGTTAGCAGATGGCGGTTAGCGTTTAGCCTTCCGTCCTGCTCTCTATTCTCTACTCTCTGTTCTCTCCCCTTCATGCTCCCCGACATCTCGATCGTCCCCGATCAAGAAACACAACTCGAACCGCTTTACCGCGTCATCATCCACAACGACGACGTGACGCCGATGGACTTCGTGACGCACATCCTCGTCAGCATTTACTTCCTCGGCCACCCCGAAGCGGTGGAGATCATGCTTCACGCCCATCGTATCGGCGAGGCTATGGTGCAGATCCTCCCCAAGGCTGAAGCCGAACGGCGCATCAACAAATCTCATTTTGCGGCGGGACTGGAGGGTTATCCGCTCCACTTCTCGATGGAGCCAGAGTGACCCCTCTCGACCTCCTCGCCGAAATCAACCTAGACGACCTCGTCTCATCTTTCGGATGGACAGACCGTCCGCGCCTCTCGCGCCTCCTCCATTTCCTCTTCCTCCGCCCCGCGCGGGACTTCGCGGCGGACATGCTCACCTTCGACTCCTCGGTCGGGACGCGCGGCCTGCCCGAAGCCTCGCGCCTCCTGCTGAAAAAATACACCTCCTCCCTGCGCGTTTACGGCCTCGAAAATATTCCTGCCTCCTCCGCGCTTTTCCTCTCCAACCACCCAGGCATGGCGGATACCCTCGCCCTCTTCGTGGCGCTCAACCGCCCCGACCTGAAAATCATCGCCCTCGACCGTCCCTTTCTCAATGCGCTCCCCAACACCGAAAAACGCCTCTTCTACGTGAAGGACGACTCCGCCTCGCGCATAACCCTCGTCCGACAGGTCGCGTCCCACTTGCGGACGGGGGGCGCGGCCCTCACCTTCCCCGCGGGCCACATCGAGCCCGATCCCGACGAACGTCCAGGCGCGGCCGCGTCCCTGCACGATTGGACAGACTCCGTCGGCGTCTTCCTCCGCATGTCGCCAGAGACGCCCGTCGTCCCCGTCCTCGTCCGCGGCGTGGTGCGGATAAAATCGGCGCGGCATCCCTTAGTCAAGCTCAGAAAAACACAGGAGGAACGTGGCCGACTGGCGGCGGCGTTCCAGCTACTGGCGCACGTGGTCTTCAAACAGAAAGACGTCGATGTCCGCGTGCAGATCGGACGTCCGATCTACGCGCGGGAATTAGGCTCCACGGAAACGCAGGTCATTCATCAGGCGGTGTTGGAGGGGATGAGACGGCTGATCGAGGAGGAACCCCACGAGGAGGGGACGTCAATGCTATGAAAAATAAATCCACTTGGAGATCTTTTTTGATCGTGTTGGCGCTGGCTTGGGTGGGACATACACTTACCTACAAATTCTTTCCTCCCATCCCCGCCAAAGAAGGCTTTCCTTTCACGCAAAAATGGATGACCAAATTTGGCAGTAACATTTTCTCTCTCTCGGTCGCGCACGATGGAACATTGCTCGTCCGAACGGCATACCTCAATGCAGTTAACCCATCAACAGGTCAAGTAAAGTGGCGAATTCTTCTGGATCACGAATTCGATGCAGACGCAGGGATGGAAAAAGACGGCGTCATTTATGTCACAACTCCAACCTCTCTGCTTGCAATCCAATTGGATACAGGAGAGGTCATCTGGAAAGAACACATCGAGGGAGGAAATCTGGTGATTGGGGTTTCTGAGGACATTATCCTTCTCAATGGTTATGGTGAGGTTTTCTCAGCCCATGACGCGAAGACGGGAAAAAATTTATGGAAAAATTATATTGGCGAAATGATGGTGCAAACTTACATTATTGGCGCAGAAATTTTTACCGCCAGAAATGGAATATCCACTATTTCGCACTCCACTGGCGAAAAAACGTGGGGGCTGAACACAGGGTTTATAACCGCCAGCGCACAATCAGGTAATTTGATATTCTTTTCGACCGAGGAACAGGTGGGATGCTTTGACCCAAAATCAAAAACGCTCGTTTGGAGCGAAAACCTGCCAGAGTATTTTTACCGCGAATACGCGTTCTGGAATGATGCGCTCGTTGTGACCGCGCAACATCATATTTATGCTCTTGATAGAGCAAGCGGAAAAATTCTCTGGAAACAGAACATAGAAACACCAGCAAACCCAACTGTTGTAGGCGATACAATATTTGTAATGGAGGGGTTTGGAAGGGAAATTTTTGCATTCGATGCAAGATCGGGAGCCAACAAAGGCAGTTTGTTTTCGTCCATTCCACAACTCCTTTACACAGAGAGAAACGATATGATCGCTTCGGGAAAATTTCTCATTTTTGCCAGAGGAAATCGGCTATTTACCTTTAGCGAATAAGCGATGAAAAAACCTTTCCTCCGCCTCATCTGGATTCTCCTCCTCATCGCCCTCCTCTACTGGGCACTGAAGAACGCGCCGCTGACCGAGATCTGGTCAACCCTCAGCCAACTCCAACTCCGGCAGATCGCCGCGTTGATTGGAATCAATGCGGGCATCTACGCGCTCATCACCTTGCGCTGGTGGATCATCACCCACGCCAACGCGAAACAGGTTCCCTATTTTCCGTTGCTGGCGGTGCGGGTAGCGGTTTTCGGCGTCAGTTACTTCACGCTGGGCCCTCAGGTGGGCGGCGAACCGTTGCAGGTACTCGCGCTTCGCCACCGCTACGGATTGACATACACCCGCGCCACATCCACAGTGGTGATGGACAAGTTACTGGAATTCCTCGCCAACTTCATCCTGCTCGCGTTCGGCCTGGCGGCCATCACGCAGACGGGATTTTTATCCAGCAACGAAGGTCTATCCATTGCGGGACTGCTCGGCATCCTTCTGCTGGTGGCCTGGCCTCCCATACACATCATCCTGTTGCGATACGGCAAACATCCCGTCGGCGCCGTGTTGCGCCTGTTCGCACGCACAAAATTCACTCGCTTCATCATCGCGTCCGAGCGGCTCGTGGGCAGTTTTTGCCAGCGGCATTTCAAGGTTCTGCTTGCGGCCGCGTCCATTTCCCTGCTCGCGGCGCTCGGCATGCTGGCCGAATATTTCATGATCGCCAACTTCCTGCAGATCGAACTCAGCGCGGCGCAAACCATCGCGGCATGGACGGCTGGCTGGCTATCGTTCCTCGTCCCGTGGCCAGGCGGATTGGGCGCGCTCGAAGCCAGTCAGGTGTTCGCGCTGGGCGCGTTCGGCGTCAGCGCGGCCTCGGCCATCGGCGTCACGTTCCTCATCCGCGCTCGCGACCTGCTCATCGGCGGCATCGGCCTCCTGCTGGCGGGTCGCGGTGTAAAATAGACTCATGCGACGCACGCTCTATTTCACTGCCCCACGACAAATCGAAATCCGCGAAGAACCCCTCCCCGATCCACGCGATGACGAAGTCCTCGTGGAGACTCTCTGCTCTGCCATCAGCGCGGGGACGGAGATGTTGGTGTATCGCGGCGATTTTCCGCAATTGAAAGATGCTCACGATTCACTGAGCAGTGAATTGAAGTATCCGCTAGCCTACGGTTACGCGGCGGTGGGGCGAGTGAAGGACATTGGTAAATTGGTAGATCGGGAATGGGAAAATCGGCTTGTCTTCGCGTTCCAGCCACACACATCGCACTTCACAGCCAAACCCGAAGCGCTATTCTCTGTTCCACAGTCTCTACTCCCTGAAGCCGCCTGCTTCCTCCCCAACATGGAAACTGCTGTCAATCTTGTTCAGGATGGCGCGCCGATCTTGGGTGAACGCGTCCTCGTTTTGGGACAGGGAGTTGTCGGCATGCTCACTGCTTCACTTCTCGCCGAATTCCCGCTGGAGCGCTTGGTGACCGCGGATCGTTATGAACTACGCAGAAATGCGTTGAACGTTGAACGTTTAACGCTCAACGCCCAACGCTTCCACTCGCTTGACCCCGACGCCGAAGACTTCCGCGTCTCTTTATCTGGCTACGCGCAAGGTGGATTCGACCTGATCTATGAGCTAAGCGGCAACCCGTCCGCGCTGAACGACGCGATTGCCGCGACGCGATTTTCGGGACGCGTCGTCATCGGCTCGTGGTACGGCGAGAAGCGCGCGCCAATTGACTTCGGAGGCGCGTTCCATCGCTCGCGCATCAAGCTCATTTCGTCGCAGGTCAGCGCTATCGCCCCGGAGTTGAGCGCGCGCTGGGACAAGTCGCGCCGCTTCGGGGTCGCGTGGGACGCGCTGGCGAGGATAAAGCCCGAGAGGTGGATCACGCACCGCGTCCCGTTGAATGAGGCGGCTGAGGCGTATCGTCTGCTCGATGAACGTCCGCAGGAAACCATTCAAGTTTTACTCACCTACTGAACTGGAGAGCATCATGTACACCCTCGCCGTCCGCCGTAATTTCATCGCCCGCCACTTTTTGATTGGTGGAGATTGGGGCGCGGAGAATTTTCCCAACTCGCATCATTACGTTTTGGAACTGCAACTCGCTGGAAACGAACTCAACCAACACGGTTACCTCGTGGACATTGTGGATGTGGAAAAGCATCTCGATGAAGTGGTTGATTATTACAAAGAGCAGATGCTAAACGACAAGCCTGAATTCACGGGGCTGAATCCATCCATTGAACATTTCTCTCGGATTCTCGCAATCGATTTAAACAATCGCATCCAGGCAAAAAACATCACAGCCCTGAAAGTCGTTTTGTGGGAACACGAGAACGCATGGGCGGCTTATGAAGTCAAAGGTCAAAAGTCAAACGTCTGACCGACCTTCGACTTTTGACTTTTTACCCATGAAACTCGGTCTCCTCATCTACGGCTCGCTCGACGCCCTCAGCGGCGGCTACCTCTACGACCGCATGCTCGTGGACTATCTCCGCGCGCAGGGCGACACGGTGGAGATCATCAGCCTGCCCTGGCGAAATTACGCCGCGCATCTGACGGATATTTTTTGGTTTCGGCTTCCAAAGAATCTCGACATCCTCATCCAGGATGAACTCAATCACCCCTCGCTGATTAGAGCAAATCGGGGAAAGCATCGCTATCCCATCATTTCCCTTGTCCATCACCTGCGCTGTTCCGAGCGCCGTCCAAAATGGCAAAACGATTTCTACCGCGTCATCGAGAAAAAATATCTCCGGAGCGTGGATGGATTCATCTTCAATTCGCGTACAACACAGAGAACAGTGAGGAGAGTATTAGAGAACAGAGGAGTAGAGAGCAGTAAACCCGAAGTTGTGGCGTTTCCGCCAACAGATAGGTTTGGAGAAGCAATTCCAGAAGATGAAATTATTGAACGAGCGAAACAACAAGAATTCCGCATCCTTTTTCTTGGCAACGTCATCGAACGCAAAGGTCTGCACACCCTTCTCGAGGCTCTTGGACAAATTGGCAATTTGCCCTGCAGGCTGGATGTGATTGGTTCGCTCACCGCCGATCCAGCGTATGCCAAAGCCATTCAAGATCAAATTTCAACTAACCATCTTTCCTCTTTTATCTTTCTTCACAACTCTCTCAACAACGAATCCCTCCAACAACTCCTCCGCCAGGCGCACATCCTCTGCGTCCCCTCCTCCTACGAAGGCTTCGGCATTGTCTACCTCGAAGGGATGGGCTTTGGTCTCCCCGCCATCGGGACAACCGCGGGCGCGGCGGGCGAAATCATCACAAACGGCGAGACGGGATTTCTCATCGAACCGAACGACTCCGCGGCGCTCGCATCTTGCATCTCGCAACTCGCATCCAACCGCGACCTCCTCACCCGCCTCTCCCTCGCCGCGCGGACTCGCGCCCTCCGCCAGCCAAAATGGACGGAGACCGCGGGGAAGATACGCGAATTTCTTTTGTCCGTCATTGCGAGCCGTGCAATGACGAAGCAACTCCCCCATAGCAATGAGATTGCTTCGTCGGGGAGAGGGCCCTCCTCGCAATGACGAAGACACTATTATGGAATACTCCTTCCCTCACTACCTCCTCTCCAAACAAAGCGTGGACGACCGCGCCCTCAACAAAGATGTTCTGCGCGCGCTGAAAATCAGCCTGCCCCAGGAGCCTCTTCGCATCATCGAAGTCGGCGCGGGAATTGGGACGATGTTGAGGCGGCTGGCGCGCTGGGACATCGTCCACAAGGCGGAGTACGTGCTGGTGGACGAGATGGCCGAGAACATCGACTACGCGCGGGCGTGGATTCCGCAATGGGCGGCAGAGTCCAGCCTGAGCGTGGAAGGAAGCGGGGATTCGCTGCGGGTGTTCGATTCCGCGCGGGATGTCCGAATCCGCCTGGAGCAGGCAGACGTCTTCGAGTTCATCCAAAGAAATGAGCGCCCCGCCGACCTGTTGATCGCGCACGCGTTTTTGGATCTGCTCCAAATGCCCGAAAGCCTGCCAAAGTTGCTTTCGCTGACCCATTCGCTGGCGTGGCTGACGATCAACTTCGACGGCGCGACTACGCTTGAACCGACGGTGGACGCGTCGCTCGACGCGCTGATCGAGCGGCTGTATCACGAGACGATGGACACGCGCCCCACAGGCGGAGACAGTCGCGCGGGACGCCACCTGTTCGGGCATCTGCGGCGGGCGGGCGCGGACATTCTCGCGGCGGGCGCGTCGGACTGGGTGGTACACGCGGCGGGCGGCACGTACCCCGCAGACGAGAAATACTTCCTGCATTTCATTTTGCATTTCTTTGAAGAGTCGCTGACGGGACATGCCGAATTGGATGCGGCCGCGTTCGCCAACTGGCTGGCCGCGCGCCGCGCGCAGATCGAGAGCGGCGAGTTGGTATACATCGCGCACCAAATGGATTTTCTGGTGAAACGAAGCGGGGAAAAATCCGTATAATCAAAACAGAGCAATTATGATTCACGCCTACCAAATCAACGGCCTGACCGTGCAGACAGGCGATGTCATCTGCACAGCAAACGGCAAACCCGATATCCTGCCAGGTGAATTTTGGCGGCTCGTCGGGCGACTCGTCCCCGGCGATGTAGATCACGTCGCCATGTACCTCGGTCCCGAAGGCCGCTCTATCGAATCGGGCGCGAAGGGCGTCGTCACGTTCGAGGCGAAGGGCGGACAATGGGTCGCTGAAAAGATGATGCGCGCCCGCGGTCATCTCGTGGACACGTTCTACGGCGTCGCCTATCCCCTCGCGGGGCGCGGACTGTCATCCGAACTCGAGGAGCAGATCCGCGAAGATGTGGCCGACTTCGCCCTCGCCCAGATCCGCAAGCCCTATAATCTGAACTTCCTCAACGCCAACACCGACGAGGCCTTCTATTGCAGTCAACTCATCTACCGCGCCTATCTCCGCTGTGGCATTGACCTGAACACGGGTCTCGCAATGGAAGGCCTACCTGGCACGAACCTGATCGTCTACCCGCAGGAGATTTGGAGCGGGTGCATCCATCGGATGGCAGAGTCAGTAATCAGTCACCAGTGATCAGTGGTCAGTTTTCAGTGAAAACCCGTTTCAGACCGAGACGGGTTTTTCCTTGCACACAGGGTATAATCCCGCTCGGAATTACCAATTATCAATTACCATCAGCAGTCTTTCGCTGTTTTCGTTTGAGGGAATCTCAACTGCAAGCAATGCTCGACTTCTGAAGAACAGGAACCTCGTGAACTTCACACAATTCAATCTCGATTCCCGCCTCATGGTGGGAATCAAAAAGGCTGGCTACGAAACCGCCACGCCCATCCAGGAGGCGGCCATCCCCGCCGCCGTACGCGGACGCGACATCATCGGCACCGCGCAGACCGGCACAGGCAAGACCGCTGCTTTCGTCCTCCCCATTCTCAACAAACTTCTCAACGGGCCGCGCAACGTGGCGCGCGCCCTCATCGTCACGCCGACGCGTGAACTGGCCGACCAGATCAATGACGTGATCCACGTCCTTTCGGCGGGGACCAAACTGAAGAGCGCAACCATCTACGGCGGAGTCGGAGCCGGACCGCAGATTTCGGCGCTTCGCAACGGCGCGGAGATCCTCGTCGCCTGTCCCGGTCGTCTGCTCGACTTGATCGCGCAGGGACACGCCCGAATGGGACAGATCGAACTGCTCATCCTCGACGAAGCCGACCGCATGTTCGACATGGGCTTCCTGCCCGACGTGAAACGCATCATCGCGGCCGTGCCGAAGCAACGTCAAACCATGCTCTTCTCGGCCACCTTCCCGATGGAAGTGGAGCAACTCGCCTCGTCCACGCTCATGCATCCGCAAAAAATCGCCATGGGCATCAGCCGCCCCGCCTACACGGTGTCGCATGCGCTCTATCCCGTGCCGCAACATCTTAAGTCCGCGCTGTTGATCGAAATACTCAAACAGACCGACACCAACTCGGTGCTGGTCTTCACCCGCACGCGTCGCCGCGCCGAAAAACTGGATCGCCAAATCAAGGCCGCCGGCTTCAACGTGACGAGCCTGCACAGCGACCGCACGCAGGGTCAGCGCCAGTCCGCGCTCAAAGGCTTCAAGGAAGGCCGCCACGACATCATGGTCGCCACCGATATCGCCGCGCGCGGCCTCGACGTGGAAAGCATCTCGCACGTTATCAACTACGACATGCCCGATACCGCCGACGCCTACATCCACCGCATTGGCCGCACCGGACGCGCCCAGAAAACAGGCGATGCCTTCACGCTCGTCACCGACGAGGACGAAGACCTCATCAAAAAACTGGAACGCATCATGGGCGCGCCGCTCAAGCGCGAGACCATCGCGGGCTTCGACTACACCGTCCCCGCGCCGCCGCGACCGGCTGGCGCGATCCGCGGACGCGGCATCTCGCGCGCCGACGCGCGTCCGCCCCGCCCCGCGCCCACGCCGAAGAGTTTTGGCAAGAATCGGCTCGCGCCGCGTGGGAAGAAGTAATCCAGTAATCAGTGATCAGTTTTTAGTTTTCAGTACCGCAACATTCATGTTGCGGTACTGTCGTTAATTGCATGATATATTTCGCCCCATGAAAAATTTCACTGGCATCCTGCTCATCGCCATCTCCGCCGCATCGTTTGGGACGCTGGCAATCTTTGGACGTTTCCTCTACGCAGATGGGATGGACACCTTCACCCTGCTCTTCCTGCGATTCATCTTCGCCGCGCTGGTCTTGACCTTGATCCTGATCCTGCGCCGCGAGCCGCTCCCACGCGGACGCGTCCTCGTGCAACTAATCGGCATGGGAGCCGTCGGCTACGCGGGGCAATCCTTCCTTTATCTTTCCGCCATCAAATTTGCATCCGCGGGATTGGTGGCGCTTCTGCTCTATCTTTATCCGATGTTCGTTTTTGTACTCTCCGTAATTTTTCTGCGCGAAAAAGTGACCTGGGCCAAAGCCGCCGCGCTAACTCTTGCCCTGACGGGCGCGGCCCTCACCGTAAACCCGCAAGGCGGACAACTACTCGGCATCGTCTACGCGGTGTTGGCCGCGACGGTTTACTCGGTCTACATCATCATCGGCGCGGGCGTTATGAAGCAGGTCTCGGCAATACAATCCTCGCTGGTCATTTTCACATCCGCCGCCGCAGTTTACGGCACACTGACCCTCGTCAACGGCGCACACTTCCCCGCGAGCAGTTCGGGCTGGTGGTCCATGGCGGGCATCGTCATCATGGCGACCGTCATCCCCGTCACTACATTCCTCGCGGGGTTGGAACGGATCGGCCCGACGAACGCGTCCCTCCTGTCCACGCTCGAACCCGTCGTCACCGTCCTGCTCGCCGCGTGGCTGTTTGGCGAGCGCCTCGCGCCGATCACACTCGTCGGCGGCGCGCTAATTTTGGTCGCAGTCATCGTGTTGACGAGGAGCGAGATGAATCCAACGCTTGACCGTTAAATTAACGAATCAAAAAAGAGCCTGACGCTTTCGCGTCAGGCTCTTTTTTGACTACATCATGACAGTGACGTTGGTGGCCTGCGGGCCTTTCGGACCCTTCTCGACCATGAACTCGACCTTCTGGCCTTCCTGCAGGTTACGGAAACCGTCACCCTGGATGGCGGAGAAGTGGACGAAAACGTCGGGGCCGCCTTCGCGAGCAATGAAGCCGAAGCCCTTGTCGCCGTTGAACCACTTCACAGTACCTTGAATTTTGTCAGACATTGTTTGCCTCCTATGGCAATTGAGTGTTAGGTGTTCTGTTTGTTCCATCGGAGGAAAAACGAAACGGCTCACTGAAATAACTGTGAGCCGCTGTATTCTTTAACCAACGTGAACTTACTGTTATCCTACGCTCAATAGAATAACATACTAATCGGAGCGAGTCAATCAAATTTGACGAGCAGTTTCGAATACTGTCATTGCGAGCCTTCGGGAAGCAATCCCCGCGCCAACGAGGAGATTGCTCCCTGGCGCTGTGCGGCTTAAGCCGTACCAGGGCAAGTGTTGTCTCTTCACCCCTCGCAATGACAGACGCTGTAATCCTTAATGCTATAATCTTTCCACCATGAATTTTCTCATCACAGGAGTTGCGGGCTTCCTCGGCTCGACGCTTGCCAACCAACTCGCCCGCGAGGGACATCAAGTCCGCGGGCTCGACGACCTTTCCACGGGCGACCCACAGGCCCTCGCGCCCGACGTCCACTTCACGCGCGGAGACGTGAACGACCGCCCCAAGTTGTGGACGTTGCTCCAAGATGTGGACGTGGTCTACCATCTCGCGGCCCGCGTCTCGGTGCAGGAATCGGTCCTGTATCCGCGTGACTACAATTCAGTTAACGTTGGCGGGACGGTGGCGCTGATGGAGGCCATCCGCGACGTGGGAGTCAAACGCGTCGTTCTCGCGTCCTCGGGGGCGGTGTACGGCGACTTAGCCGATCAGCCGCTAACAGAGTTCGTCACGCCCAACCCACGCTCGCCCTACGCAGTCTCCAAACTCGCGGCGGAATACTACGTCCGCACGATCGGCGGACTGTGGGGAATCGAAACCGTCAGCCTGCGAATTTTCAACGCCTACGGGCCAGGCCAACACCTTCCCGCATCGCATCCGCCCGTGGTGCCGCATTACCTTCGCCAAGCCCTGCGTGGCGGGACATTGGTCGCGCACGGAGACGGCAACCAGACCCGCGATTACGTCTTCGTGGATGATGTAATCAGCGCGATGGTAGCCGCGTCGACCGCGCCGAACATCAACGGGCTGGTCATCAACGTCGGCTCTGGCAACGAGACGAGCATCCGCGACCTCGTCAAGTCCGTGTTGGATGTGACCGCCAGCAAAGCCAACGTTGTCTACAACGCCCAAACTTCCGGCGGCGTCTCACGCATGAGAGCAGATTTGAAACTTGCACAAGAGAAACTGCGCTTCCAGCCGTCCATCAAACTGGAGGATGGATTGAGGTTGACGTTACAGAGGGATTCAAGATTCAGGTGAGAACATGAAATCTTCCAACATACTCCAAGTCCCTGTATATTTGTTCGTCGTGTTTCATTTACTAGCATCCCCAACGCCTGCAAAGGCATGTTCGTGCGTCGTGCCAGGATCGCCAGAGGAGGAACTTGCCAGAACAGATGCCGTGTTTTCAGGGAAGGTTATCGGAGTTCACAGCAAGAATTATTTCATTATCGCTTTCATAGATACGTTTCTCATTTCGGCCGATCAAGAACCACTTGTTTTCCGCTCGGACACATTCTGGGGATATCGAATTATCTTTGAAGTCATCAAATCATGGAAAGGGGTGGACACCACAAAAGTGACTGTGGATACTGGCACAGGCGGGGGAGATTGCGGATATCAGTTTATCGAGAACGACGAGTATGTGGTTTACGCCAACCATGCCTACGGCGACCCGAAAAATGACTGGGCGACAAGCATTTGCACACGGACAAGTCCTGTAAAAGAAGCGCGTGAAGACCTTGCGTATTTCAATTCCCTACCTGTGTTGACTTTACGAAAAGTCCCCTTTATTTTTGTTTTCAATTTTGACCTTGGATTGGCATTGATTGCACTTGGAATCATTCTCGCGATCCTTTTCGCGCGAAAAACGCGTGAAAGGAAGTAAAGAGCCTCAACATGTTGGATTTTGAATTCGTTTGGAACAACTGGCTTTTCATCGCGGGCGGCGTCGGCGAAACATTGGGCATCACCATCCTTTCGTTCGCGTGTGCGCTTCCCGTGGCGGCATTGATCGCGAAGGGACGTCGTTCCTCGCATCCGCTGGTTAAATCGTTGAGCGCGGCTTACATCCTGTTGATTGATGGGATTCCGCTTTACCTGCTCATCTTCCTCGTTTTTCTTGTCCTGCCGCAAATAGGGATTTTCCTCCCAATATTGGCATCTGCGACGCTGATTTTAACCATCTATTACAGTTCGCGCCTGAGCGTAATTTTGGACGGGCAGTTTCTCTTCCCCGAAGCCAACAAAGGTCGTTTTTGGGTCTCGATCATCCCGCAATTGACCAATGAATTTAACGGCATAATCAAAGACACCACGATCATTTCCATGGCGGGATTTGTCCATGATGTGATGTGGCGAGCCAAAGATATAGGTCGGGATGAATTTAGGATTCTTGAGGCATATCTTGTGGCGATATTCGTCTATCTAATTTTAATTACCGGCATTTCATTGGGCGCAAAGGCGCTCACTCGCCAATTGGCAAAGCCCGAGCAAGAACTCACTTCCACGGCTTGACGATGAGCGCGGTGTTCTCGTCTGCCGCGTGGCCGAGGTACCGGAGTCCCCATGCCTCGGCGATTGTCTTTAATAGGGAGTAGAGCGTGTAGGGCGTATCGTCCTCGAATCCGTTTTGGACTTGGGGCGAGATGAGCACGGTGGCGATCCTCCCGCCCGCGCTTTCGGGCAGGCCACAACAAGAGGCATTGGAGTCGCCCTCGTCCCAGGTGAGGACGATGAGGAAGGATTGACTGTGTGCGCTGAAGTAATCCATCAAGGTTTGCATCTGCGCGCCAAGCCATTCATCTGAAATGCCGATCCAGCAATCGTGGCCGATGTTGCAGATATTCGGGGTGATGAAAACGAAATTCGGGAGCGCGCCCGCCGCGAGGTCCGCGGAAAGATCCGTGAAGGGGCGGATCGTCCGCTCACAGCGCGCTGCGTCCAGCCGGATCGAGTCGAAATAGTTGAACGGATTATGGTTTTGGGCGTAGGCGCCAAACGTCCCGAAGAAGCACGGACGCGGCATGTCTTCCTGATAGGTTTTCCACGTGCGGCCGCTCTGTTCGATCAGGTCAGGCAGGATAGGAGCGTCAATGAAACAATCCTCACAGTTGCGGTCAATGCCGAATGTGTCGCCGCCGATCATGGCGAGGTAGTTGGGCAGGCTGGGATGCCGAATAGCATAGAATTGCGTGAGCAGGGTGTAATCGCTTGCGAAGCGCTTGAAGGTGGGCATCGCGTCGGATTCGATGGCCTCTTCAAATTCGGTGTTCTCGAACACGATGACAACGATATGCTCAAAGTTGGGGACGAGCGGCTTGGGCGTGGGGCTGGGTGTGATCGTGCTGGTAGGCGTCAGTGTGGATGTAGGCGCGGGCGTGGACGTCGCGGTGGGCGGGAGAGGCATGGACGTAGGCGCACCAGGCGCAAACGCGCAGGCAGAGAGGATTAATGAAAGAAGCAAAAGAAGGCGTTTCATTTATTCTCCGTCACAGAAGTCTTCTCAAATTGTTTCTGCAAAATATCAGCCACAGATTTCACAGATTACATATATGGTGACACCTGTCCCCTTTGAGGAGCGGTGCGGCCGCTATAATCTAAAGAGGTGACAAATGAGCAACGAACAAGAAATCAGTCGGCAGGAAGCCAAAACGCCCGAGCAACGGTTCTTGCAGACTTTGCA
>JACRBL010000030.1 GCA_016234485.1 Chloroflexota bacterium
GTACAGGAGATGCTCATGGTAAATCTGGTCGAAGGCCCCGTTTTCCACGATGCGCTTCATGTAGAGGAACTGCACGACGAAAACGCCGTCGTCCCGCAACGCCGCTCGTATGCCTTCGGTGACGGAGTGAAGTTCCTCCAGATGGAAAAAAACTCCGGCGGCATTGATGACATGAAATTTCCTGCCAAGCCGCACGGCCACATCGCAATTGAAAAATTCGTTCAGCGTGGGGACCCCGGCCTCGTTTGCGATTTTCGCCGTCGTCGTGGACGATTCGACGCCGAGCACTTCGTATCCCAGCGCCTGAAAATGCGTCAACTGGGTCCCGTCGTTGGAGCCGATATCCAGGACCGCTTTCGCCTTCTCTCTTTGGAAAAAGGCAGCGTCCACGAGGTGCGCCACGGAGCGGAAATGCTCGCTTAGCGACTTCGTCACCCCGGAAAGATAGGTGTGGTCCCCGAACATGATTTCTTTCTTCACGGTATAGTCGAGCTGTGCAGTGGAGCAACCGCGGCAATAGACCACCCGTAAAGGGTAATACGGCTCTTTCCCCACTTCGTCCCTGGTAAGGAAATGGTTGCACCACGGCTGATTGCCAAGATCGATCGCCAATTCCAGTTCCGTGGAATCGCATACGCGGCACAACATTATAAATGCCACGCCTTTCTGCTTCGATGCCATATGATGATGACCGATGGCAATACCATCATGCATACCGACAAATACCCTGCCGCCGCTCCGCTTGCAGCATAATATTTCCCCAGGAATAACGTAAGCAATCCCGTCATAATTCCTGAAACAACGGATACCAGCAGCAGAGGTTCCTTTTTATGGGCGCGCAGATACGATGAGAACGGCGTTGAAATCGTTATCAATGTTTGGGCTAACAGCAATATCGCGGTAGGTATTAACGGAAGAAAACGTTCGGCGATGGAATAATTGAGGACATTGATAAGGTAAATGCAAAACCAGCAGCATATGGACAACAAAAAGGTTACCGCAACAACCACTTTCGTCAATCGCCAAAACAGGTTGTCGAGCAGATCGTACTCTTTCCTGGCGATCATCATTCCAAATTGCGGAATTTTTGGAGCGATCCATGCGCTCGATATGGAACCGATGAATCCCACAACACTCCAGGTCATGCCGAACTGGCCCGCAACCAAAGGCCCGTGATAATGAAAAAGAACCGGCGTAAAGAAGGAAAAAACAAAATATCCGCTGATGGAAGAAAGTGCAAATCTCCATTGCATCGGCAATATATCTTTTCGCCAATCCAACCTTGTCCCCCCCGGTCGGCTTGCCAGGAGGGATTTCAGGAAATTCCAGTATTTCCTCTTGATGAACAGGGCGGCGCACACCAAGGTGACAACCGTGGAGATGGAAGCAACCCAGAGATTCGCGCCGAAATAAATGGCGATCCAGGCAGAGAAGCTGAAGGACAATCCTTGCCATAATCTGAAAAAATAGAGATCCGAAACCTGGTTGCAGCCTTCGAGCAAGGACCAGATCGGTATCAGAAAGATATTCACTCCCGTAAGCGCGCATAACAGGAACCAGGGAGACACCCAATTCACGTCCGAGGCGGGAGATCGGGAAAAAAACAGGTGGCCTCCGAATCCCAACCCCAAAACGACAATCAGTCCTCCAACCAGGAACCATTTCAAGGCAACGGTAGCCAGGCTGGATAATTTCGATAGGGCTTCCGGATCTCCCGTGATCTCTCCCTGTTGGGAAAGACGTAATTTGGACCATTCGTGACTGGCGAACTGGACGATGACGACTCCAAGCCCCAATTCAACGAAGATCTGAAGAGCAAGCAGGTTTGCAAAGGTGAAATAATAGCCCTGCACTTCCGGTGAAAATTTCGTCGCGATCAGCAGTGCGGTCACAGGGCCGGAAACCACCCCCCATACTCTTGCCGAAACGCCGTAAAAAACGGCACGGTCGACCTCGGCCTTCTGAAGGATGGAAATGAGATCCGATTTGGAGGACGGGAATAAATCTTTCAGCTTTTCGCGCATGAACCTTCGTCTCTATTCGCGGCCTCGTAACTCTCCATGGTTCCGATGTCCCGATGATATACGTCATTGTGAAACGTGAAGATCCGTCCCACATAATGGGGCAATACTTCGGTGCTGAAATCGATCGCTTCCTTGCCGAGACGTTCAAGAAAACGGAAAATTGAAGGTTCCAGTATATACACCGCCCCGTTTGCAAGATTGCCCAGCGGCTCGGGCACTTTCTCGTGAAATGCCTTCACGACGCCGCGCTCGTCCAGCTCCACGATGCCGCAGGATTCCGGCGTGGGAGTACGGAAGGTCATCATGGTGATTTCACAGCCGGGAGGCCGCGTTCGATGGCTTTCGATGAAGGCATGCACGTCGAACCTGGAAAGGTTGTCCGCATGCACCAGCATCAGGGGGTCTCTACCGAAGAAGGCGCGATTCCGCAACAGGGTTCCGGCCGTCCCCAACAGATTTTCTTCGTACACCGTCGAGACGATCTGCCGGAAACCGCTGTTCTCGATGTACGCACGGACCATGTCCGCCAGGTAATGAAGATTGACAAGGATCGGATGCACGCCGGCATCGTGCAGCATCGAAAGCCAATACCCCAGGAGCGGCTTTCCATGGATCGGAACGAGACATTTCGGGATGGTGTCCGTCAACGGACGCAGGCGGGTGCCCGTGCCCGCCGCGAGAAGCAATGCCCTCAACTTCAGATTTCCGCTCTTAAATCATCCGGCGTTAGAGGAATATTCCCGAGGCGGCCCACCTGGCAGGCCGCCGCCAGGGAGCCGAGATACACGCTCTGCCAGATATCCGCGCCGACCGCCAACGCCATGGAAGCACAGGTCAGTAGGGAATCTCCCGCGCCGGCCACATCCTTGGGCGCCGAATTCAGGGCGGGAAGACGGTCGGTGAGCCGGTCGTTCCCTTCGTTGATTTCCGCGTGAATGAGCATCCCCTCGGCCCCCAACGTAATCACCACGTTTCTTGCGCGTGATTTTTCCTTCAGTTTTTCCGCAAGCACCACCAGGCCCGAATCGAAATCGCGGACCGCGAGCCTGGCTTCGCGTTCGGTGGGCGTGACCAGCATCATGCTTTGAAAACGGGAGATATCGCCCGTCTGGGAGGAAGACTGGCTGTCCGCCGCCATCATGATGCCCTTCCGGGAACACTCGGCGACGATATCGTCGACAAGGAGCTGGGGAAGACATCCGTAATTGAAATCGGCGAAGAGGAGAAGGTCCGTGTCGTTCAAGACATTCATGATATCTCTTGTCATTTTCTTTCGCAGTTCGCCGTTGATCGCGTGCTGCCGCAAGTGGCTGACGCGCAGCAGGGTCTTCTGGCCGGCCCGGAAGCGTTGCTTCAGGGAAGTGGGACGGCTCTCGTCTTCATACGTTCGGGTCTCGATACCATACCGGTCGATGACTTGCCTGGCATACTTCGCCGTTTCATCCTTTCCGATAACCGAAAAAAACCTCACCTCGGCCCCCAACCCCCTTGCATGGGCGGCCACGATGCCGGCCCCGCCGATGAACTTTTCCTGGGAAACCGGCGTGACCACGATCGTCGGGTCTTCCTGGGACATCCCCAGCGGGTCGCAGGCGATATATTCGTCCACGATAATGTCGCCGATCACGCAGACTTTCAGTTTCCTCATCCGGTCAAGCACGGCGATCAGTTCCTTCGTGCCCAACTTGTGTCTCGACAGAAAATCGAACGGCTTTCTTATGGTGGACGGGTCCAGTTCCTTCCATTCGCGTTTCATCAGATCCACGGAGGAAAAACTGATATCCCCCGAGCCGAAGAGGATCTTTCCCCCGGATTTTTCCACCGCCGCGGTTTCCGGGTTATGGGTTTCCTCATGTTCCTTCCCCTTGACCACAAAC
>JACRBL010000031.1 GCA_016234485.1 Chloroflexota bacterium
GAGTGTAAAGGCATAAGGGAGCTTGACTGTAAGGCCAACGCGCCGAACAGAGACGAAAGTCGGGCTTAGTGATCCCACGGTTCTGAGTGGAAGGGCCGTGGCTTACCGGATAAAAGCTACCCCGGGGATAACAGGCTGGTGAAGTCCAAGAGTCCATATCGACGACTTCGCTCGGCACCTCGATGTCGGCTCATCGCATCCTGGGGCTGGACAAGGTCCCAGGGTCGGGCTGTTCGCCCGTTAAAGCGGTACGCGAGCTGGGTTCAGACCGTCGTGAGACAGGTCGGTCTCTATCCACTGTGGGCGCAAGGGATTTGAGAGGAGCTGCTCCTAGTACGAGAGGACCGGAGTGGACTGACCTCTGGTGTGCCAGTTGTTCCGCCAGGAGCATCGCTGGGTAGCTATGTCGGGCAGAGATAACCGCTGAAAGCATCTAAGTGGGAAACTCGCCTCAAGATGAGATCCCTGTATTCCAGTTAATGGAGTAAGACCGCAGGTAGACCACCTGCTATATAGGCAGCAAGTGTAAGCACAGTAATGTGTTGAGCTAAGCTGTACTAATGGTCGAGGGCTAATCCCGTGGTGCGGAGAACTTGGTACTTTTTTGCTACACATCAAAATTACTATTCAGCCTAACGTTGTGAAAACGTCCCTTGGTGATTTGAGCGACGGGGGTACACCCGGTAACATCCCGAACCCGGTAGTTAAGCCCGTCAGCGCCGATGGTACTTGGAGGGCAGCCTCCTGGGAGAGTAGGTCATTGCCAAGGGGCTTTTCTTTATAAACAGCGTGTAGTACAATCCTGCACGTTCTTCTGATTGGGACGAACGTCGTCCCCAAATAACGCCCCGAGGAGATGCAATCGTCCTGATGAATGTGATCGGTTCGATCATAATCGTTGGTTTGAACTCCCTTGCCCCTCGGCGCACTGCGTATGCCGAGGGTTTTCCTTTTCGGCATAACACATCTTCCATGTGGAAGGAGGTGAATTGTTTTGGCAGCAGTAAATTTACGCTCCGGTGAATCCCAGGATTCCCTGCTCAAGCGCTTTCGCAAGAAGGTCGTCAAAAGTGGCGTGTTGAGCACAGTTCGCCGCAAGCGCTGGTTCGTCTCCAAGAGCGAACAGCGCCGCATGGAAAAGAAAAAGGCCATTCGCCGCATCAAGCGGCGCTCGTTTAAGGACTACGAATAGGCTGGAGGCCGCAAGGAGGCTGTATGGCAAAAGAGGAAGGCAAAATTAAAGTGGACGGGGTCGTGATCGAGGCCCTGCCTGGCACGCAATTCCGCGTTCGTCTCGATAACGGACATGAAGTGCTGGCCTACCTTTCGGGCAAGATGCGCAAGTATTACATCCGCATCCTGCTCGGCGATAGGGTGGCTGTCGAAATGTCCCCCTATGACCTCTCGCGCGGACGCATCACCTTCCGTCAGCGCAAAATGGCGGAAGCCCCAGTCGTCTAAATATCCGCTTTGAATTTATGAAAAGAGAAGACCCCTGCAAAGGGGTCTTTTGATTCTGGAATCGAGAGGCGCGTCGCACCTTTATCATTGGGAATTGCCTACCCGTCTGGCGCGACGCACTCCGAGCGTTACGGCAACTCGCGCCACGAATTGAGCGCCTTCATATAATTCGCGCGCTCGAAGGCGGCAGGCTCGGCCACAGACTTGCGACTCATGCTTCCCTGCATTTGACGGATGGACTCATATTCGTGCGTTTCCATCCACCAGCCCATTTCGTTCAACATCAACGGGACAGCGCGCTCGCCGTTGTGGAGCAGGTTCGACGCCATCATGGCGACCTTCGCCCCAGACATCATGGCCTTGAGCGCGTCCTGCGCGGTGTGGATGCCGCTCGTCAGCGCCAGGTCGGCTTTGACCTGTCCGTTCAGGATCGAGACCCAACGGAGCGGGAGGCGCAGGTCGGCGGAGGTGGAGAGGTCGAGGTTGGCAATCACGTCCAGCGCTTCGAGGTCGAAGTCGGGTTGGTAGAAGCGGTTGAAAAGGACGAGGCCGTCCGCACCCGCGTCGGCGAGGCGTGAGGCGAAGTGGGGCAGGGAGGTGTAAAACGGGCTGAGTTTCACCGACAGCGGAATCGAGATGCTCGCCTTGACCGCCGCGACCAAGTCCACTTGCGCGGATTCGATGTCCACTGCGGAGAGGGATGAGTCGGTCGGGATGTAGTAAAGATTCAGTTCGAGCGCGTCCGCCCCCCCGTCCTGGATGTGGCGGGCGTATTCGATCCATCCGCCTTTGGAGACGCCGTTCAAACTTCCGATCACGGGAATCTGTACCGCTTTCTTGAGCGCGGTCAGATTCTCGATGTACTTTTTCGGGCCGAGCGCGTACGTGCCCGAATCGGGCAGGTAGGTCATCGCTTCGGCGGAGTTGTGGCCGCGCGTCAGGAAATGGTCGAGTTCGAGGCTTTCGTGGATGATCTGCTCCTCGAACAGCGAGTACATGACGATGGCCGCGACGCCCGCTTCTTCGAGACGTTGGGCGCGCTCCACTTTTTTCGACATAGGCGAGGCCGAAGCCACGAGCGGGTTTTTGAGATTCAAACCGAGGTAGGTGGTGGAAAGATCAAGCATGTTTGGTCTCCGACTCCCATCTCCCGTATTCGCCCTTTACAGGGTGCTTCGCGAGGAGAGGGGCTGGGGGGTGAGGGTTATTCCTTCTTTTCGCCATTGCCATAGTGCATCGAAGCCATCTGCTGATAAAGATCCCAGCGGCCCTTGATGCCTTCCTGCGCCTTCTTCATCAGTTCTTCGGCGCGCCCTTCATCGCTGAGGGTGAGCATCTTGTAGCGGGTTTCGTTGTAGGCATATTGTTGGAGGCTGACAGTCGGCTCCTTGGCTTCGATGGTAAGCGGATTCTTTCCTTCCGCCGCGAGACGCGGGTCGTAGCGATAGACAGGCCACGCGCCCGACTGGACGGCGAGTTTCTGCTGATCGAGGCCGCGCGCCAGATCGTAGCCGTGCGCGATGCAGTGACTGTAGGCGATGACGAGCGAGGGGCCGTCGTAGGATTCCGCTTCGATAATCGCGCGCAGGGTCTGCTGGTCGTTATAGCCCATCGCCACACGCGCCACGTAGACGTAACCGTACGCCATCGCGATCAGGCCGAGGTCTTTCTTCGGGAGGCTTTTGCCGCTCATGGCGAACTTGGCAACCGCCGCCATCGGCGTGGACTTGCTGGCCTGTCCGCCCGTGTTGGAATAGACTTCCGTGTCCAGCACCAGCACGTTGACGTTGCGTCCGCTGGCGAGGACGTGGTCGAGACCGCCGTAGCCGATGTCGTAGGCCCAGCCGTCGCCGCCCATGATCCAGACGGATTTCTTGACGAGGCTGTCCGCCACCGAGATGAGGTCGCGAGCGCGCACGTCTTTGTTCGCGGCGAGTTTCTCTTTCAGCGCTGCGACGCGTTCGCGTTGTTCAGCGATGCCCGTCTCGGTGGACTGATCGGCGTTGAGCAGGCCATCCACCAACGTCTGACCAATTTCAGCGGTGAGAGCCTTGAGCAGTTCGCGCGCATATTCATTTTGTTTGTCGAGCGTGAGGCGCATGCCCAGGCCAAACTCGGCGTTATCTTCAAAGAGCGAGTTCGACCAGGCGGGGCCGCGTCCGTTCGCATCCACAGCCCACGGTGTCGTCGGAAGGTTGCCGCCATAAATGGACGAACAACCCGTCGCGTTCGCCACGATCGTTCGGTCGCCGAAAAGTTGCGAGACGAGTTTCACGTAGGGCGTCTCGCCGCATCCCGCGCAGGCACCGCTAAATTCAAACAGAGGCCTGAGCAGTTGCGAATTTTTGATCGTGGACGGGTTGATCAATTTGCGATCCAAATCAGGGATGGACATGAAGAAGTCCCAATTCTTCGCTTCCGATTCGCGCAGGGCGGGTTGCGGCGCCATGTTGATGGCCTTGCGTCCCACCTGCGTCTTGTCCTTTGCGGGGCAGGCCTCCACGCACAGCGTACAGCCCGTGCAATCTTCGGGCGCAACCTGCACCGTGTAAGCGAAGCCCTGCGAAAATTCCTTGAACTTCGACGGCATGTGCTTGAACTCGGCGGGCGCGCCTTCGAGCGCCTTCTCTTCATATACTTTGTGGCGGATGACCGCGTGCGGACAAACGAACACGCATTTACCGCATTGAATACAAAGGTCAGGCTCCCACACGGGGATATCGAGCGCGAGATTGCGCTTTTCCCATTGCGTAGTGGCGGTCGGGAACGTGCCGTCGATCGGGAACGCGGACACGGGGACGGCATCGCCCTTGAAATCCACGATTGGCGCGACCACTTGCTGGACGAACGCAGGCGCCTCTTTCGGGACCGCGAGGCGGCGCGCCACCTTCGACGTTACCAGCGCTGGGACGTCCACCTCATACAGGTTGGCGATGGTCGCGTCCACAGCCTCGAAATTCTTCTTCACGACGGCCTCGCCGCGCTTGCCGTATGTTTTCTCGATGGAGTGTTTGATTTCTTCAATCGCCTGTTCGCGCGGAAGCACGCCGCTGATGGCAAAGAACGCGGTCTGCATGATGGTGTTCATACGTCCGCCCATGCCCGTCTGCTCGGCCACATCGTAACCGTTGATGACGTAGAACTTGAGTTTCTTCGCGATGATGTCGGTTTGGACTTCGCTTTGTAAATTGTCCCAGATCTCATCCTTGTTGTACGGACTGTTGAGCAGGAAGACCGCCCCTTCCTTCGCGTACTTAAGCATGTCCACGCGCTCGAGGAATGTGAACTGGTGACAGGCTACAAAGTTGGCCTGATTCTGCTCGATTAGGTATGCGGCGTGGATCGGTTTGGGACCAAAGCGCAAATGCGAAACCGTGACCGTGCCAGATTTCTTCGAGTCGTAATAGAAATAGCCTTGCGCGAAGTTGCTGGTCTCTTCGCCGATGATCTTGATCGAATTCTTGTTGGCGCCCACCGTCCCGTCCGAGCCAAGGCCGAAGAAGACGCAACGCACGGTCTCGTCCGATTCAATGGAGAACGACGCGTCCACATCGAGGCTGGTGTGCGAGACATCGTCCGTGATGCCGACGGTGAAATGATTCTTCGGTTCTTTCTTCTTCAACTCGTCCAACGTGGCCTTCACCATCGCGGGCGTAAACTCTTTCGACGAAAGCCCGTATCGTCCGCCAATCACTTTGACTTCCGACCTTCGACCTTCGACCAAGGCGTTGACGATGTCCATATAAAGCGGCTCGCCCGACGCGCCCGGTTCCTTCGTCCGATCCAAAACCACGATGGACTTGACGCTCTTCGGAAGCGCGGCAATGAAATGCTCGATCGAGAACGGACGATACAGCCGCACGCGCAACGCGCCGACCTTCTCGCCTTTCGCGGCCAGGTAGTTGACCGTCTCTTCGGCGGTCTCGCCGCCCGAACCCATCAGGATGACGACGCGTTCGGCTTCGGGATGGCCGACATAATCGAACAGGTGATACTGCCGCCCGACGAGTTTGGCGAACTTGTCCATGGCCTCCTGCACGATGGCGGGGACAGCCGCGTAGAACGGGTTGACCGCCTCGCGCATCTGGAAGTAGACATCCGGATTCTGGGCGGTGCCGCGCAGGACGGGGCGCTCGGGGGTGAGTCCACGCGCGCGGTGGGCCGCGATCAGCTCGGGGTCCAGCATGGAGCGGAGGTCTTCATCCGTCAACTGCTCGATCTTGGTCACTTCATGTGAGGTGCGGAACCCGTCGAAAAAATGCAAAAACGGAACGCGTGCCTTGAGGGTCGCGGCTTGCGAGATCAGCGCGAAGTCGTGCGCCTCCTGCACCGAGCCAGCGGAGAGCAAAGCCCAACCCGTCTGGCGGACGGCCATCACGTCCTGGTGGTCGCCGAAGATCGAAAGCCCGTGTGCGGCAATTGCGCGCGCGGCCACGTGGAAGACCGCGCTGGTGAGCTCGCCCGCGATCTTGTACATGTTGGGGATCATCAGCAGAAGACCTTGCGAGGCGGTGAAGGTGGTGGTGAGCGCGCCCGTTTGGAGCGCGCCATGCACCGTGCCTGCCGCGCCGCCCTCGGACTGCATCTCGATCACGAGGGGGGTAGTGCCCCAGATATTTTTCTTGTGCTTGGCCGACCACTCGTCCGCGAATTCACCCATGGCGGACGAGGGGGTGATGGGATAGATGGCAATGACTTCGTTGATGCGATGCGCCACCGACGCGGTGGCCTCGTTGCCGTCAATCGTGACAATACTGCGTTTCATGCTTGCTCCTTTGATGTACAGACCCTGCGGCCTGATGGTGTGCTAATTGTGAATTTTAGCGCTATTCGCGCGCCATCGAACAAGTGTATCCCCGCCTGGTAATGCTGGTTAGTTATTAAAGGCCTCTATTCCCCTGCGAGTTGTCATATATTGGATAGGATTGGTGGAGAATGGAAAACCCGATTTTTAAACAAAATCGCGGAAGGCACAAATTCACTTTTGTGCCTTCCGCGAAATCCATGCCCGAAGCTTTATGGAATCTGATACGTCGTCAACTCGATCGTCGCTTCATATCCTCCGCCCGAGCCGACCGTCTTCACCATCCCAATCCCCTCCGCATACCAAGCGGTGGATGGGCCTTCGATCACAAACGGCGCCATGCCCGCGACGGTGATGGTGATCTTGCTGATGCATTCCACTTTCAGCGCGTCGAACGTCCCCGCGGGGACGGTGACGCTCTCGCGCCCGATCGCGGTGCAGGAGGTGGCCGCCTCATTTTTCGTATCCAATTGGATGCCGCCCACGTCCTGTTTTCCCTCGAATTTGATATCCTGACTCCAGGCGCTACCCACGCCCATGTCCGCGGGGACGGTGACGCCCGTATTCTCCGTCACCGTGAAGTTGAAGACGACTCCCGCCGCGACGACCGCGGCCGACCCGCCCCCTGGCGTAAGTGAGATCAAATTGCCGCCCTCGCAGCGCCATTGACCTGTGCGCGTTGTCCCGCTTCCGAACGCGTCCTGATCGGTGAATTCTTTGTCGCTCGCGGAGACGATGGAGTGCGTGAACGTGTCCGCGCTCGTGCCGCTCATTTGATAAGTCCACGTCGCGCCTGCCTTGACGGGATAATAGGCGTTGAAGCAATCTGTCGGCTGGGGAGTGGGAGACGCGGCCACTGTCGGCGCGGACGCGGGCTCAGGCGTGGGCGCAATCCCGTCCACGGGCGCGGACGCGGGCGTCCCTGCGCCAGAAAGCGAGCAGGCCAGCGAGGTCAGAAGCAAGATTGATAAAACGAGTTGAACTCTTTTCATTTTGTCTCCTGAAAAGTAAGTCCCGTCACTGCGAGGAGGGCGTTTTTCCCGACGAAGCAGTCTCCGTGTACGAGAGGGGATTGCTTCGGGAAGATCACCCTCGCAATGACGGATGTACGGTAGAGAATGTATTACAACCTCGGCCTTGCCAGCAACAACGCCGCCAAAGACTTGGCGTCTGGCATTTGTCCTTGCTCGGCCATTTTGAAAGCCTCGGCCACGGGGATTCTTTCCAGGCTGAGGAACTCGTCCGCGTCGGCTTCGAGGGGATTGTGAGTTAATTCAGTCGCGAGGAACACGGACATAAACTCGGTGGAGTAGCCCGGTGCGAGGTAGAAATCGCCGAGTTTTTCCAGTTTGCCCGCCGCGAAACCCGTCTCTTCGCGGATCTCGCGCGCCGCGCAGACTTCGGGAGGCTCGCCCTCGTCCAGTGTGCCGGCGGGGAGCTCAAGCAGGTCCGCGCCCGCGGCGTGGCGATACTGTCGGACGAAGAGCAGATTCCCGTCAGCATCGAGCGGGACGAGTACGACCGATCCGCCGTGTTCGATGATGTCGAATTTCGTCTCGCGGCCATCGGGAGTCTTCATCAAGTCGCGGCGTATGGCGAAGGCGCGTCCCTTGAGCAAGGTTTCGGATTTAAGCAATTCAAATGGCATATTGTTCCTTCCCCCCTCTCCCGCGAAACGCTTGGGAGAGAGGGCGGGAGTGATGGCATATTTGAAAAACGCCCAGGCGCATTGCCTGGGCGTTACGATGCGAAACGAACTTACGGGATTTTGATGGCCTGTCCCAGGGTCAGGGGCGTACCGAGGGCGATGCCATTGGCTTGCGCGATCTGCGAGGGTTGCACGTCGCCGAAGAGACAGGCGATGCTGTAGAACGTCTCCCCTGCGGAGGTCACGGTGTAGGTGGTGGGATGCTGGCGCAGGGCGCGATCGCCGGGGAAGGAGCCAGACTGCGGAATTTGCAAAACAGTGCCCGCGGGATACATCACGCCATCGCTCAGGCCGCTGAGTTGCAGAAGTTGGGACGGATCCACGTTGAAGCGGCGCGCGATGCAGAAGGGGAACTCGCCTTCCATCAAAGTGTAGGTGGCGGGACGTCCCGTCACGACCGCGATAGTGGCGGTGGGTCCGCCCGCGGGTGATCCGACCGTGGGCGTGAGGGTGGGGATCAGGTTTCCACCGGGCAATCCAACTGTGGGTGTGGCCGAAGGTCCGCCAATGTTGGGCGTGGACGTTCCGCCAGCCACAGGCGCGCCCGGAGTGGCGGTGGGGCCGCCTTGGGTCGCGCCAGTTTTGGCGAACGCGGTTTGAGTGGCTGCGCGTTCCACCTCGAACATTGCATTGGTGGCGATGGGTTTGTCAATCGAACTGGTTGGGTTGGGCGTAACGTCTGATTGCGGGGCCGGCATCTTGCAGGAAGATAATGCCAGGGCCGCGAGTATGAGCGTTACCACAATTTTTTTGTAAGACATTCGAACTTCTCTCCTCTTGCTTTTTGATTTTGACGATGGTAGCACATCCCCAGTTAAGCGTCAAGTTGCTTCGGATAGCCATTAGGGGTGGCGTTGAAGTTACTCGTGGGGATGCAGTTGTACTACATCCCGCTTGCACACTTGTCCTGGGGGTGTGCCGGGGGTATAACTGCTCGCTAATAAGCAGGGTTGAAATTAAATTGGGCTTGTCCCGCTCGATGGTTCGTCCTCGCGATGGAACTCGTACACTTCCATCATGCGTTGGATGAGGATTTTCTTTTCAGGGGTCACGTCCAGGAATTCTATACCGATATCATAGAAGGCCGGGCTGAGGTCGGGGTCGCAGCGCGCCACACGCGCCTCCAGTTGCAAGTTGTGGGCATGGAAAATTTTTGGGTCGGGCAGGTCGAGGCGGAGCGAGACTGTCGTCCCCACTTGCATCGGCTCCTCGCTGATAATCATCCCCCCACTTTCGCTGAGATCAGATAGGTAACCGAGTAGTTTTCCCAGCGTGCGTTCGAACACGCGCGAGAAGATAATCAGGTATTTGCGTGGAAGTCGGCGTTTTTCATCCATGGGGCCTCCGTTTCCAGTGTACAGCGCTTGCCTTACAAAATCAACCTGTGGTTTAATGGTACAAAAGTCAGGAACCTCATGCGACTCATCTACATTTCCCCTCATTTGGACGACGCGGTACTTTCGGCGGGCGGCCTCATCTTTGACCAGGCGCGGGCGGGGCAACGCGTCGAGATCTGGACCGTGGTGTGCGGATTCCCGCCCGAGGGGGAACTCACGCCTTTCGCGCAGGCCCTGCACTTTCAGTGGGGATTCGCTTCGGCGGAGGAGACCGTGCGCGTACGCCGCGCGGAGGACGGGCGCGCGGCCGCGATCGTGGGCGCGCAAGCCGTCCATTTTGATGTTCCCGATTGCATCTATCGTCGCGGCGCGGAGGGCGAGCCGCTCTACCCGATGGGCGTTTTCGTGGAGCCGCATCCCGCGGAGGCCGACCTGGCGGCGCGGATCACGTCCACGCTGGCGGCCCGCCTCGAACCCGACGATGTGCTGTTTTGCCCGTTGACGATCGGCGACCACGTGGATCACGTGACGGTGCGAAAAGCCGCCGAGGGGCTGGGACGCCCGCTTCGATATTTTGCGGATATCCCGTATTTGCTGAACGCGCCCGAAGCGCTGACTCGCTTCGTAAACGGAGGCCAGCCAGAGGTCCAGGAAGTTTCGAGTGGCGGAGTGGCGGCTTGGGTGGAGGGAATCGCTGCGTACGAGTCCCAGGTCCCGATGTTGTTCGATAGTCTGGATGTGATGCGGGGAAAAATCGAGAATTATGCTCAAAACGGCCTTAAATTATGGAGATTTGGGTGATGAGTTTCTTGAAAACCACTTGAATCCGTGATATAGTGTGACCGTTTTCTAGACCGGAAGGGTCACAACAACATGCATCTCTGTGGAGATGCAAATTTTTACTTAGGGAAAGTCCCATGCCTACTACATTCCTGACCAAAGAAGGCTTCCAGAAATTACAGGAAGAACTGGATTACCTGCGCACGGTTAAGCGTCAGGAGGTCGCCGAACGCTTGCACGAGGCGATGGAGGGTGGCGAACTGATCGAAAACGCCGAGTATGAGGCCGCGAAGAACGAGCAGGCCTTTGTGGAGGGACGCATCCAGGAATTGGATTTGATCCTTGCCACCGCCCGCCTGATTGATGAAAACGGGAAGAGCAAGGAAGGCCTGATCCAGGTCGGCTCCACCATTACGATCGAAGAAGAAGGCTCGCCGGTGGAAACCTACACCATCGTGGGCGCGGCGGAAGCCAACCCACGCGAGGGCAAGATTTCGAACGAGTCGCCCATTGGCAAAGCGGCGCTAGGCCACAAGGCTGGCGAGACGCTGCAAGTGGATGCGCCTGGCGGTCAGTTCAAGGTGAAGATCGTTAAAGTGAAGTAACAGGGGCTGTGTAAAACTCGCGGCCCCGCGCAAACGCGTTTGCGCGGGGCTTTTTGTACCCCCTCCCCGGCCCTCCCCCATTTTCAAAGAACGAAAATGGGGGAGGGAGCGGAGAAAAAGAAAGGTTTGTGTCATGCCAGAATATTCCTCGCTTGAAAAAATTCGACTGCAAAAAATGGAAGAGTTGCGCGCCGAGGGTGTGGAGCCATTTCCCACCCGCGCGACGCGTACGCATACCAGCGCCCAGGCCATTGCGGAGTTTGAGACCGCTGAAAAAGAGGGCCGCGAAGTAAAGGCTACGCTCACGGGTCGTATCCGCGCGACGCGGGCGATGGGCAAACTGTCGTTCGCGCACATCGAAGACGGCGATGGCAAAATTCAGTTGTTCTTCCGCGTGAACGAAGTGGGGCAGGACAAGATTGACTTCTTTAATAAGATGTTCGACCTGGGCGACTTCATCCAGGTCGGCGGCGTGATGATGCGGACGAAGACGGGCGAAGCGACGTTGCTCGTGCATGAATTCAAGATGCTGGCAAAGGCTGTTAGTCCGTTGCCCGCCGCGAAGGATGAGACGCTCGAAGACGGGACAGTCGTCCGCCACGCCGCGCTCGAAGACGCGGAGATCCGCGCCCGTCAGCGCTACGCGGATTTGGCGGTGAATCCCGACGTGCGCGAAACCTTCCGCAAGCGCGCCGCCATCATCAAGGCCTTGCGCGAGTTTCTGGATGGCAAGGGATTTCTCGAAGTGGAGACGCCCATCCTGCAACCGCTGTATGGCGGCGCGGCGGCGCGTCCATTTACCACACATCACAACGAACTCGATCAGGATATGTACCTGCGCATCTCGTTTGAACTCTATCTCAAACGCCTGCTCGTCGGCAATCTCGAAAAGGTCTACGAGATCGGACGCGACTTCCGCAACGAGGGCGTGTCGTTCAAGCACAACCCCGAATTCACGCAACTGGAATTCTATTGGGCGTACGCCGATTATTTGCAGGTGATGGAACTCACCGAGCAGATGGTCTCGAACACGGCGCAACAAACGCTCGGCACGATGAAGGTCAAATACAAGGAACACGAGATCGACCTGACCCCGCCCTGGCGCCGATTGGAGATGAGACAGGGAATCCTTGAGGCCAGCGGCGTGGACATTGCCGCGCACAAGACCGCAGCCGATTTGTTCCAGGCGATCCGCGCCCAACATCCGAACAAGACGCCCGACCCGAAGGTGACGCGCGGCAAGATGATCGACTTCCTGCTCGGCGAATTTCTCGAGCCGACCTTGATCCAGCCGACCTTTTTGTACAACTATCCGCGTGATATTTCTCCGCTGGCGAAACCGCTTCCTGGCGATCCGCTCACCGTGGAACGCTTCGAGGGCTATGTGGCTGGCTTCGAGATCTGCAATGCCTTCACCGAGTTGAACGATCCGCTCGACCAGGAGCAGCGCTTCCTCGACATGCAGAAGGATTACACGGATGACGAGGAGGAGAAAAATCCGCTGGACGAGGATTACCTGCGCGCCATGCGTTACGGCATGCCGCCCAACGGCGGATTTGGCATGGGCGTTGACCGTCTCGTGATGTTGCTGTTGAACAAGCATAGCATCCGCGAAGTGTTGTTGTTCCCTGCCTTGCGTAAGGAAGAGTTTTAGAAAGTCTGATCGTCACATCGTCGCGTCGTCTGATCGTTAGTCATTGGGGCCTCCATCGTTGAAAAACCTTGGAGGCCTTATCTTGGAGAAATGAATTTATGGATTATTTCGTTCTCGTGCAACATGGAATTTTGTACGGCCTGGTTTTGAGCGCCTTGTTTACCGTTATTCTGCTTGGCGCGGTGTACGTTAACGTGGAGATCATGCTCAACGATTATCCGCCCGATGTGAAGAAAGCCTACGGCGCGGAGAAGAATCCCAAAACGCGTGGACAGAAGCGCGTCTTCAGCCTGCTCTTTCTTGCGGCGTTATTCGGCGTATTGTGCTATTCCATGGTGGATTTGGGACGGACGAACGAATTGAATTTCCCGATTCTGTTCGTGCTGGTTTTCGTGGAAGTGTTCACCTTCAACCTGTGGGATCTGCTCGTGATTGACTGGCTGATCTTCAACACCATCCAGCCCAAGTTCATCTTCCTCCCAGGCACGGAAGGGATGGCGGGGTACAAGGATTACTTCTTTCACTTCAAGGGGTTTTTGGTTGGCATCGTTTTCAGTCTTGTTTCAGCGCTGATCCTTTCGGGCATCGCGCTGATTATTGTCAACGTGTAGCGCAAATTTTCGCGAGTGCGTCTCACCCACCTCAAAAGGAAAACTCATGAAACGCCTCCCCCTCATTATCGGTGACCTGGGCGCGCTGGCGCTCGTCACTGCGATTGGATTTGCCACGCACGGCGAGATCGGGCTGGACTACCTGCCGCGTTTCCTGGCGGCGTATATCCCCCTCGCGCTGATGTGGTTCCTGCTGGCGCCGTGGTTCGGCCTCTTCGACGAATCCGTCACGCGAAACGCGGCCGCGCTCTACCGTCCCGCGTTGACCGTCATCTTTGCCGCGCCGCTGGCCGCCGTCTTCCGCGGGTTCCTCCTGGGCGAGAGCATCCAGCCGATCTTCGCGATGGTCTTCGTGACCACCAACGCGCTGGGGATGGTCGCCTGGCGCGCCATCTGGTTGTGGCTTTCCAAGAAGAGTTGAATCAAAAATCCGCCATCAAATGTGGCGGATTTTTGATTCATCGAGCGGAGATTGCCATCTCAAACAGGCCGTCCCGTCCAGGGGCCGACGCCGTCAATGCGATCCACGCGGATGCGGGTGATATACCCAGGCGGGGGATTATCCATTGGCGGGAATTTGACGCCTAGACCGATGTAAGTCTCTGCCAGTTTCTGCAACAACTCGGGCGCGCCGCCTTCGGTGATGCGCGCCGTTCCGTAGATGACCGCGTACTCGGTCAGCCCGAAATTACTCTTGGTGGACGCCTCCAGCGAGAGGACCACGCGCGGATCGCGCTCGATGTTCCGCACCTTCTGATTCCTCGGCAAGTGCGCGGCGACAATTTCATCGTCCTCGATGCCGATCCACACCAGCGTCACATGCGGACTCCCGTCCGCGTTAAGGGTGACGATGTGCGCGTGGCATCCCGATTCAATGAGGGAGCGAAGTTCGGGAGGGATGAGCATGAAGTTTCCTACGACCCAACTTGCAATGCGGTCTCCGGCATTCCGTCATAGCGGATCACAAATTCTGTTTTGCCGCAGTTTGCAAAGCTTCGGTTTCGATGGTCTCTTTCATCCAGCCCGATCCGTCGAAACACGTCTGCCCAGGTGTGGGCATAATTGCAATACGCGTTTACCATGGCATTTTGGACAGGTTGAGTTTCCCATTCGGGATGTTCCGCCACAAATTGCGCGTACGAATGTTCGGCGTGATCTTCGAATTCGGCATTGAACAGGAACGCGCCGCGCAGACTGACCAGCGCCAACAGCCCCGCAATCACCCGATACGACCAGACGATCAGCCAGGGGATGGGGGCGACCATGTACCAGGGATCGTGTTGCCCGTCGGCTTTCATCTTCTCCTGGAGTACGAGAAGATGCCAGTATTCGTTATCGTGCGCCTCCCGCCCCCACTCGACGATCCCGCGCGCAAATTGCACTGCATCCGTATTGCGATATCCCCGCGTCATCCGTCCATATTGATTTGCTTCCCATTCGCGATAGGGAATGCCTGCGAGCAGTTCAAGAAGTTTTACCTTCCCCAGCGTGGTTTTTCGCCCTGCCATCAAGTCCATGGCCAGGAAAAAGAAGCGCGCTGGCAGGGAGTACGCGTAGCGCGGTCGCGCCAGGGATGCCTGCTGTTCTCGTTTGAGATCAAGTGTGGTTTCTTGCATGTCTTCCTCTCTTTTTTAGTCATTCAGTATTTTCCAGAAAGAATCCTTGCGGATGATCTTCCCATGGGTGGACTCAAGCAAGTCAACCCCCCGCACTTCTATTTGCTGTCCTGACACAGATGTGCCAGTAAGCGTCCATTCAGAGACCCCGAAATCACCGCAAACCCAGTGCCGGTCTTCGCCATAATGCACATCGGGAATTCCCTCAAATCGTTTTGCCAAACCCGCCCGGACTTCGCTCTTCCCAACATACCGATCGCCGCGAGGCTTGGCGCCGCGCGGCATGTAGAAGACGCAATCCTCCGCGAAATACTCCATAATGGAATCCAGATCGTGGCGATTGAACGCTTCCAGGAATCCCTTCAACAATTCATGAGTCATGGTTTCGGCCATTGTAGCGCCTCAATTTGTGATTCTTGATTACAGTAAGAATGATCCGGCCAATGCTTTGCATTGACCGTCCGCGCGGGGATGCTTCGACACTTCCTTCGGTCGCAGCACAAGCTTGGACTCTCCGTCAAAAACGGCACGCTTTGTGGGCGACTCTTTGGTTGGGATCGCTACGGCGCTCTCTGCAACACGCCTGTAGTCTCACCGTAATCGCCTCGGCTAATATACATAATAGTTCCATCCGCTTGCGGTAGAAGATAATCAATACCTTCTCCACACGCCGCAGTCTTTTCGCCAGCCTGAAACTGGTATAGTTCTCCATCCATCCCAACCCATGTTAGTGTACCCGAGCATGAAACGGTCGAGATATCGAATCGCCCACACATCTGTCCTAGTTGACACGTTTCTTCGATGGTTACCGAGATTTGCATCTCAAAGCCATTATTCGAGATAGAACCTGTCCATGTGCCGATCAATGGAGCGATCGAGGGGATATCGAGAGGTTCTGATGAACCAGAAAAACTGTCATTCAGCGCCTGCGTGATGAGAACAGCATTCGGATTCAAACAGACCTGGACATTCGGATCGCTATTGGGAACAACAACCGTCTGCCCCGAAGTGATCCCATCCTCCGTGATCACATCCAAATGGAGCGGTTGAAAGGCACACGTTTCGGGCTTGACCATAATGACGGCCGCCCCCAGGTCAAAAATTTCAACTTGCTTTAAACCATATTCAGTGAACAGCTTGTCGAAGATATTCGCAGCAAGATTGGCTTTTTCATCGCCAGTATGCCATGGGAGGATATCTGCTTTATGGAAAATCACTTTGTTCGTAGCGTCAAGCGGAACGAGATACAACTCCAAACCAGCTTCGAATACTTCTTTGGCCGCTTGTGGGTCGGCGTAGATATTCCACTCAGCGACTTTGTTGCTTGAATCAGGGATCAAGTTGGTAATATTCCCCGGAACATACACACCTCCCCCCATGATATAGACAGCGGCAATGTTATCCCGGATTCCCGGATCAATGCGCAGGGCTTGAGCCAGGTTGGTGAAAGTTCCGCTCAGAAAAATGGTGACCGGCTCGGAAGCCTGATTGATGGTTGAAACCATCAATTCGGGGGCATACTGTACCGGATACGTCTTGCCTGCATTCGGTAACGGTACATTCCAGAAGTTGTCGCTTCGTTGACGGAGCCAATCCGGGAATGGGGCGCCATTTGCCAGAGGCGCGTCCTGTCCTGCACCAAGAGGGATATCTTGGATTCCAAAGCTATCCAGTGCGCGTCCAATATTCTGGATATATACTTGGGGGTGCGCTTCGCCATAGGAGATGTTGACAGCCAGGATGGATATCTCTGGCTGACTTAGCAGGTAAAAAAGCGCTGCCGTCCCATCCCAGCTGCCATCATCATCATAGATCAATAGGGTTTTCCTGGCTGGTGATGTGGGTTCAGTTGTTACAGTGGACACAACGATAGGAATGACCGTTGATGTTGGCGGAACGGGTGTGAGTGTGGGTGTCGCTGTTAGGGTAGTAACAGGAACGCCGCACCCTACTACCAACGATAGGAGGCATATAGCGCCAATTATTAACAGCAACATTTTTCTGCGGTTCATTTTGTTTTCCTTATTCTATGAAACCAAACCCAGCCGCCCAACACTTTGCATTGACCCTCCGCGCGCAGGGACTTGGACTCCCCGCCAAAACGGGAGATTGCCTGGGCGTTCCAAACCCAATTTGACGGAGCCAATCTCCACTATCCACGACGCGCTTTGTTGGGCGGTAGTCACGCTCAAGTATAACGCTGTACCTCCAAATGCTCATGGAATCTTTTTTATGGCTTGAACCGCTGTGGTAACCCCATCCGTTTCAGTTCGAATCTTATAACCCAATTCACCCGCCTTCTCCTGTATCTGTCCATCATTCTTAACTCGCATAATCGCTTCACTCAAGTTTTCAACACTCAGTTTTCCACGCGAGATAAATCCAGGGCTGACACCCAATTCATTTACTCGCTGTCCCCAGTAGAATTGGTCAATGACATGCGGCACGACAATGCTGGGTACGCCTGCTCGAAGTGTCGCTGCAGTCGTCCCAAAACCGCCATGATGAATGACCATACTTACCTGGTCAAAAAGCCAACTGTGCGGCAGTGCGCCAGCATGATACACAGTCTTGGGAATCTCCAGACCATGCAGGACTTCATCCCATCCCTGGATAATAGCGCGTACATTCGTCCGCTCCAGCGCGCCAAGTATGATCTGCGCTCCCTGCCGCGCTCGTTTGCCAGACATACCCATTACCCCCAGGCTGACCGCTATTGGTTTATCGCCGCCCTCAAGAAAATCCAACAAATCGCGGGGTGGCTCCCACTCCTTTTGTGGACGAGCGAACCAATAACCAGTCTGGTAAACGTGGCGAGGCCAGCGCGGGTCAGGCGAAGCCACATGCTGACTGACGGGTAAAAGGATCTGGCGAGTTGACATCATGCTCGTGATGTCTTTGACAGGCGGTGCGCCCACCCGTTTTCGAAAACGATTCGTTGGCGCAATAAAAAGTTTTCCCATGACCGCCCAGATGACTCGCCCTAAAAAGGATGGTGTGGCATTCGTTACAGGAATACGAGCAGGTTGCAGGGTAACACTAATCCAGGGGATATTCAACTTGTCCGCTTCTGCTATGCCACTGCCTGTATCAGAGGTGATGACCAAATCTGCTCCCTGACATACCTTTAGTACATCAGGGTAAGCTTCTTCTACCAACCGCGCCCCAAATTGCATGACTCGAATCATACCAATCCACATATTGTTGAAGGATTGGTCCATGAGTCGTGCTCCCACGGCTCCCATATCAACAGGCGGACCAACTGGAACGCTCGTTACGCCATGCGAAGTCGCCAGAGAATACAGGGTAGGATTAGTGGCCAGGACAACCTCATGCCCCGCTTCCTGCAATCCCTGGCAAAGATTGATATAGGGTTGCACATCCCCTCGCGAACCAATAGTAGCAACTACGATTTTCATTTTTTCTCGTGTGGAATACGACTCATTTCACTCTGCTGGCCAACGCTTTGCATTGACCGTCCGCCCGCGGGGACTTGGACTCCCCGTCCGCGTTGAGAGTGACGGTGTGCGCGTGGCATCCTGATTCGATGAGGGAGCGGAGAGGAGGGGGGATTTGCATGACAACTCTTTCTAATATTTTAAACTTCGATTTGTTAAATCAGTTTATTAGCATCCACGTTGTAACCACATGCCCGCAACTCCTTTACAAAGTCAAGTTGCCATCTTCCTCTTGAATCAAATGGCAAAAATAGAACTCCAGAATAATCAGAGGGAATTTCAAAATTATCAGCCTCGCTATGAAGCACAATAACTCTTTCCCTACCAAGAGTCCCAAGGAAATATCCAAGTTCCAAAATGACATTCTGTCTAGCTCGATATTTGGCGGTCTCAAGGCCAGCATTCACCGAATACCCCATGTCGTCTGGAGTTAGTAGCACAATGGCAAAACCAACTTTAGAATAATCAGTGAATTTTTCAATAACAGTTCTACCCAGATTGGGTTGTTCATGAAGTATTACAGGTTTTAAGCCAAGCTTTTCAATCACACGTGCGACCGACTGCTTTATTTTTTCATCATGTCCATGTACAAGGAAAATCGAGTCGTTTGCTTCGTTTTTAGTAACGCGCTTATTTGGGTCTTTAGATTCTTTTGAGAATAGTGAAATTTCGTCTCTGAGTGTAATAAATAAATTTCGTAGTTGATCTTTGCCAGATTGCCAATCTCTCTTTTCTTCTTCTTTTGTGCTAGAGTAATAACCTACAAAGTTAATATTCTTTAGATCGGTTAAATATTTACTCTCTTTCCCATGAAGATTACGAATAATCATCTCGCTTTTGCGTTTTATTGCATCAAGGCTGGTTTCATTTCCAAAAACCATAGCGTCTATTTCGTTAATCATATTGTTGACAAGTTCAAGATTATCCATCACTAGCCTCCGTAAAAGAAAACGAATCGATTTATCGAATCTCAATTTGATTCTAGCACAAAAGAAAATTGTACGTTGAAAACCCTGATAAAATACTCCTAACAAAGGAGATTGTCATGAACTGGCAGGAAAGAATTACCGTAGACCCTCGCATCCTCGTTGGCAAGCCTGTGATCAAAGGCACTCGCTTGGCCGTTGAGTTTATTGTAGGTTTACTGGCGCAGGGATGGAACGAAAAAGAAATTCTCCGAAATTATCCTGGTCTGATTCATGAAGACATCACAGCCTGCTTGAAATACACAGCCAACAACTAACAGCCAATTACCACTTACCAATTACCCTCCCCCATGAACGAACCCGCCCTCATTACCTCCGCCCAAAACGGCGACCTCGACTCCTTCAACACCCTCGTCCTCCATTATCAGGACATGGTGTTCAACACCGCGCTCCGCATTCTCGGCGACGAAGACCAGGCCGCGGACGCTTCGCAGGAGGCCTTCATCTCCGCCTTCCGCGCCATCCACTCCTATCGCGGCGGCTCGTTCAAAGCCTGGCTTCTGCGCACCGTCACCAATGCCTGCTACGATGAACTCCGCCGTCAGAAGCGCCGCCCCACCACTCCCCTCGAACCCGAAACCGACGACGGCGACGAAATGGACTCCCCGCGCTGGTTGGCCGATCCCTCCATGACTCCCGCCCAACAACTCGAAGCCGACGAACTCGAACACGCCATCCAACACTGCCTCAACGCCTTGCCCTCCGATTTCCGCGCGGTCGTCGTCATGGCCGACATCGAAGGCCTCGATTACACCGACGTGGCTAAAGCCGTGCGCGTCCCGCTCGGAACCGTCAAGAGCCGCCTCGCCCGCGCCCGCCTGCGCCTGCGCGAATGCCTGCAATCCTTCGCGGAACTTTTGCCCGCCGCGTTCCGTCTCAATACCAACGAGGCGATTGCATGAATCAACACGATATCGAACAACTTTCAACCTATCTGGACGGCGGACTGAAACCGTCCGATTCCGCGCGACTCGAAACCCGCCTCGCCTCCGACCTCGCGCTGGCCTCTGCGCTGGACGCGTTGCGCGAATCCCGAAATCTTCTCCGCCGCATGCCCAAGCGACGCGCCCCGCGCAACTTCCTCCTCACGCGCAAAATGGTGGGACTCAAACCGCCCCTGCCGCGCTCGTATCCTGTCTTCAAATTTGCCACGGCCTTCGCGGCCTTCCTGTTTTTCATCTCGGTCTTTGCCACGCGTACTTCGCAACTGGCCGCCTCGGCTCCCGCCCCCGCGTCCTATGGAATTGGCAGTGGCGGCGGCGCGGACGTCCCCGCCACTGAAGAATCCATAATGATGGAAAGCGCCCTCGCCGCAACCGAGGCCCCCGCCACCGAAGCGCCCGCATCCACCGAACCGCCCGCGCTCGCGCCGCTTCCCACCGAAATGGCAAACGCCCCATCCGACGCCAACCCTGAAAGCGAAATCACCCGCGTGGCCGAAGACCCTTCTGCCAAAAACGCCGAAGACGCGGCATCCCAACCTGCTCCGCCGTTGATCGCCAACTGGCAGATCGCCCTGGGACTGGCCGCCCTCCTCGGCGCGGCGCTGATGCTCCTGCTCCGCTTACTGGCTGCGCGTAAGTGGAAGTAATTGCCAGACTTCCGAAGTCTTTGAGACTTCGGAAGTCTTTTTAATCCCATGGCCCTCACCCAAGTCAACTACTGCCCGCGTTGCGGAACCCCCATCCAACTCGAAAACAAATTCGGCAAGGTTCGCCCCGTCTGCCCCTCCTGCCGATGGATCTACTTCGCCGACCCGAAGGTGGCCGCGGCTGTCCTCGTGGAGCAGGGCGGACGCGTGCTCCTCGTCCGCCGCGCCAACGAACCCTTCCGCGGCCTGTGGACTTTGCCCGCGGGCTTCGTGGACGCGGACGAGGATCCTGCCCGGGCGGCCGCGAGGGAATGCGAGGAGGAGACCGGCCTAACCGTCCGCGTGACGCGCCCGCTGGAGGTCATCGCAGGCCGCGAGCACGAGCGCGGCGCGGACTTCATCATCGTCTTCGCGGCGGAGGTCGAATCGGGCAGTCTGTGCGCGGGCGATGACGCCGACGACGCGCAGTGGTTCGAACGGTCGAATTTGCCTCCGCTGGCGTTTCAGGCCACGAAGAAAATTTTGAAACAGGGTTAGTTTGTAGCGCTTTTTTACTGGGAGAAATCGAGACCATTTCGATTAAAATGTGCCAACCCATTTTCAAAAAGGAGATGCAAAATGAATGCCAAAGGATCGAAGTATTTATATTTATTGATGGCGCTTCTCTTGGCCGTCAGCCTGGCCTGTAGCGGAGGAGCGAACCCGCCCGCCGCGCAGGTGACGCCCATCCAGCCCAACCAGGGCGGGCCGGGCAATTTTGGTAACGAACAGCCCACTGCCGTGCCGCCTCAACCCACTGCCGAGAATAGCAATGCCAACTCTGGCGGCACGACCACGTTCAAAGACCAGACCGGCCTGTACCAGATCGAAGTGCCGAGCGATTGGGTTTACAAACAGGTGACGGGCGAGAACTATTACATTGACCAATTTAAATCGCCCGATGGCAACGCGCTGATCGAGAACATCGTTTACGACGACGGCACCACCTTCAACGGCGGTCAGAAAGGCAAGTTTGCGCTCGAACTCATCTACCGTTTTTACAGCGCCACGGGCAGTAACAAAGACATCACCATCACGGGCGATCAGTTGCAGGACGACGGCTCGGAGCGCCTGACTTGGTATTCAGAGAGCGGCGGTTATTCGGCGGCTTCGTATTTTGAAACGCGCGCAGGCCGCACCACCTTCCTCATGTTCACCATCGAATGGATGAACGATTACGAGGACACCTACCTCGACATCCTCAACGCGGTGGTGGCAAGTTACTCTGTGCCGTAGCCCAAACAAGGTTTGAATGCGTCGCGCCAAACTTGGAGGCGTATCTCCTCGAGAAAGGCGCGACGCATTTTTAATTTTATGGCGCTAAAATATTTTTGATGAGCGCTCTCGACGTCCGCCCCTCCCCGATTGCGGGGACCTGGTACGAAGGCGACTGCGTCCGCCTCGCCCGCGCGGTGGACGCGTACCTCGACGCGGCGCGCGTCCCCGCGCTGGATGGAGACGTGGTGGCGGTCATCGCTCCTCACGCGGGACACAAATACAGCGGCCCCGTCGCGGCCTACGCCTTCGCCCCTCTGCGTGGACGCGCCTTCGACCTGGTCGCGGTCATCTCGCCTTTTCACAACCTCGCGCGTCAACCGCTCATCACCACCGCCCACGCAGCCTATTCCACGCCGCTGGGCGACATCCCCGTGGACAAGTCTGCGCTGATCGGGCTGGATGTGCAACTCCAATCGGAACTGGGCTTCGGCCTCGCCCCGCTGACGCGCGACCGCGAACATTCGCTCGAAATCGAATTACCCTTCCTGCAACGCGCGCTCGCGGGCGATTTCAAACTCCTGCCCGTGATGATCCGCGACCAGGAGCCCGATATCGCGCGTGGACTTGGCCTCGCGTTGGCGAACGTGCTCAAAGACAAGAACGCCATGCTTGTGGCAAGCACCGACCTTTCGCATTTTTACGATCAAAAAACCGCCAACCGCCTCGACGCGGAAATGCTCAAGCGGTTTGAGTCGTTCCGGCCCGAGTCCGTTTTTGAGGCCGAGTACACGGGTAAAGGTTTCGCCTGCGGACATGCCGCGGTCGCGTCTGTGCTGTGGGCGGCGCGCGAGCTCGGCGCGGACAAGGTTCAAGTTTTGCATCACGCCACCTCAGGCGATGTGACGGGGGATTTCAGCCAGGTGGTTGGGTACGGCGCGGCGGCGGTATTGAGAACGCGCTGACATTGTTTCACTGAAAAAACAACCTCGACTGCCAATGTCGAGGTCGTTTGCTTTTTATTTCGCGTTCCACTTTTCCACCGCGGCGCGGAAGGCCTCTTTCAACCGCTCATCGGGGAGATCGTCAACGCTGGAATATGGCTTGCCATCCACCCAGATTTCCAGCGTTTGATTCGCGCCTGTGCCAAGATCAATTTCATATTTTTGCAGGGCGGGGTCGGCTTTGATCTTCGCGCGCAAAATATCCTCGATCTGCTCCGCGAAGGGCGCGGCCAGTATTTCGCCCTCGTCATGGACGAAGGCCGCGATACTTTCATTGCCGCCTTGGGACGATTCAGCCGATGGCGAATCCGAAGCGTTTTTCTTTGACATGAAAATCGGTAGTCTCCCGACAGAGTGTGGTTAGCGCTTTAGCGGGATGGCGGTCAGGAGTTCATTAACAGTCCAAGCATGATCGGCGAAACCAGCAGCCATCATGGGTGTTCGCTGTGTCCACTTGCGACCCGGAATGTTGCCAA
>JACRBL010000032.1 GCA_016234485.1 Chloroflexota bacterium
CTCTGTGCTTTGATTTCACCATCAGACTAAATCGTGTCTCGCAAACTCTGCGCATCTTACACAATCTATTGAATAGTTCCACTGGCTTCCTTGCCCGTGCGTTTGAGCAGTTTCAAGCGTTCCACTTTGCTGATGAAGGTCGCGGCGGCGACATCCACACCAGGGACGAGTCGCAGGTGCGGGGCGACTTTCAATTTCAGGAATTCGATCTTGCTCGGAATCAAATACTCCCAAAAGGCATCTGTCCACGCTTCTTCGATCTCTGGCATGTGTTTGCGGATGGTGAACGAGTCGGTCGGGATTTGTTGAATCTGCTCGCGCAGGTCAGCGATCACTGTTTTGCAATTGGGGTCTTTCTGGTCTTTGAGATAAGTCTCCAGCAACTTCAAGCGCGTATTGAAGATCGTCACCAACACAGGCGTGGACTGGTCAACGACTTCCTTCGCGTCCCTGCTGAAATTATTTTCCCAGAAATCAATGATGAGAAAATCCTTCTTCTCGAAGTTTGGCAGTAACGCCAGATTACGACATGCTGCCTGAACCCGCGTCCCGCGCCCGATCATTTGCTGTAACTTGATCGGTGATTGCACGGGCTTCATGAACACAAGATTCACCACTTCGGGAACGTCAATGCCTGTATCAAGCATATCCACGGAAATGGCAATGCGGGGGAAATCCTTCTTCTTGAAGGCATCCACCAACGTGCCGCGATATTCTGATTTATGCGTGATAACTTTTGTCAGATTCGGGAATTGCGGATACATCTCATCGAAGGCGGCTTGCAAGCGCAAAGCATGTTGTTGCGTAATGGCAAAGACAATGGTCTTGCCAGGCAACTGCCCCGAAGAGTCTTTCTTGCACACTTCCATGATCTCTTCCCACTGTTTGCGAAGCGTGTCACGGTTGCTGACTTCTCTTTCCAGTTCCGTCCCTTCGTAGTTGATATCGTCGGGGTCAAGTCCCTTTTCGATGAGGGCGTTGCGCTCTTCCTCGGTCAAGTCCACGCCATGAATACCCTGCCGCTGGAACTTGGTCCGCGCGGAATAAAGGTTGTAATCTACCAGCCATTTATCGTCTATTGCTTGTTGGTAAGTGTAGAGATAAGTCGGCTTGCCATCTGTGCAATCAAAGGCCAGGAAGGTATCGCGGTTGATATAGTCAGCAGGCGTGGCGGTCAGCCCCACCTGACGGGCATCGAAATATTCCAACACTTCATTGAACTTGTTGTAAATCGAGCGATGGACTTCGTCGAAGACGATCAAGTCAAAGAAGGCGGGTGAGAATTGCTCGAAGATATTGCTCAGCGTTTGGAGCGTTACCGCATACAGGCGTTGCGTACGCGCATTCGGATCGTCCCAACTATGCAAGCGGGTGCAAGGTTCATTAGGAATGAATTTCTCGAAGCCATCATCCTTTGCCTGTTCAACAAGCGCATCGCGGTCGGCCACGAACAAAATCCGCCGTGCCTGATTGGAACGCATGAACACATCGATCAATCCCATTGTCGTGCGGGTCTTGCCTGTCCCAGTTGCCATCACGATCAAGGCTTTACGTTTGCCATTAGCGAAGGCTTCTCCCACGCGGCGAATGGCTTCGTGCTGGTAGGAACGGTCAACGATCTCGTTGCTGATTTCAATGGAGCTAAGCGGCTTTGCATTCTGACGGATGTAAAGCAGGTTTTCCAAATCTTCGCGTGTGAAGAAACCGAACACTTCACGCTTGTGTGCGATTCCCACATCTGCAAAATGGATTTCAAGTCCGTTGGCTAAAAATCCAAACGGACGGAAAGACTGGTGCTTTTCAATTTCGGTGACGTAATAGGTAAGTTGTGCTTCTGCCAGACGGACATCGGTGGATGTTTTCTTGGCTTCCACCACCGCCAACACTTCCCCATTTTCGCGGTATAGGCAGTAATCCGAAACTCCATTCCACGGCTCGGCATCGTATCCATCCACGGGAATTTCGATCTTTACCTTGGAATGGTCGCGAAGATACCAACCTGCTTTTTCCAACTGCGGGTCGATCATTTCCTTGCGGGTGCGTTCCTCGTTAATCCGATGCAAGCCAACACCTCAATGCCACGATTTGCTTTTCCGAATCTCGAATACCGATTCCCGTTCCCTCCCAATTTTACCTCCAACCCATTTTGACGCAACCCTCGCGTTTCCCTCCCATCGTGCACATCCCTCTCACGAAACATCCCGTAGTGAAACGCAGGGAGGGACTGGGGCGGGGTCTTGAGACTCTTGCCGACCTTAAACATTTGTTCTATAATTCCCCTACGGTTTCGATCAACCCCCGACTTTCAACTACCAACCCTCTCTACCCATGCTCAATTCCACCCCCGCCTCCCGTGCCACCCCCAAGATGCCTCCGCCTGTTCGCGAGGTAAAACGCAAGCGCGGTGGTCAACGCGGCAACTCCAATGCCCGCAAGCACGGTCTCTATGCAAAGCGTAACCCACATCCCAAAGCTGGCTTCATGCGCGTTAATACCCCAAAGGTCAAATTGCCGACAATTGAACGGGGAGATCTATCCCAGATCGACCATTTGGAACGCGACCTCGCATTAAATCATCGTCTTCTCGTCCGCCTTCATGAATTTTCCAAAAACTCGAAAACCACCGCCGAGATACTGGCTTGGGACCGCTCCATACTCCAAACGATCCGGGCAGATATGAAGATTATCCGCCTCATTGCCCGGTTGGAACAGCCTTACAAGGATCTGGTTTCCCTTGCACAGAACGCTTCCTGGCTGGTGAATTGGGAATTCGAGCAACGCGGCATTCCCGAACGCCCCATCTTCGTTCCTCTTGGCTTTGAAAATTTCTGCGCCCACCCCGAATCGTCCCTGGAAAGATTTAGGGACAACACGATCGAAGTTCCCGCGACTATCCCACTATTCGTTCCTCCAAACTTAATTAATTTACGCGCGAATTTGGACGATTCCACCATCCCCAGCCCCTTCCTTACAGACCAACAATGGTTTCTCATTCGAGATTCCTTTGGCTCACTTCGGGAGGATAAGGATTCCTTCCGCAAATATAAACGCCGAAAACCTCGTTTTTCCACCCGCCTTCTTTTTGAAGCCGTACTACTTAAACTTGCCTGTAACCTTGCTTGGGAAGATCTCCCCCCTATCGTCTACGCCTATCACCCCGACCTCGCCTCCTTCCCCCTGCGGGAATGTCAGCGCCTGCATCGTGACCTCTTCAACACGGGCCGTTTGCAGGCCATCTACAAACAACTTCATTGGCATCTCCGTGTCTACGGCGACGCCACCCTTCTGGACCTGGTAAGCCAGGACTCTTTTACGCTTGGAAAAAATGGCATTGCCCTCTCCCCGGGCCAATCCATCACCTGGCAACTCTTCACTGCCCTCCTTCTTCTCCAGCGCGCCTTCCACAACCGGCGCGCCTGCCAGCGGGAAAAAGATGCCGAACGCCGCCGCAATGGTCGCTACCACCGTTTGCCGTCCCCACGCATACATGGGCAAAATAGATCGTACAATTTATCAATCTCATGGGAGCGGCCATTTTCCTCCCGCTCTACCATCCCCGAACCGAGCGCTTTTGAACCTCTCGGAACTAGTCCTGCCGCAAAAAAATGGCAGGCCTATGAAAAAATTGAATCCCTCGCCAAGTCCCATATTCGTTCACCAAAGGTTGCTCGCCATCTGGAACCTGACACATGAAACCGGAAACCAAAATCTCCAAAACGGACAAAACCTCCTTCCCTGCCTGTACCTTTCGGCAATTCCCGTTTGCTATCCCCGTGAAATTAGCTATTGACATTTTCCTGCCCGCCATTACAATGAATTCATAACAACATCCATCAACGAACAAAAAGGAGAAAATCATGAATGCCAAAAATAAATCCTTTTACCGGTTATTATTCAATGGTTTGAGTTTGTTGGTTTTGATCACGGGGGCGATTGCGCCTCATCCCGTATCCGCCTCGCATACTTCCAATCCCGCCAGTGTGACAATTGCCGGTTCGCTCCAAAGTGAATTGGGATGCCCGGGCGATTGGGACCCAGCCTGCGCCGCGGCGCATCTGGTCTATGATGCCGATGACGATGTCTGGCAGCAAAGCTGGACAATCCCCGCCGGCGCTTGGGAATATAAGGCCGCCCTCAACGATGGCTGGAACGAGAATTATGGCCTCAACGCAGCGCCCGGCGGGGCAAATATCCCGCTGGCTTTGGGGGCAGGCGCTCCGGTCAAGTTTTATTACGACCACAAATCCCATTGGATGACAGACAGCCAAAATTCGGTCATTGCGGTGGCGCCGGGCAATTTCCAGAGCGAATTGGGCTGTTCGGGCGACTGGGACCCGGGCTGTTTACGCTCGTGGTTGCAGGATCCCGATGGAGACGGCGCCTACACCTTCGAAACCACCGCCCTGCCTGCTGGCAATTACGAGGGCAAGGTGGCAATCAACGAATCGTGGTCTGAAAATTATGGTCAGGGCGGCGTGCAGAATGGCCCGAACATCGCATTCAGCGTTCCATCAGACAATGCAAAAGTGACCTTTTCCTACGACCCCTCAAATCATGTGCTGACCATCCAGGCTGGGCCAGGACCGGACAACAACATCTGGTGGGACGGATTGCGGCACGACTCGCGCGATCCGCTCTATCGCACCCCAGGCGGCGCGGTGACGGCCGGCACGCCTGTCCTAATCCGCTTCCGTACATTCCACAACGACGTGACCAGCGTCTCTCTGCGCGTGTACGATGTCAACGCCAGCGCCCAGCAAATTCTCCCGATGTCGCTTGCCGCAGCGCAAGTCTCCTGTTACCAACCCGGCCTGGAAGCGTTCACTTGTGATTTTTGGCAGGCGGAACTCGACAAAGCGTCCCCCAATAATTTATGGTACCGCTTCATCGTCACCGATGGCTCCGACACGGATTATTATGCCGATAACACCCCCGCGCTGGATGGCGGCCTCGGCAGTCCGAGTGACGATGCCGTGGATAACAGTTTTGCCCTGATGTTCTACGATCCAGCCTTCACGGCGCCTTCCTGGGCAAAGAGCGCCAGCATTTACCAGATCTTCCCCGACCGGTTCCGCAACGGTCGCTCGAATAACGATCCAAAGACCGGCGATGTCCGTTACGATGACCCCGTGCTGAAACTCAAATGGGGCATCCTGCCCGAAGGCTTTTGCCGCAACTATGCCGACGGCGCAACGAACTGTCCGTGGCGCTTCGATCCCACTCCGCCCGCATACAGCCCCACCAAGGAACAGCCGCGCGGTCGTGATTATTTCGGCGGCGACCTCAAGGGCGTGGATCAATCGCTGGATTACCTCCAGTCCCTCGGCATCACCACCATCTACTTCAACCCGATCTTCGATTCGGGTTCCAATCACGGCTACGACACGCAAAACTATTACAAGATCGATCCCTATTTTGGCGCTCAAAAGGATTGGGAAAATCTTGTGAAGCACGCCCGTGAAAAGAATATCAACATCGTTTTGGACGGCGTATTCAATCACCTCTCATCGGATAGTCGCTTCTTTGACCGCTACCACCATTACGAGGCGGTCGGCGCCTGCGAGTCGCATCTTTCCCCGTATCGAAGCTGGTTCACCTTCCATGACGTTGCCCCAGGGACAGGCGCCTGCGTCGGCAGTTCGGGGCTTGCAAATTCCGCCACCTACGATGGCTGGTTCGGCTTCGACTCGATTCCCGTCATCAACAAATCCCTGCCCGCGGTGCAACAGTACTTCATCACGAATCCAGACAGCGTCTCGAATTACTGGCTGAATCAAGGCGCGGGCGGCTGGCGGCTGGACGTGATGGGCGATTCATCCTTCCCTGCTGGGTATTGGGAAACCTTCCGTGACGTGGTGAAAACCACAAAGCCCGACGGTTTGATTATCAGCGAGACCTGGCAAAAGGATAGCACGCTCCTGCGCTTCCTGCGCGGCGACCGCGCCGATACCACCATGAACTATCGTCTGCGCGACGCCGTTCTGGGATTGCTCGCGCCGCAGCCATTCGACTCGAAGGGCTTTGCCGATAGCGGACACAGCATCCTGCCATCCGAGTTTGCCTCCCGCCTCGAGTCGATTCGAGAGGATTATCCCGATGCCGCCTATTACTCGTTGATGAACCTCATCGACAGCCACGACACCGAGCGCATCCGCTGGACCTTGACGCCGGGCCAGGAAACCACGGCAGATAAGGAACTCAACGCCGCCAACGTGGCCGAAGGGCTCCAACGCCAGCAAATCGCCTCTCTGATCCAGTTCACCGTGCCGGGCGCTCCCACCGTCTTCTACGGTGACGAGGCTGGCCTAACCGGCGACGATGATCCTGACGATCGCCGCACGATGACCTCGCTTGAAGAGAGCGCCAGCTCCAGCATCTTCAAACATTATCAAACTCTCAATAGCCTGAGGAAGAATCAGTCCGTACTGGTGGATGGTGATTTCAAAATCCTGCTCGCAGACGATGCCTCCCAGATCCTCGCCTATGGCCGCAAGACCGAAAACCAGGGCGCGGTCATCATCATCAATCGCGGAGCACAGGCTCAGGCGTTCACCATCCCCGTCGGTGGATACCTGCCCGATGGCATCGTCCTGGACCAGATGTACGCGGTCGGGAGCGGGAATCCGCTCCAGGTCACGGTGACGAACGGCGCCATCGCTGGAAATATCGACCCATTAAGCGGTCTGATTCTCATCACCGGGCAAGTTGATCTTATGCCGACATCGAATCCAACCGGCTTGCACGTCATCAACGAAGGCAATCAGACAGTCAGCCTTGCCTGGGACGGCGTGAGCAGCTCCACGGGCTACAACATTTACCGCAGTCCCTTAAGCGGAGGCGGATGGATCAAAGTGAACAGCAATCTGCTTTCAGCGCCCGCCTTCACCGATAACAACTTGCAGAATTCCACGCTGTACTACTACGTGGTCACGAGCATGGATGATCATGGCAACGAAAGCGGATACTCAAACGAGGTCAGCGCTTTGCCGCATCTCTCGATCGGGTGGGCAAACCTTCAATGGCCGCCGACGATTACCCATACAATCAACGCGGTCACTCGCACTGTCAACGTCTACGGCCAGGTTTGGATTGATGGCGCCACCAACCAGCCCGGAAAGACACCCAGCCTGCGCGCCCAATTGGGCTACGGACCTTCCAACAGCGATCCAAACGGCAACTTGAGTTGGGTCTGGGTTGACGCGGCGTTCAACGTGGACGCTGGCAATAACGATGAATTTGTCGCCAGCATGTTGCCCGAATCGATCGGCTCGTTCGATTACGCCTACCGCTATTCAACCACCAACGGCACAAGCTGGGTCTACGCAGATTTGGACGGCATCGGAAATGGCTACGAATCCGCCCAAGCCGGTAAAATGACCGTAAATTCGAGCGGCGACACCACCCCGCCAACCATCCCGGCCGGGCTGAAAATCCTCTCCGCTTCTCCGGCTGGGATCGAACTGGCATGGGATGCCATCGTTGGCGATGCGTCATTGTATGGATACGAAGTATTGCGCTCTGATACTTCGAGTGGCCCGTACACGATGATGGCGCGTGTCACCGGGACTTCCTATACGGACACTGTTGTCACCGAAAACTCAACCTACTATTACGTGGTTCGCTCGCTCGATCTATCCTTCAACCGATCGGCCAATTCGAGTGAAGTGACAGCAACCGCACAACTGCGGACAGTCACTGTGACGTTCAACATTACCGTCCCTGCAACCACAGATGCCACGGGTCGCCTGGTCTACATCGCGGGCACGCTTAGCCGTCTCGACGGAGGCCTGCCAGACTGGAACCCGGGCGGCGTTGTTCTCACTCGCGTGGACGCCACTCACTGGAGGATCACGCTCACCGGCACCGAGGGCGCCCAAATCGAATACAAATTTACGCTGGGCGACTGGGATCACGTGGAGAAAGATGGCGCTTGCGGTGAAATCGCCAACCGCATCCTGACGCTTAGTTACGGAACTACGGGAACCCAAACCGTAAACGACACGGTTCTCAACTGGCGCAACGTCGCTCCGTGCGGTAACTAAAAAATCTTGCTGAAATAGATGAACAGGCGCTAACCAGCGCCTGTTCATCTATTTATTGTCCTGTAAATTACAAGGCAACTTCCCCGCTGACTTTCAACCGCTCTGCCACCGCCTCCAACGGATGCCGCGCCTCGACTCCCGCGCCCTGCGTCACCTGCATTCTGCACGCCGCGCCAGAACAAACCACCCCCACCTCACCTCCCCCAAATCCGACGGTACCTCCGTCGGATTTGGGGGAGGCCGGGAGGAGGTTACGGAGGGGGCTAAAAACCCTCTCCCCCACCTTCATCGAAATCTCGTAATGCTCGGCCTCGTAGCCAAACGTCCCCGCCATGCCGCAACAAGCCGCGTCGAACATCTCCGCGTCAAGTCCCAGCGATCGCAACAGGGACAAGGTCGCGGCCGCGCCTGTGGGCAGACCGTCCACGGCGGGGGCTTCGGCGCGCTGGTGACAATGCGGCTGAAGTTGAATCTTCGGCGCGGCTCCCTGCCCTGCCAGCGTCTCTCCCATCCTGGCTACGCGCAGAGCCTGAAACGCGTCCGAGCGCAGGAGGAACTCGTCCAGCAACCAGACGCGGGCGACGCGGGAAGCGATCTCCTCGGCACGAGACGGCAACAAATCCACATAATCGTTCTTGAGACAATAGACCTCAGGCGGTTCGACTCCCACAATCGGCAGGATGCCCTCCGGATCGAGCCTCTCCAACGCCTCCAACACGCTGCGCGCGTGACGTTGAGCGGGCGCGACCAACGACTTGCTCATCAGTCCCGCCCCCGCCCCGACAATGGGCAGGACGAGGACCTCGTATCCACACGCGGCAAGGATATCGAAGGCCGCCTGCTCCACCTGCGGCTCGCTGTAACGCGAGAAGGCATCGGAAAGGAAGATAACTTTTCCGTGGGTTGGAATGGCATTCCGACCTACACTTGCCCGCTTCCACGTAAACTTCGGAAACGGACGATGCGGCGTAATCTCCAACGCCTTCGCAACCAGGTTTTTGATCGGCGTCACGCTCATCAACGCATTGACGATCGGCGCAAACGCCGAAAGGACTCGTGCGGTGACGTGAAAATACCCAAACAAATAATCGCGCAACTTGCGGGGATGCGTCTTGTAATACTCATTCATAAACTCGAACTTGAGTTTCGCCATATCCACCCCGCTGGGACATTCGGCCTTGCATCCCTTGCAGGCTAGGCAAAGATCGAGGGCCTGGTACGTGGCATCTTGGAGATCCGAATATCGAATATTCGAATATTCGATATTCGACTTAATCATCGCTCGCAACAAATTCGCCCGTCCCCGCGTGGAATTGCTTTCTTCACGGGTTGCTTGATACGACGGACACATCACGCCTGTCGTTTTTCGGCACACACCCTGGCCGTTGCATTGCTCGATGGATGTTTCCAGCCCGCCGCGTTGCGAAAAATCCAACGCGGGAGTCCACGCCTGGGAGGCATACGTCTCGCCGTAACGCAGGTGCGAATCCATTTTCGGGGCGTCGAACATTTTGCCAGGGTTGAGAATATTGTGTGGATCGGCGGCGCGCTTCAGCAGGCGCATGGCTTCGATGACTTCGTCTCCGTAGGTTTGCTTGAGCCACTCGCCGCGGGCGATACCGTCGCCGTGTTCGCTACTCATCGAGCCGCCGAGTCGCAAGGTCAGCGCCAATGTCTGTTCGGCAATGCTTCGCATCGAACGCACGCCTTCGCCAGATTTGAGATTCAGGATCGGACGGATGTGCAAACAGCCTGAGGAGGCGTGCGCGTAAATTCCGCCCTCGGTTCCGTGCGCGGCGAGAATCCGCTCGATCTCGCGCACGAATTCCCCCAACCGTTCCACGGGGATGGCGCAATCTTCAATGAACGCGACGGGACGCGCGGCCTGCGGACGCGAATCTAAAATGCCCAAGCCAACTTTGCGGACATTCCAAACGCGAGATTGGTCTTCGGAAGTTTCTGCAATGTAGGACAAATTGCCAATTTGTCCCAAGTTTCTTTTCAGAACATCAATCTTGTCCCCGCTAAACTCAACCACCAGCAACGCGGCGGGATTGCCTGTCAACCATCCCATTTGCGACGCGTAGGCAGGGACGCCGCGCGCCAGGCGCAGGATCATCTGCGGGATCAACTCCACCGCGCTGGGACGGAACTCCAGCAGGCGCGGCACATCGTCGCACGCGGCGGGGATGTTCTCGTAGGCGAGGATGCCCAAAATGGTTCGCTTCGGCTTCGGGACGAGATTCACCGTAGCGCGGCGGATGATGGCGAGGGCGCCTTCGGAGCCGGCGAGCAAGGGTGCAAGGTTGAAAGTCGAAGGCTTGCCCTGAGCGGCGTCGAAGGGTCGAAGGTCGGCGGGATAAGTGTCCCCAACCCATTGCGGAGGAACGGAGGGCGACCACGGAAGCAGATAATTAAGCCGATACCCTGCCGAGTTGCGCCAGGATTTGGGAAAGCGTTGTTGGATGGCGTCCGCGTATTTTTCTCGAATTTGAATGACGGTAGAAACGATATTCGATATTTGAGATTCGGAATTCGAATATCGAATGTCAAATATCGAATTAGCGAATGTGGCCAAGCTCCCATCCGCCAAAATCACGTCTGCTGATAAAAGGTGATCCGCCGTCATGCCATACAAAATCGAGTGCGCGCCGGTGGCGTTGTTGCCGATGACGCCGCCCATCGTGGCGCGTTCGGCGGAGGCGGGATCGGGACCGAATTGGAGTCCGTGTTTGGTGGCGGCGCGGTTCAAGTCGGCGAGGACGACGCCAGGCTCGACGGTGGCTGTCCGCGCTTCGGGATTGATCGCGACGATGTTATCCAGCCAGCGCGAGCAATCGAGGATCAGCGCTTCGCCGATGGCCTGCCCCGCGAGCGAAGATCCCGCGCCGCGCGGCAGGATGGGGACGCGATATTTGGCGGCGAGTTCCACCGCAGCGTGCAGGTCATCTTGCGTTTTGGGAATGGCGACTCCCAGCGGCTCAATCTGGTAGATGGACGCGTCGGTGGAGTAAAGGCTCCTCGAAGCAGAGTCCAGCCGAACGTCGCCAGTGAAGCGTTTTTTCAGTTCGTGGATGAAGTCGGGATGGAGGGTCATGCGTTGATTCTAACGCATGTGAACGCGAGTGCGTCGCACCTGACCGACGAGATTCGCTTTCAGCGTCGGGTGCGACGCGCCTTTCTGCGACGCACTTTTTTTGGGTAAAATAGGGACATGCCAAACGTAGATGAAATTATCCGCAATGCGATGGCGCGCGGCGAGTTTGATAACCTGGCGGGCGCGGGCAAGCCGATTGACCTTTCGGCGTATTTCGACACGCCCGAGGAAATTCGGCTGGCGTATTCGGTTTTGAAGAGCGCCGATATTTTGCCGCAGGAGGCCGAACTGCTCAAGGAGATCGCTGGGTTGAAAGACGCGGCGGAGGGCGAGAAAGATTTGGCGAAGCGGGCGCGTCTGTTGAAGCAGGTGGAGGGGAAGCGGCTGGAGTTTAACCTGACGTTGGAACGTCAAAAACGTCTGTCGAAGTTGTAGACAAATCACCCCTGCCCTGCTATACTCTCAGCATAACGTTGAACTTCCCTGCCTCTGGCAGTTTTCGTGACCACAATTCATGTAGAACGCAGACCTCGGCAGAACGACAGGCCGAGGCTTTTTTTTGGAAAACCGTCATTGCGAACGTTTGTTGCAACACCTGCCCTGGTACGGCTTAAGCCGCACGGCGCCAGGGAGCAATCTCCTCACGAACACGGGATTGCTTCGGGAAGATCGCCCTCGCAATGACGAAGGAAAGTTGAACTTAACCGCCAATGGCGGATAATTAATCTTTGAAAAATTGAGGTGAAAAAAACACACTATGAGTAAGAAAGAAAAACTGAAGATCATTCCTCTCGGCGGGTTGGGAGAGGTCGGCAAGAATATGACCGCCTACGAATACGGCGGCGATATTCTCATTGTAGACGCGGGCATCATGTTCCCTGAGAACGACATGCTTGGCGTGGATTACATCATCCCCGATTTCGAATATCTGCTGGATAAGGCCAACCGCGTGCGCGGCCTCGTCATCACGCACGGACACGAAGATCACATCGGCGCGGTACGCCACGTGCTGGAGCAGATCCCCGTCCCTGTCTTCGCCACGCCCCTGACCCTGGGGCTGATCGAGGTCAAACTGGCGCGCAACGGCTACACCGACAAGGCCGACCTGCGCCGCATTCAGGCCAACGAGAAAATCCAGATCGGCAAATTCACGGTTGAGACCTTCCACGTTTCGCATTCGATTCCCGATGCGGTGGGGCTGGCGATCACAACCGGCGCGGGTCTCATCATTCACATGAGCGACTTCAAACTCGATCACACGCCTGTGGACGGCTGGCCGACCGATTATGCGCGTCTCGCCGAATTTTCACAGCGCGGCGTGGACTTGCTGTTGAGCGACTCGACCAACTCCGAACGCCCAGGCTGGACTCCCTCCGAGCGGATCATCGGCCCCGCCTTCGACCAGGTGATGGCCGCGGCCCCTGGACGCGTGATTGTGGCGACGTTCGCTTCGCTGATCTCGCGCATCCAGCAGGTATCCGACGCGGCGGTGAAGAACCGACGCAAACTCGCCTTCGCTGGCACGAGCATGGTGGAAAACGCCAAAATCGCCCGCAAACTCGGCTACCTGATCGTCCCCGATGAGACATTGGTCTCCATTGAGCAGGCGCTTCATATGCCCGACGAGAAAGTCGTCATCATGTGCACCGGCTCGCAGGGGGAACCGTCTTCGATTATCGGACGACTGTCCACCGGCTCGAACCGTCAATTCGACGTGAAACGCGGCGACACGGTGGTACTCTCCTCGCATCCCATCCCTGGGAACGAGGAAGCGGTCAGCCGCGCCATCAACCGGCTGCTGCGCCAGGGCGCCAACGTCATCTACGACTCGATCGCGCCCATCCACGTTTCGGGACACGCTTCGCAAGAGGAGCAGAAATTGCTCATCAACCTTGTCAAGCCGAAGCACTTCCTCCCCATCCACGGCGAACTGCGTCAACTGAAACGTCATGCCTGGCTGGCAGAGCAGGTGGGCATCCCCACGGAAAATATCGTCGTCGTTGAAAACGGCCAGATCGTGGAACTCGGCGGCGGCAAACTGACCCTCGGCGACCGCATCCCTGGCGATTACGTTTTCGTCCACGGCGAGTCCATTGGCGACATAGACCATGACGTGATGAAAGAGCGCGAGCAGTTGGCGCGCAACGGCATCGTCGTCATTGACCTGAGCATTGACAAGATCAAGGGCCGCCTGCTCCACGAACCCGAAGTGATCACGCGCGGCTTCCTCTCTCCCGAAGACGCCGAGCGGCTGATCCCCGAAATGCGCAAGCGCGTGATGAAGGTTGTCAACAGCGGCGGACTGGATAGCGAGAAGGACATCGCCAGCGCGGTGAAGAGTTATCTCTACGATCAGACGAAGCGCAAGCCGATGGTGTTTGTGACAATGAGCCGTGCGTGAGGTAATTGGAGATTGGTAATTGAGGGCTTGCCAGACCAAATCGTAATATCACAACAAACCCAGGTTTCTTTGAGACCTGGGTTTTTGTTTGGGGTGGCGGTGGTCAGCGGATATGAAGCGGATGAGCGGATGGAACGACGCCAGGCCGTGAGGCGCTTTATCCGCTTATCCGCTTCGCGAAGCATCCGCTGTCCGTTACCGCTGATGAGCTTATACTTTTTCCTTGATATACTGTGCATTACACAGTATAATGCAATAAAGGATAAGAGATATGGCAAACCCACCTGTAGAAAATGTGACGCTGGATCTTCGGCGCGGAGTGATCGTGCTGGCGACGCTCAGCCAATTGAGCCAGGAGCAATATGGATATTCCCTGCTGAAGAATCTGTCCGACCTCGGGCTGGACGTGGATCAGGGTACGCTGTACCCGCTCCTCCGTCGGCTGGAGGCGCAGGGGTTGCTCGAATCGGTCTGGAAGATCGAGGAAGCGCGTCCGAGACGGTATTACGTCATCAGCGCGGCGGGGAGGAAACTCCTGCCCAAGTTGAAGGAAGAATGGAACAGCATTGTGGCTGTGATGAAGAAAATGCTTGCGTAACACACGTTTGCTCTGTCAGCAGTTCGATTTGCTTGGCAAATCGTGCTAATGGCTGACGGCTCGCAGTCCAACTGCTCGCGAACGATGAAGAACGATGAAAAAGGAGAATGAAATGAACCTGATAGATCGCTATGTCCGTGAGATCGGACGACAATTGCCTCAAAAGACCCGCGCCGACATCGAGAAGGAAATTCGCTCGGCAGTGGAGGATATGCTCGAAGACCGCAGTAAAAAAGATGGCCGCGCCATTGACGAGGAGATGACCATCGCGGTGTTGAAGGAATATGGCAATCCCGACACGGTGGCCGCCTCGTACCTGCCCGAGCAATACCTCATCGGCCCGCAACTCTTCCCCATCTTCTGGCTGGTGACGAAGATCGTCTTTGCGGTGTTGACCACGCTGGCCGTCATCGGTTTGGGATTTGCCCTGTTCGGCGGCGAACCCGTCACCACAGCCGCTGAATTCTGGAAAGGTCTTTTCACTGATATTCTCGGCGAATATTTCAGCGGAATGATGGCTGCCTTCGGAAATATCGTGCTCGTCTTCGCGCTCATCCAACGGTTTGCAACGGGCTGGGAATTCAAAGAGAAAGATGAAGAGAAGGATTGGAATCCGCGCGACCTGCCCGACGTGGAAGACGTGGATCAGGTGAAAATTGGCGAACACATCGCGGAAATCGTCTTCATCGTGCTGGGATTGATCGTGTTCAATTTCTATCCCGAATACATCGGCATCTACGGCTTCGCGGATAACGAAAGATTCTTCGCCCCCATCCTCTCGAATGCCTTCTTTAGTTACATGCCGTGGATCAACCTGCTGTGGGGCTTGCAGTTCGCGCTGGACGTTTGGCTGATCCAGCAACGACGCTGGCAGTACGGCTCGCGTCTCCTGCTGATGGCCGTCAAAGCGGGGAACGCGGCGCTGGCCTACGCCATGCTGAAAGGCCCGTCCATCCTCGGCTTGACGCCCGATGTGTTGATGAGCGAAATGCACTTCACCGCCGACGGCGCACAGTCGCTGGCGATGCTCCTTGCCCAAGTGGTCAAATGGGGATTGATCATAGCCATCGTCGCAGGCGCAGTCGACGTGATCAAGGCGCTCGTGCAGATGGTGAGGTCGCAGAGGACTCCCGTCACAGCGTAAGGCGGATTGCCAATCCGCCCCACGAACAGGAGACGGTCACTTTGAAAGTGACCGTCTCTTTTATTACACATCAAAATACAAACTCATCTCATACGGATGCGGACGATTCCGCACGGGGAAGTATTCCTGATTACGCTTGAAATCCACCCATTGCTGGATGAGTTCCTCGTTGAAGACCTCGCCCGCCAGAAGGAAATCGTGATCGGCTTCGAGGGCTTTGAGCGCCTCGTTCAACGATGACGGCAGGGATTTGATGCTGGCGCGCTTGACGTCGTCCCACGCGAAGATGTTCGCGTCGATGGGGCCGAATCCCGCGTCGGTCGGGTTGATGCGATTCTTGATTCCGTCCAATCCCGCCATCAGCATCGCAGACAGCGCGAGGTACACGTTGCAAGTCGCGTCGGGCGGACGGAATTCGATACGGGCCGTGTCGGGCTGGTTGGCATACTTCGGGATTCGAACCGCAGCGCTGCGATTGCCGAGCGAGAAAAACGCGTTGACAGGCGCCTCAAATCCAGGGACGAGTCGGCGATACGAATTGGTGGAAGGGTTGGTCAGCGCGAGAATCGCCGCGCCGTGCGAGAGCAATCCACCCACGTACCAGAGCGCCTCCTTGCTCAACGCGCCATAACCGTCTTTGTCGTAAAACAAATTTTTCGCCGCTTTGAACAAATGCTGGTGAAAGTGCATCCCGCTTCCCGCTTCGCCAAACAACGGCTTGGGCATGAACGTGACCGTCTGCCCGTGCAGATGCGCCGCCATCTTCGCGACGTACTTGATCATCATGGTCGCGTCGCCTGATTGGATCAGCCCCATCATCGGCGTCTCGATCTCCACCTGGCCTGGGCCGCCCACTTCGTGGTGATGATATTTGACGGGCACGCCCATCAACTCCAATCGCCGCGAAATTTCCTGGCGCAGGTTGAACAACTGATCCTTGGGCGGGATGGCGTGATAGCCGCCGTGCATCGGGATGTAGTGACCGTGTCCGCCTTCGAGGCTGTTCCAATCCGCTTCGCGGCTCAGGACCTCGTAGCTGGCGCGGTTGACCCCCGACTCGTATCGCACGCTGTCGAAGACGTAGAATTCGAATTCAGGACCCCAGCGACTCTCGTCCGCGAGACCCGAAGAACGCATGAAGTCCTCGGCGCGGCGTGCCACGTTGCGCGGGTCGTTCGGGAACGCGGCATGCGTGTCGGCCTCAAACGTCGTGCAGATAAAAGACAGGGTCGGCGCGTCCCAGAACGGATCCAGGAAGCCCGAAGCGAGGTCAGGGATGAGGACCATGTCGCCTGATTTGACCGATTTGAGTCCCACCGAGGAACCGTCGAATCCAACCCCCTGCTCCATCAAGTCATCGGTGAATTGGCCGGCAGGTATGGTCAGGTGATGCCAGCGTCCCCACAGGTCGCAGAATTTCAAGTCAACGGCTTCGATCTTGTTTTCGTCCACGTACTTGCGCGCTTGTTGAAAGTTTTGAAACATTGTGCCTCCGCGTTGGAATGTAGCATGAAAGCCCATTCGGGTTAAGTGCAATCCATCCTTGCGGGCGAGGTCATTCATCGCCAATTTCGTGATTTTGTTCTATACTTGCCTGTAACGCGATTGGCTTTCGTCATTGCGAGGAGCGTTCGTTGCGACGAAGCAATCCCCGCATCGTGGATGAGATTGCTTCGCACAGAACGCTCGCAATGACGGGCGCCAAATGTTTGTCTTAATCAATTGCGTCACACCAATCTTCGGAGGGCACAATGACCGAGTTTGCACAACAGGCTTTGGAACGTTTGCGCGATACAAGCAACTTCCAGTGGTACGTCATCCCGCTTCTGTCGTTCGTGTTTTACGTTTACACGGTGGAGGCGGAAAAGCGCAACTGGAACATCGTTTTGGCGGGGCTGGCCTTTTGGGGCGCGGACTGGTTCAACGAGATCGTGAACAGCCTCGTTTTCCGCTTCACGGGGTACGCGCCGATCTGGGCCGAGCCAGGGCCAAGCGCGTATTTGATTTTGGTGGGACTCAACATCGAGACGATGTTCATGTTCGCGGTGGCGGGCATCATCTGGTCGAAGATGTTGCATCCCGATAAAGACTTCAAATATCTCGGCTTACCGAATCGTTGGGCGGTGGCGATCATCGGTTCGCTGTTCTGCGTGATCATCGAATATTTCCTCAACTCAGCCAACGCGTTGACGTGGGACTGGCCGTGGTGGGGACGCGCGATGCCGTTCCTCATTTTCATCTTCGGCTATTTATGGTTCTTCGTCTTCGCGTTCTGGGTCTATGACATGAAGACGATGAAGCAAAAACTCATCACCGTTGGGACAATCTGGGCGGTGGACATGGTCGCGCTGGTCGTGTTCATCAGTTTGAAGTGGATTTAATCAACGCGGAGTCCAACGTCTCCGACGTTGCCTCCGAATTTTCGCCAAAGGAAAAACGATATGGGATTCTATTTCACTGGAGACTACCCCGGCCCCGCGTTTGAATTTCTCGGCGCTGCGCATTTGATCACGATCGGGGTTTTGATCGCGCTGAATTTTTGGCTGGCGAGTTTCAAAAATGCCAGCGAGCAGACGAAGACGCGCATCCGCTGGACGCTGGCGATCCTCCTGTGGGCGAACGAAATCGCCTGGCACGTTTGGAACGCGGCGGTCGGCAAGTGGACGATCCAGACGATGTTGCCGCTCCATTTGTGTAGTGTGCTGGTTTGGATCGGCGCGTTCATGCTCGTGACGAAGAACCAGACCATCTACGAGTTCGCCTATTTCATGGGCATCGCGGGCGCGTTCCAGGCGGTGATGACTCCCGACCTGGGCATTTACGGCTTCCCCCACTTTCGCTTTTTCCAGACCTTTATCTCTCACGGACTGATCATCTCCGCCGCCATCTACATGACTGTGGTGGAGGGATTCCGCCCGACGTGGAAATCCCTGCTCCGCGTGGCGATTGGAATTAACGTCTACATGGGATTCGTGTTTCTGGTCAACACCGCCATCGGGAGCAACTACCTCTTCGTCAACGGCAAGCCGCCCACAGCCAGCCTGCTGGACATGCTTCCCGATTGGCCTGTCTACCTCGTCCACATGGAAGCGCTCGGGATCATCTGCTGTCTCCTGCTCTACATCCCCTTCATCATTAAGGACGCGCGAGACAGGAGGAAAGTCGCCGCGTAAATGGACTACGAACTTCAATTCCTCAATCTCCCCAATCTTTTTCTTGCGGTGGGATTGATCGGCGTCGGCCGATGGCTGGCGAGATTCAAACACGCGGATGAAGACACGAAACGCTTCCTCCGTCACGCGCTCGCCATCGGTCTTTGGCTGGACGAACTCGTCTGGCATCATTGGAATTGGACACACGGATTTTGGTCGGTCCAGACCATGCTTCCCCTGCACGTCTGCAGCGTGATGATCTGGCTGGCGGGCTTTATGCTCATTTTTAAGAATTACCGCATTTACGAGTTCGGTTATTTTCTCGGCCTCGGCGCGGCGACCCAAATCTTGCTCACATCCTATGTGCCGCTGGAACTTTTCTTTGAATACCAGTATTACCAGATCTTCATCTCGCACGGACTGTTAATCACGGCGGTTTTGTACATGACCATCGTCGAAGGATTCCGCCCCACGTGGAAATCATTCCTCCGCATCGTGATCGGGACAAATCTCTACATGGCGCTTATTTTTCCCCTGAACCTCTGGCTGGGAAGCAATTACATGTTCCTCGCCTACAAACCCGTGGAATTTGCCAGCCTGCTCGACATCCTGCCTCCGTGGCCGTATTACATCCTCCACATGGAGATTTTGGGAATTTTGGTTTTTCTGCTGTTGTATTTACCGTTTGCGGTCAAAGATCGTCGCGCAAGACAAGCCGCGATCAACCCGTCTTGACGAGCGCCGCATATCAGGTAAAATTCCAACCGTTCGGGGCGATGGCGGAATCGGCATACGCGGCGGTCTTAAAAACCGCTGGTCTAACGACCATGTGGGTTCAAGTCCCACTCGCCTCACTTTAGTCAACCGCGAAGCCCGTCGAGGGCGCGAAGAAACTTCTTTCACTTTGCGTTCTTAGCGGTCTTTGCGGTGAATTTTTCCGTGTAAAATATCGTCATGTACTACACTCGTCAGCAACTCGAAGAGAACGAAGATAAAGCCCTCGCGCCCTACGCCATGCGGAGCAAGGACTCGAAAGGCCGCGCCTATCTCGACAACGAACCCGACTACCGCACCTCCTTCCAGCGCGACCGCGACCGCATCATCCACACCACTGCCTTCCGCCGTCTCGAATACAAGACGCAGGTCTTCATCAACTACGAGGGCGATTACTACCGCACGCGTCTCACCCACACCCTCGAGGTCGCGCAAATCGGACGTACCATCGCCCGCGCCCTCGGCGCCAACGAAGATTTGGTCGAAGCGATTTGCCTCGTCCACGATGTGGGGCATCCGCCTTTTGGACATTCAGGCGAAACCGCCCTCAGCCGCCTGATGAAAGACTTTGGCGGGTTCGATCACAACAAACAATCCTTCCGCATCGTCACCGAACTGGAACAGCGCTATCCCGAATTTCCCGGACTCAACCTGACCTGGGAAGTGCGCGAGGGCATTGTTAAGCACGAATCGGAATACGACATCTCGGATGCATCGGCGTTCAGCCCTGACCTGCGCGGGAATCTCGAAACCCAAATCTGCAACGTGGCCGACGAGTTGGCCTACACTTCGCACGACCTCGACGACGGTCTGCGCTCTGGCATGATCACCCCGCGCATGTTAAACGGCATCACCCTCTGGGAATTGCTGACGGGCAACATCCAGTGGCAGGGACCCGAGCTCGGAGACATGGATCGCCATCGCCTCATCCGCAAATTGATCGGGTTGGAAGTGACCGACCTCGTCACGGCCACGTACGAACGCATCAAAGACAGCGCCGCCAAGTCTCCACTCGATATTCAAAAATTGAAGCACAACGTTATCGGCTTCAACGAAGAGACGCATCGTCGCAATCGCGAACTCAAGGACTTCCTCTACAACCGCATGTACCGCCATCATCGCGTGGTGCGGATGCAGGTCAAGGCCGAGCGCATCCTCTCCGATCTCTTCACCGCCTATCGCGCCGAGCCGTCTATTCTGCCCGAACACGTCCAGAAGATCATCCCCCAGCGCGGACTGGAGCGCATCATCTGCGACCACATCGCGGGGATGACCGACCGCTACGCCACCGAGGAACATCAAAAGCTCTTCAACCCGCTGGAAAAGCCGTAAGTTGTGGTGCGGAATGGCATTCCGCAAACCATCAAATCAGCGGGATACCATCCCGCTCCACGGACTCCGCCCCATCAGAGGACACCATGACCGACATCCATCTCACCGCCGAAGGACTTGCCAAGATCAAAGTTGAACTGGAAGAACTCCGAGGCCCGCGCCGCCAGGAATTGGCCGAGCGCCTGCGCTCTGCCATCCAGATGGGCGATCTCTCGGAGAATGCCGATTACCACAAAGCCAAAGAAGACCAGGCCTTCCTCGAAGGCCGCATCCAGGAATTGGAATTCATGGTCCGCAACGCGGTGATCATCGAGAAGAGCGCCAATCACGATATTGTCAGCATCGGCTCGCACGTCACCATCCAGGAAGGCGATTACCCCGCCGAGACCTATCACATGGTCGGCCCCCAGGAAGCGGACCCGCGCAACGGGCGCATCTCGCACGAATCCCCGATCGGCCGCGCGCTGATGGATCACCGCGTCGGCGAAGTGGTGGACGTAGACACGCCCGAAGGCAAGATCAAGTTCAAAATTTTGAAGATTGAATAACAAAAAAATCCCGAGCTACCTCGGGGTTTTTCTTCTTCGATCACCGCCTGCTGGCCTGCGATCTTTACTGGATCTGGGTTTTTCATCTCGTGCGGCGCGCGCCTTTTCGGGGTTTCGCAGGGCGTCCACTTCATCTTCGAACAAGAAGCGCCATTCGCGGGTTTTCAAATTCCCCAATCGCAACGTACCGATCCGCGTCCGAACGATCCGCACGACGGGCAGGCCCAAACTCAGGCAGGTTTCGCGGATTTGACGTTTTCTCCCCTCGCCCATCACCACTCGCAACCACGCGCCCTTGCCCTTCGCTTCGCTGATGTAGACATTGACCGGCGCGGTCTTGTAGCCGTCTTCCAGCACCACGCCGCGCCGCCAGGCCGCCAACTGCTCTTCGTCGGGGCGACGCGCCACCAGCACGTTGTATTCCTTCTCGTGGCCATAGCGTGGATGCGTGAGGCGGTTCGTCAGGTCGCCGTCGTTCGTCAGCAGGATGAGACCCTCGGATTCGAGGTCCAGCCGTCCCACCGGGTAGACGCGCTCACGGACGTCTACGAGGTCAATCACCGTCTCGCGGGTGTCGTCGTCTTCGCGCTCTACCGTCGAAAGGACGAAGCGCGGCTTATTCAACGCGATGTAAATCAACCGTTCGATCCGTGGAAGCGGCTTGCCATCCAGCGTGATGCGATCAATGGCGGGGTCGGCCTTTTGCCCCAGTTCCGCCGTCTTCCCGTTGACGCGCACGCGTCCTGCCACGAGGAATTCCTCGCAAGAGCGCCGCGAGCCGTAGCCCGCTTGCGCCAGAATTTTCTGTAATCGTTCTTGCATTTCAACCTTTCAATCATCGTGATGCAGGATAGTATCCTACACTTCGTTCCCCAGCAGTTGTACTGCTGGGGGATTATCCCTTCAACAAACTGACATCCTGAGTTTCGGCTTCGGTCGGCAATTCCAGAGGAGGCAGGTCTTGGATGGAATTGATGCCGAAGTGTTGCAGAAATTCGGGCGTGGTGCTGTACAAAATGGGACGGCCAGGGCCATCGGCGCGGCCTGTCTCTTGAATGAGCGCCTTGCTCAACAGGCTCTTCATCATGCCGTCGCTGTTCACCCCGCGGACGGCGTCCACCTGCGGACGGGTGACGGGCTGTTGGTAGGCGATGATCGATAACGTCTCGAGGGCGGCGCGGCTCAGGCGCGTGGTGGCTTCGAGACCGAGGAAACGTTCGATCAGCGCCGCGAACTCAGGCGCGGTGGTCAATTGGACGCGGCCTGCGTGACGTTGCAGGCGAAGCCCGCGCGTCGCCAGCGACTCTTCGAGGGCGCGCAAACCCTGCTCCACTTCGGTGGTGGTTGTCTCCAGCGCGGCGGCTAGTTGGGTGGGAGCCACAGGTTCGGCGGCCACGAACAACATCGCCTCCAGGCGGATGGCCGTGGGGGTAAGAGGGTTTTCAGAATCGGTCATGCTATAATTGCTCCAGTTTGAGAAAATTCACATTTCGTACCGCAAAATTTATTTTGCGTTTCGACTGGCAACATAAATGCTGCGGTACGAGTTTCAATTCCATGAACAAAAAACGCATCCTTTTTATTACTTTCGTAACGCTACTGGTCACGCTGGCCTGCACCATCTTCGTTGGGGGGCCAGAGATTCCACAGCCGCCCATTCCCGTTTCGGCAGAGGCCGTGACACAGTTGCAAGATCAAATCACGAACGCGGTCGCGGCGGGGGCAGTCAGCGGCGAAGTCACGTTGCAGATCAACGAAGTGCAACTGACCTCCTTCCTCGCTTACAAATTTCTCGAAGACGAAACGCCATTGCTGACCGAGCCGCAAGTCTATTTGCGCGACGGCCAGATGCGCATCTTCGGCAAGACCCAGCAGGGCAGTTTCGCCGCCAACATTGGCATCGTGTTGGCCGTGGGCTTGGACGAAAACTCCGAGCCTGCCCTGCAAATCATCTCTGCGGATTTTGGGCCGCTGCCCCTGCCCGATGGATTGAACAAGGCCATCACCGCGGTCATCGAGGAAGCCTATACAGGCGCGCTTGGCCCCGTGGCGACGGGCTTCCGTATCACGTCCATCACCATCGCGGACGGGGTGATGACCATCGTCGGCAGGATACGATAGCGGACTCCTGCGGATTATACCAAAGCGATTTGCGCGACGATGAAAACCCGCCTCATTCTCTTGACGTTATGCCTGCTCGCGGCCACCTTGACGGGATGCCGCTCTCCACAGTTCGGCGGCGACGCGTCGGTGACGGTTAACGCGGACGGAGCCGCGACCCCGCTCACCGTCGAGATTGGAACGACGGTGGCGCAGGCGCTCGCGCAGGCGGGAATCTCCGTCGGCAATCTGGATACAGTCGAGCCGCCGCTGTATGCCGTCCTCAACGATGGCGATACAGTCAAGGTGACGCGCGTCGTCGAGACGTTCGTGACCGAGGAAATTGAAATCCCGTTTGAGAAACAGGTGGTGCGGAGCGATGCCATTGCGAAAGACGAGACGCGCCTGCTGACATCGGGCGAAAACGGTTTGAAGGAAGAGACCTGGCGCGTGTTGACCGAAGACGGCGTGGAGACGAGCCGCAGGGTGGTGAAGACGGTGATCTTGAAAGAGGCGGTGGCAGAGATTACGATGGTGGGCGCGCAATCGGCGTTCGCGCCGTTGCCGATCCCTGGGCGCGTGGTTTTGCTGGCGGGCGGCAATGCCTGGGTGATGGAGGGGACGACAGGCAATCGCAAGCCACTGGTGACGACGGGCGATCTGGATGGGCGCGTGTTTTCGCTTTCGCCGACGGGCGAATTTTTGTTGTTCACGCGTAAATCGAAAAAACCCATCTCCGAGCAGATCAACACGCTTTGGGTCGTGCGCGCGAACGGACAGTCTTCGCCGCAACAGGTGAGCGGCGCGGTCAACATCGTCCACTTTGCGGGCTGGGCGCCGACCACCACGCCAACCTTTGGTTATTCCACCGTGGAGCCGCGCGCGGCCGCGCCAGGCTGGCAGGCCAACAACGATTTTTACAGCGTCACCCTTTCGGGGAGCATTCCCGCCACGCCGCGCAAATTGATCGAAGCAAACGGCGGCGGGCTTTACGGCTGGTGGGGCATCACCTTCGCCTGGGGCTACGATGGCCGTCTCGTTTACGCGCGGCCAGACGAAGTCGGTATCGTGGATCAGGAAACGGGATTGCTGCGCCCGTTACTGGAGATCACGCCCTTGCAGACCAACAGCGATTGGGCGTGGATTCCGCCGCTGGGATGGGCGCCCGAAGCGCGCACAATTTTCGTGGTGACTCACGCGCCCGCTCCCGCCCCGTTGACCGCGGAGGGCTCGCCCTACTTTGACCTGACCGCCGTCTCGATGATCAACGATGGCTCGGCGCGGCTGGTTCAAAATATCGGCATGTTCGCTTACCCGTCCGCTTCGCCTGTGCGCGTACGCGGGGACGAACGCACGTATCAGGTGGCGTACTTGCAAGCCGTCTTCCCCGACCAGAGCGAGACGAGCCGTTACCGCGTCTTCGTGATGGACCGCGACGGGTCGGGTCGCCGCGCGGTTTTCCCGCCGACCGACGCGGTGGGGATCGAGCCGCAAGTGGTGGCCTGGTCGCCGCAACCGATCGAGGGGCAGGCGGGCGATTTCTTTGCCGTGGTCTATCGAGGTAATTTGTGGCTGGTGGACTCGGGCAATGGTCAGGCGTTTCAAGTCACCAATGATGGATTGTTGGTGAAGATCGATTGGAAGTAGATAGTCGAATAGTCGCTGGTCCGATAGTCTCATGGTCGGCAGATCGGCGAGTCAACTACCAAACCACATAAACTACGAAACTAACGAGGTCTTTTCATGCGAATATTAATCACAGGAGCCGCTGGTTTTCTCGGCTCACACTTAAGCGACAGGCTCATTTCGGAGGGACACGAAGTCATCGGGTTGGACAACTTCGTCACGGGTAGCCGCGAGAACATCGCACACCTGATGGGGCATGAACGCTTCACTTTTTACAAGCACGATGTATCCAACTACATCTTCGTGCCTGGCAAGATCAACGCGGTCTTGCACTTCGCTTCGCCTGCCAGCCCCAACCCCAAATCGCCATCGGGCTATTTCAACCTGCCGATCCAGACGATGAAGGCGGGCGCGCTCGGCACGCACAATTCGCTCGGCGTGGCAAAAGCCAACCAAGCCCGCTTCCTGCTGGCCTCCACCAGCGAAATTTACGGCGACCCGCTCGTCCACCCGCAGACGGAGGACTACGCGGGCAACGTGGATCCCGTCGGCTCGCGCGCTGTGTATGACGAGGCCAAGCGCTTCGCGGAATCGTTGACGATGGCCTACTACCGTCAGCATGGCGTGGACACGCGCATCGTGCGCATCTTCAACACCTACGGCCCGCGCATGGACCTCGAAGATGGCCGCGCCCTCCCGAACTTCCTCAAGCAAGCCCTGCTCGGACAGCCACTCACAGTCTTCGGCGACGGCCAGCAGACGCGTTCCTTCTGCTACGTGGACGATCTGGTGGATGGCATCGTGCGCCTGCTCTGGTCGGACGAGCATCTGCCCGTCAACATCGGCAATCCTGTTGAAATGTCGGTGTTGCAGTTCGCGGAAGCCATCAACGCAGTGACGGGCAACAAGGCGGGCGTCACCTTCCACGCCAACGAACGGAGCGAGCGCGACCCGCAACAGCGTCAACCTGAAATCACACGCGCCCGCACCATTTTGGGCTGGGAGCCGAAGGTGAGTCTCGAAGAAGGCCTGCTTCGCACCGTCCCTTACTTTAAGGAAAAACTTGGACTGGCATGAGTCACGTATTCAATAACGCGGATGAACGCGTCCGTTTTCTAAAATTCGCGACGGTCGGCGCGATTGGAACTGTGGTGGACTTTGGCGTCTACAACATTCTGAATCTCCTCTTCGGGCTGGCGCCTGTTTTCTCGCAGGCCATTTCCTTCGCGCTGGCGGTGATCAACAACTTTTGGTGGAACCGCCATTGGACATATCCCGAATCGCGCGGCAAGGCCGTCCATCACCAGATGGCGCAATTTGGGCTGATCAACGTGGTGGGGTTGCTGATCCGCACGCCGACCATCGCGGGACTGGAGAATCCGATCGAGGATCTGGCAGTCCGCTTCGGGGTCGGGGCAGAGGCGGCGAACGTCGTCGGGCATAATCTCGCGCTGGCGCTCGCCATCGGAATTGTCATGCTGTGGAATTATTTCGCCAACCGCTATTGGACGTATAATGACATTGATGAACGCTGAAACCCAACCCAACCTGCGCAGAGCGCTGATCCCCGTTTACAATTCAAAGGGCGATGTGGAGGTCTTCCTGGCATATCCGCATCTGCACAACCGCGTGGGCGAGTGGGTCGGCTGGGTACAACCCAATCGGGACGTGTACTCGGTGTTGGGATATTATGTTGGATATTTGAGCGACGAGCCACGCATCCTTCGCAAGCGCGCCACGTTCACGCTCAAGCCTCGACTTCAGCCGCCCGCGCCGCCCAAACGCATCACCCCGCCCGCCAGCGTCCCCCTCGCGCCGATGATGAAAGAGATCACCTACAGCACCATAGACGTGCTACTCGAAGAACCTGAGCGCCTGCACACGTTGGATCGAGGGGAGTTGAGGGAAGATCTAGATTAATTCTTTACGCAATACGCAGTACGAAATAGGTATTGCGTACTGCGTATTGCGTAAAAACCCACCATGACAGAATCACTTATTCCAAAACCCATTCGCACATCCCGAATCAGCATCGCGCAGATGATGCAACCCGAACACGCCAACAACCTCGGCAACGTGCACGGCGGCTGGATCATGAAACTCGTGGACGAAGCAGGCGCGCTGGCTTGTATGCGTCACGCCCAACGCCGCGTGGTGACGGTAGCCATCGACTCGATGAATTTCCGCCACCCGATCAAAACCAGCGATCTTGTGATCCTTAACGCTGAAGTTTCGTACACAGGCTCTTCTTCGATGGAAGCCGAAGTGCAGGTGATCGCGGAAAACCCGATCACGGGTCAGCGCTGGCAGACCAACACTGCCTACCTCGTCTACGTCGCGCTCGACGATGACGGGAAGCCGACATCCATCCCCCCCATCCTTGCAGAGACCATTGACGAGGAGCGGAAAATGGTCGAGGCGAAGGAGAGGCAGAAGAGGCGGTTGGAGCAGAGGAAGTAGCCTGCCCTCTCCCGAAAAAAAATTACCGCGAAGCCCGCAAAAAACGCGAAGAATGCAAAGGGAATAAAAAAACTTAGCGATCTTCGCGTGCTTTGCGGTTCAAAAAATGAAATTGTCATTCTCGTCCCCTTGAATCCCTTGAGGCAAGGGGATGTTTTTTCTCGTATAATCCAACTCGATGACCCGCCAATTCCTTCAAAAGAATGTCCTGATATTCATCCTGCTGCTCGCGCTTCTCCTCTTCGGCCTCGCTACTTTTCGCGATTACGGCCTCTCATGGGACGAGCCGCTCTTTTACGATTATGGGGAATCGCTCGGATACGCCTACAACCCCGCCAACTGGTTCTCGCCCGATTTCGACTTGAGCAAATCCTACGGCTCGAGCGGAGACGACCACAAGAACCGCGGTCCCGCGTATCTCGTGCTCGCGCGGACGCCCGTCGGTTGGCTCGAATCCCGTGGAATGGACTCAGCCTCGGCCTGGCATCTCGTCAACTTTTTGACGTTCCTGCTCGGCGTCTATTTTGTCCACCGTCTCAGCCTGCGCTGGATGGGAGAGTGGGCTTCGTTCGGCGCGGCGGCGCTCTTTTCCACGCAACCGCTTTTGTGGGGACATGCCTTCATCAATCCCAAAGACATGCCGTTCCTGGTCTTCTTCACAGGCGCGCTTTTGTTTGGCTTTGAAATGGCGGACGCGATCAGTGATGAAACGAAAAACGTAAAACGTAAATTGGGAAGCGTGGCGCTCGCGGCGTTCTTTTTGGGCATCGCCACCTCCATCCGCATCCTCGCCCCGTTGGCAGGCATCCTCGCGGGCATCTACGCAGTTACGCAGTACGTAATACGTAATACGCAACACGCAACACGCGATAACCCCTCAAACCGCCTCCACCTACGAACATTCATCCTTCATCTTTCAGCCTTCATCCTTCTCACTCTCCTCTTCATGCTCGCCTCCTGGCCGTATCTTTGGGAGTCGCCCCTCAATCGCTTCATCGAAGTCTTCGCCTTCATGTCCGAAAATCCCACAGGTCTACAGATTCTATTCAACGGCGAAGTTTACCGCGCCTACGAATTGCCGCGACGCTATCTGCCCGTCCTGCTCACCATCACCTTGACTGAACCCGTCTGGCCATTGTTTTTGCTTGGGGTTGGTTTTTCCATTTGGCGCACGTTGAAATTTTCCATCATAAGCGCTTTGCCAGAATCCTCGCCTTTGCCCCAAAATTCCGACGAATTCATCCATCGTCCATTAAAAAAAGAGCATTGGTCTCAGTTTTCGGATTACTGGCTCACCCTTCTTGCTTTTATTATTCCCTTCGTTTATGTCATCCTTCGGCAACCACCGATGTATGATGGATTTCGCCACTTTCTGTTTATTCTGCCTCCAGTTTTTATTACCTGCGGTATGGGCGTGGAGGCCTTCTTCACTTATTGGGAAAGCTTTAAAAGCGAAGCGGAAATCTCCAAATTATTCCTGTGGCTCCGTCTTATTTTCTTTGTAATAATTGCGCCAGGATTAGCCAATCTGGCAACGCTCCACCCCTACGAATACGCCTATTACAACTCCTCCGTCGGTGGGACGGGGGGCGCGTTTCGCGTCTACGAGACGGATTACTGGCTGACCTGCTACAAAGAAGCCGTGGAGCAGTTGAACGGATACGCGCCGCGTCCCGCCAATTTGTACGTCCATCGTGAGGCGTATATCGCCGCGAACTACGCCGCGGAGGGGATCGCCGTCCGCGAGACGCGCGGCAATTTGAACGCGATCGTCTCGGGCGATTACGTCCTCGTCAACTCGCGCACGAACGAGGACAGGAAAACCTTCCACGACGCGCCCGTCATCAGCGAGGTGGGACGCGAAGGCGCGACGTTTTGTATCGTCCGTCAGGTTCCATGATTGGCGATTTAAATCACCTCAAAGCCTGCGAAGTCAGCCTGCGCTGACTAACACACCCAAGCCGACGAAGGTCGGCTTTGTAACCGTTGGCGCGACTTCCAGTCGCCCACCTAATGCTATAATCCCGACCCTATGTCTCCCTCCCCGCGCTTACTTTTGACCATGGATTACGAATCCTGGTTTGCCATTTCCCGCCGCTACGACAACATGACCTCCGCCAAACGCCGCGCCTTCGATGGCGGTTTTACGCAATGGGTCATCGATCCCCTGCTCGAAAAACTCGGCGACTCGAAGATCAGTTTTTATCTCGTCGGCGAGTTGGTGGAATGGTATCCCGAACTTCCGCAAAAGATCGTGGACGCGGGGCACGAGGTCGGCTTTCACTGTCAGGTGCACCGCCCACTCCTCAGTGTGGACGATGTCCGCCACGACCTGGAACGCTCCGCCGATTGGCGCAAAAAATTCAACGTGCGCGGCTACCGCGCGCCGATGATCAAAGCCCGCGAGGAAATGTACCCGCTCCTGGTGGAGAACAATTTCGTTTACAGTTCCTCGCTCTACGCCCCCACGGGAACCATGCTCCAAAAAGATGGCATCTGGGAATTCCCCGTCAGCACGCACTCACTTTCGGATAAGCCGAACCACTTCGCCGCGCCGCGCAACATGAATCTATCCCTGCTGATGAACGGCGAGTTCCCCTACGCTTCGGGCATGATGAGCGGATTTTTTCCCAAGTCCATTTTCAAAATCATCGAAACCGAATTGAAGAACGGCCAAAGCCCCGTCATCTTTTTCCATCCGTACGAAATCATCCGTCCCGACCGCTGGCCTGCGCGCATGGCCTGGGATTTCGTGCTGGAACCGTTCATCTTGCCGTTCGCCATCCGCAAGACAAAATTGTTCGACGAATTACTGCGCGCCTTCCCCACGTCCACCATGCTCGAGTTCGCGCAAGAGGTCATCCATGAACGTTCGCGAAATTGACGCGCCGCACGCGTCCGACCTTGAACTGGGATTCGCGGGCGGCGACGCGTGGGCGGAATTCGTGCGCGCGGTGTACGGATACAAAGTCCACCGTCTCGTCGCATCCGATGCGGATGGGACGCGCGGCGCGCTGACGTTGCTCGAGTTCAAGCATCCGCTTTTTGGGCATTATCTCGCCACCGCGCCCTACGGAAGTTATGGCGGGTTCGCCTTCGAGAGCGCTTTAGCCAGGGACGCGCTGCTCGAGGCCGCGTCCCGCCTCACGGTCAGGCTGGGAGCGGAATATGTCAACGTGCGCGCGCTGGCGGGAGAGGCGAGTCCGCCCGAGGGTTGGGTGGACGACCCGATCTACTGCACGTACATCGTTGACCTGCCCGCGTCGGCGGAAGAAATCCTGAAGACGTTTTCGCCGAACCACCGCAACCACGTCCGCAAATCGTGGAAGAAAAATTTTTCGGTTCGATTCGGCAGGCTCGACCTGCTTGACGATGTGTACAAGGGGTTGTCGCGCAGTATGCACGAGTTGGGTTCGCCGTATCACAGCAAGGCCTACCTGCGGACGATGGCCGAGCGCCTGGGCGAGAATCTGGAATTTGCCGTGCTTCGCGACGCGCAGAAAAAAATTTGCGGGAGCGGCGTTTTTATTACGCAGGGCGAGACGGTCTCGAACCTGCACGCCAATATTTTTAAGGACGCGCGCTCTGAGTACGCGGGCGAGTTTTTATACTGGTCAGTGATCGAGCGCGGCATCGAAAAAAAGTTGAAGGCCTTCGATCTTGGGCGCAGTCTCATCGGCTCGGGCAACGAGACCTTCAAAATGAAATGGTCGCCGCGCAAACTGCCGCTGGCGTATTGGTACTGGCTCGCGCCGAATCACAGCCTGCCCTCGGTGAACCAGCACAACCCGAAATTCCGTCTGGCCGTGGCAGTGTGGAAGAAACTGCCCGCCTTCATCGTCAATACGTTTGGACACTATCTCATTCGCGGACTGGCATAACGTAACTTCCAGTTGCAACCAAACATTGCCGTCATTGCGAGGAGGGCGCACTTCCCGACGAAGCAATCTCCTCGACCGTGGGGATTGCTTCGGGAAGATCACCCTCGCAATGACGACGGAATCTTCGCGGTTGGCATAGATTTCTCGGAGCAATACAATTATGAACGAACCCATGACCCATCGTGAACGAATGCGAGCCTGCCTCTCTGGCGCTCCAACCGACCGCGTCCCCGTCGCGCTCTGGCGCCACTTTCCCGTGGACGATCAATCGCCCGAAACGCTGGTGGCGGCCACCTTGCACTGGCAACGCGTCTACGATTTCGACTTCGTGAAGGTGACGCCCGCCTCCTCTTTTTGTTTGAAGGACTGGGGCGTGGGCGATGTTTGGGAGGGACACACCGAGGGGACGCGTCGCTACACCAAACGCGTCATCACCCGACCCGAAGACTGGGCGCGCCTGCCCGAACTGGATCCAACATCCGAGCATCTCGCCGCGCAACTGGAATGTCTCCGCCTCGTCCGCGCGGGACTCGACGCCGAGACGCCCTTCATCCAAACCGTGTTCAGTCCATTGGCGCAGGCGAAGAATCTGGCGGGCAATGACACTTTACTCGCGCACATCCGCCTCTATCCCGATGCGGTCATGCAAGGACTGGAAACCATCGCGCGCTCCACGCGTCGCTTCGTGGAGGCCGCGCTCGAAACTGGCATTGACGGAATCTTCTACGCCATCCAACACGCGCAAGCCGGCCTGCTCTCTGCGGAAGAATACAAAACCTTCGGCTTGCCGTTGGATCAGCAAGTGATCGAACCTGCAAAATCTTCCTGGCTCAATGTCCTCCATCTTCACGGCCACGACATCCACCCATCACTGTTCTCTATTCTCTGCTCTCTCTTCCCCATCGTTAACTGGCACGACCGCGAAACCGCGCCAAGTCTCGCTGAGGCGCTGGAGACCCAGACTTCCGAAGTCTCGGAGACTTCGGAAGTCTTGCGCGCAGTCTGCGGCGGGCTGAGACAAGACACGCTCGCGCTGGGCAATCCCGCCCAAGTCAGGGAAGAGGCGGAGGATGCCATCCAGCAAACGCGCGGACGGAAATTCATCCTGTCCACGGGCTGTGTCGTCCCCGTCATCGCACCGCATGGGAATTTGCAAGCGGTTGCGCAAATTGGCAATTTGCGCTACAAGGAGGAACGATGACTCTCCGCGTCATCTCTGGCACGGCCAAAGGCCGCAAACTGAAATCTGTCCCTGGCGACACCACGCGCCCGATCACGGACATGGTGAAGGAAGCGCTGTTCAACATCATCGGCACGGACGTGGCTGACTCGTCGTGGTGGGACGTGTTCGCTGGCACGGGCGCGGTGGGCATCGAAGCCATCAGCCGCGGCGCGTCGTTCGTGCGCTTCACGGATCTGAACCGCGCGCCGATCGAGACGATCAAATTCAATCTGGAGCATTGCCGCTTCATGGAACAGTCCGAAGTCCGCCGCGCCGATTCGCTGGCGATGCTGGCGCAACGAGCAGACCGAACCTTCCAAAACATCTACATCGCCCCGCCGCAATACAAGGAGATCTGGGAACGCTCCGTGCTCGCGCTGGACGAGAATCCGAGTTGGCTGACGGAGGACGCGTGGGTGATGGTGCAAATCCATCCGCGCGAGTATAAAGATTTGGAGTTGCACAACTTGGTAAAATTCGATGAGCGGAAATATAGTAATACGCTGTTGGTGTTTTATGAAAAAGGAGAATCCAATGGCTAAGATAAAGATTACACCATCACAAAAGCTAATGGGGGCGGTAGGTTATGTTACAGGTTATGGAGGAGGTACGCTATTTGCATTGATGGTATCCAATTATTTTGGCCTGAGCATGTTTGCAAAATCAGTAACTCCATCATTTCTATATCTCAAGATCGCTTTCTGCTTAATTAGCATTGTTTTATTAATCTTTACAACTCGGAATGGAGAGATGGATAAGCAGAAAAATGGCGCGGACTTCTTATCCCCAAGATACTCCTTCCTAACAAATTTATGGGCAGGGGCAGTATCCGTCGCATTAATATTCTTGATAATCCCAATAATTGGCTAACCTAAGAGGAATATGTCCATGACCCACGTCAAAATCTTACTGTTTGCCACCCTGCGCGAGCGCATAGGTGGCGCGAAATTTATCGAGTTGACCCTGCCCGACGGCGCGACCATCCAGGCGCTCAAGGCGCAAATCGCCCGCGAATATCCCGCGCTGGAGCAGAACATGAAATCCGTGCTGACCACGATCAACCGCGAGTACGCCTTCGATGAGGCTGTCGTGCCCGATGGCGCGGAGTTGGCGATGTTTCCGCCGGTGTCGGGAGGATGATTGGCAATTGGCAATTTTCCAATCGGCAAAACGCTATTCCAACGCTCGACCACCGTTTACGCAATACGCAGTACGCAATACGGACTATCCGACTATGAGACCAACCGACTATCCGACTATCTTTAGAATCACCGAAGAAGAACTCGACCTCGACGCCCTGCTCGATGCCATCACCCTTCCATCCACGGGCGCGGCGGCGATCTTTACGGGCATGGTGCGCGGCGTGACCACGCGCGGCGACGCGCACGAGACCGTCTATCTCGAATACGAAGCCTACAAACCGATGGCCGAATCCAAGATGAAGCAGGTCGCGGACGAGATCCGCGAACGCTGGCCGACCATCGAGGGCATCGCGGTCGTCCAGCGCATCGGACGGCTGTACCCGCGCACGCCGACGGTGCTGATCGCCGTCACGTCCGCGCACCGCGATACGGGAGTCTTCGACGCGGCGCGATATGGAATTGACCGCTTGAAGGAAATCGTCCCCGTCTGGAAGAAGGAAGTAGATCCAAACGGCGAAGAATGGATCGAGGGCGATTACATCCCGAAGGCGGGGGAATGATTCCCTTCCTGTTGGAAACGGAGCGTCTAGCGCTGCGTCAATTCCACGAGGAAGATTTGGAAGCCTTTCTCGCTTATCGCAACGAACCGCAAGTGGCGAAATACCAAAGTTGGGATATTCCCTATCCGCGCGAGAAGGCAGTGAAATTCATCGAAGAGATGAAGGGGAAAAGCCACGCCGTCACAGACGATTGGTTTCAGGCGGCGATCGTTCTCAAAGCCGGCGGCGAGGCAATTGGCGATTGCGCGTACATCGTCAAATCGGAGGGCAACCAGTCGGTCATTGGCTACTCCCTTGCAAGCAAATATTGGGGCAAAGGCTATGCCGCCGAAGCCCTGCGCCGCCTGCTGGGCTATCTATTCGAGGAGCGCGGCGTTCACCGCGTGATCGCGGATACAGACGCGGAAAACGTCGCGTCGTGGAAAACGCTCGAACGTCTCGGTTTTCGACGCGAGGCGCATTTCGTCGAGAGTCTTTGGTTCAAGGGAAACTGGGCCAGCGAATATCACTACGCCATGCTCGAGCGTGAGTGGAAATTGCTCAAGTCAGGGTGATGGGAGATCGTCTGAGCGAGGGGGAAGCCAGACGTGAATAACAAAGTGAAGAGATTCGAGGAGACAGTAAAATTCCGGGGGAACTCACCTCGTTGCCAATAAATTATGACGGGTTTTGTCGAATTCGTGGGATAATTTATAGATTGTATGCACATCGCTATCGTTAGCCCATTTCCTCCCACGATCACTGGTATCGGGCAATACGGATACCACGTCACGCGCGCAATTTCAGAATCGAAGACGTTTTCGCGCGTCACCATCCTGGCAGGGGCAGATAGGGATCGTCGTATCGCATCCGAAGTCGAGTCAACAGAGGTAGATTATTGCTGGCAACCAGGCCAACTCAACGCGCTGCCCGCCATCCTGTCGCGCGTGAAGCGATTACGTCCCGACCTCGTTTGGTTCAACCTGGGAGCGAGCGCCTTCGGGAGGTCGCCGTTATCCAACGTACTGGGGATGTCCGCCCCGTTTTGCGCGCGCAGACTGGGCATCCCCACCATCGTGACACTGCATGAAGTCATCGCGCTCGCCGACCTGCGCGCCCTCAACGCCCCAGGCGGAATCTTCGCGCCGCTGGGAGCCCGCCTGCTGACGAAAATCGCTACGCAGGCGGATGTGGTCTGCCTGACGATGGGACATTACGCAAAATGGCTCGCGGCGCGCGGCGTGGATTGCGTCCACATCCCGATCGGGGCATATCACCCGCCTCAATTCCTCGCGGAAGGCGCGGAGCAGGAAATCCTGTTTTTTACAACGCTGGCTCCCTTCAAGGGATTGGAAGTCCTGCTCGACGCGTTTACGGCGCTGCAAACGGAATTTCCCCATTTGCGATTAACCATCGCTGGAACGGCTCACACTCGCTTCCCCCATTACGCCGACAATCTGAAACAACAATTCAACGGCGCGCAAAACGTGCGGTGGTTGGGAGAAGTGGCCGAAGAAAACGTGATGGAACTTTTCCGCAACGCGCAGATCGTCGCCCTACCCTACACCGCATCCACAGGCTCCTCGAGCGTACTGTACCAGGCCGCCACCTGGGGACGCGCCGTCATCGCGTCGGACCTGACCGAAAATAAAAAACTCGCCCGCGAAAGCAACCTGCAAATCGAGTTTTTCCAAAACGGCGACGCGAAAAGTTTGCAGGCCGCGCTCCGCAACCTGCTCGCTTCCCCTGAACGCCGCCAGTCTCAAGCCCGGCAAAATTTCAACGCCATCCAAAAATTCGGCCCCGCGCAAACCTGCGCGCATTATTTAGAGGCCTTCAACCGCGCCCTCGAAAAACACAAAAGCCCAAAACGAATTCAGGTTGCGCGCCAGGAGGCGGATTTCACATGATTCCACGTCGCGTGAAAATCGCCATGCTGCTGGCATTGATCGGTCATGGAATTTTCATTCTCACTGCCCGTTATCGCCTGAGTTACGACGCGTTCACCCACATGCTCTTTGCCGACCATTACGCCAGCGACTGGTTCTCGCTATGGGAAACGCGCTGGTACACAGGCTTCGAAGTCGTCTCCTACCCGCCGCTCACGCATCAACTCATTTCGATTTTCTCCTTTGCGTTGGGATTTGAAAAAGCCTACGCGCTGGTTCTGTGGATCGTCACAACCATGTTCCCGCTGGGGATCTACGCCTTCAGTCGCATCTTCGCTGGACGGAGCGCGTCCTCCTACGCCGCGCTCGCGTCGGCCCTGCTCTTGCCCATCTACATCACCGCGCACATCTTCGGTCAACTGCCGTTTCTCACCGCGACCCTCTTTGCATTATTCGGCGCCGCCGCGCTGGCGCGCTATCTGCGCGAGGGCGGCGCGCACAACTTCCTGCTGGCGGTCTCGCTGGCCGCGACCACCATGGCGGCGCATCACGCCACGCTCATGATCCAACCGTTCTTTTTCCTGGCGGTCATCGTCAAAGAGATCGATCAAGAAAACTGGAGATCCATCCTCAAGAGAACGATCTCCTTTTCTGTCCTGGCGATCCCAGCGAGCCTCGCGGTTATTTGGCCGTTCTGGCAATGGGGAATGGGGCAGGAAATGCAAACGCCCATTGACCATTTATCGCGTCACAATTTTTTTGCCAACCCGATGGCCGCGCAAATTTTCTTCTGGCCGTTTTACCTGCCCATCGGCGCGGTCATTCCATTCATATTTTACAAGTGGGGCAAAAACTTCCTTGGCCTTCAATTTTCTTTCATCGTCCTTTTCATTCTTGGTCTCGGCGGCACAACGTCGCTCCCCGCCCTGCTCTTCGGCAAAGGCTGGGAATGGCTGACCTATGACCGTTTCGTCTTTTGGGCCACCCTGACCCTGCTCCCCTTCTTCGGGATTCTCTTCCTCCATTTCCACCGCAGGATGAAAACCCGCATCGCCCGCGCCCCGCTTCCGGCCTCGCTCCGAACGGCGCTGATCCCCGCCCTGACGTTTTTCGTCTTCGCCTGCGCGGCGCTCGGATCGTGGTTCACGCCGTATCTTTTTCCCGTCCAACCAGATCCGATCACCATGCAACCCATCGTGGATTTTCTGGACGAGCAGGATCATTCCGACTGGCGTTACCTGACCTTTGGATTCGGCGACCAATTCGCCTATCTCAACCTGCTGACCACAGCCACCACCATAGACGGAAGTTATCACACCGCCCGCTCCCTGCCCGAGTTGCGCGAAAGCGGCATCGGCCAGATTGACACCGCCTTGTGGACATCGCTCGGAATCCCCGCCATCGCGCCCATTCTCGAAACATCGGGCGGACACGGCGTCCGCTGGGGATTTGTCAATCGGAAGGAATACCTCCCCCAGTTAAGAAAGAGCAGTTGGGAGTTCGTCAAAATTCTCAAGAATGGCATCCAGGTCTGGGAGAATCCAAAAGCCGTTTTGCCCGAACTGTTACCGCCTCCAGTGCAGAATCCATTCGAGTCGTTTTCATGGGGCGTCTTCCCTCTCCTGTCTTTCGTAGCCACAATCTCGCTCGGCGGCCTGCGGATCTGGCCCAACGGTTCCGAAAAAATCATGCGCGGCCTGCACGCCTTCGTGGTTGGATTAATTCCTGTCAGCCTGTGTTTTTGGTATTACAAACTCGTCGGCGCTTTTGAGCATAAGCAGGTTTATTTCACCTACGACCACGCGCTATTTTTTCTCAGCGACGGATTCATGCTCCTTGCGGTTGTCCTGTGGATCGTCGTCCAGGCGGCATCGAAAAATCTCCAGCCGCGAAATATTTTCCGCGCCAGCCTCCTCGTCAAACTCATGCTTGCGCTCTGCGTCTTAATTTCGCTCAGCGTTTTCTGGTCAGCGGACTGGCGCACCTCGCTGTATCTATCCGTCCACTTTTGGGTCGGGTTCGCGCTCATGCTTTCCCTGCGCGATTGGAATCAAAACTGGAAAGCCGTTCTACTGGGACTTTCCGCCGCGCTGACCTTGCAAATCTTCACGGCGTTGATCGGCTTTTATTCTCAATCCACCGCGTTTCTGGAGCCGCTCCAACTGAATTGGCCTGGCCTGCTTGAGCCGTTTACAAAAGGCGCGAGCATTTTGAATTTACCCAACGGCGAACTCGTCCTGCGCGCCTACGGGACTCTGCCGCATCCAAACATTTTGGGCGGACTGATCTTGCTTTGCCTGCTGGGACCCGTCGCGCTTTTTCTCCGCAAAGAACGTCCCAACTGGTTCGCCCTGTTCCTCATTGCGGCTGGCTCTCACGCCCTCGTATTAACCTTTTCTCGCTCAGCCTGGCTCGCGCTGGCCGCATTCGTCGCGATCCTATTTTTGAAATCCAAATTTCTCGGCGCGCAAAAAACGATGATCGTCATTGGCGTAATTATCGCTACTTTCGCACTGACATTATTTCCGCTCCGCGCACAGACCCTCAGCCGAGTCTCTTCAGCATCCACTACCGAACTCGCGGTAACAGGACGATTCTGGCTCATCGAACATGGCCTGAAAATGACCAGCGAGCGACCATTCACTGGAGTTGGCATCGGCTCGTTCATCATCCTGCTCGCCAAGCGGGAGGGGCAGTACAACTTCGTCGAGCCTGTCCACAACATCCCCCTGCTCGCGCTGACGGAACTTGGGCTCGCGGGCTTCCTCCTCCTTGCATGGGTCGCCATTGAGATCGGGCGGAGAATCTATCGAATGCAACAGCCAAACGCCATTCTCATCAGCGCCGTTCTCGCGGGCATCGGCATCATCGCGCTCCTCGATCATTATTTCTGGACGCTCGCGCCTGGCCGCATCATGCTTTCCCTTGCCGTTGGACTCTGGCTCGGAGAAAACGCGCATGCCTCCTAGCATCGCGGTCAATGGACGGTTTCTCACCCGCCGCATCACAGGCGTGGATCGCTACGCCTTCGAGATTTCCTCGCGGCTGGACTCGGCACGTCGCCTCACACCCTCGCGTCCACGTGGACTTTTGGCGGGCCACGCGTGGGAGCAACTCATCCTGCCCGCGCGGCTCCGACGCGGCGAGATTCTCTTTTCACCCGCCAACGCCGGCCCGTGGACAGTCCGCGCGCAGGCCGTCACGCTCCACGATGCCAGCGTGTTCGACCATCCCGAATGGTTTCGTCCCGCGTTTGCTTTGTGGACGCGTCTGGCGTGGAAAATTCTCGTGAAGCAAGTCCGAATGATTCTCACGGTTTCAGAATTCTCGCGTGAGAGATTGCAATTCCACTTGAACATTCCCGCTGAAAAAATTCGCGTGATCCCGAATGGCGTCGGCAAACCGTTCGGGCCACAGTCCACACGGGCGATTGATGCGATGAAGGGAAAATACAATCTCACGAAGCCGTATTTTCTTTTTGTCGGAACACTGGAGCCGCGCAAGAATTTGGGGAGGTTGATTGAGGCATGGGAACGAAGTGACGGTCACTTCGAGTTGGTCATCGTCGGTACGGAAGGAACGGTCTTCGCATCTGGAAATCGGAGACCCGCGCCAAACGACAAACATCCGACCTACATCGGCCGCGTCCCCGATGTGGATTTGCCCGCGTTGTATTCTGCAGCAACTGCCCTTGTAATCCCCTCTCTTTATGAAGGCTTCGGCCTGCCCGCGCTCGAAGCGCTGGCCTGCGGCGCGGCGGTGATCGCGTCGAACACATCCGCGTTTCCCGAAGTTCTTGGCGACGCGGCGCTTTTTGTCGATCCGCTGGACACGAACGGGATCGCGGAAGCGATGCAGACCATCGCGAAAGATTCAGCGCTGGCAAACGAATTACGCGCCCGCGGACTGCAACGCGCCGCGCAATTTTCGTGGGACGACTCAGCCCGCAGAATTGAAGCCATTCTGAAAAACATATGACCGACATCGCGCTCGTCCACGAATGGCTGAATGTTTACGGCGGCTCGGAAAAATTACTGGCGGAGATTCTCGCCATGTACCCGCGCTCCGAACTCCACGCGCTCATCCACAACGCGCGCAATCTTAAAGGCACGCCGCTCGAAGGCCGCGCCGTCACGACCACCTTCCTGCAAAAAATTCCGCGCGTGGAACATCTCTACCGCGGCCTGCTTCCGCTCATGCCGCTCGCCATCGAATCGCTGAATGTGCGCGATCATCGCGTCGTCCTGTCCATTTCGCACGCGGTGGCGCATGGGGTGAAGACCTCCCCCAACCAAACGCACATCTCCTACGTCTGCACGCCGATGCGCTACGCCTGGCATTTGCAGGATGACTATCTACGACTCCATCACCTAGACAAATCCCTGCTCGGCTTCGCGGCGCGCGTGACGTTGGGCGCGCTCCGCCGTTGGGACGCGTCCGCGGCCGCCCGCGCGGATCGCCTGCTCGCCATCTCCGCGTGGACAGCGGCTCGCATCCGCGCCGCGTGGGGACGCGAAGCGCGCGTCATCCACCCACCCGTAGACGTTGAACGTTTTGATTTCTCGAAACCACGCGAAGATTTTTATCTCGTCGTATCGCGACTCGTCCCCTACAAGATGACCGCTTTGATCGTGGAGGCCTTCAACCGACTGAAACTCCCCCTACTCGTCGCTGGCGATGGACCCGAACTGCCGCGCCTGCAAAGGCTGGCGGGAGCAACCGTCCAACTGCTGGGGCATCAGCCCGATGAAGTTGTGGCCGATCTGATGAGCCGCGCCCGCGCCTTCATCCACATGGCGGTGGAAGATTTCGGGATCGCGATGGTGGAGGCGCAGGCGGCAGGCTGTCCCGTGATCGCGTATGGCAGGGGCGGCGCGGCAGAAATTGTGATGGACGGCGAGACGGGCATGCTGGTGGAACGTCAAAGCGTGGAAGCACTCCTCGAAACCGTGTCCCGCGGCTGGTCAGGGATGAAGCAATGGGACGCGTCGGCCATGCGAGCCAACGCGTCCCGATTTTCACGTCCACGATTCCGCGAGGAGTTCACGGCGTTCATGCGTCCATTTTTGGACGTTTCCTGAAAAATGCAAAACCGATCAACGCGAACGGGACGAGGGTCGCGCCGCCGCAGTTGAATCCGCCTCCTCCTGATTCTTCGGGCGGGGTTGATTCGGTCGGAGCGGAGGGTTGCGCGACTGGCTCTGTACCAAGCAGGGAGAGATCGTCGAGCCAGATCGTGCCAGCGGCACGCGCGGATTCGGGCGCGGAGAGGCCGATGGAGAAGCCTGTCACTTCGGCGGGATTGAAGGGCGCGCCCGCGTTCTCCTCCCATTCGGCGCGTTGGATTTGGCTCCACGGAATTTGCACCAGAACCCAATTCGCGTCACTGCCTGTGGGGGTTTGGGCGTGATAGACATAGGTGGAACGTCCGCCAGGCGAGCCGCCATACATGCTCACGTCAAATGAAAGGCCCGCGCGGTCGGCGCGGAGATAGAAGGAGAGTCCCTGCCCCGCGCTCCAGTTTTGGGTGGTGTCGAAATAAAAGCCGCAGGTGGCCCAGGTGTTGGCTTGCGCGTCGAATTGGAATTGCAGGGAGGCTGAGCCCGCGTGCGCGGTGGATGAGTCGGCGCGGCAGGTGAGTTGCGTGTCGGTGTTGTCTTGAAAATATCCCTCCCAACCAGAGGTATGCGCGGGCGGCGCGCCTTCAAAGTCGTCGATCACGCCCACTGTGGTTTGTGCGCCGGAAGCGACCTCGGGCGGAATCGGCGCTTCGGTGGCCGCGCCCACCGCGGGTCCAGATGGAGGCGCAGAGGCTGTCCCGCTATCCTCCCAGCGATGGTAGAAGTAGTTCAGCAGCGGCACAAATTCTTCGGTGGCTTTTTGACTGCCGCGTTCGTTCGGGTGGTCGTCGCCCGAGGGATAGGCCAGCGTGTTGCGGTGACCTGGGGCATGCTCTACCCACTCACCATTTATCCGATGGTGTGCCTCAGGTCCAGTTAGTATGTTGTAGAAATCGAAGACGGCTACGTTGTTGAGGGTGTAATTGTTTTCGCTGAGCCAGTCGTTGAGGAGCCAGTTGTTAAAGGCGCGGGCGTTTTTGGCATGGGTGGAATCGGACAGCGGCGGCGCGGTGATGACGATGAAAAGTTTGTCGGGGCGTGAGGCGAAATATGGCAGGATGCTGTTGTAGACGTATTTCGCGCCGCTGACGGAAAGTTCTTCGTATGTGCCAGGCGGGTCATTGGGATTTCCTTCCAGCGCGGAGTTGGGAAAGCAGGATTTGAAGATGATGATCTCGTTCTCACCGCCAGGATCGGAGAGGGTGCGCGTGTACGAGGCGTGTTGCCCGGACTCGCGGAAGAGCGCGTCCATGTAGGTGGGCGTGTTGGCGCTGGCGAACCACTCCGTCCAGTTGGGGATGTCGGTGCGGTCGCCGATGGCATCGGGACCCCAGCCGTAGTTCGTGTCGCTGACGAAATAATTATTCTCACCGAGCGCGCGACCCAGGTCGCCGTAGCCGTCGGTGAGCCAATTCTCGCCCGTGGAGTGGTGGATGAAGACAAGTTTCACCACATGGTCGGGCGGCTCGGCGTTGATGGATTGTTGCGCGGGCGCGGGCATCCACGTCGCGGCGGTGAGGGTCAAGATCACCAGGAGGGCGATGGACAATCTCCAAGCAGAGGTGCGTGACATGGTTCTCTCCTCGCCTGATGTTTTACGGAACGTAATACGTGATCCAGAGGACGGGTTTGAATGCGGTATTTCCCGAAAGGAACGCACGATAATCCGCCGCGTTGTTGTCGTTGCTTTCCATTGCAAAGCGCAGGCGCATTTGCGTGAGGCCAGCCCTGTTAATATCGCTAAAATTGCCGCTGCCTCCCGCGGAGTAAATTGGAGCGTTCAACCAATTTTGCATGGAAATTTTATTGAACCAGGCCAGTGAATAACTGGTTGGCGCGGCCTGAAAATCCGCGGCCTCCAATGCGGCGTTTCCATTGAACGCGCCTTTCCGAATATCGAGCAACAACCCAGTACTCCACGTGTAGGGGTTTTGCCCAGCAAGACTGCTGAGTTTAACTTTAACCAAAGCCGAAACAATCACGGCATTATCCGGCAGGCTGGCCGTGTTGAATGAAAGGATGGACACGTACTGGCGATTTTGCGCGTCGTCTCCCAGGCGAAGAGTGCGCGCGGCGTTATCCACGCTTCCGCCCACGCCGCTATTTTGCGCCGATTCCAAAATCCGGCCATCCTGCGTGGGATTGGATTTGAAGGCGATGTTATGCGCTCCGTTCTTCCAACGGCGATAATAGACATTCAACAACGGAACAAAATCTGCGGTGGCTTTTTGACTTCCCGCGATGGATGGATGGTCGTCACCCGAGGGGTAATAAAGCGTGTTGTGGCTTCTAAATTGATGGATCACATCTCCATTGTGGAAATAATGATGAGCCAATGGATGCGTCAACACATTGTAGAAATCAAAAACCGCCACATTGCCATAGATATAGTTGTTCTCATATAGCCAATGGTAAACCAGCCAGTTATTGAAGGCGCGCGCGTTTTTGGCATAGGTTCCATCGGAAAGGGGCGGCGCAGTGACGATGATGAACAATTTATCCTGATGTGCAGCGAAATAGGGCAGGATGGTATTGTAGACGTATTTGGCATGTCCCACTGTCAATCCCACTGTCGGATCGGGCGGATCGTTCGGGCCTCCCTCCAACGCGGAATTGGGGAAGCATGATTTGAACATCACGATCTCGTTCTGCCCGCCTGGGTCGGCAAGCGTGCGCGTATAACTGGAATGTTGTCCGCTCTCCGCGTAAAGCGCGTTCATGTAGGTCGGCGTATCGGCGCTGGCAAACCATTCCGTCCAATTCGGGATGTCGGTGCGGTCGCCAATGGCGTTCGGCCCCCAGCCATAATTTGTATCGCTGACGAAGTAGTTGTTCTGTCCAAGCGTTTTCCCCAAATTACCATAACCATCGGTCAGCCAATTTTCGCCCGTGGAATGGTGGATGAAGATCAGTTTGACGACGCTATCCGGCGGATTGGCGTTATCCGTCTGTCGCATCGATGCGGACCTCGTAGCGGCCGCGGTCATCGCCAGCAGACAGCCAGCGACGAGCAGATTCAAGGCGAAGCGGAAATATGTTTTCATGGGACCCTCCCGGTCTCAAATTAAAACTGGACGAATACAATCGTCAATTTCATTATAGACAATGCGAATTTAAATACAAGTAGCGCCCCGCGCGTTTTCGTCCCCCGTTTGTCATCTTTTACAAATTTGTCGCTTTCGCCAACGCTTCCAGGCCTTCCATATCATCCAGATCCAGCCATTGGAGCATGACGCGTTGGAGGCCGACTTCCTCCAGTGCGAGCAATTGTTCCTTCACCTGGTTCGGCGTCCCCACGATCGCGCCAACCTGACGGAGTTGCTCAAACGTCCTGCCGCGCGCTTGTAATTTTTGCTGGACGGCGGAATCGTCCGCGCCAAAATAACATCCTGTCATCATCGAGCGGCGCACAGATTTGGGATCGCGCTCGCCGTGAATGAGCAAATCATCCAACGTCAAGTTCAACTTGAAGAACGCGTCCGCGGTGGAGAACATGCAATTCCACTCGTCCGCGAAGCGCGCCACGAGAGGCAGAGTGCGTCTGGGGCCGATCCCACCGATGAGGATGCGCGGCCCGCCCGTCCGCTGGGGACGCGGGAGCAGGATGGCCTCGTGGAGCGAGAAATATTTCCCCTCGAAAAAGACAGGCTGGTCGCTTTTCAGCAGGCGTGTGACCACTTCCAATCCCTCCTCGAAGCGGTCGAAGCGGTCGGCAAGATTGAGCAGGTCAAAGCCAAAGTGACGGTGTTCGCGCTCCTGCCAGCCCGCGCCGAGGCCGAGGGTGAGGCGTCCGCCAGAGAGGTCATCCACCGCCGCGGCCATACGCGCCGTCAGCGCGGGGTGGCGAAACGAGACAGGCGAAACCAAAGGTCCGAATTCGATGCGCTTCGTGTTCGAGGCAAGCCACGTCAATGAGACCCACATCTCCAGCGATTCTTTGTCGGGTGGATTGGAGTTCGTGAAATGGTCAGAGCGATACAAACCGACGAATCCCAAATCTTCCGCAAAGCGGACAATGTTCTGCCAGCGCGGCCACGTCAGGCCGTTCTGTCCTTCGATCATGATGGCGATTTCGAGCATGGGATTCTCCTATTTGTAAACGCCACGGACTGCCAGCCATTCCCCTTCATGTTTGGGATGGCTGGCTTTTTTTATTTCGCCTGTTTCCACCAACTTATTGACCGCCCGCTCCGCGATCTCTTTTTTCCATCCAAAGAGTTTGATCACATCGCGGAGTTGCGCCGCGCCGACGGAGGCAAAGTAGAGTTCGAGCAACTTCGCCCGCGCAGCGGATTCGGAGATGGAACGCGCCCGCTCAGGCAAATCGGGGAAATGGCGCGCGGTCAGTTCGTAGATGTGCGAATATCGCCACGCGCCCGCCTCCGCCACGCCAATGGGCAGAATCTTGAAATCGGATTGCAATTGCTCCAGTCCTTTGTTGAACTCCGACTCTTTCTCGTTCGCCAGTTTGGCGGCGCGGCGCAGGTCAATGGAGTTGAGCGCGCCGTTATCCACCAACGCTTCGTAGATCTGCTTCGCGGCCTGGGTGAGACGTCCCTCGCGATAGGCGATAAGATAATCTTCATCGGGCGAGCCGTAATTTTCCGAGAGGGCGTAAAAATAGGGCGCGATTTCCAGCGAGATCATCGTAGCTTTGCGGCGCAAAATTTTTCCGTAGTACCAAATTTTCTTATCGAGCGCGCCGTCCTTCCAGCCCCAGGTAACGTGACCAGGGTCGTCGTGCGCGTCGGCTACGGGGCGGTCGCCCGCGACGGCTGTCCACAGGGCGGGGAGGTCTATCCCTTTGATCGGCCAAAAGTAGACGAAGCCGCGCGCGTCCACGAAGCGGAGCGCCTGGGCGGGCGTGGAAAGCCGCTTAAACGGAGGCAGGTTGAAAGTCCGCGCACGATGCGATTGGAGGCGTGTGAGGTCAATGGATGGCATAATTGAATTTTAGTCCAAATCCAAATTTATGCTACACTTTTCCCAAGGAGTCAGCCATGAACTTGGAAGCGGAGACCCAAAAACTGCACGACGCCCTCATCTACGATATGAACAAGGCCCTCGCCCTGCCGCAGAACGAACGCGTGCGAAGCATGATCCGCGCGCTTCTCGGGAAGGCGGCGCGGCGCTTCGCGGAACTGGGCGCCGGACTCGACCGCGTGGTGGCCGAAGGAGGTATCGCGGCGGGCGCACACTGGGCGTTGCCAAAATTCGTCAAAGGCTACGCGGCGCGCGGCGCGGAGATCATCCCTCCCGAAGGTCCGTTGGTGATCGCGGCCAATCATCCCGCCGCAGTGGATTCGCTCGTTATCTCCGCGCACGTTGAGCGGCCCGATTACAAGATCATCATCGGCGACATTCCCTTTTTTGAAAACATGCCGCACGTCAGCGAGCACGCCATCTACGCGCCAGGGCCGCAGGATACGAGCGGGCGAATGGCCGTCATCCGCAAGTGCATCCGCCACTTGAAGGACGGGGGCGCGTTGCTGATCTTTGCGCGCGGCGGCATCGAAGCCGACCCCGATTGGATGCCCAACCCTGACGGCGAATTTGACAAGTGGTCGCGCAGTTTGGAAATTTTCCTCGAACGCGTCCCGCGGACGCGCGTGCTGGTGACCATCGCCAGCGGCGTCATCTCACGGACGGCGATGCGTCACCCAATCACGTGGATGCGCCGCGCCCGTCCCGATAGACAGCGGCTGGCCTTCATCTATCAGTTTTTGCGTCAAACTCTGAGCGGCCGCGAACTCTTCGGCCTGACGCCGCGCGTCACCTTTGGCGAGGTCGTTTCCGGCGAGACGAATGCTCACGTGTTGGCCGAGGTCGGCGCGGCGGCACGGCGCGTGCTGAAACGCCACATGGAATGGCAGGCATGAAACCGACGATTCGGATTTTCAAAGAAGCGAATGAATTGAGTCGCGCGGCGGCGGAATTGTTTGTCGCGCTGGCGACGCAGGCCATCCGCGAGCGCGGACGATTCCTGGTCGCGCTCAGCGGCGGAAGCGCTCCGATGGGGCTTTATCGCCTGCTGGCGCGCAAACCGATTGACTGGACGCGCGTCCACATTTTTTGGGGAGACGAGCGATTGGTTCCGCCCGAGAATCCCGAAAGCAATTATGGACAGGCGCGCGAGGTTTTGTTGAAGCATATCCCCATTCCATCGGAGAATATTCACCGCGTTGCCACAGAACTCGAATCAGACGCGGCGGCCGCGGACTATGCCCGCGTCTTGAAAGAGTTTGCCGCCCCAAATCTTGACTGGCCGCGCTTCGATCTCGTCCTGCTCGGCATGGGCGAGGACGGGCATACCGCTTCGCTCTTCCCTGGCTCACCTGTGGATGTGACCGAGCCTGTCATCGCGGTGACTGCAAATTATCAAGGTCGTCCCGCGCAGAGAGTCACATTGACTCCGCTCGTATTCAACGACGCACGGCAGGCGCTTTTCCTAGTCGCGGGCGCGAACAAAGCTGTATCTTTAAGGGGGGTGTTTGACGACTATAATTCGTCTGAATTAATTCCCGCCAAACGCATCCAGCCCACCGAGGGACAGGTCACATGGATGGTGGATGAGGCGGCGGGATCGGCCCTCACCCCTAGTCCCTCTCCCAAATAGGGAGAGGGGAGTAATGAAGGACCATTTATGGAACTCGCAATGATTGGTTTGGGAAAAATGGGATTGAATATGGCGGTGCGTTTGACACGCGGCGGGCATCGTGTGGTCGGGTATGCGCGCACCGCCGCGAACGTGGAGGAGGCGGTCGCGCTCGGCGTGGATGGCGCGCACTCGCTCGAGGAAACCGTTGGGAAACTCAAGCAAACTCCACGCGTGGTGTGGCTCATGGTCCCATCGGGAGCGGCCACCACCGAGACCATCGAAAAGGCCGCGGCCTTGCTGAACAAAGGTGACATCATCGTGGACGGCGGCAACTCGAATTACAAAGACACGATCCGCCACGCGCAAATACTGGAAGCGAAGGGCGTTGATTTTGTAGACTGCGGCACCAGCGGCGGGATTTGGGGCCTCAGCGAAGGTTACAGCCTGATGATCGGAGGCCAGCCCGAGGTCACGGAAAAGATGCGTCCCATTTTCGAGACGCTCGCCCCAAACGCGGACAAGGGCTGGGGACGCGTCGGTCCGCACGGCGCGGGGCATTTCGTCAAGATGATCCACAACGGAATCGAATATGGAATGATGCAATCTTTCGCGGAGGGGTTCAGCCTCCTGAAGGCGAAAAAAGATTTCGGGCTGGACCTGGCGCAGGTCTCGCACATCTGGCAGGATGGAAGCGTCGTCCGCTCGTGGCTGTTGGACCTGGCGGCGCGCGCCCTCGACGAGGACGCGTCGCTCGACGAGATCAAACCCTGGGTGGCCGATTCGGGCGAGGGACGGTGGACGGTGTTTGAATCCATTGATCTGGACGTGCCAGCGCCCGTCATCACGCTTGCGTTGCAGATGCGCTTCGCCAGCCGCGACGAGGAGAATTTTTCGGCGCGCATGTTGGCCGCGTTGCGCAACCAGTTCGGCGGTCACGCGGTGAAGAAAGATTAACCCGTCATTGCGAGGGCGTTCTTCCCGAAGCAATCCCCTCGTACGCGAGGAGACTGCTTCGACGGAAGAACACCGTCTCGCAGTGACGATGGAAATTATCATGACCAAACAAAATCCCACCTCCGTCATCATCTTCGGCGCGTCGGGCGACCTGGCCCAACGCAAACTTGCGCCATCGTTGTTCAACCTGTTTCGCAAGCGGAAGACGCCGAAGCAGTTGAACATCATCGGATTCGGCAACACGCCCTTCACCGACGAGACCTTCCGCCAGCGCGTACGCGAAGGCATGGATCAGTTCGCCAACTTCAAGTTCACCGATGAGGAATGGGGAATCTTTTCAAAAAACCTCTATTATCACCAGGGACGCTACACCGACCTGGCCGATTTTAAGAAACTGGGCGAACGCCTCAGCGAAATCGAAGGCGGCCCGGCAAACCGTCTGTTTTACATGGCGATCCCGCCGACGATTTTTCCCAATATCATTGACCTGCTCGGGCTGACGGGTCAACTACTTGAGGACGGCGGCTGGCGGCGTGTGATCGTCGAGAAGCCGTTCGGCACCGACCTGGCTTCGGCGCAGGCGCTCAACCAGCAGGCGCACAAAGTTCTTCAGGAAAACCAGATCTATCGCATTGACCACTATCTCGGCAAGGAGACCGTGCAAAATATTTTGTTCACGCGCTTTGCCAACACCATCTTTGAACCGATCTGGAACCGCAACTATATTGACCACGTGCAGATCACGGTGGCGGAAAAAGTGGGTGTCGAGCACCGCGCGGGTTACTACGATTCCGTCGGCGTCCTACGCGACATGTTCCAGAACCACCTGCTCCAACTTTTGACGCTGGTCGCGATGGAGCCGCCCTCTTCATTCAACGCGACCGCGCTCCGTAATGAAAAAGTCAAATTGTTGAGCGCCATCCAACCGATGACGCCCGCGCAGGTGGCCGAGAACACCGTCCGCGCGCAATACGCCGGGTATCGGAACGAGCCAGAAGTCAAGCCCGAATCGTCCACGCCCACTTACGCGGCCCTGCGTTTCTTCATCAACAACTGGCGCTGGCAGGGCGTCCCATTCTATTTGCGATCGGGCAAGAACATGGCCGAAAAACAAACCCAGATCATCATCCGATTCAAAGAGCCGCCGCTGGCAATGTTCCCCATGCCGCCTGAAAAAAAGATGGCTCCCAACATGCTCGTGCTTTACATCCAGCCCGACGAGGGCGTGCACCTGCGCTTCGAAGCCAAAGCCCCCGACACCGTTTCAGAGACGCGCTCGGTGGACATGGAATTCCACTACGCCGAGGCTTTCGGCCCAACCGTCATCCCCGAATCCTACGAACGACTGCTACTCGATGCCATTCAGGGGGACGCGTCCCTGTTCACCCGCGCAGACGAAGTGGAGACCGCCTGGGGATTAATGGACCCCATCCTCCAGACATGGGAAACGCTTCAGACTCCCCCTGTGGTTGTTTACGCTCCGAACAGCTGGGGACCCGCTGAGGCGGACGCCCTGCTCACGCGCGATGGACGGTTTTGGCTGAACGAGTAGGTATTTCCTTCCTAAAAAAGAGGCCGTCATCTCTGCGATGACGGCCTCTTCATAAATTCTATCTAATCATGGTTTTGAATGTCGCATAAAGAAGTCCCAGAATACATCAGCCGCGTCCAGACCGGCGAGGTTGTTGTTTCCGTCCGGATAAAGATGGTTCATACCGCGTATCATCTGAAAAATAAATTCGTTATCCGCGCCGACCCGGCTCTGATCGAACGTGAGGGTGGTGAAATTCGGATCGGATAGCGCCGTGTAAGACATGTCGAGGTCGAGCACAGTTGTCATCTTGAGCAACATCGTTCTAAAGTTGGGATGGTTCATGATATCTTCGGCGCTGAACGGAAATGGCAGAGGGAGTCCCATTCCTGCAGAGACCAATCCATCCTGTGTGCCGAATATCTTATAGAGTGAGGCGTTGGCCCTGGCTGTGATAGCGCTTGTATCAACCTCCGTCTGGATATCCGGTCCTACCTGGGCTGTGGCGAATGCGGCGAACACATCGCTCATCTGGAGAAGCAGGCGGGTAATCACGAAATAGCCGCCATTCGAGGAACCTGTTGCATAAATGTGCTTTTCATCCACGTTGAAGGTGGCGTCGAGATGGTCGAGGATCACTTTCGTGAAGTGAACATCGTCTTTGAATTCCACGGTGGGTTCGGTGACTTCCATCACAAGGTCATTCCACTTGGATTCAACCTCATTGGACGAGGTAAGTAAATACTTCCAACTGGTGGGGAAAACAGCGATGAAGTTTTCCTGCTCGGCCTTGGCAGCCCAGTTGGTGTTCTCATACATCGAAGCGCCGTTATGGTTTGAGGCATGGTAAATGATCACGACAGGCGTCGGGCGGCTGGGATCGTAGCCGCCCGGCACATAAACGATGAACCTGCGTTGGGTGTCATCAATAGTTCTAACGTAATCGTTCCTGCCAGTGACGAATCGCAATGGAACGATGGCTGGTTCATCAGAAGGAGGGGCGATGGTTGTCATTGAGGGGACAGTAGACGGTTCTTGATTCCGTTGTCGCCGAAACTGACAGGCAGGTAAAGTGATCAGGCAAAAAATAATAACGAATTTCCAGATTGCATTCTTGAAGGGGGTCATGCTGTGTCCTATTCTTCTTCCGATCGGCAATGAAAAATAATTCAATCCTAATTTCATGTTCCATTTTACAACCATTTTGCAGAAACTCAACCTTGAGTATGCCTGACTTCTGTTTTATCTCTGCCCTCCGTTCATCCGTTTTTATCTGGAATCGGGTAGAATGATGGGGCTTAAATCGGCTGGAGGAAGTTTCTTGGCAGAGTTAGAACAACAAGTTTCGCTAAAAATCCATCGCGGCGGGGCGTCCATCTTCGCCTACGCGGCGATTCTGTTCGCGCTCGCCTGCGTTTTGGCAGAGATCGTGGCGCGTGCCTCGTTCGTGCAGGCGCAAATCCCCTATCAGGCTTATGGCACGAACCACACCCAGTTGGAATTGCAAATCAACTACCTGGATGCCTTCGTCCGCGAGAATGGCGCGCCCGATTGTTTCATCTTCGGCAGTTCGCAGGCCTTCCGTGAAATGGACCCGCAAATTTTCGCGCAATCGTTCGCGACCACGAACGGCGAAAAGGTGACCTGTTATAACTTTGGCGTGACGGGTTCGCAGGTTTGGAGCACGTCCGTCCTGAATAAAATTCTGGTGGAGCGTTATCATCCGCGTCTGGTGGTGATCGGCACGAGTTACCTCGATTACACCGAGGGACGCGAGTTTCAAATTGACGAGCGTTTCAAGGAAAACGATTGGCTTCAATATCAGACCACTCCCTTTTCGTTGCAGGGACTCTACGACGGCTGGTTCAATGGCTGGCTCACCGATCATTCCTACGCGTGGCGCGGGCTGAACCTGCTGAGCTATTCCGCGCCGTTCGAAATGAGAATGGCCGAAGTCTTGCGAGAGGCGCACAAGTGGGATGGCGAGATCGGAAAAAACGGCTTCGCGCTTTCCGATAAATTCATCAATCCCAATCTTCCTGTGGAGGAAGGGTTCGTAAAAAACCTGATCCTCGAGTTTGGCGATTTCGGCGTCTCGGACCGCAATCTGGCCGCGCTGGAAGAGACGATCGCCTTCAGCCAGCAGGCGGGCGCACAGGTTTTGCTGGCCGAGATGGCCTATCACCCTGCCCTGCTGGAACTGCGCGGCCCGCGCAGCGTGGAGCGCGCGGCCAAGGATGAGATCAAGGCCTTCATCAACAAGGTCAACGCAAAATTGGATGGGATCGCGGCCACGCACGGGATTGCCTTCCTGCACGTGAATCCCGATGTGGACATTCCCGAGGACGGCTGGTACGACCTTTATCACCTCAACAGCGTCGGCGCGGGACCGTTTAGCGCGTGGCTCGGCGAGGAGGCGGGACGCGTCCTCGGACCGCTCCCCCCCGTCCGTGACGCGAGCGCGGGAGAATAAAGCATGGCTATTCTTTCGCTGGAATTCCTCCTCTTTGTCCTTGCCACGTTGGCAGTTTATTACATGCTCGCGTATCTGGGCGCGCCGCGCACGGTTCAGAATCTGATTCTGCTCTCCGCTTCGTATTTTTTCTATTCGCAAACTTTTCTCTATTACCCTCTCCTGCTGATTGCGATTACCGCTGTAGATTACGGCCTCGCACATTGGTTGCATAAAAGTAAATCGGGCAAGCGCGCCATTTTGCGGTTAGGCATCCTGTTCAATATCGGCATGATGGCCTGGTTTTTGATCGGCGGCAAGGCCCTGCAAGGGATGATTGACTTCACGAAGGTGAATCCGCTCGACATCATGCCCCTGCTCGTTCTGCCGATCGGCATGTCGTATTACGCGCTGAATGGAATCTCGTACCTGCTCGATATCAACCTGCGCCTCGCCAAACCTTCCACCAACTTTGTGGACTTCGCGCTCTATCTGGCCTGGTTCCCCAAACTGTTGAACGGCCCGCTGGAACGCGCTCGCAAGTTCCTGCCGATGCTGGCCGAAAAGCTGATCGTGGACAACGAAACCCTCGCGCGCAGTTTGACGCTGATCCTGGTTGGCCTCTTCCGCACGGCCATTCTGGGCGGCGCGCTCACCCTCCTGCGGCCCGCGCTTCCGCTCGGCGACCCTGGTTCGCATGGCGCGCTCGTCCTGTTGTGGGCGCTGGTCTCGTACATGATTTATCTCTACAACCAGTTCGCGGGTTACACCGACATCGTGCGCGGTGTGAGCGGTCTCTTCGGCATCGAGTTGACGCGCAACTTCAATTCGCCCTTCTTCTCGAAGGACTTTTCCGATTTCTGGCAACGCTGGCACATCAGCCTCTCGCAATGGCTACGCGACTACATCTACATGCCCGTCAGCCGCGCCTTCCTGCGCAAGAATCCAAGTCGCACCAACATCCCCAACCTGATCTTTCCTCCGCTTGCCACCATGATCGCCAGCGGACTCTGGCACAGCGCGGACCTCAACCACCTTTTGTGGGGCGCGTTGATGGGCGCGTTCATCGTCATCGAAAATGTGCGGATGTTGTTCCGCCCCGCGCAGGCCCAGGCCGCGATTCCGCTCTGGCGCCGGATCGCGGACAAGGTCTGGTTGGCGGCGTTTATGGGCGCGGCCACCGTCCCGTTCGTGATGGATCTGACTCAGGCGCGCGTCTTCTTCCGTCAGGTCGTCAAAAACTGGGATGGGCAGATGTTTGACCTGCGTGTCGCGCCGCTCCTGCTTTTGTCCTTGCTCGTGGATTGGATCCAGTATCGCAACAACGACGAGTTGACATTCCGCAAGTGGCGCGTTTGGGCGCGCGTCATTTTGCTGGCCGCCATTCCGTTGGGCGTGATTGTGATTGACCAGTTGCAGAGCGCGCCGCCTGTGTTTGTGTATCCGTAATGCGAAATACATTTCGCGGTACTTTTCAAGGAGTCTCTCATGGATCGAAATGAAACAATGCAAAAAGTGCGCGCCTTCACGCTGAAGGAACTGCTCAAGAATCCCGACTACGTCCTGAAGAACGATGAGCCGCTCTTTTCAAGCGGACTGATCGACTCGTTCGCGATGGCGCAGGTGGGCGTGTTTATCGAAACCGAATTCAACCTCTACATCCCCGACCCTGAATTGACAGTGGAAAACATGGACACCGTGGAACAGATCACTGACAAGATTCTGACTGGGCTGGCGGAACGCTAAAGGAGAGAAATGGATTACCCATTTATAAATCCCGTGGAGATTCTCCAACGCCGCGCGCAGGAGACGCCCGACCACCTCTCGCACATGCTGCTCGGCGCTTCGGAAGCGGAGAACCAAAGCATGACGTACCGCCAGATGGACGCGGCGGTGCGCGAGATGGCCGCCTATCTGCAAAGCGTGGCCGAGCCTGGACAGCGCGCCCTGTTGGTCTACCCCACCAGCCTGGAATTTATCGTGGCGATGTACGGCTGTCTCTACGCGGGCATCATCCCCATCCCCACCAACCCTCCTGGGATGAACCGCTCGGCGCAAAGGCTGGAGGCCATCGCGAAGGATGCGCGGGCGCGGCTCGTGTTAACCACTCCCGAGTACCAACACGCGTTCATGTCCGAGGCGGAGCAATTCCCCGATTTCGCCGCGCTGGTCTGGGTCACACGCGAGGCGATTCAGGCGGCAGAGGCGCGCAGTCTGCAAATCCCCGAAATCACGCCGCAGTCGGTGGCGTTCATGCAATACACGTCTGGATCCACCAACATTCCCAAGGGCGTGATCATCAGCTATCGCAACCTCTCGTACAACGCGCACGCCATCCGTGAGACGCGCAAATTTGAATTGAACGAAGAATCGACGGCGCTGAATTGGGCTCCGCTTTTTCACGATATGGGTTTGCTCGTTTCTGTGTTTCAAACGGTGATTGATCGAACGCCCAGCCTGATGATGACCCCGATCATGTTCATGCAGAACCCTGTCAGCTGGTTGCGGAATATCCACAAATATCGCGTCACGGCCAGCGGCGCGCCGAACTTCGCCTACGAATTGTGCATCAATAAAATCCCCGTGGAAAAATGCGAAGGGCTCGACCTCTCGAGTTGGAAACTGGCCTACAACAGCGCCGAACCTGTGCGGGCCGAAACGCAGGAGGCCTTCGCGAAAAAGTTCGCGCCGTTCGGGTTCCGCCACGAATCGTTCGCTCCATGTTACGGACTGGCCGAGGCCACGCTCGAAGTTTCGGCGTACACCAACGAGTCGAAGACCATCACGTTGACGATCAAACGCAACGACTTCGAGGAAGGGAAAGTCACCCCCACCGAGGACACAGGTAAATCCGACACGCTGACGATGGTCAGTTCGGGCGCGCCGCTCGCGGACCTCAAGGTGGTCATCGCCGACCCGAAGGCGCGTCACGCCCGCGCAAAGAACGAGGTGGGCGAAGTGTGGATCGCGGGCGGGAATATCGCCGAGGGCTACTGGAACCGTCCCGAAGACAGCAAGCACACCTTCGGCGCGCATATCGTCGGCTCGCACGAAGGCCCCTTCCTGCGGACGGGCGATCTCGGCTTTTTACACAACGGTCATCTCTACATCACGGGCCGATTAAAAGATTTGCTCATCGTGCGCGGACGGAACTATTATCCACAAGATGTGGAGATGACCGTCGAGAAGACTCACCCCGCCCTGCGCGCGGGAGGCGGCGCGGCCTTCGCCATCAGCGAAAACGACGTGGAGCAGTTGATCGTCGTCCACGAGACGCAACGCCGCGAAATCGAAGGCGTGGACTGGCAGGATGTCATCAAGACCATCCGCGCCAACATCGCCCGCGAGCATGGCATTCGCGCCCACGCGGTCATCCTCATCCGCCGCGCAACCGTCGCGAAAACCTCCAGCGGAAAGATTCAGCGCAACGAAATGAAGCGAAGATTTCTAGAAAACGAGTTGGAGATCGTCGCCGAGTGGCGCGCGCCCTCTTAAAATAAAACTTCCGAAGTCTCTGAGACTTCGGAAGTTTTATTTTAAAAAATTGACGCAGGCTTCGGGCAAGCCTGCGTCCTTCCTATTTCGTGTCGGGGCGAAAGGATTTGCGTCGTCCCCTAAATGGGGAAACCACCGACTTAAAAAATTTGACGCAGGCTTCGGGCAAGCCTGCGTCCTTCCTATTTCGTGTCGGGGCGAAAGGATTTGCGTCGTCCCCTAAATGGGGAAACCACCGACTTAAAAAATTTGACGCAGGCTTCGGGCA
>JACRBL010000005.1 GCA_016234485.1 Chloroflexota bacterium
GCATATCCCGCTTTAAACAACCGATGGGCAACGGCCGAGCCAACATCGCCACTGCCTCTTACCAGGATACGCCATGCCTGATTCACATTATCTCCACAACATCCACCAAAAATTGGTGACCGCAAACGACATGACCGCCCCTAACGCGCGACGCAGGTGGATGCCGTTGAAGCGGATCGCGCCCCAGTAACTGCCCGCCAGCGCGCCCACTAACCCAAAGGGAAGAAGCGAGATTCCAAACGAGGTGAGTTCAAATGTCCCGCCGGCCACGCGTCCCACCAGGCCGCTGATCGAATTAAGGGCGATGAAGGCCGCGGCCACCGCGGAGGCTTGTTTGGCATTTCCCCAGCGTGCGAAGATGATGACGGGCGAGAGGAAAATTCCGCCACCAATGCCGACCATGCCCGAAAGCAGGCCGATCCCAAAACCGATGAGGAGCCCCCATGCAAGTGGAATGGGGCGAAGGGGCAGGCTGTCTTCCTGCCTGTAAGTGAAGAACAACAAGCGGATGGCGACGAAAGTCAGAACAGAGTAGAGCAGGATGGAATAGATATCGTCGGTGATTTTGAAGTATCCGCCCAGAAACGCGGCGGGAACCGACGCGGCTACGAAAGGCAGGAGCAGGTCGCGGCGCAGATGTCCGGCGCGATAAAACGATGAAAACGAAATGCCCGCAACGAGGATGTTCAAAACGAGAGCGGTGGTGGCCATCTCCTGCGGCGGGATTCCGAAGAGACTCATCACGGCCAGGTAGCCCGTCGCGCCGCCGAAGCCGACGCTGGCGTAAAGAAAAGCGATCATGGGAACCAGTAAATAAAGGAGAGAGTTCATCATCAGCCTCCGCTGACGGGCGGAAATAGGGCGATTTCATCCTGCGGCGAAATGACCTGCTCGGGGAAGGCAAATTCGTGATTGACCGCCACGAGGATGGATTTCATGGAAGATTCGAGGGATGGTTTCTGCGCGACGATTTCGGCCAGTAAATCCGTCACACGGGGTTGAGCCTGCTTGAGTTCCAGCGCGAGTTGACTGTCTTGCGCTTTGTCTTTTAGGGTCGCGAAGAGTTTGATGGTGACGATCATAACGCGGCTTCCTGTTGCAGGAAAAGCGAGATACTATCTCGCTCTACGATTTGATAGTACCCACCGTGCGCGCAGGTCTTGCACAGGGTCAAGCCGTTTTGTTTGATTTCGCGTTCGTTCATAATTTCTTCGCCGCACACATTGCAATGGACGCGCAAGCCAGGCCGCGAGAGGATGGCTTCGATGGACGTGGTCAATGTCACTTCGGCGACGGTGAACATCTCGTCATCAGGCATGACTTGATACGCCTCCATCTGCGCGAAGTAGTGACGCGGTTCCGCGGGCGCGTACGCGTATGCCCTCTGGCGGACATCCAGCGCAGGCGCGACGCGAAAGGCGCGACCCGTTTGCGTATCCACGAAGGTTGCGGCGACTTTGCCGTAATCCTCCACGCGCAGAGTCCGACGCCCCACTGTGCAACTGGTCGCGGCGGAGAGACCGTCCACGAAGCAACCGTCCGTTTCGGCGATGATGAGGAGACGCTTCTTCTCGGGAGGCGCGTCGAAGTCGAGAGCAGATAGGCCGGCCAGCCCCATCCGCACACCGAGTATCTGGCGCGGGCAAAGGTGTGAGTGGTCGCGGGAGGAGATGGCAAGGAGGTCGTCTAATGGTCTCATGGTCGGTTAGCCTCTTGGTCGTTTGCGCTCTACGACAAAAAACGCTGTCTCAATGAAAGGAGACAGCGCGGGAGGGCGAGGGGAGTCTCCTTTCCAAACATGGGGGATGGAGGCGTTTCCGCATCCACCTGGTAATGCGAAATCAATTTTGCATTACAGTCCTGGCGCCATGGTGCGAAATGAATTTCGCGGTACGGTAGGCGGGCAGGCTTCGGAGGGATTCAGTTGTCAGTCGGCTTTTTCTTCATCGCCTTGCAAGCCAGATTTGAAGGCGCGGATGCCAGAGCCGAGTTCGCCAGCGATTTTACCAATCCTTCCCACTCCGAAGAGGAGGATGAGAATGCCGAGGATGATCATCAATTCAGTGGGGCCTAATCGAAACATGGGAATTTCCTTTCGCCAGTGGGGGATGAAGCACCTTTCGCCTCACCCCCCACTGATTACTGTTCACTGATGGCTGGCTCTACGCCTTCTCCACCTTCACCAGCGTATCGTAGAACACCGCCGATCCTCCAACGGGATCGAAGAGACAGGTGTTGGTGACGATGGGATCCGTCCGCATGGCCGCGTTGGCATGGAAGCCTTCGTAGCGACGCTCATCGCCAGCGATGGTCGTGCCATCAATGGTGATGTCCTGCGCGCCGTATGCCCAGTGACCGAAGCCGAGGGCAAAGGCGATCACGCCTGGGCGCATGCCTTCAACGACTTTCACCTTGCCCACGATGTCGCGCTTGTGGCCGTTGCCAAAATCCCACACGCCTTCGGGGTTGGAGGCGGAACTGATGTGGATCGAGTCGCCCGTAGTCAGGCCGCGCTTGGCCGCGTCTTCGCTGTTCATCAACAGGAAGTTTTCGGGTAACAGCGATTTGAGCCAGTAGTTGCCCTGCGTGCGGCTCTTGGTCTGCGCGATCTCGCGATAGGTGATCAACTTGAGGTCGTAGCCGTCCTTGGCGTCGTCAATCACATTGCCGTCGAAGCCCATGTAGGGTTCCACGTAGGTCGGGATGGGCGAGAGCGACTTGCCCGTTCCTGCATGTTTGTAACCGACGTTTTTCTCCAGATACATGTTGATGAGCTTGCCATACTTCGTACCAGTGGGAATAACGTAGGGTTCGTCGAAAGAGCCAGTGCGTACCCCGTCGCCAGGATAGCCCTTATCGTAGGCCTGGAAACGTCCGCCACGCGCGAGGACCGCTACGACGCGCGGCCACATGTCGCCCGCGATCGCGGCCCATCGGTCGGGATCGAACACGGCCTTGGGAAGATGCGAGCGAGACTTGATGAAGAGCTCAATCTCCTCAGGAGTCGCCTCCGTCACTGCGTCCTCCAATTCCTTCTTTTCGCCGTAGGCCAGGTTCATCACCATGCGGATGTAGAGATCGTCGGGGTGGGTATAGTTCACGCCCTCGCCGAGTCCGTTGTGGCCGAAGTTGGGCAGTTCGAGTTTTTCCGCGAGCGCCAGCAACATGGCCTCGAATTGCGCCGCCATTTCCTGGCCGTAGACCTTCACCGTGCCGGTCAGCGGCGCGATGACGGGGTTGCGGACGCCCTGCACCTTGAAGGTGATGTTCGGATGTGAGCCGCTGAACTCCCAGCGCTCAAGATACGACACATCGGGGAAGATGTAATCGGCGTACATGCTCGTCTCGCCGACGATGATGTCGTTAGCGACAAACAGCGGAAGTTTTTTCACGTCCTGCAAGATCTCGATCCACTTGTGGCCGCCAGGCAACGAATAGACGGGCGATCCCATGTACATGAACGCGGCTTTGATCGGGTAGGGGTACATATCGCCCGCGGAGGGGATGATCTCCTCGTACACGTCAGACGCGACGGGATACCAGTTGCGCTTGGCGGGATAATGTTGATCCTCGGGCAGGTTCATGTAGATCGTGGACTCTTCGTACTTCGCATCGTGGCGAATCAGGCTCAAACCAAACGGGGCGAGCGCGCCGGGGTCGGCCTTGCTAAACAGGAAGGGACCCTCAGCCTTCGCGCCTGAAAGGTCGTACGTGCTTGCATACACCTGTCCGCCGCGCCAGTCGAAGTTGCCGATGAGCAAGGCCAGGTTGTACCACGAGATAACGTTGTAGTAACCATTGGTGTGCTGGCTGACGCCGCGGTGAATGTCCACGCAGGCGTTCTTGCCATGCGATGTGAACTCGAAAGCCAGCGCTTCCAAATCCTTCACGCGGATTCCTGAAATCTCCGACCACTCGTCCATCGTCTTTGCGTTTGCGGATTCTTTCAGGATCTGCAAACCGCTCTTGACAGTGAACTCGCCGACGGTCGCGTTCTCAACGAAGAGTTGACCTGCCACTACGGACCGTTCCGCGTCGTTCGGATCGAATATCACGGGATTCCCATCCGCATCCAACACGACGAAGGGGTCGGTCGCGTACACAACGGGCGCTTCCTCCGCCGACGCGGGGACGGTCTCGTACGTAGCGACTTTCTTGCCGTCTACTTCCACTTCCTTCTTCTCGACCAGTTTCAACTCACTGCCGCGCAGGAATTTTCCAGGCGTGCCTTTTTCCTTGTCAATTTTGACAAGCCAACTGGCGTTGCACCAGGTCGGTTCCTTCGCGCCCGCAGAGGCGGCCTTGTTCGCCAACGCGAGATATTTCGCGTCGTAGCGTTCGTTGGCAATGACCCACTGGATCAGCGCCAGCGCGATCGCGCCTTCAGAACCAGGTTTGTTGGGAAGCCACTTCCAGGCCTTGCCCGCGATCTTGGAGAGGCGCGGGTCAATGACTGCGAACTTCATATCGCCCGACGCGTACCGATCGGTGATACGCGGCACGCGGTTGGTGGGACCGTAGTTGCCCTCGAACGGCGAAGCGCCCACAAAGATGACGAAATCCGCTGAAGCCGTGTCGCCCATCCAATAGGCCTTCGCGCCGCCCGTGAACTTGGACGTCGTGCCGTCCCACTGATCGGACATGGACTTGCCCGAGAAGTACAGCGATCCCTGGCAAACAGTAGTGTGCCCGTGGCGGTTGGTGGTGCCGAGTCCCGAACCGAAGAAGCGGTGCGCGATATCTGAGCGTCCGCCTTTTTTGCGTCCCCAGAAATAAAGGATCTGGTTGTTCTTGGGGCCAAAGTCGGGATGATCGGGGTCAATCATCTTATCGAGATTGTCTTTGAAGTCGGCTTTGAACTGCTCGACCAACGCCTTCTTCTTTTCCATATCCTTTTCCGAGCGGATCGAGCCGATGGCGGTGTTCATGTCTTTCATCAGCTGCGCGTCGGTAATGGCGCGCAGGGCGCGCAGACCTTCCACCTCGCGGGCTTCCTCGCCCGCGACGTTCGCGAACAATTTGCCGCCTTCCACGATTTCAGAGATGGCCTGGTCGAAGGGGATAGTCTCCCACTTGTTCTCGCCGCGTTTGCCCGCGCGTTTCAGTACCTGCGTGATGCGGAAAGGATCATACGCGGATTGCAACCCCGCCTGCCCCTTCGGGCAGAGCGGCGCGTCGAGTTTGCCCATGTCGGCGAGCGGCGTATCGTATTTCATGTGCGGGACAAGATTCCACGGCGAGTAGGGATTGCCTTCGATCTTGACTGCAACACCGTCCACGATCTTGACCTTGATGCCGCATTGCGTGTTGCACTGTTGGCAGACCGAATACACCTGCATAGCAGGGTCGGTCAGGTTGTAGGCCGAGTTTTCGGCTTTCGCAAAGGCGCGCTGCACCTTGGGCATATTGCCCAGGAATGCCATCGCCGCTCCACTCGCGCCAGCGATCTTCAAAAAGTCGCGGCGCGAAATCTTGCAGTTTTCAGGTTGTTTGGCGTTCATTATTTCACCTCCGTTTTTGGCTTGTTGAAGACGGCCAAAAATTCAGCGCCCAGCACAAAGGCCAGGATCGCCCCGCCGATCACACCCAGCGTCACCGACCATTCCAGGACGCTTGGGAAATAGCGGATATTCAAATGCGGACCGAAGAACGCAGTGGGAAGCCCGTCCAGCATTTCAACGGACATAGCGGGGAAGACGATGTTGGCGCGCGCCGCGGCAAAACCGACCAGCACCATCACGCCGATCGCGCCCGCCCAGAATTTATTGTGCGCCAGTTTGGGGATCATGTGCAGGACGAGCGGGATGACTGTCCCGATGGCGATCTGGATGATCCAGAACGACCACCAGTATTCGCCAAAGATGATCTCATTGAAGGGAACCATCACATCGGGAACCTGGCTGTACCAGGCCTGCGAAAGATACGCCCACAGAATGTAGATCTTCGCCAGCGAGAGCGCGATCGCCACCCATCCCAGCCAGCGGAAGAGATGGTAGCGCTGCTCTTCATCGTTGAAGTGCATGAACCACCCGACCACAATCAGCATCAGCGAAACACCCGAAGCGAAGGCAAAGATCGGGAACTGCACAGAGAGCAATCCCACGCTCCAATATGGGCGGCTGGCGTTCACGCCAAGCAAAGCGCCCACGCCGCCGCTTAGGAAGATCGCCATGAAGAAGCCGATCCATAACACAACTTTGAAGAACGCCCCGGAAGGCCGCTTGAAGGCAAACCAGAGCGTGACGATCACCACCAGCAGGAAGAGCGTATACCCCCAGACCATCTGCGCCAGTAGCGACATGAAGTTCGGCCTGAGATACACGTTGACGATGCGATCCATGTGCCCAAGATCCATGCCGATGGACGCCAGCGCGGCAGGCATGGTCACCAGGCCTGCCCACAACGCGGCCTTGCCCGTGCCTTTGAACATCGGGACGTTGAAAAGATATTCCAGGACGGCGATCATGTACGAGCCAGTCGCGACACCCGCCAGGAAGAGATACATCGAGACCCACAAGCCCCACACCACGTAGGATCCGTATCCCACTTCCCGTTCACCCACGAACAGGCGGGTGTACAACCCCCAAATTCCAAGAATGAAGGCGACAGCGCCGATAGCGATGACCGACTGTTCGGCCTTTGTCAGAGATTTCCAGTTAAAGCCTTTGGAAGCGGCTTTTACTTCTTGATTTTTAGCCATGACATCCTCCGCTACACCAGGTAATACACACGCGGTTCCGTGCCAAGTTCTTCCTTGAGACGGATGACGTTTGGCAGGTTGATCAATTCAGCCACCACGCTGTCGGGATCGTTCGCATCGCCATACAAGGTGGCGCGGCCAATGCAGGTGGATACGCAGGCGGGCAATTCACCCTCGTGGATGCGATGCAGGCAGAAATGACATTTGCGCGCGTTGCCAATGGGCGAGCCATGATTCGCACGCGACCATTCCTTGCCATATTCATAATTCGCCGCGACTTCGTAATCGTCCGAAGTCTCGCGGCCAACGATCGCGCCTTCCAACACAGGCAGGTCTTCGGTGTAGGTATAACCAAAATCCGAAGTGCGCGCGCCATACGGACAAGCCACCAGGCAAGCGCGGCAACCGATGCACTGCTCGTAATCCACCACAACGATCCCCTCCGCGTTTTTGTACGTAGCAGTCACAGGGCAAACGGGCGTGCAGGGCGGATTGTCGCACTGCATACACGGGCGCGGGACGAACGAGCGGCTGACGTTTGGATAGGTTCCGCGTTCCTGTTCCAAAACGGGGCGATACACCACCCCAGGCGGGAGTTTGTTCTCGGCCACACAGGCGATGGTGCAGGCATGACAACCCACGCACTTGCGCAGGTCAATCACCATCACCCAACGGCGATCCTCAGGCGCTTTTTCGAGAGCGCGCTGAAGGTCTTCGTGCATGCGGACGAGAACGTCTTTCGGTTCTTGAGCCATGAGAAGCCTCCTTCAAAATTTGAATCGGGACTACGCCCGATAATGCCAGCCTCATTTTCCACCCATTGTGAAATCTTCCATAGCGGGGAAAGTCGGATAAATTCTTCGGATTTGTCGGGGAAATCCTTACATGAGCCGTGACATTCAGCGGAGAAAAATATGACGCTTTTCACATTCAAAAAACCGAATGCGATGTACAATATATTCAGGTTTATGAATATGAAAAAGAACACTCTTCTCCAAATTTCCGAACAAATCGCAGCGCCGCTCACTGCCATCGCCTCGCCGCAACGCGTCGCCATCCTGCTCGCCATCGGCCGCGGCGAAGCCTGCGTCTGTCACCTCGAAGCCGCGCTTGGCTGGCGACAGGCGTACATTTCTCAACACTTGATGGCGCTCCGCAAGGCGGATATTTTGCTCGACAAACGTGAAGGTCGTTATGTTTTTTATCGACTAAAAGACGCTTCTCTTCTGGACCTGCTCATTGCCTCCGCCCGCCTATGCGGACTCAACCCTGAGACCATCACCCCGCTCATCAACACCCAGATCAACCCATCCTGCGAATGTCCGCAATGCGCGCCCGTAGCGACTGCATAAGGAAAGATCATGAACAACATTATCCCCCTGCTGAATACCCTGCCCACCTCAATCGCCCTAGCGGACGTGGAATTTTTTGACCCACCCATGTGCTGTCCAACAGGATTATGTGGTCCGACCCTCGACCAAACCTTGCTCGATTTGAATGAAATGATCCAGACTCTCCAACGTGAAAACTTAAGAGTGGAGCGTTACCAGATGACCAGCCATCCCAATGCTTTTCTTGGCAATGCCGATGTGATGAAGCTCGTGCGCGAAAGGGAAATGTCTGCCCTGCCAATTATTGTTGTGCGTGGCAAAGTGGTAAAAGTGGGCGCTTATCCGACAGAAGATGAAATCCGCGCCGCGCTGAATGTAGAGACGAAATGACTCAATTTATTTTCTTTTCAGGCAAGGGCGGTGTGGGCAAGACCAGCATGGCGTGCGCACATGCAGTCCGTTATGCAGATGAAGGCAAACGCACGCTGATCGTCACCACCGACCCTGCTTCTAACCTGGCAGATGTTTTCGAACAGGAAATCGGACATCATGTCACACCGATTTTGAATGTTCCGAATTTATCAGCGATGGAAATTGACCCTGATACAGCCACGCAGGAATATATTGATCGCGCCATGTCGCCGATCCGCAATGCGTTTCCTGCCCAGATGGTACAGGTGATGGAAGAGCAGATGAGCGGACCCTGCACTGCAGAGGTCGCCGCCTTCGACCGTTTTACTGATTTTCTGGATGTTCCATCCAATAACGGAATCATCTTTGACATTGTGATTTTCGATACAGCGCCCACAGGTCATACTATTCATTTGCTGGAATTGCCTGCAGAATGGAGTCAATCCATTGATGCGGCGAGCGCGGGCAGTGGGCAGACATGTCTTGGACCCGCAGCGGCGATTCAGGACGCGAAACATAAATATGAGCGCGCGCTGTTCGCCATGCGGCAATCTGAACAAACCAGTTTTGTGTTTATATTGCATCCAGAGGCGATCTCGATCAAGGAAACCCGCCGCGCAATTGATGAATTAATTAAATTGGATATCCAAAATTATCGTCTGATCATCAACGGAATTATCCCGCCAGAAGGCTCACAGAATCCACTGTTTGCGGCGCTGGCTGAAATGCAGATAAATTATCTCGAACAAATCGAGCGCGAATTTACTTTCCCGAAGCAACGTATGATCCTGCTTGCAAACGAGATCAAGGGAGCACAAGGATTGCGTCAGGTGGGGAAAATTTTCTTCGATGGCGAACCAGCTTCGGGGTCGGATGAGGCGGCGAGTGTCCCGTTGCAGAACACTGCATTCGCTTCATCCCTCGACGATGTGCGGGCGCGGCTTTCTCCGAATGGTCATCAGCGGACGGTTTTCTTCGCGGGCAAAGGCGGCGTGGGAAAGACTGTCGCTTCCTGTATCACTGCGGTTTGGTTGGCACGGCGGGGATATAAAACTTTGTTGTTGACCACCGATCCCGCCGCGCATTTGGGCGATGTGCTTGATACGCCAGTTGGCGATGAGGTTGCAGAAGTTAATGGACAGCCTAATCTGTGGGCGGTGAAGATTGACTCGAAAGCCGCGGCAGAAACGTATAAGACACGAATTCTCGATGACGCGCGTCGACGCGGGCGGCTTGATTCCGCGATCAAGGTGATGGAACAGGAACTCAACTCGCCCTGCACGGAAGAGATGGCGGCGTTCGATAAATTCATTGAATACGCTTCGCAGGATGAATGGCAGGCGGTGGTGTTTGATACTGCCCCGACGGGTCACACCATGCGCTTGCTTGAGTTGCCTATGGATTGGAGCCAGCAAATTGACGTGAAGGTTTTTGCTTCTGTGGATGGCAGCGCCGCCGACGATGTTGCCAAGCAACGCTTTGGGAAGGTGATCGAGATGATGCGTGACCCTCAACAAAGCACGTTTGCGTTTGTGATGTATCCTGAAGCGACACCCATCATTGAAGCCTGGCGCGCCGCAAAGGAACTCGAAACGGTCGGTGTCCATGCGGGCATGGTGGTGGCAAACCTGGTCATTCCGCCCGAACAGACGACGCGCTTTGTGCAGTCCCGCCGTGCCATGCAGGAAAAATACCTGAAAGAAATCGTTGAACGATTCCACGTGCCGCTGGTGCAGATTCCGCTCCTACCGCGTGAGGTCAAAGGCTTGGACATGCTGGCCGAGTTGGGCGAGCAAATCTATGGAGAGAAGGTAATGGCATGAGTCAGTCTGTTCTCGCCCAGGCAGTCGTCCGCTCGGCTCAGACTCAGGGTCTGCCTGCTTCCGTTATGAACGAAGTCGAGTCGCTGACGGGACGCGGTCTGCGCGCCGTCTCGAACGGCAAAACGGTTTGGATCGGCAATCAAAAATTGATGGATGAAGCGGGCGCGCCGATCTCTCCCGACGCGTTCAACCACGCGCAATCGCTTCAAGGATCAGGGAAGACGTTGATGTGGATCGCGATGGACAAAACTTTGATCGGTTTGATCGCGCTCGCTGACACCCTGCGCACCGAAGCCGCGCCGACCATGAAAGCGCTCAAACAATCGGGCGTGGCTCACACCATCATGCTGACAGGCGATAACTCGCGTTCGGCTTCCGCCATTGCATCTGAAATCGGTCTGACCGAATTTCGCGCCGACCTCATGCCCGAAGATAAACTCACGGTCATCCGCGAACTTGTAAAAGAATATGGGCAGGTCGCGATGATCGGCGACGGCGTGAACGATGCGCCCGCACTAGCGAATGCAACCGTAGGAATCGCGATGGGCGGCGCAGGCACGGACGTTGCATTGGAAACTGCCGACGTTGCCCTGATGGGTGATGATCTTTCCAAACTGCCCTTTGCGGTTGGCTTGGGTCGCGCTACGCGTGCGATTATCGTTCAGAACCTCTTCATCTCGCTGGGCGTGATCGCCCTGCTCATTATCACTTCCCTGACGGGCATCGTCAGCATTGGCATTGCGATCATCTTCCATGAGGGCAGTACATTGGTCGTTGTTGCAAACGCGTTGAGGTTGTTGGGATACCAAGACCAAAAAGGATTAAGACGAAAATGAACTTCACCATATTAAGATCACTCCTCTTATTTGTGCTGGCTGGACTTGCCGAGATCGGGGGCGGATATCTTGTCTGGCAGTGGCTTCGAGAAGGCAAAGCGCTCTGGCTTGGACTTGTCGGCGGCGCGGTGCTTTTTCTCTACGGGGTGATCCCCACTCTGCAAACAGAGCCAGCCTTTGGTCGGGTGTATGCGGCGTATGGCGGCATCTTCATCATTCTCGCAATCCTCTGGGGAATGATTTTCGATGGCTGGAAACCTGACCGCTTTGATTTAATTGGCGCGGCGTTTGCACTTATTGGTGTCTCCATCATTATGTGGGGGCGCTTGATATTTCGGTAAAATCCAAATCACATTCAATGCATGGAGTTTCAAATTGAAAAAATTAAATTTCTCCTTCATCCTTATTCTCGCAGTCGTACTCCTCTCAGCCTGCGCGCCATCCAGCGAGGCATTGATCGTCAACGAAGCCTGGGCGCGCCCCGCATTCACAGGCGAAAACGGCGCGGCATATTTCGTTATCGAGAACGGAACCGCATCCGACGACACCTTGTTGAGCGTCAGTTCCGACATTGCCTCGGCCA
>JACRBL010000034.1 GCA_016234485.1 Chloroflexota bacterium
GCTGGCACGTAGTTAGCCGAGACTTATTCCTGGGATACTGTCCTTTCTCATCTCCCAGAAAAGCGCTTTACGATCCGAAGACCTTCTTCGCGCACGCGGCGTTGCTGCATCAGGCTTTCGCCCATTGTGCAATATTCCCTACTGCTGCCACCCGTAGGTGTATGGACCGTGTTTCAGTTCCATTGTGGGGGGCCACCCTCTCAGGTCCCCTACCCGTCGTAGCCTTGGTGGGCCGTTACCTCACCAACTAGCTGATGGGACGCAGGTCCCTCCCAAAGCGCATTACTGCTTTAGTCACCGGTTTCTAAACCCGGGGACCACATGCGGTATTAGCAATCCTTTCGGACTGTTATCCCACACTTTGGGGCAGGTCACCAACGCGTTACTCACCCGTTCGCCACTAAGAAGCCCTCGTATTGCTACAAAGACTCTCCGTTCGACTTGCATGTATTAGGCACGCCGCCAGCGTTCATCCTGAGCCAGGATCAAACTCTCCGCAAAAACATCCCTTGCGGGATGAAAGGTACGGAAGAATTAACTGGTTATTGACATCACTGCTGTCTTCCTATCACTTTTCAGTTGTTAAAGTTCTGCGCCACTGCTCAACCAAGCCCATACAGACGAAAGCGCCGATGTTGCTTTCCACATCGGCTCGTCAGACTGCAATCCATCAGGCTTGTGTCTCTGACTTGAGACTATTCTCAGTTGTCAACGATCTGTCTGGGGAGACGAGATCTGTTTTTGTTTTCACTGGCGAACGGTGATTATATGCTTTTCGGTTTTTTTGTCAAGGGAAAACAAGTACTTATCAGACAACTTAACCTTAAAATTTCTCAACTCGACTCAACCAACGAGGCGGGATTCTACCACACGAATCGCGCTCCCAACTCCATCTTCGCGTCGAACTTTCTGACCGACGAGTCGGACGCGCGCGCACAGCGCGGCATCCTCTATCGCGGCCAGCGCGGACGTGAGGCGGGGCGCCGTCAACGCGCGCACGCGAACGGGACGCGGCCCCGCGCCGATGGCGCGCACGCGTTCTCCCCAAAACAACTGATCGCCGCCAAACGGAATCACGATATTCGGAATCCCCGCGCGCAGACCCGCGGCCGTTGTCCCCGCGCCGCCGTGGTGGATGATCGCTTTACAGCGCGGCAGTAACCAATCATGCGGCGCGGATTCGAGGAAGAGAAAATCGCCGGAGGAAACTCTCCCCCCCCAGCCATCCCAGCCTGTCAAAATGATCGCGCGTTGACCCGCTTGATGAATCGACTCAAGCATTATCTCCGCGATTCGATCCGCGTCGCGATGGATCATGCTTCCAAACGTCACACAGATCGGCGGAGGGCCTGCTTCGAGGAAACTCGTCAGCTCAGCGGAAGGAGTGAAGGTGTCGGGAGCATCGAGGAAGAAGTAACCCGTCACATCAACGCGGCCCGCCCACTCACGCGCGGGCGGGAGAGCGGTTGGGGAAACAGCAAACAGCAACGGGGTTGCGCGACGCGGCGGCTTTTCGTCGAAGGGCCAGAAAAGGTCGAAGGAGAAAACGTCGGGATGTTGTTTCCGCTTTTGGTTGTAGCCGCTATTCCCTCCATACCAAAAGACCTGCGTGTCGAGCCAATGACCGAAGTAACTGAGCGCGCCTCTCGGCAGTGACGAAAGCGCAACGGGCGGATATTCACGCGTGGGCGCAAAGATGGGAAAGGTTTGGATGGAAACATCGGGGATACCGCGCGCCCGTGCCAACGAATGCGCGCCCGTCGTGAACAGAAACGAATGGACGATGAGATCGGCATCTTCGCAAGCGGCAAACGCGCCGCGAGTGACATCTAATGCAATGGAGTTGACGTAATCGCCAATGGCGCGAATCATTTTTACCGCGTTATGACCCGCGTCGTTGAAGGCCTTGCTGATCTCTTCAGGATCGCCGGCCAACGGTGCGAAAGGAATGTTATATTGCGCGACGAAATTCGCGAAGCGATGCGGCGCGGCCAGCGTGACTTCATGCCCCCTCTTTTGCAACCCAATTGCCAAAGCAAGAAATGGCTGAACATCTCCCCGCGAGCCATAAGTCAAAATCGAAATCTTCATCAACTACCGAACTAAACTAATCCATTTGCTGACGTCCCTGCAACGCGCGCAGGAGAGTGCTTTGATCGGCGTATTCAAGATCGCCGCCCATCGGAAGCCCGCGCGCGAGACGGGTGACATGGACGCCCGATGCGCGCAACTGCTGTTGCAGGTACATCGCGGTCGTGTCCCCTTCCATGCTGGGATTGGTGGCGAGGATGACTTCGCGAATCCCGCCGCGCGTCACGCGTTCGATGAGCGGACGAATTTTAATATCGTCGGGACCGATGCCCTCGATGGGATTCATGACTCCGCCCAAAACGTGATAGCGACCTTGATACGCGCCCGTGCGTTCAAGAGCAAGCACGTCAAGAGCGTCCTCCAAAACGCAAATCAAGGATGCATCTCGCTTGGGATTGGCGCAGACTTCGCAGAATTCGCGTCCCGCTTCGGTGATGTTGAAGCACTCGGAGCAGTAGGCGATCTTCTCTTTCAACCCCGTCAACGCTTCGGCTAATTCGGACGAAAGCGATTCGTCGGCGCGCAGAAAATAAAACGCCAACCGCGAAGCAGACTTTGGACCAATGCCTGGCAATCGCTCGAGGGCGTTGACGAGGTTGAGGATGGGTTCGGGGAGGAGCATATTCGATACTCGGAATTCGATACTCGATATTCGAAAAGCGATGTCTGTTTCGCAAGCCGAATATCGAATTATCGAATATCGCTAAAACGGAAGCCCGCCCGCCAGCGGACCCATCCTCTCCGCCGCGAGTTCGCGCGATTGATCGAGGGCCATGTTGACGGCAGACAGCACTAAATCCTGCAGCATCTCGGCGTCCGCGTCTTTGAGCAGGTCTGGACTGATCTCGACGGCTTTGCACTTCTGATCGCCCGTCATCGTGACCTTGATCGCGCCGCCGCCCGCCGAAGCGGTGACAGTCTCCAAAGCGAGTTGCGTCTGCGCTTCTTCCATCTGTTTCTGCAGTTTCTGGATCTGCGCCATCATGCCTCCCCCCATTCCTCCAACACCTACTGGACGATTGAATCCTTTAGCCATAATTACCTCGTTATTCGATAGTCGATATTAGAATTACGATAATCGAAACTCAATGATCGAATTTCGATTATCGAGTATCACTCACTCTTATTCTTGCACATCCACAATTTCCCCACCCTGATGAATTGCCGTTGCGACCATGCCATCCTGTGGCACGTGCGGCGGGACTTTGCCTTTGGCGTTCGAGACTTCACAGCGGATGTCGAGCGTCACGCCCAGCGCGTCAGCGATGAGTTGTGCCGTGCGCTTTTTCTCGTCTTCCTTCATCTTGGACATGAGCACGTCGCTGGCGAAGCCTAGCACGAGCAGATTGCCTTGCACGTCAATGGACGTGACCGAGTTGAGCAACGCCGCCAGATTGCTGGCGTTCTCTTTTCTCAGCGTGGACTGGAATTGTTTCCACACCTTGATGACTTCCGACGCGGGGACAGCAGGCGCGTTGGCGCTGGCCGTTTGCGTGGACGGAGGCGCTGCCGCCGCAACGGGCGCGGACTTGGCGGGCGGTTTCGCGCTTACCCGCGGCGTGACCGCCACTGGAGCCGACTCGGCAGGCGCTTCGAGCGTTTCGGCGAAGGCGAGTTCCAGCGAAAGGGACGGTTGCCAACTGCCACGCGAATCTGTGGCCGCTTCGTTGAAGATGCGCATCATCCGTAGCACGTCCGCGGGCGTGAACGCGTCGGCGTGCTCGGCCATTTTGACTTTGATGTCTTTCGTCGTCTCCACCTGATCCCCATTGCCCATTTGGATGAGCATCAGCCCGCGCAGGTAGTCCACGATTTGACGGGCGAGCGCGCGCGGATCAGCGCCGCCGTCGAGGGCTTTGTGAATCGCTTCGAGGCCGCGTCCCGCCTCCCCGTCCAGAATCGAAGCGACGAGGGCGAGGACGGTTTGGGAGGTGGCCGTCCCCAGCACGGTTTGGGCGAGGTCGAGCGTAATGCGTTCACCTGTCGAGGAGAGTTGATCGAGCAGGGAGATGGCATCGCGCATCCCGCCCGCGGATTGACGGGCGATCAGGGCGAGGGCTTCGTCGTCGGCTTGGATGGTTTCGGCGATGACGATGGTTTTGAGCATACCGACGATCTCATCCACAGGGACGCGGCGGAACTCATGCCGCTGACAGCGCGAGAGAACCGTCGCGGGGATTTTGTGAATCTCGGTGGTTGCAAGGACGAAGATGGCGTGCGGCGGCGGCTCTTCGAGGGTTTTGAGGAGCGCGTTGAACGCGCCGCCCGACATCATGTGGACTTCGTCAATGATGTAGACTTTGAATTTGCCCTGTGTGGGCGCGAAGTTGATTTTGTCGCGCAGGTCGCGCACGTCGTCCACGCCGTTGTTGGAGGCGGCGTCTATTTCGATCAAGTCCATGAAGCGGTTCTCGCTGACAGCGCGACAGTAGTCGCACTCGTTGCAGGGACGCTGAGTCCTGTCTTCGTGCAGGCAGTTGACGGCTTTCGCCAGCAGACGCGCGAGCGTGGTTTTGCCCGTGCCGCGTGGACCCGCGAAGAGATACGCGTGTGCGACGCGGTCCGCGGCGATGGCGTGGCGGAGGGTCTGCAACACGTGTTGCTGGCCGACGACTTCGGCCCATCCTTGCGGGCGGTATTTGCGGTAGAGGGCTTGGGACATTCAGTTTCCAGTGATCAGTGAGCAGTGAGCAGTTTTTACGTAGTAAGCAACACGTAACATGTTTTCACGGCACTTTATACGTCACGACCAACTCTCCATTCGCGTCGTACAAACTCGCGGTCTCGCCTGATTTCCAGATGGGGGCGGAGAGGTTCCAGTAGAGATCTACGACGGTGTTTGTGCCTGCCGCGGTGTGGAGTTGGACCGCGCCGCCGTTGACGAGCGTGATGGACGGGAAGAGAAAGATGTTGCCGCTTTCGTCTTTGAGTTGCCAACTCGAAAGGTCAATTTGACCAGCGCCGACATAGCGCAGAATGACAACTTCAGCGCCGAGGTTGTCCGCGCCCACGATGCTGACGATCTGAACGTCGTCAGAAGAGGCGGCGCTTAGGTTGGCCGCGCCCGTTTCCGGTCCAGATGGAGGCGCATACGCGGGGACGGAGGAGGTCGCTTTTAAGTTACGGTCGTACAAGAAGAGAATCGTCCCCGTCACACAGGCCGAGACCAGCGCGTTCAGCAGAAGAAAATAGAGGAGACGTCTGCGATCCATGCTGGGTAAATCATAGCACAATAATCAAATTGCTGGTTTAAAAATTGACAGCCGCCATGAGGCGGCTGTCAATTTTTCTTACTTCATTTCGGTGACGACAAAATCATCGTATGTGATATCGGCGCCGTTGGCGACTTCATCGCTCCAGACGAAGAGGGCGAAGCGGCCTGTGGTGTATTCCGCGTCAGAGCCAGTGGCGATCTGCTGGCCGTTGACATAGAGGGTGATAACGCCATTGCCGCAGTCCGCGCCAATGCGGTAGGAGGAGGCGTTCTGCGGGATCAGGTCGGAAAAGCCCGAGGCAAGTTCCACATCGTCTTCCACGAAGATGGACTTGACGATGCCGTAATCGCCCGCGGGGGTGATGTAGACGTAGTAGAACGAGTCATCCATGAACTGCTGGGCGCACATGATGCCGAAGGCCACGTTCGAGTCGGTACTGGCGTTGTTGGCGGTCACTTCGATGTGGACGTTGGTAAATTCCTCATCGGTGGGCTGGCTCCAGACGAAGAAGTTCTGGGTGAACACTTTGAACTGCAACGCGTCGTTCACGTATTCCACCGAGCTGTCGGTGTCGGTGCCAACGCCCCAGTTGGTGTCGCGGCCGCGGAAGTCGTCATCGAATAATGAGCGGCCAGAGGGCGGATTAGCAGGCACATCCGTGGGATTGGGCGCTTCTGTAGCGCCTGTACCACCTGAGCCACCCGTACTTCCGCCTCCACCTGGGACAATGGGGGTGGGCGCGGCTTCGGTGGTTGTGATGCCAGGGACGCCAAGGCCACAAGCCAGCGCGGCGATGGCCAGAACGGTCAGCGCCAATTTGATTTGGATCTTCATTTCATCTTCTCCTTTTTGAGTTTCGCCGTTTATATCAGGAGATTTGTTGAAAATGTTGACATTTGTTGACAAAATTTCCAAAATAGGACATCTTTCCCACTCGCCTCAATCAAATGGCCGACTCTTTCGCTTGAGTCGGCCATTTTCGCATTCGACTTACTTTCGACAGGCCAGCGCGACCCAGTCTTTCATCTGACGCTTGTCGGTCAAAACCAGACCTTTGGCGGACGCGGCCTCGATGACCTTTTCCGCCTGTTCGGCCAGGATGCCGCTCAGGATGATCTCGCCGCCCTCGTCAACGAGATCGGCCAACCCGCCGTCAAAAAGACGGATGATGATCGGAGCGAGGATGTTCGCCACCACCAGCGGCGCAGACTTGTACACGAATTGTCCCGCCTTCACTTCGGCCACCGACCCCTGCCCGATGATGAACTCCTCCCCCACCTCGTTCTTGTCCGCGTTCTCGCGTGAGTTGACAACCGACTCCATGTCAATGTCCACGCCGAGGGCGGAGGCCGCGCCGAGTTTAAGCGCCGCGATGGACAGGATGCCCGAGCCGCAACCGACGTCGATCACAACAGACGATGGACGATGGACGATGGACGGTTCATGGTCAGTCGTCTGCGGTCTATTGTCAAAGAATTTCTCGATGAGTTCAAGACACAATTGCGTCGTCGGATGCGTGCCCGTTCCAAACGCCATGCCAGGATCGATCTTGATCGGGATGCGTTTCGGCTCAGGCGAATCCATCCACGCGGGGACAATCATCAACCGCTTGCCGATCGGGATGGGTTTGTAACTTTGCTTCCAGGCTTCCATCCAGTTTTGGTCGGCGATCTGCTTATACGTCGGCGCGGGGAGCGGTTGGATCATGCCGAGATAGAACAACGCCTCTTCCAACTTCTGACGCGTCTCTTCGACCTGATCATTCATCTCCAGATACGCGCGCACGTTGACGGGTCCCACCGCGACGCCTTCGTTTTCTTCATCCAAAAATTTGACGCCCGTGCTTTCGGTCACAACGCCATTCGGCGCGAAACGCGCCAGCACATCAGCCACCGCTTCCGCAAGTTCACCGTCTACGAGCAGAGAGATTTCTAGCCAGGTTGTGTTAGTCATCTGTTTTCATGTCCAGTTTTCAGTGTCAAGTATTCAGCGTCCAGTTTTTAGCGACGCGTTTGATCAATTCCTTCTCCGCAAACAACATCGGCGGGAGATCGTTCACGTCGAAATATTTCACTTCCGAAATCTCATCGCTTTCCCGAAACACGCCGTCCGCGATTCGGCACAGATAGATCAAACTGACATGGTGATCGTCTTTGGAACTTTCGGCCAGGATTAAACGCTCCACCTGAATTTTCATGCCCGTCTCTTCAAACATCTCGCGGACAATGGCATCCTCTGGCCGCTCATCGTATTCGAGACTGCCCGCAGGAATCCCCCACTCGAATTTTCGATAGGTGTGCTTGAACAACAAAATCCGTCCGTTCTCATCGAACATCATCGCCGCCACCGCGACGCGGAATTTCGGTCTCACGATCCGCGCCGCGAGGATGTGCATCCAAAGCGGCAACCTGCGCCAAATTCGCAACAAGAATCTCTTCATGGAAGTTCCAGCATTATAAAACAAAGCGAGCGGACTCTTCATCCGCTCGCTGAAAACCGATCACTGATGACTGACAACTGATAACTGCTCTCTACCCCCCAAACGCATCATTCAGCCAATCAATAAACCCCTTCTCCTTCGGCTTGACCTGCGTGCCGAGCGTCTCGGCCAGTTTCTCCATCAACTCTCGTTGATCCTTCGTGAGTTTGGACGGCACTTCCACGTTAACGATCACCAGCTGGTCGCCGCGTCCGCTTCGACGCAGGTGCGGAACGCCTTTGCCGCGCATGTGGAAAATTTTTCCGGGCTGAGTCCCCGCGGGGATGTGAAGTTTGTCGTCGCCATCCAAGGTCGGGACTTTGATGTCCGCACCGAGGGCGGCTTGCGCGATGTTGATATCGAGATTGAGCAAAATGTCGTTCTCGCGGCGCTTGAAATACTTGTGTTGCTGGACGTTCAACACAACGAACAGGTTGCCCATCGGCCCGCCAAACGCGCCGGGGCCGCCTTCGCCCGCGAGGCGAATCTGCGTGCCGTGATCCACGCCCGCGGGGATATTCACTTTCTTCTTGACCTTCTTGTGTTCCAACCCACCGCCGCGACAAGTCTTGCACGGCGACGAAATAATTTCGCCGCGCCCATTACATTGCGGGCAAACCGCCGTCTGCACCATCGAGCCGAGGAAGGTTTGGCGCACCTGGCGCACCTCGCCCTGTCCCTGGCAGGTGGCGCATTTGACGGGAGTCGTCCCAGGTTCCGCGCCCGAGCCGCTACACGTCGAGCAGGTTTCGTCGCGCGAAAATTCGATCTCCTTTTCGACGCCGAAGACGGCTTCCTCGAATGTGAGGCCCACTTCCATTTGCAAGTCGCGTCCGCGCCGCGGGGTTTTGCGTCCGCCGCGCCGACCGCCCATGCCGAATCCAAATTGGCCGAAGAGTTCCTCAAAGATGTCGCCGAAGTCCGCGCTGTAATCGCGGGGTGCGCCGCCCATGTTGCCGAGGCCTTCCTTGCCAAAGCGGTCGTAGCGGGCGCGCTTGTCCGCGTCCGAGAGAACGCCGTAGGCCTCGTTGATTTCCTTAAATTTTTCCTCGGCGTCAGGCTCTTTGTTCACGTCGGGATGCAACTGGCGCGCGAGTTTACGGAACGCGCCTTTGATCTCATCTTCCGACGCGTTCCGATTGATGCCGAGGGTTTCGTAATAATCGCGGTTGCTCATATTCCTGCCTCGTCATTGCGAGCGGAGCGAAGCAATCTCCACAATCGCGAGGGGATTGCTTCGTCGCAAAGAGCGCTCCTCGCAATGACGGTAGACTACTCCTTCACTTCCCCATCCACTACATCGGGACCCGCGTCTGCCTGACCTGCTTGCGGATCGCCCGTCTGAGGCTGTTGATAGACGCTCGCGCCGATCTTCTGGATGACCTGCCCCAGCGCTTCGGTCGCGGACTGGATGGCGGCCGCGTCGTCGCTTTCCGCCGCATTCTTGACAGCGGCAGACTTCGCCTCGATCTCGCTTTTCACCTCCGCGGGGACTTTGTCGCCAAATTCCTTCAAGGCCTTGTCCGCGGTGTAGACGGTGTTATCGGCTTGATTGCGCGCTTCGATCAGTTCCTTGCGCTTGCGATCATCTTCGGCGTGGGCCTCGGCGTCCTTACGCATCTTCTCCACCTCCGAGTCGCTGAGACCCGACGAAGCGGTGATGGTGATGTGTTGCGTGCGTCCAGTCGCCTTGTCTTTCGCGGTGACTTTCAAAATGCCGTTGGCGTCAATGTCAAACGTGACTTCGATCTGCGGGACGCCGCGCGGCGCGGGCGGGATTCCGTCGAGGATGAATTTGCCCAGCGACTTGTTATCATTCGCCATCGGGCGCTCGCCTTGCAGAACGTGAATCTCCACCTGCGTCTGGCTATCGGACGCGGTCGAGAAGACCTGGCTCTTGCGCGTGGGAATCGTCGTGTTGCGTTCGATCTGAGGCGTCGCGACCCCGCCCAACGTCTCAATGGAGAGCGAGAGGGGGGTGACGTCCAGCAGGAGGATATCCTTCACTTCGCCGCCCAGCACGCCCGCCTGAATCGCCGCGCCGATCGCGACCACTTCATCGGGGTTCACGCCCTTGTGCGGTTCCTTGCCGAAAAACTTGCGGACCACTTCCTGCACGGCGGGCATACGCGTCATCCCGCCGACCAGCACGATTTCGTGGATCTGTCCCGCCGTCAGCCCCGCGTCTGAGAGCGCCTGCTTAATTGGGCCGATCGTCCGCTCGACGAGGTCGCCCGTCAACTGTTCGAGTTTGGCGCGGGTCAGGGTCATCACCAAATGCTTGGGGCCAGACGCGTCCGCCGTGATGTAGGGCAGGTTGATCTCGGTCTGCATGGTGGTCGAGAGTTCGATTTTGGCTTTCTCCGCGGCTTCCTTCAAACGCTGGAGCGCCTGGCGGTCGTTGCGCAGATCAATGCCGTTGTCTTTTTTGAAAGTGTCGGCGAGATGATCCATGATACGCTGATCAAAGTCGTCGCCGCCGAGGAAGGTGTCGCCGCTGGTGGACTTGACTTCAAAGACGCCGTCGCCCACTTCCAGGACAGAGACGTCGAAGGTGCCGCCACCGAGGTCGTAGACAATAATGGTTTCATTTTTCTTTTTGTCGAGGCCGTACGCGAGGGAGGAGGCGGTCGGCTCGTTGATGATGCGCAACACTTCGAGGCCCGCGATCTTGCCCGCGTCTTTGGTGGCGTTGCGCTGCGCGTCGTTGAAATACGCGGGAACGGTGATGACCGCCTGCGTGATCGGCTCGCCGATGTAGGCTTCCGCGTCCGCTTTGATCTTGGCGAGGATCATGGCCGAGACTTCGGGCGCGCTGTAATCGCGTTCAGCCATCTTGACGCGCACGTCGCCGTTCGCGGCCGCTTCCACCGCGTACGGGACGAGTCCCTTCGCGCGTTTCACTTCCACGTCATCCGCTTTGCGCCCCATGAAGCGCTTGATCGAGAAGACGGTGTTGGTCGGGTTGGTGATGGCCTGATTGCGCGCCACGCGCCCAACGAGACGCTCGCCATTTTTGTTAATCGCCACGACTGAGGGAACCAGCCGCTCCCCCTCCGCAGATGGGATGACAACCGGCTCGCCGCCTTGCATGAAGGCCGCGACCGAGTTGGTCGTGCCGAGGTCAATTCCGATGATTTTTGCCATGAAGACTCCTGTGGAAATAATTTCGTGTTGCTTATTGCGTATTTCGTACTACGTATTGCGTAACCGCTCAATCATCAAGCATTACGCAATACGCAGTACGAAGTATTTTTATTGAGCGACTCTGACCAGCGCAGGCCGTATCACCCGCTCCCCAATCACATACCCATTCCTCACCACCGCGATGACGTGTTCGCTGGGAACGTCGCTGTTCGGTTCGTGCGAGATGGCTTCGTGGAAATTTGGGTCGAAGGGTTCTCCCTCCGCTTCGATGCGCTTCACGCCTTCCGACTCCAGCACGGACTGGAACTTGCGCGCGATCAATTCGACGCCGCCCGCCCACGCATCGTCCACGGGACGGTTTTGCAGGGCGCGTTCCAGATCGTCCAGCACGGGCAACACCTTTTGGAGGATGTCGCCTTTCATGTTGGCGCGCGAGGTTTCCTGATCGCGCATGATGCGATTCTTGTAGTTGACAAATTCCGCGCGCTCGCGTTGCAGGTCGGAACGATGCTCCGCGGCTTGGGCTTCGGCCTCTTCGAGTCGCTTCATCAGCGCGTTGACATCAACCTGGGGTTGTTCCGTCGCTTCGATGGGAGCCTCGGTCACTTGCTCTTCTTTGGGTTCGTGTTGTTTGTGTTTTTTGTCGGTCATAGAAATTCCGATATTCGGGATTCGTTATTCGATATTCGGAAAACGACTCTCAACTATCGAGTATCGTCTATCGAGTATCGAATATCGTTCTTATTCTTCTCCAGCAATATTTTCTGTCACCAGATCGGATAGCAACCCCGCCACAAATCTCACGGTGGGGATGGTGCGCGCGTAAGACATTCTCATCGGGCCGAGGACGCCGAGCATACCCGTTGCCAATCCAGGCACGCCGTAGCGGGCCAGGACCATCGAGCATTGGCGTAACTCTTCCCAGCCGCCTTCGCCGCCGATGAGCACTTGCAGTCCACCCACGGTGGAGCCGGTGGAGGCGCTCGCCAGCAGGTCTTGCAAAGCGCTGGGTTCATCGAAGAGTTTCAGCGCGCGGCGGGCCTCATCTGACTCGGCGAATTCGGGTTCGGCGAGAAGATTGGTTTGGCCGTCGGTGTAGATCTGTCCGCTGACGTGGGCTTCGTTGCGGCGCAGGTCGGCGATGATGAGGGTCAGGATGTCTTGCTCGAGCGCGTCAGAGCGGGCCGGAAGGGCCGAGACTTCGTCCACGGTGCGACCCGCCAAAACGGGGGAAAGACGCGAGGCGGTCTGGCTGAGGCGTTCCTGCGTCACCGGTTCGGCTAACGTCAGGATTTGTTGGCTGACTTCGCCGCCCGCCATCACCATCACCATGAGGACTTGTCGGCCTTGCGTCGAGATCAATTCCACGTGTTTGAAGCGCGCCCGTTCGGGATGCGGCGCGGTGACGAGCGACACGCCCTGCGATTGATGCGCCAGCACGGAGGCGGCGAGGGTCATCCACTGCTCCACTTCGGCGCGGGACTGGTAGAACTGGTGTGAGATGGTTTGCTGGACAGCGTCGGGCAGTTGAGCGTTCGGCATCATCTGGGCGACGAAGACGCGGTAGCCATCCTCGCTGGGGACACGGCCCGCCGAAGTGTGCGGCTGGCGCAGGTAGCCCATCTCGGTCAGCGCGGCCATCTCGTTGCGGATGGTGGCCGGGCTGAGGTCGAGGCGATAGCGCTCCACCAGCCGCTTCGAGCCGACGGGTTGGGCGGTCTCGATATAGTCGCGGATAATAAGGAGGAGCAGGGTCTGCTGACGGTCGGAGAGGTTGGACATTTTAGTTTGTTAGCGCTCGAAGGACGAGAGCGCCAATCGAGCGGGGGCAATGATAACAGTGGGGTAAATGCTCGTCAATAAGAGGAGCGTAAGATTTAAAAAACTGACAGACGCCTGCGAGGCGTCTGTCAGTTTTGTGGACGGAAAGTTGATTATTACTGGCCGGGTCGCCAGGTGGGGTCGAAGTCTGTGCCGGGGGCGAGGGTGATGCGGGTGAGGGTGGCGCCATCTATCTGCATAATGAAAATGTCGCGGTTGTCTTTTTCAGAAATACTTTCAAACACCAGCCAGAGGCCATCGGGCGAGAATTCCACGTTTTCGATGGGCGTGGGGCCAATATTGAGTCGGGAGCCATCGTCAATTTCGCGGCTCTCCATATTGAACTCCATCAGCCAGTAATCGGAAGGGCCAATGGCGCGCTGGATGAACAGGATTCGTTTTCCGTCGCGCGCCCAGGTGGGTTGGATATCGAAGAAGCCGCCGCCGCTGTAAACTACCTGCACCTGTCCCTTGCCTGTATCAGTCATGGACCAGATTTCATACACGTTGAATTTCTGCACAACGTAAACGATCTGGTTGTTGAAGGGCGACCAGGCGGGCTGGCGAGACTCCATGAAATTGCCTGTGGATTCCACCAACAGCGTGACGGTTTGGGTCTCGAACTCATACGCGTAGATGGACGGGCGTCCCGCGCGCCACGAAGCGAAGGCTATGCGTTTGCCATCGGGCGACCAGGCCGGGTCAAAGTCTCCGCTGGGTTCTTCAAAGAGAGGTTCGAGGCCCGATCCATCGGCGTTGATGATGTAAAGCGTGGACGTTTCAAACTTGGCCGCGCGGCTTTCGCAAGGGGCCGTGAAGATCAGGCGCATCCCATCCGGGGACCAGGCGGGCTGGCAGGCCCCATTGGGCATGTTCGTCAGGACGGTTTGTTCGCTACCATTGTCGTTGGACAGGTAGATTTGCGGAATGCCCGTGCGATCGGAGACGAAGGCAAATTGTCCGAAGCCGCCTCCCACTTTGGTGGCCGCGGGCATGGGCGAATTTTCAGGGAGAGCCGTGGCCGTCTGCGTCGGCGTGGAGGTTGGCGCTTTGGTGGGCGTTTTTGTGGGCGCGGCCGATGACTGGGTCGCGGGTTCGTCCGTTGCCTCAGGCGTGGCGGTCGGCGCATCGGTGGGAGAGGGCGCGATGTCCGTCAACTGGGTGACGGGGATCGGGCGGAAGAGGCCCATCCACTCGTTCATCTGTTCGCGCGCGCCGGGCATGTAGTTCCAGGTGAGATAACCGGCGAGAATGAGCAGGGAGAGTAAAAGTAGGCGAAGCAGGCATCCGCCGCCATTATTCTTGCGTCGTTTCTTCGGAGGAGTAAAGGGTTTATCGTCGCCGTTATTTTCCGGGGGATAAGGAGGGCCGCCGTTACCGCCAGCAGGCTTCGATTTGGGTTTCTCCGCGGCGGGCGGGGTCTCCGATTCGGGCGGCGGTGGCGCGACGATGTAATTGCCGGTCAATTGCTGGGTCTTGGATTTGGAAGACAGCAACGCACGCTGAAATTCATCGGCCATTTGGTAACGCTCGGCCGGGTCAATGGACATGGCCTTTTCGATCACCGCGGCCAAACGCTTGGAGACTTTGGAATTGCGTTTGCGCAACGGCGTCAACTGGGCGTTGTCCATGGCGCGAGCCAGCCCGTCTTCGGGGATGATTCCGCTCAACGAGGCGTAGAGCGTGGCGCCCAGCGAGTAGATGTCGGTGCGGGGATCAGTGCGGGCCGTGCCGTATTGTTCCGGAGGCGAGTAACCGGGCGTCATGGCGCGCGCGCCGGTGGTGGTGGCCTGCGAGCCTTGCACAACTTTCGCGAGTCCAAAGTCCACCAGGAAGATGTGGCCGTCGGGCGTGATCTTCACGTTGCCGGGTTTTAGGTCGCGGTGCAGGATGGGAGGCTTGCGCGTGTGCAGGTAGCCGAGCGCGTCGCACATGGCCGCGCCAATGGAAACCGCTTCATCTTCGTTGATGTTGCCCACGCGTTCCATGCGCTGGCGCAGATCTTCGCCTTCGATGTAATCCATCACCAGGTACTGTCCCTGATCGCCGACCACAAAATGATCGGAGACGCGCGGCAGGTTGGGATGCCGCAGGTTGGCGAGGATCACGGCCTCGAGTCGGAATTGACGCGAGTATTCGTCGGTGGTGAAGAGATTCTCTTTAAGCGCAACGTCCACGCCGAGGTTTTCATCCACGGCGCGATAAACAGATCCCATGCCGCCCTGGCCGAGGATCTCTACGATTCGATAGCGTTTGTGTAACAGTGTGCCGCGTTCAAGTGTCATGTGAAATGTGCCCTAGGTGTGGCGATTATATCAGAGCAGACCAGCGCCCATTGGGGCAGTTAATTACAGTTTCGTTTTGGAAAAAACCCACGGCGCGCCCGCAGACACCCACACGCCCACCAACGCGTAGCGGATATAACGGAAGACCAGCGCGACCAGGTCCTCGCCATCGGGGAAAACGGCTTTCAAGCCAACATAGAAAACGGCGACGCCGATCAGGCCGACGAAGTAACGCAAGGCCCGCTTCCACGCGGGACCTGTGACCTGATACCCGCCTCGAGGCGCGAGCCAGGCCACCCCGGCCAGCAAGCCAAACAACGTGCCCATGGCAGTGACGATGCCTTCCATTGAAAGCGGATTCGGCTCCTCGCCGCCGTTGCGCGTGGCGTTGGCGATCCATTCCGCGGGGACAACAAAATCGCGCGAGAGGAAAACGATCAACGCCGCGAGCGCGATCATCGCCAGCGAAAAGACGAAGGCCAGCGTAATTTGATTCGCGAGAGACAATTTCTTCAGGCGCGCCGCGATGGGATCCCAGTATTTAAGGAAGGCCCAAAGCGTGACGCCGCCCAAAAACCAGCCGAGCAAAACATCATGCAAAAAGTGGACGCCGAGGTACAGACGCGAAAGCCCGATCAGGAAAATGACGATCGAAGCCGCGACCCAGCCCCAGGTCCGCTTGAGAGCGTCAGCAGCGACGCCCCACACGCCCGCCGCGATCTGCGCGTGTCCCGAGGGGACGCCGAAACTCGTCTCCGAGGCCATGCCGACTACCTGATCGCTCACCCAGTAGGGACGTGGTCCGTGCATGGACATTTTAAAGAGCGTGTTGAAGCCGTTGCTCAACAAAAGCATCACGCCGATCCGCAAGCCGAGCGCGGAGTCAACGCACCAATAGACCAGCGGCAGGGCGATGAGGAAAAAATCTTCCGAGCCGAGGAACGAGAAAAATTTCATCGGGCCAGCCAGCCAGCCGCCCAACGCTTGCAACGCAAGGTTGACAGAGATCAATGCATCCATGAAACGCTCCTTTTGGAATTGACGTGAAAGGTTCTTCCATTGTACACTCAGCAAATGGAAAAGTCACCCTCGCGCTGGTGGGACCCGCTCTCCGCCGCCTTGTTCGTTTTCGCCACGCTCCTTTCCGCCTGGAGACTCTCCTCCACCGATTGGACAGAGAATCTCAGTTACGTTACCAGCCTGGCAGTGACGGGCGCGATCGTCGGTCTGACGCTGGGCGCGAGCAAATTTGAAAAACGCGGCGTGCGCTGGCTGGCTTTGGCATACACGCTCGTCTTCATCCCGCGGCAATTATTGGGATATTACGAAGACGAAATTTATTTGGGGGAAAGGCTCGCCAGCGTGGGTGGTCGTTTGCTTTTTTCCATCAGCGAGTTTACGGTCAACCGCCCCGTCAAAGACCCGATGTTCTTCATCTTTCTCATCGGCGCCTTGTATTGGCTGATCGCGCTCAGTTCGGGGTATCAACTATCGCGGCGCAACAATTCGCTGGCTGTCATCCTACCCTTCGGGTTGGCGATGCTGGTCATTCAACATTTCGACCCAGGGGGACGCGCCTGGCTGATCTCGCTTTATCTCATCGTCGCGTTGACGTTGCTCGCGCGCGGCAAATACCTGCGCGACCGCATCAGTTGGGACGAACGCGGCGTCCACGTCGCGCCGGAAACGGGTCCAGACCTGACCGTGGGCGCGCTCATCGGCGCGGCCGTCCTCATCCTGCTGGCATGGAATCTGCCGCTCGATCTCAGCCGCGTCCCCGCGCTCGAGGAAAAATGGCGCGAATTCTCGCGTCCGTGGCGCGGCGCTCGCGACCGCATCGGCCGCGCCTTCGACGCGCTCGAAGGCGAAAACGCGGGCGTCCCCGCCGAATATTTCAACAGTTCCCTCTCGCTCGGCAACTCTGCCGCGCAAGGAAGCGACCTGGTGATGATCGCCAGCGTTCCGCCCGAAGCGTTGGAACTGCCGCGCATCTATTGGCGGGCGCGCGTCTACGATCAATATGCCAACGGCGCGTGGAGCGAAACGCAATTCACCAAAAACAGATTCACGCCCGAAGTGGACGAATTCCCCATCCCCGATCGCGACCAACGCCTCGCGTACGAATTCACCCTGCGCTCTTACACGCAAGGGCAGGCCATTCTCTCCCTCCCCGCGCAACCGCTCTGGGTCAGCCGCCCCGTGGACGTGACCCTCGTCAACATCGCCGAAGGAGAAACCGACATCCTCGCCATCGAGACCTTCCCCTTCCTCGAACCGGGCGAGGCCTACCGCGTCCGCTCGGCCATGATTAATCCATCCATAGAAGAATTGATGGCCGCCGGCGAAGAGTATCCCGAATGGGCGACGGCGCGCTACCTGCAACTGCCTGAAAATTTTTCCGACCGCATCCAGGGCTTCGCCTCGCAAGTGACCTTCGGCCTCGAAACGCCCTACGAAAAAGCGCAAGCCATCACCACCGTGTTGCGCGCGCAAATCGAATACCAGCCCAGCATCACGCCCGCGCCTGAAGGAACCGACCCACTCGAATGGTTCCTCTTTGAAATTCAACAGGGCTATTGCAACTACTACGCCACCGCCGAAGTCCTCATGCTGCGCTCGGTCGGAGTCCCCGCGCGCATGGTCGTGGGATACGCGCAGGGCGACATTGTGGAAGGCGCGCAACGCCCGGGCGAACTCGAAGGCGGCGTGCAGGAATACAGCGTCACCCGCAAACACACCCACGCCTGGCCCGAAGTCTACTTCCCAGGAATCGGATGGGTGGAATTTGAGCCGACTGTCAACCAGGACCCCATCGCCCGACCCGAAACGCATCAAACCGACGATGAGCCGGCCGCGCCCCCTTCGGCCGTTCCCACGCCCGGGCCGAATCTCCCCAACATCCCGCTCGAGGAACGTCCCGATCAGCGAGCCTCCGGCGCAACCCAAACGCAGTGGCTGACATGGCTCATGTGGATGGGCATCCTCGCGCTCGCCGCGGCTGGCTTCCACTTCCTTAATCAACGCTTCGCGCTGACCACCCGCGCCGCCCAATACGTCCTCGCCGTCTCCGATAAACGCGGCGAAGGCCGAACCACGTGGATTCGCAGCGCGGCCCTGTACGCGCTGGCGAGTCCGTTCGAACGCGCCTTCCATCCCGTCAACCAAACCCTGCGGAGGTTGGGACACGTCCCTGCCGCGCACCTCACGCCGTCCGAGCGCGCCGACTCCCTTTCCGCGTTATTGCCCCAAGCCGCGGCAGAAATCGAAACCCTGCTCAAAGAATATGAAAGCGCCCAATACTCCTCCCGCGGCGGCGATCTCAACCAGGCGCGGCGCGCCAGCCGACGCGTGTCCTGGCTCGGATGGCGGGCCGCCATTTCGGCAAAATGGGAACAATTCCGCGAGCGCTGGTGATAAAATACTCCGAAATTAGAAATTGGGATTTCTTCTGGAATTTTAGGAATTATTTATGGAATTCGACAAAACCCGCCCTGCCGCCCTCGCCGAACAAATGACCGCCCTGCGCGTGTCCATCCAAAAAACGCGCCTGGCGCTCCAAGCCACGCGCTACGAATTCCCAACCGGCGCGATTGAGGGACTCTCGCAAACCGAATCCGCGCTCGATCGCATCACCAAAGCCATCGGCGAAACCGAGACGCAATTCCGTCACATGCTCGCGCTGACCGACATCGGTAAGGTGGTTAATTCCACGCTTGAAATTGACGAAGTGCTGCGCATCGTGATGGACAACATCGTGGGCCTCTCGCGCGCCGAGCGCGGCTTCCTCATGCTCAAAGATGAAAATGGCAACCTGGTTCCAAATGTGGCGCGCAACTGGGAAAAAGAATCGATCAACTCCACCGAGGCCGCCGTCAGCCGCACCGTCATCCAAAAAGTGGTCGAGACGGGCGAGGCCATCCTCACCACCAACGCGCAGGAAGATCCGCGCCTGAGCGGGCAGGAAAGCATCATCGCCTTCAACCTGCGCTCCATTTTGTGCGTCCCGCTCAAAGTCAAGAACGACCTGATCGGCGTCATCTACGCCGACAATCGCATCCGTTCGGGCATCTTCACCGAAACCGAGCGCGATCTTCTTTCCGCATTTGCGAATCAGGCCGCGGTCGCCATTGACAACGCGCGGCTGTTCTCCTCGCTCAAGAAAACGCTGGCCGAAGTGACCGCGCTCAAGAACCTAATGGAAAACGTGTTCGCCTCCATCACCAGCGGCGTGATCACCACCGACGTGCAGGAACAGGTGACGCTCGCCAACCGCGCCGCCGAAAGCATCCTGGGCCGCGCCGCCGCCGACCTGCTCGGTCATAACCTGGACGAGGCGCTGGCCGCGGTTTCCGAGGGAATCCGCCCGCACATCGCCTCCGTCCGCCAGACCGACAGCGCGGTGATGGACCTGGAGTTTAGCCCCACCCTGCCCACGCGCGGCCACGTGGACTGGCGCTTCAACCTGTCGCCGCTCAAGGATGAATCCAAGAAAACGCAGGGCATCGCCATCGTGCTGGATGACCTGACCGAGCGCAAACACCTCGAAGCGCAACGCAAATTGTTCGAGCGCATGGTCTCTCCGGCGGTCATCAATCAACTCGACCCGAACAAATTGCAACTGGGCGGCAAGCGCGCCGAAATCACCACCATCTTCGCGGATATTCGCGGCTTCACCACTTTTAGCGAAAAACAATCCCCCGAAAAACTGGTGGCGATCCTTAATCGTTACCTGGCCGCGATGGCCGAGGCCGTGCTGGCGCAAGAGGGGACGATTGACAAATTCATGGGCGACGCCATCATGGCCTGGTTCAACGCTCCCATCCCCCAACCCGATCACACCCTGCGGGCAGTGAGGGCCGCGCTGGCGATCCGCGCCTCGGTGGAAAACCTCTACACCGAACTTCCGCCCGAAGCGCATCTCGCGTTCGGCGCGGGCATCCACACGGGCGAGGCCGTCCTCGGTCTGATCGGAACCGAGAAGCGGCTGGAATATACCGCCATCAGCGACAGCGTCAACACCGCCAAGCGCATCCAGGAAAATTCGGCCCGCAACCAGATCCTGCTCAGCCGCGACGCGTACGAGCGCGTGAAGGACCAAGTGAATGTCAACCCGGTCGTCCCCATGAGCGTGAAGGGAAAAACGCAACCGCTGGAAGTGTATGAGTTGGTTGGGTTGAAGCGACGATAACGGATTGGCAAATTTATGCCTCGCCGATTTCACAAAGGCGATCCCCGATTCTTCAAAATCGAGGGATCGCCTTTGATGTTACAAAACATTGGCAAAAGGTGGGTGGGAAGGAAGGGTGCATTTTGGCAATTGCAAAAATGCAAATCTTCTGCCATCTATCAAAAGTGAAAAGCACAAAGAATAGAAAAACCAGTATATTGCCAATCAATCAACCAATTTTCAAGCTAAAAAGCCAATAGGCGCTTATAAATGGAACCTTTCACCAACAGAAATTAGAGGAATAAAGATATGAAAACCTCATTCAAAACATCCCTGATGACCATCCTGATCCTGGCGGCGCTGATCGTTAGCGGCGTGGGCGCCACGCCCGCATATGCGGCCGCATCCTTTACCGCCAATCCAACTTCGTGGGACGCGGGCACGGTGAACGTTGGAAGTTATGTGGATTCTGTAATCTTTAATATTACCAATACTGGCGACACGCTGGACGGTTCCAAACTGCAGAAAATTCCCAGCGACCAAACCAATTATAGAGTCGTCTACTCACAGTGCCCATGGTCATGGACCAATGGCACTTCCTGTCAAGTTCAAGTCCGCTTCCAGCCCACCACGAGCGGGGTAAAGCCTGCAACCCTTTCCGTGTACATCCCAGGCGCATACTCGCTTGACATTCCTCTCACCGGCGCAGGGGCGGGGCCAGCAGTAAGCATCAATCTCACCTCCTGGAATTTTGGCGATCAGGCTGTTGGTAGCGCCAGCGCGGCCAAGAGTTTCACCATCACCAATAGCGGAAATCAATCGCTTTCGATTGGGACGCTGGCTGTCAGCGGCGAATTCGCCCTGAGCGGAAATACCTGCAACGGCGCGACTGTCGCGGCGGCAGGAACCTGCACATTTGGCGTGAAATTCTCGCCCACCTCAACGGGCACCAAGAGCGGCTCGGTTTCCATTCCCAGCAACGCGTCAACCTCTCCCAATAGCGTTTCGTTGGCTGGAAACGGCGTAACGCAAGTTCAGGAACGCGTGAAAAATGGCGGCGTAAATACCTACTCAGGCACATCGAAGGTCCCCGCCAACTGGGTGAAGAACATCAACTTCTCCTCAAGCGACGGCAAGGACACGTCCACCAAGAAGGAAGGCTTCGCCTCGGTGAAGATCGTCGGCGCTCCCGGCAAATCCAAGACCCTGAAACAGACGCTCAACCTCAGCGGCGTTAGCGGAGACCAATTTACGTTCACATTTTGGGCGAGGGGCTCGGCCATCCCTACCGCGGGAGTCTGCAAAGGACAGGTCATGTTATACGACGGCTCCGTCCTGAAGTTAACCAAGACAGTAGGATGCAAAACAGGCTCCTACGCCACCTTCCAAAAGAAGACGCTCTCATTCAGCGCCACTTCCAATTACACAAAAGTTGTGATCATGTTCACCTACAACAAAGCCAGTGGAACGATCTGGTTCGATTTGGTCAGTTTGGTTAAATAACACCCGTCATCCAACCCTGCGACGATCTAAAAAATCAACCCGCCTAAAAGGCGGGTTGATTTTTTAGAGGAAACGGCAATTTGTGAGGGCCGAGAAGGGGGTTTTGGTTTATAATTTACAAAATCCTGGCGCAAATCGTTAGCCCAGCATCCTTTTCATTACTTCCGAGAACCCTTTTAACCGGTTTCAGCCAACAAAGTTTTATAAATATTCGTTCCATCAACCAAGGAGAATGCAAAATGCAGAAACTAAAGAGTGCGATGGTTTTAGCGGTCGTTGCCGCGCTTGTTATGACCACCGGCGTTTTTGCCATATTCTTTGCCAATGGCAATTTCGAATCGGGCGACTGGACGCCCGGTTGGGATGGTCCTGGCCAAAGAGAGTTTAAACTGTTTACGGGAGGATACGATGTTACCGGCTTCCCAACTCTAGCCAACGGCGGCTCCGATCTCAGCTCAATTGTCGGCGGCCCTGCCGTGGCGGCGTTGAGTCTTTCCGACCCGAAAACGGGCGGCGTCTTGAAATATCCAGCCGTCGGCCATTACAGCGCCAAAATCAATAACGAAGACTCGAACACAAACGGCGGCTTCCCCCAAAACGCAAACACGTTGTACCAGTCGGTCGTCATTGACGCAGGCGATATAGACGCCACCGACAACATGGTGCATCTCCGCATGTTGTATGCCGCTGTCGTTTCGTTCCCAAGGGAAGACCTGGGCGCCGTCGCTCACACCTTTGACGAACTGCCCATGTTCTTCCTGGAAGTGAAGAATGAGACCGACAACACGATCATCTTCCACAGGCAATCTTATGCGGGCGAGCCGGGCGTCCCCTGGCAGGATGGCCCGATGGCGAACTCCAACTCCCAGTGGAAGTTCCTGGATTGGTCTTATGTGGACGTGATCGTGGGCGATGCGACCATGGTCGGCAAGACCATCTCCGTCAAAATTGTCGGAACGGGTTGCTCCCTGGGCGGCCACCCCGGTTACATCTATATTGACGAACTGGGTTCATCCAACGTCGGCGTTCCTGCCGTCGTAGCCACTGGGCCTGCCACCAGAACTCCCGGCCAGGCGATCACCTATACCTACAACTATTTCAACGGCTCAAGCGACTCCATCAACCCGACCATCGCCGTCAACCCGCCGACGGGCGTCACGTTCAATTCGGCCGATGCTGCTTGTACATCGAATGGAAACGGCGGTTACAACTGCTCCTTTATCAACGTGCCTGGGAATAGCGGCGGAAGTTTCCAGATCCAGGGAACGGTCACAGCGTTGGGCGGCTCGACCATATACCATGGCGACTACAACATCTCCGCGACAGGTTACCCGACCTTGACGGGCCCCGTCGTTGAGACGGATGTGCTGGCCGCTGGCACGCCTCCCGTGGCAGTGAACGACCGATACGGAACAAGGATGAGTGTGACCATCAATGGCGCGAGCGTGTTGACAAACGACACCGATGCAGAAAATGATCCTTTGACCGCCATGCTGGTCACGGCCCCATCGCATGCTTCCGCGTTCACCCTGAATGCCGACGGCACATTCACCTACGAGCCCGAGAATGGCTTCAAGGGAGTGGACTACTTCTACTATCGAGCCAATGACGGCACGTCCAACTCCAACACGGCGCGGGTTCGGATTCGCGTGCGCCCGTACGTGCTGACCCTTCGATCCACCAACACGCAGGACGGTTGGGTTTTGGAAAGCGCCCCGGATAGCGAGGAGGGCGGTTCCTTTATGACCATCTCTGACAATACCGGGTTGCGTATGGGCGATGAAGCGCAAAACGAACAGTATCGCTCAATCATTTCGTTCAGCACCGCCAAACTTCCCAACGACGCGGTAATCGTGGGCGCGTACATCCGAATGCGATTCCAAAGCACGGTTGGCGCGCTGGATCCGTTCAACATCTTCGGCGACCTGATCGCGGACATGAAGTCGGGGTACTTTGGTCGCAGCGCGAATCTTGAGGATGTGGATTTCCAGGCCACGGCCTCGCGAAACAGCATTGGCGCATTCGCACCCTACGGCGCAGATGGCTGGTACATCCTGAACCTGCCCCAAGATTCCTTCTCTCTGTTCAACCTGACGAGCGATCGAACGCAGTTCCGTTTGCGCTTCACCGTTCAGGACAATGGCAATTCCCTCGCAAACTACGCGATGTTCTACGGCGGCAGAAGCGCCTTGACGAACAATCCCAAAATCACCTTCTGGTATTATGTCCCGCACCCCTAGGTCGTAATACGAAACTGCCCGCTTAAATGATAAGCCCCGAAGACTTGAAAATCTTCGGGGCTTGTTCTTTGATTGGCTTCAATCAACGAGAGGAAGCGCCATTACTGAAATTGCCTGCGCCCAAAGATATGGAAGAGGGCGCGCGCCACAGTGAGGACGATCAACATCCCAGACATGACCCCGCCAACCGCGACAAAAAAGAATCGCCAGGAGGCAATGCGCTCGGCGATGAGACGCGACTCGGGCATGCGGACGCGTTCGCGCAGGCGTTGGGAAAAGCCCCTCGGAGGCGCAACGCGCTTCAAGGTCCCGGCCAGATGCGTTTCGAGGTCGGTCAGGGTTTCTGTGGGAGGGAGAGTCGTTTTGCGGCGCGGCATTCGTTGAGTCTACTCTGCGGGGTAAAGGACCAGGCCAACCGTGCCAGGGCCGAAGTTGATGGCAAGCGATACGGAGAGGTCGGTCATTTGTTCGTCTTTAACGTTGAAGGTTTTGCGAGCTTCTTCGAGCAGGGCTTTGCCCGATTCGATATCGCGGGCGTGGACAATGCCGAGCGAGACGGGTTTATCGCCAAAGGTTTCCTTGCCCAGTTCGATGACGCGCGAGAGGGCGGCCTTGCGCGTGCGGACTTTTTCGATCATGTGGACGAGGCCATCCTGCAAACGCGCGATCGGCTTGACGTTCAGGACGGAGGCGAGGGCCGCGGAGAGCGTGCCAACGCGCCCGGAGCGTTTCGCAAATTCAAGCGTATCGAGCGTGAGGATGACGTGCGCCTGCGAACGCTTGGATTCGAGGGCCTTTACAATTTCATCCGCGCTTTTGCCGGCGCGTTCCATTTTGCGGGCGGCGCGACAAAGGAAGGCGATGCCCATGGAGCCGCCCTGCGAATCGAAGGGGATGACATTGTATTCGCCTTTGAGTTCTTCGGCGGCGGCCACGCAGGAGGCATAGGTTCCCGAGAGCTTGCTGGTAACGTGGATAGAGAGGATGGTTTCGCCCTTCTCAAAGTTGTTGCGATAATACTCGGTGAACTGATGTGGGGAGGGCTGGGAGGTTTTGGGATGGTTTTTGTTGCTCGCGATTTCCTTGTAGAAGGCGTCGAAATCCATATCAACATATTGGATAAAGGTCTTTTCGCCAAAGTGGATGTTGATGGGGATGATCTTGATATCGAATTCTTTTTCCCAGCCTGCGGGAATGTCGGCCGCTCCGTCGGTTACGATTCTCAACATGTCAATCTCCTCTGAATTGGATTTGGTCGCCGATCTCGTCGCGCAGGGCGAGCAGGGTGCGGTGATAAAGGCTCTTGACCGCGCCTTCGCTTCGTCCCATGATCTGACCGATCTCGGCGTTGGATAGATTCTCCACGAACTTTAGGATTAACAGATTCTGACGTTCGGGAGGCAGGCGGCGGATGAGACGCAGGAGGGCATCCTGCTCCTCGGTGCGGACGAGGCTGAACTCAGGGTGATCGCCGCGTGACGGGAGGATGGGGGCCTCGTCGAGGGGGATCTCCTGCTTGCGGCTTCGATCTCGATGCCAGTTGGCAACGAGGTTGTGCGCGATACGATAAAGCCAGGCCGAGAAGGGGACGCCGCGATCTATGTAATTTTGGATGTGGTTCATCGCCCGCTGGAAGACCCGCGCCGTCAGGTCTTCTGCGTCGTGCACGTTCCCCGTGCGGTAGTAGATATAGTTGAAGATACGTTCCGCGTAGCGCTCGTAGAGTTCGCCAAAGGCGTCTTTATCGCCTTGTGAGGCGCGAGAGAGAACGATGTCTTCTTTAAATTCTGGATCCGGCAATTCGTTTAAATCCTACCGGCGGGGCTTGAAAAAGATAACCCCGCCGGATTTGAGAAGTTGCTTTGAGTATAAGGGAGGAAAGGGGAAAGATGAAGGAGGAAACCATTCATTTAAAAATCTTGGAAACTAAAACATTTGTGCTATAATCCCGACTCGCTTTCCAATTCCCCAAAAGGTATACCATGTCATCCAATGTCATCCGCGTCGTGGGCGCGCGCGTCCACAACTTGAAAAATATCACCGTCGAGATTCCGCGCGACAAGTTCGTAGTCATCACCGGACTCTCTGGCTCGGGCAAGTCTTCGCTGGCGTTCGACACCATCTTCGCCGAGGGACAGCGCCGTTACGTTGAGTCGCTCTCCGCGTACGCGCGTCAATTCATCGGGCAGATGGACAAGCCCGATGTGGACTACATCGAAGGCCTCTCCCCCGCCGTCAGCATTGATCAAAAGTCCACCAGCCACAACCCCCGCTCCACCGTCGGCACTGTGACCGAGATTTACGATTTCATGCGTCTGCTGTTCGCGCGCGTCGGCATCCCGCACTGTCCGATCTGCGGACGGGAAGTGGTCAAGCAATCCGCGCAGGAAATTGTGGACGCGATCGAATCGCTCCCCGATGGGACGCGCATCCTGCTCCTCGCCCCGGTCGTGCGCGGCCGCAAGGGGACGTACCAGGCCGTGTTCGAGGAGATTCGCAAAGCGGGCTTCGTCCGCGCCCGCGTGGATGGGACGGTTCATTCCCTCGACGAGGAAATCGAACTCGACCGCTATAAAATCCACACCATCGAATCAGTAGTGGATCGTCTCGTCATCGCGCATCCCGAAGATAAGGAAGAGAAGAAAGCCAATCGCACGCGTCTGACGGATTCGGTGGAAACGGCGTTGAAGTTTGGGGATGGGTATGTGACGGTCTCGATACTCGATACTCGAAATTCGAAGTCCGAATCATCGAATATCGAATCCCGAATATCGAATTCCGATTTGCATTTCTCCGAACATCTCGCCTGCCCCGAACACAACATCTCGATTCCCGAAATCGAGCCGCGCACCTTTTCATTTAACACACCGCATGGCGCGTGTCCAGAATGTCAGGGACTCGGCACAAAACTCGAAATTGACCCCGACCGCATCATCCCCGACCGCGACCGTTCACTGACCGACGGCGCGATCATCAGCATGGAATGGGGCGGCCCGAAAGAAGAGGGCGGCTACTACTGGCAGAGTCTCGTCAACACCGCCAAGGCCTTCAAAATTGATCTCGATAAACCCGTCAAAAATTTAACCGAAGAGCAATTGCGAATCGTTCTTTACGGCACGGGCGACAAGCAAGTACAAATGGTGTATCACAACTCGAACGGCAACGAGTTCAAATTTTCGCGCGCCTTCGAGGGCGTCATCACCAACCTCGAGCGCCGCTACCGCGACACCAACTCGGAATACATCCGCGCCAAGATCAGCGAGTACATGTCGAACAAGCCCTGCCCCGCGTGCGGCGGCAAACGCCTGCGCGCCGAAGCCATCGCTGTCACTGTGGACGAGGCCAACATCATTGACGTGACAGGCTGGCCTGTGATTCGGACTCAAGAGTGGGCGACAAAACTTAGCAAGAAATTGAACGCGCGCCAGAAGGCCATCTCGGAGCGCATCTTAAAAGAAATCGTCGAGCGACTCAACTTCCTCGTCAACGTGGGACTCGACTACCTGACGCTGAATCGCTCCGCCGCGACGCTTTCGGGGGGTGAGGCCCAACGCATCCGCCTCGCCACCCAGGTCGGGTCGCGGCTCGTGGGCGTTCTCTATGTTTTAGATGAACCATCCATTGGACTGCACCCGCGCGACAACAACCGTCTGCTCGAAACATTGAAAGGATTGCGCGACCTCGGCAACACCGTGCTGGTCGTCGAACACGATGACGAGACCATCCGCACCGCCGACTGGATCGTGGACCTCGGTCCCGCCGCGGGCGAGCATGGCGGACGCGTCATTGCGGAGGGGACGCCGAAGCAGATCCTCGCGCATCCCAAGTCGCTGACGGGCGCGTATTTGTCAGGTCGCAAGCAGGTCGCCGTCCCGAAAGAGAGACGCGCAGGAAACGGCAAGTCGCTCAAGATCGTTGGCGCGAAAGCCAACAACCTGAAAAATATTGACGTGTCGATTCCGCTCGGCAAGTTGGTTTGCATCACGGGCGTGAGCGGCTCGGGCAAGTCCACGCTGATGAGCGACGTCATGTATGAAGCGCTCGCGGAAAAACTGATGGGCGCCCGGACTCAGCCTGGCGAGCATGAACGCATCGAGGGCATCGAGCATCTCGACAAGATCATCAACATTGACCAGTCGCCGATCGGACGCACGCCGCGCTCGAACCCCGCCACGTACACGGGATTGTGGGACGAGATCCGCAAGTTGTTCGCAGAACTGCCCGAAAGCAAAGTGCGCGGCTACAAGCCTGGCCGCTTCTCGTTCAACGTCCACGGCGGACGGTGCGAAGCCTGCCAGGGACAGGGCGAATTGCGAATCGAAATGCAGTTCCTACCCGACGTCTACGTGCCATGCGATGTGTGTCATGGTTCGCGTTTCAACCGCGAGACGTTGCAAGTCCACTTCAAGGAAAACTCAATTGCCGATGTGTTGGCGATGACCGTTGACCACGCCCTCGGCACATTCGCGGCTTTCCCACAAATGGTGAACAAACTGGGGTTGTTGCAGGAAGTGGGACTCGGCTACGTGCGCGTCGGCCAGCCCGCGACCACGCTTTCGGGCGGCGAAGCGCAACGCGTCAAACTCGCGAAAGAACTCTCGCGCCGTGCGACGGGGCGAACGCTGTACGTTTTGGACGAACCTTCGGTTGGCCTGCACGCGGCCGACGTTCACAAACTGATCGAAGTCCTGCAACGTCTCGTGGACACGGGCAACTCGGTCCTCATCATCGAACACAACCTCGACATCATCAAAGTCGCGGACTGGGTCATTGATCTAGGTCCCGAAGGCGGAGACAGGGGCGGCGAGTTGGTGGGCGAGGGAACGCCTGAACAATTAATGAAAGTTAAGGGTTCTTACACGGCAAAGTTCTTGAAAGAACATATGAGGTAAAATAAAGAAGGCAGTCACTCAAAAGAGTGACTGTTTTCTTATTCCCCCCTACCTAAAAAATCATGCATAACCACGAACCCAAAAAATACAAATGTCCATTCTGTCAGATCATCGAAGGCGCGCACGATTCGATGGAAGACACCGACGTCATCTATCAGGACGCGGATGTAACCGCTTTCCTCAGCAAGAGCCGCTGGGAAAAGAATCCCTTCGATGTTCTGATCGTCCCCAACCGTCACATCGAGAACCTGTACGATCTGCCGGACGAGCTCGCGCCCGCGCTTCAGAAGGCGACGCGCGAGGTGGCGATCGCTCTCAAGGACCTCACCCGCTGTAAGGGAATCTCGACGCGTCAACACAACGAACCCGCGGGGGATCAGGACGTCTGGCATTATCACATCCACGTCACGCCGCGCTATGAAGACGATCGTTTCTACGAGAATCTCAAAGTCCCCTTCCCTGAATCGGAACGGATGGCGGTTGCGGAACGTTTGAGGGAGTGTTTCAACCCTCAACCTGCGCCACAAATGGAGACGCATCCGCCCGCTCCGCTCGCGATGGAAGCGCCCCTGCCGCAGGGAGAGAACCTGCCCGAAGATCATGAGGAAATTGACATGAACAGACTTGGAAGTTCGTACACATATCGCCCGCTCAATACGCGGCGCAAGAAAGCGCCCATTGGGCCGCGCATCTTTGGGTTGTTAGCCATTCTGGTGATCGGCCTCGCGCTTTACTTGATCATCTCTTCGCTGATCGGACCGGGCAAACCCGTCAGCAATATGTTCGCCACCGATACGGCCACGCCCACCGTCACGTTCACGCCCACCTCCACTGCCACCGCCACGGCCACATCCACCGAGACAATGACGCCCACCATCACCAACACGCCCACGCCGAGTGCGCCGTTCCAATACACCATTGTGGAAGGCGACAATCTCGTAACCATCGCGCAGAAATTCAACCTGGCCGAGGACGGCATCCCGCTCATCCTGCAACTGAACCCGACGATTGCGCTGAACCTGGGCGTAATCTTCCCCGGGCAGACGATCTTCATTCCCAACCCCGATATGCACCTGCCGACTGCCACGTCCATTCCCGCGGACGTGCCGCGCGGCACGCTTCTCACCTATCTCGTTCTGCCGGGCGATACGCTGGCTGGCATCGCGGCCAAGTTCAACAGCACCGTGGAAGCCATCATGGAAGCCAACGACATCACCGACGCCAACGCCTTGAGCGCTTACGTGGAACTGCAGATTCCCGTCAACATGGTGACAGCCACCGCCACGCGTCCGCCCACGTCCACGGCGCCGGCGGGCACGCCCAGCGCGACATCCACGCCGACAGCGACCAATACGCCATAACCCTGCCGCAACTTCAATCCGTAGCGTCGTTCCATCCGCAGTTTAACTGCGGATGGAACATGCGGCAAACGCTGGACAAATCCGCGCTTCTCACGTAAAATCCCGCTTCGCATTGTAAAAACCGACCCGCGTAATCGGCATTCCCAAATGCCAAACCTGCACAAAGAAAGCGCAGGCTACGCATGTAATAAAATCTGGAGAAATTCTCGTGGCAAATATCAAGTCCCAAATCAAACGCAACAAGCAGAGCGAAAAGAAACGCCTGCGCAATCGCACCTTCCGCGGCGCGGCCCGCACCGCGGTGAAAGCCGCCAAAGCCGACCTCGTCGGCGCGGAATCCGCGGTCTCGATGAAGGAAGCCATCAGCGCGCTGGATAAGGCCGCCGAAATGGGCGTGATCCACGCCAAGAACGCGGCGCGTCGCAAGTCTCGCCTGATGAAGGCCGCCAACAAAGCCGCCAAGGCGCCCGCCGTCGAAGCGACTGCCAAACCCAAAAAGAAATAACGCACACACGCAACCAATGAGCGGGAGTCGCAAGACTCCCGCTTTTGTTACCCCACCCCCAGCCCCCTTCCTGCCCCCCCAAATGCGCCTGAAGTTCGGCGCATTTGGGGGAGGGTGTCCCGAAGGGACGGGTGGGGGTTGAGATATAATTTCAACCATGAACGAACAACTCCAGCAAATCATCGAACAAAAAATAAAAGCGTATTGCGAAGCCAACGCGATTCCGCTGGCGGCGCTCAAGTGGATGCCCATCCCGTTTAGCGGCGAGTGGGGCATGTCCACGTCGTTTTTTCAGACCGCGGCGGACGAGATCCGCGCGGGGGGCGCGAAGAAACCTGTCCCTGCGCGGGCGCAGGAGATTGCAGACGCGCTCAAAGGTCAGATGGGAGGCGTGGAGGGAGTCAGCCGCGTGGACGCGGTGAAGGGCTATCTTAACGTCTACTTTGAGACGGCCGCATACGCGCGTCGAGTGGCGTCTGACGCCATCGCTTCGCGCGCGGACTTTGGGCGGGGCGCGCCAAAGGGACAGCGTCTCATGGTGGAATTTTCCCAGCCCAACACACACAAGGCCTTCCACGTGGGGCATCTGCGTTCCGCGATCCTCGGCGACTCGCTCGCGCGTATTTTGGATTTCGCGGGCTACGACGTGGTGCGCGCCAACTACCCTGGCGACATGGGACTGCACGTGATCCGCTGGCTGTGGGCGTACATGAAATATCACAACGGCGAAGAACCTGAAGCGGACATCACCAACTGGATGGGCATGGTCTACTCGGACGCGACGAAGCGGCTGGAGGAGAATCCCGAGCTCGAAGCCGAGGTGCGCGCGCTCTACGCCCGCTGGGACAGGCGCGACCCCGACGTGGTGGCTCTGTGGGAAAAGACGCGCCAGTGGTCGCTGGTCGGCTTTGACCAGATGTACGACCTGCTGGATATCAAATTTCACAAATATTATTTCAACAGCGAAGAAGAACAACCTGGCAAAGAGATCGTGGCCGAATTGGTGAAGCGCGGCATCGCAATTGACGAGCGGCCTGAGGGTCCCGTCATCGTGAAGTTGGACGACCTGCTCGGCAACAAAAACGAGAAGTTCCGCGTGCTGGTGGTCTTGCGCTCAGACGGCACCGCGCTCTACGCCACTGAAGACTTGTCGCTGGTTCTGCACAAGTTCCGCGATTACCCCGACATGGTGAAATCCATTTATGTGGTGGACGTGCGCCAATCGTTGCATTTTACGCAGGTGTTCAAAACGCTTGAACTGGCGGGCTACGAGGACGCCAAGAAGTGCGCGCACGTGGCCTACGAGTTGGTGACCCTGCCTGGCAACGTAGTTATGTCTTCGCGCGAGGGGACGGTGGTGCTTTTGGAGAACCTGATTCGCGAGGCCATCGAACGCGCGAAAGAGGAAGCGAAGAAAAAGAATCCCAACCTGGGCGAAGAGCAGTTGAACGCGGTCGCAAAAGCGGTTGGATTGGGCGCGCTGAAATATCCATTGCTGGCGCGCGAGAACGCCAAGATCGTCACCTTCGACTGGCAGTCCGCGCTGGATTTCAACGGGCAGGCCGCGCCGTATATTCAGTACGCGCATGTGCGGTGCAATTCGATTCTGCGGAAAGCAGGCGTTGAAACGTTGAACGTTAAACGTTCAACGTTTGATTACGCTCTTGACCCCTCCGAGATCGAGTTGATCGAGGCGATTTCACGGTTCCCTGCGGAGGTGCAGAGGGCCGCGGAGGAGTACAAGCCGCTGGTGATCGCGAGCCACGGATATGAGGTCGCCAGGACGTTCGCGTCGTTCTACGACAAATGCCCCGTCATTCAGGCGGAGGAAAACGTCCGCGCGGCGCGGCTGGAATTGGTGATGGCCGCGAAGCAAACGATGGCGAATGCGTTATCCCTGTTGGGCATTCAGGCGCCCGAGGTCATGTAAAAGAAAGACAGGCTGAAAGTCACTTTGCTTTTAGCCTGTTTTTATTTAAAATCAAGCCGCGTTGGGTAAAAACGAAGATGCTCAAAACCCAAGCCGAGACTCTTCGGACACTGTCCCCAGCGCACGTTTGAAAATAGGAGCAAACCTATGGCAATCAAAACTCTCATCATGGGCGCGGCAGGACGCGACTTCCACAACTTCAACACGTTCTTTCGCGGCAACAAGGACTATGAAGTGGTGGCCTTTACCGCTACGCAGATTCCTGACATCGAAGGCCGCGTCTACCCGACCGAGTTGGCGGGCGCGCAGTACCCAAAAGGCATCCCCATCCACGCGGAGGAGGAACTTCTCGACCTGATCAAGAAGCATGGCGTGGAGCAGGTGGTCTTCGCCTACTCGGATGTGCCGCACGAATACGTGATGCACAAGGCCAGCATGGTCAACGCCGCGGGCGCGGACTTCCGCATCATGGGGACGAAGTATGTGCAAATCAAATCCACCAAGCCCGTCGTTTCGATCAGCGCGGTTCGGACGGGGTCCGGTAAAAGTCAGACCACGCGGCGGGTGTCGCTCATCCTGCAAGAGATGGGCTACAAGGTCGCGGCCATCCGTCACCCCATGCCGTATGGAAATCTCGTCGCGCAGGAAGTGCAGCGTTACGCAAATTACGATGATCTCGATGAGTACGAATGCACCATCGAGGAGCGCGAGGAATACGAACCGCACATTGACAACGGCGTCATCATCTACGCGGGCGTGGATTACGAGAAGATCGTGCGCCAGGCCGAGACCGAAGCCGACATCATTTTGTGGGACGGCGGCAACAACGACTTCCCGTTCTACGTGCCTGACCTGCAAATTGTGGTGGCCGACCCGCATCGCCCCGGACACGAGTCCACCTACTACCCCGGCGAGACCAACGTCCGCATGGCGGATGTGTTCGTGCTGAACAAGGTGGACACCGCCGACGCGGAAGCTATCATCAAGGTGCGCGAATCGTTGCGCAGGCTGAACCCGACCGCGGTCCAGATCGAAGCGGCCTCTCCGCTCTTCGTGGACGATCCCGCCGCGATTCAGGGCAAGCGTGTGCTTGTCATCGAAGACGGCCCGACGCTCACGCACGGCGAGATGGCCTACGGCGCGGGCTACGTGGCGGCGCGGCGCTTCGGCGCGAAGGAGATCGTGGACCCGCGTCCGTTCGCGGTGAAATCCATCGCGGCGACGTATGTCAAGTATCCCAAGACGGGACCGATCCTGCCCGCGATGGGTTACGGCGCGGCGCAGACGAAAGACCTGGAAGAGACCATCAACAAGTCCGACGTGGACATGGTCGTGATCGGCACGCCGATTGACCTGAGCCGCATCATCAAGATCAACAAGCCCAGCCAGCGCGTGCGCTACGAGTTGCAGGAGATCGGCGTCCCCACACTGACGGATGTGTTGATGAAGAAGTTTGGAAAAAAATAGTCGAGTGGTCGGATAGTCAGTCGGCTTGCCGCGAGGCAGGCCGATTTTTTTGTTAATTGCGAAACATTTCTTAATGACAGGTATCATGTATACTTGCGTCAATCTTAAATCTTGGGGAAATGCTCAGGCATGTTTCTCTGGATTTTTTTGTAAATGCGCCGTATTTTCAGGCTCATGGATAGAACCTTTACGGCATGGCGACAATCCCATTGCGCGCCTTTTACGGATGAACAAAAGGTAAAATGTTCATGACGACTTGGATCAAACATTGGTTTCTTTCGCCGAGCTACCCTAATGATGAAGAAAAGACATTGCGCGCTCGGCTGATTGACGTTTTTCTGGTGATCGTCATAATTTATATGCCTGTCTTGATCCTGGCGGAAATCATCTCGGGCAAGACCCCGCCAGGCGTCATCATCTTGAACTTCTTCGGAATCCTATCCTCCTTTCTGATGCGTCGCTTGTTAAAACGCGGATACGTCCGAGGCGTTGGAAGCGGATTGATATTTACAGGATTTTTTTGGATTACATGGGCAAATATCCAATTGGGGACGATCCGCACTCCTTCAGCGTCCAGTTACATTTTGGTGGTGACCTTGGCGGGAGCCCTTTTTGGCTGGCGTGGAACATTGTATTCCACCCTGACGAGCTCGGCCGCCATCTTGGGGTTGATTTTGGCGGAACATGTGGGTTTGCTCCCCACTCCCGATTACACAGTAACGATCGCCCAATGGGTTTCCTTAACGAGTTTGTTTGGCATCACAGGAGGGTCAACTTTTTTTGCAATGCAAAGATTGCAATCTTCTTTCGACCGCGCCAAAAAAGAAATTACGGAACGGGAACGGGCAGAAAAGGCGTTGCAGGAAAGCGAAGCGAACTTAAAGGAAATCTTCGAGACTTCGCCCGACAACATCTTTGTATTCGACGTGTGTGCGAATGGCCGGTTCAGGATCAAGAAAATCAATGCCGCGCTGGAGAAAATATTCAACACCGACAGAAGCAATATCGAAAGAAAATATCTGGACGAGGTGTTGGATCAAAAATCCGTCGAATTAATCGCGCAAAATTTTCAGAAGTGCATCAACACAAAATCGCCATTAAATTATGAGGAACATGCTGAAATGCCAGGCAGGGTCTATTCGACAAGCCTGATTCCGATCCTGGATGAAACCGGGATGGCGCTACGTGTAATCGGAATTTCACGGGATATAACCGAAAGGAAACGGGCAGAAGAAACCCTGCAAAGCGTCAATCAGCAGTTATCCCTGAAACTTCAGGAGATCGAACAACTGCACAACGAACTGCGCGAGCAATCCATCCGCGACCCATTGACGGGGTTGTTCAATCGCCGCGTGATGCAGGAGATGTTCCAACGCGAGTTTTCGCGCGCCCGCCGCGAACATAATCCGCTCAGCGTGATCATGCTCGATATGGATGATCTCAAGACCATCAACGACACTTACGGACATCAAATAGGAGACATTGCGATCCAAAGGTTGACAAATCTAGTACAGTCCATGATCCGCAAGGCGGATGTGGCCTGCCGCTACGCCGGGGATGAGTTTGTGATCCTGCTCAACAACACGGATTCCCTCGAGGCGCTGAAACGCGTCCAGGAATGGCGCGACGCGCTCCTCGGTCAGGCGGTGGACGCGGGCGAGAGGGGGCTGATCACCGTCCAATTCACGGCGGGAATCGCCAGTTTTCCCATCCACGGGCAGACGATGGAGGAAATTGTCAATTATGCCGATGTGGCCTTGTATCGAGCCAAGTCGCAGGGCAGGAACCGTACGATCGCTTTCGCCTGAACGAAACGACCGCTTCAAGTTTTCAAAAAAGAAGTTCGCAAAAACGTCGGCCTAGTCTTATAATGCAGGAAACCGCGCAATCTACGCACCAAGGAAGACACCATGAAATCAAAATGGGAAACCCATCGCGGAACCCGCTACTTCCACTTCAAGCTTTCGGACTTCGGCACAAACGACCAGAGCCTCATCGCGGAATGCGACCAGGCAGATGTCGTTGTGATGTCCCAGCAGTTTTCACGGCGCGACATGGAAGGTGTGAGGTTATACTCGGTCGCAAGGATATGATATGCCTGTGAAGTGTGTTGCGTTCCCTGGTCACTATGGAGGATCAGTCCATCAGTGACCTTTTCCTTTTGTTCGGCCTGTTTCAGCGTTTGAGTCACCAAGGCAATCGAATTGGACTGTGTGAAGACATGGGCGACAATGAAGCCATCGTATTCGCGTCCATCCGCAACCGCTCCAATTCTGCCTGTTCGCTTTTGGCTTGTTTGTGTGGACGCCCCTGAGCCTTGCCAAATCCCACGGCTCCTTCACGCCGGTATTGTTTCAGCCAAACTTTTACACGATGTGGGTCTCGTATACTCAGGATTCCTGTTATTTCAGCCCTTGTTTTCCCTTCCTCATAGAAGAGTCGCATGGCCTCCAGCTTCAGTTCCACTGGGTACTTCTTCATACCTTTTTTGCCTGACATAAAAGCCCTCCTGTGCTTAGTTTCTCACAGGAGGGCTTTCTTTTCGTGTCCAGTTTCCGGGGTTCAGTTCAAAACGCCTTCTCCACAAACTCCGCCAGCGCGGACATGCCCCGCTCCACAAAATCCGTTTCCACAAATTCATTCAGCGTATGCGCGCCGTCGCCCCTCGTCACGCCCATCACCGCCGCGGGGATGCCGCGACTGAGCGGCACATTCGCGTCGGTGGAGCCGCCCACCAGACTCACATCCATCCCTTGTGCGCGCGTACACTCCACCGCCAATTTGACGAACGGATGATTGGACGAAATCTCCCCCGCCGGACGCGCCCCGATCACCTTCGCTTCCACACGGACCTCGGGGCGGTTCGCGGCTTCGGTGAGCGCGTCCACGCTTTTGACAAGTTCCGCCAGCGACGCGGGCGATTCCGAGCGCATGTCCAACTCAATCGAAGCGTCCCCCGCGATGGTGTTGACCGACGTCCCGCCGACGATCTTCCCCACATTCAATGTGGTGCGCGGCGACTTGGGCAACACCAAGGCCGCGATCTTTGAAGTCAGCGCCGCCAGCTCGTGGATGGCCGAAGGTTGGCCGTAATCGGACCAGGCATGTCCGCCCGCGACTTTGGCCGAAATTTTGTAACGATGCACGCCCACCCCGCGATGATAAACGTGTCCCAACGCCGCGCCTTCGAGAACGAGATAGCCCGTCACGTTCGCGCCGAAGCGATCCACCACCGCCTTCATCCCGCGCAGGTCGCCGAGGCCTTCCTCGCAGGTGTTGGCCGCCAACCATATATCGCCGCGCGGACTCGCGCCGCTTTCACGCAGATTCCACGCCAACCCAAGCAGGGCCGCCACGCCCATCGAGTTATCGCCGATGCCCGGGCCGTAGATTCGTTTTGCTTCGCGCTTGACGAGCAAATCCGTTTCGCGCGGAAAGACCGTGTCGAGGTGCGCGCTCACCACCAGCGGAGACGCGTCCCCGCCCGGCCACCGCCCGTAGACGTTGCCCATCGCGTCCATCTCCACGTCCGATAAACCGGCCTGCGCGAATTGGGCGCGCACAAACTCCGCCCGCTCTCCCTCCTCAAACGTCGGCGCGGGGATTTGCTGAATTTCAACCGCTAATTCAATCACGCGGTTTACAAGTTCGGATTCAAAATTCATCCTTCATCCTTTTTCTTTTGTTTTTAGATTCGCTACCTATAAATAGGAATTTCCGTCACTACAATGATGGCGCTCTTCCCGACGACCCTGGCGCCGCCCGCCAGGGCAAGTGAGCAGTCTCCGAGACGTGAGAGGAGATTGCTCACCTGCACTGCACCAAACGCAGTGCGGTGCAAGTGTCGGGAAGACCACCCTCGTAATGACGCACTGGAGGAATTTTAAATACTTCTCACCATCTCGCGCAATGCGCTCAAGCGCGCTTCGGCCAATCCGCGCATCGCGCCCAATGGATGGAAGGGGCCTGAGCCTTCGATGGCGAGCGAGGCTGAGACGTTGCCATATAACACCCCTTCGAGCGGATCGTAATCTTTGCGATAGCCCGCCAGGAAACCGCCGCAGAACGCGTCGCCCGCGCCGGTGGGGTCCGTGAGATGCGCGGGGTAGGCGGGAATTTCCCAGCGGCGTTTGTTCCCCGAGTCGTAGAGTAACTGTCCACGCTCGCCGCATTTGACGACCACGTATTCGCATCCCCACTCGCCTAGGGCCGCGGCCATGTCCCACACGTCATGCGTCTGACCCCAGAAGAGCGCGGTGATCTCCTCCAGCGAGGGCAGGAAAGCCGTCAGCCCGCGGACGAGGGCGCGCGTCTCGCGCTGAAAGGCTGGGGTCATCGCGCCCGCTACGGGGTCCAGGGTGATGACGCGCATCGCGCCGCGCAGGCTGTCGGAAAATTGGAGTTGCGTCGAAATGTCCATCGGGCAAAGGTGGAGAGTCCCCGCGTCGAGGTAATCGGAGGGAATGTCGGCCAGCGAAGGGAGGGTGAGATCGGGTTGCGATTGGGCGGTTTTGGTGTTGGAACGCGGCTGGTAGCCGAGCAGGGCTTTTGGAAAGGTGATGCCGCGCTGGCTGAATTGCGCCACGGGGTTCACGCGCGTCGCTTCGAGCGATTCGGAATAGGCGAGGAAGAAACGCTGGTCGAGCGCGGCCGGTTGGACGCGGATGCCAATCGTGTCCCAGCCGCGCGCCGCCAGGTCTTTGAGCCATTGACGCGGGTAGTTCTCGCCCGCGCGGCTCACCAGCCCGATGCGGTCATCCCAAACGCCGAGTCCGCCTGCGGCATAAAGCAAATTCCCGCCGGGCGAATCGAGCAGGGGTTGGCCGAAGGGCGGGAGCAGGTAATCGCGCGTTAGTTGTCCAATGAGGAGGAAGGAGGGTTCCATGAAAGCCAGATGGGATTGCGTCGCACTGTTTCGTCAGCAGTTCGATTTGCTTGGCAAATCGTGCTGACGGCTCGCAGTTCAACTGCTCGCAAACTGTAAAATTGGGATGATTTTTTTCACAATTCGTCAGGTCAAAAATACCTTTTCAGCGGCGCTGGCTTGCGAAGCGTTTAGCGGCACAAGGAACGAAAAACGACTGCCCTTGCCTTCGACGCTCTCGGCCCAAATGCGGCCGCCGTGCATTTCGATCATGGCCTTCGCCACCGAAAGCCCCAGCCCCATGCCGCCATGCTTGCGCGTGAGATGCGTCTCCACCTGGTAGAAGCGCTCGAAGATGCGCTCGAGGTCTTTTTGCGGGATGCCAACCCCATCGTCCGCGACAGAGACGCGCACGTAACCCGGCACGGCCTCGGCCCGCACGAAGATGTGTCCGCCCGAATCGGTGAACATGATGGCGTTCCGCACGAGATGACTCAGGGCCACTTCGATCTTGCCCGCTTCGCCCTCGACCATCAGGCTGGCCGCGGGGACTTCAGCGCGCAGGGCCACGCCCTTGCGACGCGCATCCTCGTGGAATGATTCGACCACGTCTTGCACGATGCGTTTCATCGAAACCTGTTTCTGACGCACGCGGGCCGCGCCGCTCTGATAGTTATCCACACTGGCGAGATTTTCGACGATCTCTTTCAGGCGCGTGGCATTGCGGATGATGAGTTCCAATTGTTCGTGATATTCCTTGCCCGCCAGTTCACGTAAAAATGTGGCGTGCCCCAGAATCAGCCCCAGCGGAGTCCGCAGTTCGTGGGAGGTGATGGCGATAAAGTCCGATTTGAGGCGTTCGAAACTGGCCGCCTCGTTGGAGGCGCGCTCCACCTTTTCTTCCAAATCGTGGTTGTGGATCGCGAAGGCGGCCACCGCGGCGAGGGTCTCTAGGATAATGACATCTTCCTCGGTATAATTGACATCGCCCTTTTTGTTGACCGTTTCGATCACGCCGATCGGCCCGCCGTTAAAGATGAGCGGCGCGGCCAGAATGGAGTGGGTGTGCGAACCCGTCAGGCGGTCCACTTCCTTGTAATGACGGAGGTCGTGGGCGGTATCCTGCACCACCAGCGGACGGGCATGACGGAACGTCCAGCCCGCGGCGGAACCTTCCAATGGAACCTGCACGCCGCGCAGAAAGTCTGACTGATCATCCAACGAAGCCGCGATGAACGAAAGCATATCGGTGTTGGAATCGTAGCGCAAAATCGAGGTCGACTCGCTGGCGAGCAGCTCGCAGGTTTCATCCACGATGGTTTGCAGGAGCGAATCGAACTTCAACGATTCGCCCAGCATCTGGATCACGGTTAGCAGGCGTTTGGTGCGGTCTAGTTCCATGGCGGCGTGCCAGATTATACTTTAGGGCTGAAAAGTTGTTGACAAGTCAAGGGCATCCGAAAGTTTCACTTTTCGGATCGTGTAAGAATATCCCGAAGAAACGCTTCGGGATTCCAAATCAAGGCTCTCCTGTTTCTGACGGAACGAAGCATGGAATTGCAAGTTCCTTGCCGCGAATTACACGAATTTTGCGAATGGCTTTCGAAAATTCGTATAATTCGCGAAATTCGCGGCAGGGGTTCCGATTTTCCCGCTAAAAACATTCGAGCCCCAATTAATAGACAAGGAGAACGAAATGCCCAGCAAAAAAGTACGCGTTGCCATCATCGGAGTCGGCAATTGCGCCTCGTCCCTCGTGCAGGGAGTGGAGTTTTACAAGAACGCCAAGGAAAGCGACACCATCCCAGGCATCATGCACACGCGCCTGGGCGGATACCACATCCGCGACATCGAATTCACCATCGGTATTGACATCAACGCCACCAAGGTTGGCAAGGACATCTCGGAGGCTATCTTCGCCGAGCCGAACAACACCTTCAAGTTCATTGACGTCCCCAAGTTGAATGTGCCAGTGGTGCGCGGCATGACTCACGATGGCCTCGGCAAGTACCTCTCGCAGGTCATCACCAAAGCGCCTGGCCCCACTGCCGACATCGTGAAATTGCTCAAAGACACCAAGACCGACGTGGTGATCAACTTCCTGCCCGTCGGCTCCGAGATGGCGACCAAATGGTACGTGGAACAGGTCATCGAGGCGGGCTGTGGATTCGTGAACGGTATCCCTGTTTTCATCGCCTCATCGGAATATTGGGGCAAACGCTTCCGCGACGCGAAACTGCCCATCCTCGGCGACGACATCAAATCGCAGGTTGGCGCGACCATTTTGCACCGCGTCCTCACCACGCTATTCGTGGATCGCGGCGTAAAGATCGACCGCACTTACCAACTCAACTTCGGCGGCAACACCGACTTCCTTAATATGCTCGAACGCGAGCGCCTAGAGAGCAAGAAAATTTCCAAGACCAATGCGGTCACATCCATGATCCCCTATCAACTGGACGCGGGCGATGTTCACGTCGGCCCGTCGGATCACGTCCCCTGGCTGACCGACCGCAAGTGGTGTTACATCCGCATGGAGGGAACCACCTTCGGCAACGTGCCGCTCAACCTCGAAGCCAAACTCGAAGTGTGGGACAGCCCCAACTCGGCGGGCGTGATGATCGACGCCCTGCGCTGTGCCAAGATCGCCATGGATCGCGGTTTGAGCGGACCGATCGTGGGACCCTCATCCTACTTCTTCAAGACTCCTCCCAAGCAATTCCGCGACGATGTCTGCCGCGAGAAGGTGGAGGCGTTTGTGAAGGGTGAGAGTAATGAATAAAACGTAAAACGTAATTGCTTTTGCAGTTTACGATTTACGTTTTACGATTTACGAATTCCAAATGACTCGCATCTTCCTCTCCCTCACCCTGCTCGCGGTTATCCTGACGGCTTGCGCCACCGACGCGCCTCCCGCGCCGACCATTGACGCGAATGCGGCGATGACGCAGGCCTTCGCAACGGTCAACGCCGCGCTGACCGCGACCGCCCAAATGTCCGCGCCGAGCGAAACGCCCGTCCCGTCCGCGACGCCGACGCGCAGCGGTCCGCCGCCCGCACTTCCGCCCCTGTATCGGTCGGGCGCGTTGAATCCGCTCGATGTGCCGCACGCGTACATTTCCGATTCGTGCCAATATCTCAAAGCCAAATGGGACCCGAGTAACAGCGCGCCCGGCACGATCGTGATGGCGATCATGTTTCACAGCATCGAGGGGGGCGTGCAGAGTTCGTCCAACCCGATGCATGTTGGCTCGGGCGATTTCAAGCGCTTGATGAAGAACCTGCACGACTTCGGCTTTCAGGCCATCACCGCCAACCAACTGGCGGACTTTTTGGACACCAACGCGAAGATCCCCGCGCGCTCGGTGATTCTGATTCAAGATGACCGTCACTCCGCGGAAAATTACAACGATTGGTTTCGCCCCTATTGGCAGGAACTCGGCTGGCCTGTGGTGAACGCGTGGATCAGTTTCGACGACAGCATCCGCACGCGCATCCTTCAAGAAAATATCGCGCTGGGACAGGAAGGCCTCGTAGATTTCCAATCGCACGGGACGATCCACAACATCAATATGACGGACGCATCGAGCGACGAGTACATCCGCAGTGAGTTTCAGGGATCGGTGACCGACCTGGAGCAAAACTTCGGCAAGAAGCCGGTCGCCATCATCTGGCCGGGCGGCGGATTCGGAATCCGCCCTGTGCAGATCGCGCGAGAATTCGGCTACCGCATCGGATTCACCACCCACCCGCGCGGCCCGATCATGTTCAACTGGATTCCGCTGGCCGATGCCGACGACCCTGGCCGCCCGGCCTACGTCTCGGAGGGATACGTCAACGATCCGCGCATGGTACTGCCGCGCTACTGGCCTTCGCAGGTGCTGGCAAACCTGGATACGATCCGCATCATCAGCCAGGAAGCCGCCGCCTACGCCGAACAGAGCAGGGCCGTGGAAATGGAATACTATGATATCGTTTGCGCGCCGACACTTGGGCCAATTCCTGCCGCCGTTCCTTAATCGGCTGGCTCATTCCATCTTCAGGATTTACTACAACATGGGCGACTGTATCTTCTGCAAAATCGTGGACGGCTCCGCGCCCGCGGACATCGTCCACCGCGACGAACGAGTGACGGCCTTCCGTGACCTGCATCCCGCCGCGCCAACGCACATTCTCATCGTTCCGAATCGCCACATCCACTCAGTCAACGCGCTCGAAACAGCGGACGCCGAAATCGTGGGACACATGCTTGTGATCGCCAAAGAGCTCGCGGCCAAAGAGAATCTCAGCGATGGATTCCGCCTCGTCACGAACACCGGGCCGCAAGCAGGACAGACCGTCTTTCACATGCACTTGCACCTGCTGGGGGGACGTCAACTGCGGGCGATGGGATGACATAAAAAAACCTGGTTTCCGCCGAAGGCGAGAAACCAGGTTTTTTTTCTTTATCTTCCCTTGAACTTACTGGAAGGCTTTCTCATTTGCAGGGCATACCAGCCCATGCCCACCCCCGCCAACAACAGAATCCCACCGAGAACGCCCATCACGGGGAATTTGCCCGTCGCTTGCGGCTCGGGCGTCTCTGGCTCGGCTTGAATGGTCTTGGACTGCGCGCCGAAGGCCATCATAACCGTTTCGCCCGCCTTCACGTCCAACCGATAGGTGATCTCGGAGGTGGGATTGAAACCCTCCGGAACCGCGATGCTCACGTTGTATGTTCCCTCTGGCACATCATCAAAACAGGTGCGGATGGGTTCCGCGTCGGCGTCTAATTGGTTGACGGTGCTTTTCGTGTCGGTGTACGCGCCGTTGATATCCGTCACGCTCACCTGTCCACCCTCGATGCCAAACTCGGTTTCGGCGCGCGTGGCGTTGCCGTCCAAGTCATCGTAAAGCAGGATGCAGACCGCGGTGGTCCCCGAAAAGGGCGTGGGCGTGGGCGGCGCGATGGTGGGTGTGGGCGAGGGTCCCGGCGTGGGCGTGTATGAAGCGGGGCCGCCGATTCCCAGCAGGAGTTCCATCCCCGGCACAAGGTTCGAGCAGTCCGTTTCCAGTTGCGGATTTTGCTGATAGAGTTGCTCGAGGCCGATCCCGTTCAACGCGGCAATGCTGATGCAGTTATCGCCTTCCTTGACGATGTAAATGATGCGCCCGTCGGGTTGAGGCGTGGGCGTGGCATACTGAATCAACTGCGGATCGAGCGAAGCCTGCGCGGGAAGCGTCAGTGCGAAAAAGGCTACAAGAGCGGCAACCAGGCTGAGCGTTAGAAAGAAGCGTCGGTTCATTTTCGGGATTATACCAGCGCGGCGGAGTCCGAAGTCTCCGACTTCGGGCAAAGTCAGAGACTTTGGAGTCCGTACAATCCGCTCCCCTGATATAATTCCGTCCACCGCAGGAGGTCGCATGTCACTGAATATTGTAATTGGCGCCCAATGGGGCGATGAGGGCAAGGGGCGCATCGTGGATTTTCTGGCCGCGGGGGCCGATTTCGTGGCTCGTTACAACGGGGGCGATAACGCAGGCCATACTGTCACCGTCGGCAGTAAGATTTTCAAACTCCATCTCGTGCCATCAGGCATCGTACATCCGCACACCACCGCTGTAATGGGCAACGGCATGGTCATCAACCCGCGCACACTGCTCGAAGAAATGACCGCCCTGCGCGGCGCGGGCGTGTCCATCGCGCCGCAACGCATGCACATTTCACCCGCCGCGCATCTCATCACCCCCGCGCACCGAGCGCTCGATAACGCCAACGAAGCCGCGCGCGGCAAAGGCAAGATCGGCACGACGGGACGCGGCATCGGCCCCGCCTACATGGACAAAGCCTCGCGTCACGGCCTGCGCATGGCGGACTTGCTCGCCCCCGACTTTGCCGACCGCCTGCGCGCCCACCTGCTCGAAGCCAATCGGACCTTGGGCATGCTCGGCGCGCCCCTGCTGGAAGTGGACGCGGAAGCCGAATCCTACCTCAACCACACCTCGCGTCTCGCGCTCTACATCCGCGACGTGGCGATGGAACTCTCGCTGGCCCTCAAGCAGGGACAGACCCTCCTCGCCGAAGGCGCGCAAGGGACTCTGCTCGATATTGACCACGGAACCTATCCCTTCGTGACGAGTTCCACCACCGTCGCCTCCGCCGCGTTGACGGGATTGGGCCTCGGCATGGACGCGGCCCGCGACGCCCGCGTCCTCGGCGTGACGAAAGCCTTCCAGACGCGCGTCGGCTCTGGCCCCTTCCCCACCGAGATCAAGGGCAAGGCATCCGAGCGCCTGCGCGGCACGGGAGCGAATCCCTGGGACGAATTTGGCACCACCACCGGCCGCCCACGCCGCGTCGGCTGGCTGGACGGAGTCCTTCTGCGCTACGCCGTGCGCGTTAACGGCTTGAACGAACTCATCATCACCAAACTCGACATCCTCTCTGGCATGGACAAGATCAAACTCTGCACAGGCTACACCGTCAACAACGCCACTGTCCACGACCTGCCCGGCGGCGCAGACGGCCTCGCGGCCTGCACGCCCATCTACGAAGAATTGGATGGCTGGACCGAAGACGTCACCCAAGTCCGCAAGTGGAAACATCTCCCCAAGAACGCGCAGAAATATCTGGAAAAGATTTCAGCCATCGCCGAGACGCCGATCAAGTTGGTATCGCTTGGGCCAGAACGCGAACAGATTTTGGAGTTGTAGGTTGGGGATTGGTAATTTGGGACGAGGATTAACACGGAGAGAAATTAACAAAGAGACCGCCTTCACAGGCGGCCTCTTCTTTTTCCACTGTTCTCTACTCTCTGTTCTCTACTCTCCCCTACTTCCCATACCTCTTCCGAATCTCAGGCAAAAAGTATTCCTCAAAAAACTTATCCACATCATAATCAGGCTTCCAGGCCCAATCCTTGCGGGCGCGGGAATCGTCCACGTCTTCGGGCCACGAGTCGACGATGCCCTGGCGACGCGGGTTCGGCTCGAAGGTGATGGTCGCGCCGGGGAAGGCCTGCGCGGCGCGGTCGCGGAACTCGCCCGCGGTCAACGCGAAGGCCGCGATGTTGTAGACCTGGCTGGTCAGTTTCTCGCGCGGCACGTCCGTCAGCATCAGCAGGGATTTGATCGCGTCGGGCATCGCCATGAACGAGATCTTCGTATCCTCGCGCACGAAGCACGAATAGGCCTGTCCCTGCGCCGCATGATGAAGCATCTCGGGGCCGTAGTCGCTCGTCCCGCCGCTGGGAAGCGTAAAAGCGGAGATCAGGCCCGGGAAGCGGATCGCCCGAAAGTCCAGCATGACCGGGGGGTTGGGGTCGAGGTGGCGCTGTCCGTTGAAGCGTCCGTAATACATCCCCAATTTTTCGCAATAGAGTTTGTTGCAACCATACATCGTGTGCGGATTATCGTAATCCTCCTCTTTCACGCGTCCCGCCTTTTGCTTTTCCACGCGGTCGGTCATGCCATATGCGGCGATGGAACTGGGAAACAAAAACTTGACCGACTTTTTATACTTTTCCGATTTATAAGCCGCCAGCATCAGCAATTGCATCGTTCCCTCCACGTTGATGCGGTGCGCCTCCTCGGTGGCCACCTCCGCCTTCGACGAGAGCGACGCGGCCAGGTGATAGATGATGTCGAAATCGTAATCGTAGAATTGCTTGATGCGATTGACGAGGTCGCCCTGCACATGCTCGGCAGACATCGAACGGATCGAATCGGGAAGCGGAGCCAAATCCGCAGTGACGACGCGGTAACCGCCGCGCGTCGCCATCCCTTGCACGAGCGCCTGCCCGATCTCGCCGCACGCGCCCGTCACCAACACAGACTTTTCTGTCATTAGATTCTCCTGAGTGGGTGTAACGCAAGATACGATCTTGCGCCACTTATTGTACAATACCTCTTGTGAATCAGCGCCTTTTTTCCATCCTGAAAATCCAGATGAAACTCACTTCTCTCCCCGTCATTGCGAGCGTTCTTTGCGAAGCAATCTCCTCCACGGCGCGGGGATTGCTTCGTCGGGGAAACCACCCTCCTCGCAACGACGTAGCGTTGGTTTTACTTTTGACTCTCCTCCTCGCCTCCTGCTCCGCGCTCGAACGCCCGACTCTCGGCACCGCTACGCCTCTCCCGCCGACGCCCACCCCGCGTCTTTCCCCGACCCCGATCTGGTTCCCGCCAACGGACACTCCCACCCCCTCCGCGTTGACCGTCCCGACCGCCACGCCCGATTACGCGCCCGGGCTGGGACGCATCCTCTACACCGACGACTTCACCGACCCGACGCTCTGGTCGGACCTCGGCACGGACTACATCCGCGACGGCCGCCTCACCCTGGCCGCCTCGGACGGAACCTACCTCACCACCCTGCACGATAACCTGATCCTCGGCGACTTCTATGCCGAAGTGACCGCCCAACTCTCCCTCTGCCGCGGCGCGGACGAGTATGGCTTGCTGGTGCGCGCCATCCCTGCTTCCTATTATCGTTTCACCGTTAACTGCAACGGCGAACTGAAAGCGGACCGCATCACCAACAGCCAGCGCGTCCCGCTCAAGATGCCCTTCCCCACCCTCGACGCGCCGCGCGGCAGTCCCGCGGAGGTGACGCTCGCCGTCTGGGCAGTGGGACGCGAACTGCGCTTCTTCCTCAACGGCCACTACCAATTCAGCGTGGACGATCCCGTCTTCCCGTCTGGCTCGTTCGGCTTCTTCGTCCGCGCTGCCGAGAACACGCCGATCACGGTGTCATTCAAGGATTTGGTCATTCGGGCGGTGACGGCGAATCAGTGACACAGGTACACAAGTAGACAGGTAGATGGCGGTTGAGAAAGGGGCAAGCGCGGCCTTTGAGGGAATGGAAGGAAGCATAGAGTGACGGGAAGGAACCCTAGAACGGCTGGAAGGAACCTTAGAGTGACAGGAAGGAACTGTAGAACGGCTGGAAGGAACCTTGGGGCGGCAGGAAGGAACCGTAGAACGGCTCGAAGGAACCATAGAGCGACGGGAAGGAACCGCAGAACGGCTCGAAGGAACCACAGAGTGACGGGAAGGAACCGTAGAACGGCTCGAAGGAACGGTAGAGTGACAGGAAGGAACCTTTGGGTGGCTTCAAGGAACCGTTGGGCGATGTCAAGGAACCTTTGAGCAACGTCAAGGAACGGTTGAGTGACACCAAGGAACCGTTGGGCGGCTTCAAGGAACCGTTGAGCAACGTCAAGGAACCGTCGGGCAACGTCAAGGCGCCACTTGAAACGTGAAACGTGAAACCTGAAACCTGAAACTTAATACCTGCCACCTGACACCCTCCCCCGTTATAATCGGAAAATGCCCCCCAACAAACTCAACAAACTCAACGACCTCGACTCGAAAACCTGGCTGAAATTTCAAAAATCGTGGTTCATCCACAACCCGCCGCCGCGCAAAAAGGGGACACTTGTCCATCCCGCCAAATATCCCGAGACGATGGCGCAGGAATTCATCGAGTTCTTCACCAAGCGTGGACAGACCGTGCTCGACCCCATGGCAGGGACAGGTTCCACCCTCATCGCCGCCCTGCGCGCGGGACGCAATTCCTACGGCATCGAGTTGAATCCAAAGTATGCGGAGATCGCGAAGCAGATTATCTCGGATGAACGGGGTTCGCTCGGGTCTTCAATCGAAAATCTAAAATCTGAAATCGTAAATGCCGATGCTTCGCAAGCCCCCGACCTTGGACTTCCGACCTTCGACTATGTTTTGACTTCTCCCCCCTACTGGGATATGTTACGGGCGAAGGGCGCCGACACCCAAAAGAAACGCCGCTCCTCCGCCGACCTCGACGTCTTCTACTCGGACGATCCCAACGACCTCGGTAACGTGGACGATTACGAAGCCTTCCTCGCGAAGTTGGTGGAGATTTACGTACGGCTGAAACCGATCCTGCGCGAGAAAGCCTATCTGACCATCATTGTCAAGAACGTGAAAAAGGGTGGAAAGATCTATCCACTGGCCTGGGACATCGCCCGCGAGCTCGGCAAGACCTACACCCTGAAAGACGAAAAAATCTGGATGCAGGACAACCAGTCCCTCGCGCCGTATGGATTGGGGTCAGCATGGGTGAGCAATACCTTCCATCATTATTGTTTGCAGTTTAGGAATGAGTGAAGGGGATAGATTATGATCACGCTTCAAGAATTAAAATCCCACGTGGAAGAACTTGCTAAAAAGATTGACGCGCCTGCAAAATTTTTCCCAACGTTTGGAATGTCAAGGAATGATGGAACCCCAAACATTGAAATAAACGACAACGCATTTTATTACGAGGCATACGATAGAGACGCTGTTTGTATACGCCGTAGAACCACCAGATTGCCGAAATTGTTGTATTGGATTTTTGAAAATATTACCCATCAAATGGGGTTTGCCTACGAATCAGCGCACCGCGATCCAAGCGTTCCTTTACGGAAACTGGCTTTCCAACATCAGTTAGAATTACTTGAGATATTGCAGCAGCAATGGAGAGAACTTCGCGAAAGAGAAATTGCCGAAATACTTGATAGGCATCCATATCAATACGATTTGGTCCAATCGAAAACAGAGTGAATTTGGGAGAATGCAATGGCAAAACGCGACGACAAACATTCCTTGGCCAAAGACTACCTCGCCCGCATAAAATGGGACGGGGAACATCCATACATGGGCGATGGCAGCAAGCCTCCTATACCCAACTGGAAATACAAACCTGTGTACAAAAAAGCAGGCAAGCCACGGTCAATGTCCAGACCCATCTCCATCCTTATTTCAATTATTGGCCTGGTCGTTTCGGTTTTCTTAATGCTCAAGATATCAGAGGATCGCCCTGGCGTGGGAGTTATTGCGGTCATCATCCTGTATTCCATCGTGGCAATTTTTTACTTCATGCTCCAAAACCCAAAACACCCTTCGGACGATTGATCACCAATTACCAATCTCCAATTACTGATCACTGCTCACTGAAAACTGATCACTGATGAATTCATCCTCCATCCTCCGCCTCCCCTTCCCTCGCGACCTCATCGAAGGCGGCATCGCGTACGCCGTGCGCTCGCTTCCGCACACCTACAACCGCATGGGCGGCTCGCCGTATGACCGTCTCCGCCGCATCGTGGCAGGCGTGGCCGTGGAGCTGGCCTTCCGCCGTCACCTCACGCAGACCGACATCCCCTTCGACGTGAAAGGCGCCACGCCCTTCACCGATCCCGACCGCTACGACGTCTCGCTCGGCGGCCATCGCTGTGACGTGAAATCCTTCCTGCTGACTCACCGCGACCAGATCCAGCGCGTCCGCCATGACCCCAGTCTGCTGCTCGACGCCCCCGCCCTCGTCCCCTCCGATCAACACGCCGCGGACGGACATCACGACGACGATATCTACCTCTTCGCCTTCGCCACAGGACTCAACGCCGCCTCCCCGCGTGACCTGGAGCGGGCGCGCCAGGCGGGACAGCCCATCCACCTGATCCACGCGCTCCCCAAACCCTGGGCCAACCCGCAGACCTGGTCTCCGCTCGGACGGCTCGCGCTCAAATCCGAATCGGACGAGGAGATGACGGTGGAGATCGGCGGGCAGAGCGAAAGCCGCGAATACGTCAGCGAGAGAATCGTCCTGCCGCCGCGCACGAGGGTGGAGGCCGCGTCGGCGTTCTTTTCGGTCGCGTCGCTGCACGTGGAGAGTCCGCCCAATGGACGGATCGCGCTCCACAGTCCCGCGCGCCGCGAAACGGTCGTCATCCAGCCCATTGATTGGGGCAACATCTGGGTCTACGGCATGGACATCTTCCTGACGGGTTGGATGTCGCGCGAAGAGTTTCGCCGCCGCGCCTATTCCATTTTGCCTGGGGCGCGCGTCTTTCAATATGACGAGACGCGCGTCAAGAACCTCGCGGTGAATGTGCGCGATCTTCGTCCGCTGGGGGCTTTGTTGGAAAAAGTGAAGGCGTGGAAAGCGACAAATCCATGAAACCGCGAGTGCGTCGCACCAATTTCATTGGATTTGACCCGGTATGAAAAGTGCGACGCACCCTCAAACTTTGACAGGAATCAAAAAGCCCGTGAATGGGCTTTAATGTGTGACCCCGGGGGGATTCGAACCCTCAACCAATTGCTTAAGAGGCAACTGCTCTGCCATTGAGCTACGGGGCCAAAAACGTGCGAGCGGTATTATACCTTAAAGGGAAAATGCGTCAATAAAAACTTTCAACTTTGGAAAAAGTCCACCCCTTACAAGAACGCAAGCCAACGGGAAACGGGAATCCGATATACTTATTACACGAAATAGCGAGGAACCGATGGCCCGAAGAAAAGAAGACCCCGCCGAACTTTATGCCAAAATCGCCAGCCTCGAAAACCTGGTTCCCGAACTGGGCGAGGACGTGGTGTACCAAAAAATCGCCGAACTGCGCGCCCGCATTCAGACCATCACGGCCAGCAATCTAAGCGCGGCCAGCGCAAAAGGGCGCGGACGGGCCGTGGGCCGCGACCAACGCCTCGAGAGCGGCGACTCGAGCGTGGCCGTCCAGGGGGATGTGAACGACAGTTCCATCATCCACGCCCAGACGGTGGTGCTGGCCGACCGCTTCTGGCGCGGACTGAAAGCGGCCCTGCCCACCCCAGACTTAAAGCAGGCAACGTCGGCCTACCTCGCCTACCTCGTTGACCGTCACAACTACCTCAGTCTCAAAGGAATGGGCGTCTCGGACCGCGTGCCACTGCGGCTGGCCCTGCTCGACGTGTACGTGCCGCTCAAGGCGCGGCTCGAACTGCCCGAGGGCGAAACCTGGCAACGCGAACTCAGCCTGGCGGGCCGCGAACCTACCAACGAAGATCTAACTCCCCTGCGCCTCAGCGACCCCCTGTCTGTATTGGATATCCTCGCCTCACACTCTGGCGTGATCGTTCTGGGCGACCCTGGCGCGGGCAAAACCACCTTTTTGAAATATATCGCGCTCTGCCTGGCGCGCGGCGATGGCGAAAAACTCGGCTTGGGCGAACGATTGCCCATCCTCATGCCGCTGGCCGCTTACGCCAACGCTTTGCAGGTGGAAGACATCCGCCTCGACGACTTCATCGCCGAATATTTTTCCGATATCGGCTCCGACACGTCCATCGGCCCCATGCTTGAAGAGGCCCTGCGCGCGGGCCGCGCCCTCATTCTGCTCGACGGGCTCGACGAGGTGCGCGACCTCAATTTACGCAACACCGTGGTCGAGCGCGTGGTGGATTTTTACGCCTTCCATCGCCGACCGGGCAACAAGTTTGTCATCACCAGCCGCATCGTGGGTTATCGCGCCGTGCGTCCCTCCGCGGACGACCTGGTGGAGTGCACGCTCGTGGACTTCGACGACGCCGAGATCGAAGACTTCGTCCAACGCTGGACGATCGCCATCGAAAAACAGGCGCAGGGCAACACCGCCGTGGCGCGCGGCGACGCCGAACAGGACCGGCGCGAACTCCTGGACGCGGTCTACCAAAACAGCGGGGTGCGGAGGCTGGCATCCACGCCTCTGCTCTTGACCATTCTCGCGTTGATGAAGCGACAGGGCGTGAGCCTGCCCGAGCGCCGCGTTCAACTTTACGACCAATATGTGACGACCCTCCTCTCGACCTGGAACCGCGCCCGCTCCCTGAGCGGACGTTCCCCCAGCCGCGACCTCGACGAACTACAGACCGTGAGCGTCCTCGCGCCGCTAGCCTTGTGGATGCACGAGGTCAGCCCGGGCGTGGGCCTGGTGAAGCGCGAAGACCTGGGCCGCAAACTGGAGGAACTCTTCAAAGAGCAGGGACACCCCTCCCCGTCCAATGCGGCGCGCCAGTTTTTGCAGGATGTGCGCGAGCACGCGGCCATCCTGCTCGAGCGCGGACCGGGCGAATATGGCTTCATCCATCTCACGTTTGAAGAATATCTCTCGGCGGTGGCGATCGCGCTCAAAGGACAGGGCAACCCCGAAACCATCGCGGACATCCTGCTCAAGCACGTGGGCGAGCAGGCCTGGCGCGAAGTGACCCTGCTCACCATCGGCTTCCTCGGCGTGCGGCAACAACTCTCGAAAGTGGCAGGCGAGGTGGTGGAACGGCTGGCGAACGCGCGTGGCGGCGCGCCGGGCGAGTCCATCGTCCTGGCGGGCGACGCGGTGCTGGATACCTGGCCCGCGGGTGTGCCGCTCCAAAGCAAGGACCGCGTCGTGCAGGCGTTGGCGCCCTCCATGCAGAATCCCGACGTCCATCCAGATTTGAGGCGTCGCGCTGGACTGCTCCTCGGCCGACTCAGCTGGCGTCCGCCTGATATTGATCGGTTTATGGAAGTGGCGGCGGGAAGTTTTCTCTACGGTACGAAAAAAGAAAAATCGGAAACGCCCGAACGATTCTGGATCGGCAAGTATCCCATCACCAACGCGCAGTACGCGCGCTTCGTGCAGGCCGGCGGCTACCAGACGCGCGCCCTGTGGAGCGAAAATGGCTGGGCCTGGCGCACGGGCAAATATGACGAGCGCACGCTCGAGACCGTGGACCGCGACTGGCTGGATCATCGTCCTCCACCGCGACGCAACGCGCCGTATTTCTGGCACAGCATCGAATTGGGGAATCCCATCTTCCCTGTGGTCGGACTCACCTGGTACGAGGCCGAGGCTTATTGCAACTGGCTCGCGAAAAATATGGTGGCCGTACCAGAGGGCTACACCGTGCGCCTGCCGACCGGCCAGGAATGGGAACATGCCGCGCGCGGCGCGAAGGGACGCGAATATCCCTGGGGCGACGAGTTCGATAAAACCGCCGCCAACACCTGGGACAGCGATCCGGCGGATTCGGGTCTGGGCGGCACGACGGCGGTCTGCACCTTCCCGCAGGGAGTCAGTCCGCTGGGCGTGTGGGACATGAGCGGCAATGTTTGGGAATGGACGAACTCGTGGTACGATGAAGACAAGCGTTACCGCGTGGTGCGCGGCGGTTCGTGGATCGGCTATCAATGGTTCGCGCGTTCCACGTTTTGCAACTGGTCCATCCCGTTGATGTTCAACGACGATCTCGGTTTCCGCGTAGTGATTGCCCCGCAGGAAAAAGCGTAACGCACACTTGCCCGGGCGGGCAGCGCCAGGGAAATTTATTTTGCGTGACACGCTACAGAATCAAAGGAGAAAAAAATATGGCGAAGAAAAATAAATCCGATCAAGACTCTGTTGGCCGCGACCGAATCGTTTCAGGCGGCGCGGGGAGCGTGGTCATCGGCGGGAACGCCACCAACAACACGATCATCGCGGGCGACAACAACCGCGTCAACGCCTCGTCCAAATTCAAGGAAATCTACCAGCAGGTGGACGAACGCCGCGATCTCACCGGCAACGATAAGACCGATTTGAAATCTGAATTACAGGCTTTCGAGTCCGACGATAAGAAAGGCCCCGAAGCCAATGAGGGCTTCCTTGCCCAGCGTCTGCGTAATGTTAAGCGCATCGCGCCCGACATCCTCGAAGTGGCCACGGCCACCATCTTGAATCCTGTGGCAGGATTTGGGGTGATTGCCAAGAAGGTCGCAGAAAAGATGAAGGCAGAGGCGAAATAGAGCGCCTCTTGCCATGTAGTAGCGGCTTTGCGAAGCGTCCTGTAAGCGTCAGCCGCTGAAACGTGCCCCGCAGGGCGCTTCGCGGAGTCTTACTACGTGGTTATTGTATGGGTTTCTCCCTCGCGTCAGGTAAGATGAACCTGACGCGAGGTTTCTTTTTAACGTATACTGACACTGTAAAAAGCGTTGACACAAAATTTTAACGAGAATCATCCATGCACCCTTCCCCCCTTCTTCTTCACATTCCCGATGGATTTCTAAGCATCATCGTCGCGGTCGTTTGTTGGGTTATCACCGCCAGCCTGCTGGCAATCGCCATCCGCAAAACGAATGAATCCCTGGGCGAAAAACAAATTCCCTTAATGGGCATCATGGCCGCCTTCATCTTCGCCGCGCAGATGATTAACTTCCCCGTCGCGGGCGGGACGTCCGGTCACTTGCTCGGCGGCGCGCTGGCGGCGATTCTGCTCGGACCGTGGGCCGCCATGCTCGTGATGACGGCCGTCATCGCCGTGCAGGGCCTGCTCTTCCAGGACGGCGGACTCGTGGCGATGGGCGCCAACATCCTCAACATGGGACTCATCACCGCCGCCATTGGCTACGGATTCCACCGCGCCGTTCTCACGCAGTCGCGCCGCGTCAAGTTGACCGTGGCGGGCCTCGCGGCCTGGACTTCGGTGATGGCGGGCGCGCTCGCCACCACGCTCCAACTCTGGTTGAGCGGCACAGCCAAACTCGGCATCATCCTGCCCGCCATGCTCACCGTCCACGCGTTGATTGGGTTGGGCGAAGCGTTCATCACCGTCGCGGCGCTCGGCTTCATCATGCAGACGCGTCCCGACCTGCTGGGCGAATCGTCCGCATCGGCGCTCGGCGGCAAGGGCTGGATTCTGGCGGGCATCGCCCTCACGATGATCGTCATCCTGCTCGCGCCGTTCGCCTCCACCAACCCCGACGGGCTGGAGCGCGTGGCTACCGACCTGGGCTTCCTGCAAAGCGGACAGTCCGCGCCCTTTGAAATTATCCCCGATTACACCGTGCCGATCCTGGGCGGGACGCCGCTCTCCACCGTCGTAGCGGGAGTCATCGGCGTGATCGTGGTGGGGCTGGTCATCGGCGCAACGGCAATTGGGTTGAGGAAGAAATAAAACGCAAAACGTAAAACGTGAAGCGTAATCATTATGCATGCAAATCTCTTTGATCGTTATCACCACACTGAAGGGCCTCTCCATAGACTCGAAGCGCGCGTCAAAGTTGTTTTGACGGTTGCGTTCATCGTCTCGAACGCGTTGTTACCCGATGGCGCGTGGACGGCTTTTGGGCTGGGATGGCTTCTCGTTCTGGCGGCCAATGCGCTTTCGCTGCTTGGGTTGGGCTTCACGCTCAAACGCTCGCTCATCGCGCTTCCGTTTGCGCTGGCCGCGATCTCATCCATTTTTTCCACGCCGGGGAATCCACTTTCCTCGTTTCCATTTCTCGGCATGGAACTCATCGTCACCGACGCGGGTCTGCTTCGGTTTGCCAGCATCCTCGTCCGCTCGTGGCTTTCGGTGCAGGCCGCCATTTTGCTCGTGGCCGTGACGACCTTTCCCGATCTCATCCACGCGCTCGAACATTTGCGCGCGCCGAAGATCATCACCACCGTCATCGCGTTTTTGTATCGCTATCTTTTCGTGCTGAGCGACGAGGTCATCCGTCTGCTGAGGGCCAGGCAAGCGCGTAGCGCGACCTTGCCCCCCTCCGTCTCCCCCCATTTTCCGCGGAAATGGGGGGAGAGAAAGAGGGGGGTGGTGTGGCGCGCCAAAGTCGCGGGGAACATGGTCGGTCAACTCTTTTTGCGAAGTTACGAACGAAGCGACCGCATCTACAATGCCATGCTGGCGCGCGGCTATCAGGGACAGATCCGCACCCTGCATCCGCACACGCTCACGCGCCGCGATTGGACGATCGGCGCGCTGACGGTTTTGCTCATCCTATCTCTGCAATTGATCGGACGTTAAATGCCCATCACGCACCCCTCTTTACCAGTCACTATGCCCGAAACCTGCGACGGCGATATTTTGCGCGTGCGCGATTTGAAATTTAATTATCCCGACGGACACGCGGCATTGCACGGCGTTTCGTTCCAACTCTGCGAAGGCGACAAGGCCGCGCTGGTGGGGCCGAACGGCGCGGGCAAATCCACGCTGATGTTGCACCTGAACGGAATTTTGGAGGGCCGCGGCGAGATCGAAGTGATGGGCCTGCGCCTCACGCGCGACAATCTGCCGACCATCCGCTCGATGGTGGGCCTCGTCTTCCAAAATCCCGACGATCAACTCTTCTCGCCAACGGTGTTCGAGGACGTGGCCTTCGGCCCGCTTCACATGGGCCTGCCCGAGGACGAAGTCCGCGTCCGCGTGACCGAGGCCTTGGCCGCCGTCCGAATGAGCGCGTACGCCGACAGGTTGTCGCATCACCTGAGCGTCGGCGAAAAGAAGCGCATCTCGATTGCGACGGTTCTCTCGATGCGCCCGTCCCTGCTGGTGTTGGACGAACCGTCCGCAGGTCTCGACCCGCGCGCGCGGCGGACGTTGATTCATTTATTGCGCGACCTGCCGATCACGATGCTCGTCTCCACGCACGATATGGCGCTGGTGAAAGAATTGTTCCCGCGCACGATCATCATGGACGAGGGTCGCATCGTCGCGGATGGGTTGACGATGGAGATTTTGGACGATGAGAAGTTGCTGGAGGCGCATGGACTCGAGAGAGGGTAGCATAGGAAACCACACATGAAAAACGTCCGCAACTCTTTAACTTTCATACTCGCGTTTGTTCTGCTTTTGGCGGCGGGCGGAATGCCCACAAGCGCTTCGCCGCTGGCGAAAGTGCCGATCGTGTTTGCCGTGATCGGCGATTATGGAAAAGGCAGTCCGGAGGAAGCGGACGTGGCCACGCTGGTGAAAAGTTGGAACCCGCAATTTATCGTCACGCTCGGCGATAACAACTACTCCGTCGGTTCGGCTCTCGAGATCGACGCGCACATCGGCCAGTATTATCACGAATTCATTTATCCCTATCAGGGCGGCTACGGCGCGGGAGCGGACGTCAATCGCTTTTTTCCTGCGCTAGGCAACCATGATTGGATGACCGACAACGCCCAACCCTATCTCGATTACTTCACCCTGCCCGGCAACGAACGATATTATGCATTCACGCGCGGCTCTGCGAGTTTCTTCATGCTGGATAGCGATTCGCACGAGCCAGACGGCAACGACGCCGCGTCCAAACAAGCCGCGTGGTTAAGGGATGGGCTGGCCGCGTCCAATTCGGCCTTCAACCTGGTTATCGCGCATCACGCGCCTTATTCTTCGGGACAGCACGGATCGGCCCTCTACATGCAGTGGCCGTTCAAGGACTGGGGCGCTGACGCGGTCCTCTCTGGTCACGATCACACGTACGAAAGACTCAATATCAACGGCTTGACGTATTTTGTAAACGGCTTGGGAGGCGCATCGCTCTATTCCTTCAACAACATCCTGCCCGAAAGCCAGGCTCGCTACAACGCGGACTACGGGGCGATGCGCGTTGAGATTACGGCCACGCGCCTGCTGTTCGAGTTTTACAATCGCGGCGGTCAATTGCGGGATTCTTTCACGCTGGACAAAACCCAGACCTTCGAGGCCGCGTCCGAATCCTTCAACGATGGCTGGACGCGCGAGGTGGCCGAGCCGCTCAACGTCGGGGGCGCGGCGAATTCGTCGGCAACGGTCATCCGCCTCGGCGACGACGCGTATGACCGTCAGTATCGCGCCATCCTATCCTTTGACACATCCTCCTTGCCAGATAATGCCGTCATCACCAAGGTGACGCTCAGAATCAAAAAGCAGGGACAGGCTGGGGCGGATCCCTTCGCCACTTTGGGCGCGCTGCGCGTGGACATTCGCAAGCCATACTTCGGCGGAAGCGCGGGGCTGGCCGCGGGAGATTTTCAGGCCGCTTCGGGCAAGAGCGGAATCGGCGCCATCCCCAACGCGCCGGTCGGCGATTGGTATAGCAAAACCTGGACGACCGACACCTTCTTCTCCCACATCAACCGGCTTGGCGCCACCCAGTTCCGCCTGCGATTCACAACCGACGATAACGACAATGGCAGCGCTGATTACTTGAAATTTTTCAGCGGCAACGCGAGTGTTGCCAGCACGAGGCCCACGCTCATCATTGAATACTATGTGCCATAACGCAAAGTTTGCCCCTCTTCCATCCACGGGAGAGGGGCTTTTTTATTTCCCCGATTTGCAAAACTGACAGGAAAAAACAGGACGTTTGTCTGTAAAGGCGAGTATATAATAGCTTTATTGATCCATGACAAAGCCTTCTTTGTCTTTTCGTTCCTTGAGGAGAAATAAAATGAACGCAAAATTTTCCCATAAACTCGGTTTCCTTTTTTTGATCTTCGCGATGCTGGTCACTTCGCTGAACCTGAATGTGACCCCCGCCCGGGCGGCCGGTGAGCCGGTGTTGACCGCGCCCGCCGAAGGTCTGGTGACGACCGTGGCGAATTATCCGCCGCTCGGCATCCCGGAGTTTCGCTGGAACGCCGTGGCGGGCGCGACCATGTATCGTCTCCAGGTCAGTACGAACGTGGGCTTCACCGACATCATCGTCAATGAGACCACCCCCAACCTGACCTACACACCCATTGACGCCGGCGATTTTGCCGACACGGAATTTTTCTGGCGCGTGCGCGTGGAAGGGCCGGCCATCGGCAATTACAGCCTGGCGCGCAGTTTCACCAAGTCTTGGGCCAGCGGCAATGCGCCCAATCTCATTGCGCCGGCCAACGCGGCCACCGTGGATTTTTACGACGCGCCCGCTTTCTCGTGGAGCCCGGTGACCGGCGCGGCCAAGTATCAAATCCAAATCTACACCAACCCGGGCGGATGGGCCACGCTGGCCTACTCGGAAGTGACGCTCGCCACCACGCACCAGCCGAAGAGCAAATTGCTGAACGGCTCTTACTATTGGCGCGTGGTGCCGCTCGATCCGTTTAACCGCAACGGCACGCCCAGCGCGGAACGCTCGTTTACGACGGGCTATAACTTTGTGCCAACCCTATTGGAACCGCTCAACAACGCCACGCCGACCTTCACGCCCACCTTCCGTTGGACGGCGGTGCGCGGCGCGCAATATTACAACCTGCAATACACCACCGACCAGACCTTTAGTTCGGGCATTATCGCGGTAGATACCCGCAACACCTCGCACACACCCATTAACACCCTGTCCAACGATGTGAACTATTACTGGCGCGTGCAGGCCGTTTCGGGTTCATCTCAATCGGCTTGGAGCGCCCCATGGACATTCCAAAAGAAATGGATAATTACACCGATCCTGCTCACGCCGACTAATAGTTACCAACACGTTCGCTTCCCATTCTTTAGTTGGACGCCCGTGCCTGGCGCAAGCAGGTATTTTGTCGAGCTTGCCCACGACATTGGCTTTAGTCCTCCGCTCCTTGACAGCGGCTACACCGACAACACGTTTTACAGCCCGGAGAAATATGATGGCTCAACCAGTCAGTTTTTCTGGCGGGTGACTCCGTATGATGGCAGCGACAGAAAAGGCCAGGTAAGCCAAACATCCTCCTATTATGGGTCTGCGAGTTCCCTCGCTCCTCATCAGGCCTACCCGTTATTTTATTACCCGCCCGATACCTACCCTGCTCCAAACAATACAGTCGCCACCAACCCGCACGAAGACCGCACCGTTCCATACCCGATCTTCGTCTGGCATCGCGTCCTGATTCCCAGTGGCGACCCAAATGAAGGCGATGATTACCCCGAAGCCTATCGGCTGGAAGTCGCGACCGATTCCATCTTTGAAAACACGGTTTGGACGGTGGATACCGAAAACACCTCCGCCGCGCCGTCCTTAAATCCAGTTCATTCCTTCACTGCGCCTCACCCGCTTCTTGACACCGATTACTACTGGCGGGTCTGCCCGCTGATAGGCGGAAATTGCATCACAAGCGGAGGCAACCCGGTTTGGAGCCAGGTCTGGCGGGCACGCTTCGATCCATCGCTGGGGCTGGCGGCCACCAACGCGGGCAATCCCCCAATATTACTCCGCCCAACCAATGGGTTTGAGTTGGTCGAATCCACACCCCTGCTCGAATGGAAGCCTGTCACCGGCGCGACCAGTTACGATGTGGAAATCAGCCGCGACGAGGCTTTCACGTCCCTCGCGGATTCCGCCACAGTCTCCAACCCCGCCTACGCGCCCGTGAACGCGCTGGCGCGCCGCAGGTTGAGCAATGTAAACTTCGGCGTTTACTTCTGGCGCGTGCGCGTCTCTCCCGCGGGAGCCTGGAGCGCTACGAACCGCTTCCAGATCGCGGCACAAAGCCAGTGGCAATTTACGCGTACGCTCGGCGCTGCGGCCAATCAATTGCAGATCGGGTCTGACCCATCGGGCGAACTCGGCGATAACGATTACGACATTACCGCCCTCTATGCCGCGCAAGATATCAATCACTGGTATTTTGGTTTCGACGTTCCGATCGCCCCCACCAAGAACGTGGGCTACTATCTCTATCTTGATGTGAACCATGCAAACGGATCAGGCGCCACCAGCGACCCGCGCGGTTATAGCATCACAACCATTCCTGCATTTCAACCCGAATACGCCATCTACATCAAACAGGAAGCAGGAAATTTCCTGGTTAACAAAGTTTACGTCTACACATGGGGCGCAGGCAGTTGGAACAGCCCAGCCTTGTTCGACCAGGTCGGCGGCCAACTCTTGTTTGATAATGTCAACGGATATGTGGAATTAAAATTCCCCAACACTCTGATTGGTCACCAGGATACCACTGGTAGTTACGCCGTTTCTTTGCTCAGCGTTCCCTATTGCGCCTCCGCGCCCTGCACGGGCCAGCCGCAGGATTCCGTGCCAGCCGATCCGAATGCACCGAACGGAACCGAGATCAGCCGCTTCTCCAACGTGAGCGAACGCATAAACCTGGTGATGCCCCCCACCACCGCGGGCGGCGCCGACCCATCCAAAATCCCCAGCGTCCTGCCCTTCCTGTGGGATTGGCCGATCCGCGCGCCTTACAGCGGCTCGTACTCGAAGGCCTACACCGACGCGACCTTCACCACCCAGGTCGCGACCTACACGTTGACAACCAACACTCCCTATTGGGCGCGCACCTACCATGCTTGGGGGGAAGATCTGGTCGGTGATAACACCTACTACTGGCGCGTCCAGCCGCGTTATAGAATCGGCAATGATATGTACGTCGGCGCGTGGAGCCAGGGCTGGAGTTTCAAGCGCGAAGGGTTCAAAGTGCAAAACCTGCAAACCTCCGTCACCTTCTCCACGCCCACCTTCTCGTGGGATCGTGTGGAAGGCGCCGAGGCCTATCAACTTCAGGTCAGCACGAACGTAAATTTCAACACAACCGAGATTGACGTCCCCACCCGCGAGACTTCCTACACCGACGACGTGATGCTCCCGCAGGGGACGTATTACTGGCGCGTGCGCGTCCACCGCAACAACAGCGTGACCAACGCCTGGAGCGCCACCAAGACCTTCACGCTCACCCTGCCGAAACCCAGCGGCCTGGCCCCCGCCAACGGCACCGCCGTGAGCCGCGCGCCCACCCTCTCGTGGAATCCGCTGATCGTATCCAACGGCGGCAACCCCGTCCTGGCGGCCTGGAAATACCGCGTGCAGGTCAGCAAAGACGCGGCCTTCTCGAACATCTTCGACACCGTAGACACCGAGCAGAGATCGTGGACTCCCATCAAAGGCTACGACGATGGCACGTACTACTGGCGCGTCGCCATGTTAGACGGGTCGAGCAAACTCAGCAATTACAGCGCGACCCAGACCTTCGTGAAGCAATACCCCATCGCCACGCTCATCAGCCCGGTCAACGGCTCTCACCAGAAAGGCACACCCACCTTCATTTGGAGTCCCGTCAACGGCGCGGCGCGCTACAAACTGGAAGTCTCGCTCGTCAGCAACTTCACCACGCTGGAAGATTCAGTCACCACCAACAACACGCGTTACACGCCCACCGAAACCTATCCCGATGGCCTGACGTATTACTGGCGCGTGGCAATGTACGACGTGAACGGCAAACTCGGCCCGTACAACGGGGCCACGGTCATCATTGACCCGTTGGGGCCGACCGTGCTATCGAGCAAGCGCGTCCACCCCAACCCCACCGCCCGCGTCAGCGTGCAGTTCACCGTCACCTTCTCGGAAAACGTGACGGGCGTGGGCAAGGCCGATTTCCTGCTGACGAAGACTGGGGCCATCACCGGTCACTCCATCACCACGGTCAGCGGCTCGGGCAAGACGTACACCGTCACGGTGGACACCGGGACCGGCGACGGGACTCTGCGCCTCGACGTGAAAAACGACGGCACGATCATAAACGCGACAGGCGTCCCGCTCGAAGCGGCCTTCGCCAGCGGCGAGACCTACACGGTGACGAAGACCTTCACCGCCAAATCCGTCGCCGCGCAGGATGGCTACATCCTGGAAACAGGCCAGAACACCACCGCCGGCGGCACGAAGAACGCCACCGCCACCACGGTCCGCCTCGGCGATGACGCGGCCAAGAAGCAATATCGCTCCATCCTCTCGTTCAACACCGCGCCCCTGCCCGATACCGCCGTCATCACCAAGATCACGCTCAAACTCAAGAAGCAAAGCGTGACGGGCGGCGGCAACCCCATCACCACCTTCCAGGGTTTCGTGGTAGACATCAAGAAGGGCTTCTTCGGCTCGGCCTCCTCGCTGGCCTCCAACGACTTCCAGGCCAGCGCGCCCAAGACGGTCGGCCCGTTCACGCCCGCCCTCGTCGACAGTTGGTATAGCATTGACCTGACCCCAGCCAAGGCCTACGTCAACAAGGCCACCACCGCCAACGGCCTGACGCAAATCCGCCTGCGCTTCAAACTCGGCGACAACGGCAACGGCCTCGCCAACTACCTCAGCCTCTTCAGCGGCAACGCCGGCGCGGCCAGCGCTCCGCAGTTGATTGTTGTGTACTATGTTCCATAGGAACATGTCCTGAAGGATTACGTGCCATAGAAATATCTTGGCAGACTTCGTGCTGCAAGGTCATGTCTCTAAAATGAACGGGACAGGCGCATCGCCTGTCCCGTTTTGTGATCTCATTTAGTTATCTGCGTTCATTAGGCGGCCAGCGCCACCGCCTGTTCCCAAGAGATTGCCTGCCCTCCCGACCAGGCATCCTCGAAAGCCACATCCCCCAGGTTGGCGCGCAAATTGGCGGCGAGTTCATCATGTTCCGTCTTTGTGGAGGCGGGAATGGGAATGCCGAGTTCCCAATACAGTTTCTGGCTGGCGCTTTCCAATTGCGCGGCCAGCGCGGGCCGATTCAAATAATGCAGGGAAACGGCAATCGAACCGAGGGAAAACGCAATTCCTTTTAAATCCTTGAGCTGGCAACGGACAGCCAGTCCCTGGCGTTGCAGTTCAATGGCAGCGACATATTCTTTTAGGTCCGCATGAACTTCCGCCAGGCCGTTCATGGCATGACCAAGCGAATAGTGGTTGCCATTTTCCGTTGTCACCGAAATTGCCTCGGCGTACAATTCTTTGGCGCGTTCGAGATTTCCCAGCCTGCGGGTGGCGATGGCAAGATTGTTCAAGGTCGTTGTTAGGTGTTTATGATCCTTCATCCGCCTGCGATAGACGAGAACCTGTTCCAATAATTCTGCCGCCCGCGCATAGTCCCGCTTGATTCCCGAAAGGATGGCCAACCCATCCATGGCCTTGTACATTCCCTTTTCGTAACCCAAGGATTTTGAGATCGCAAGGCTCTCTTCTTCGATGGCGAGCGCGCCGTCGTAATCCCCCTGGATTCGATAAAAATCGCCGGTGGAGCGTAACAGGTCGGCGCGTATCGCGGTCAGCTCGGGAATCACGGCGAGGATTCGATCCATCCAACGGCGGCCTTCTGTAAAGTTGCTGCGGTCGATCCAGAAATTTCCCATTGCCAAAATGAAATCAGCCGCGGGGGGAACGCGCGCCGGGTCTTCGATGATCCATGCCAGAACAGCGCGCAAGTTGTTGTGATCCTGCTCCACCCGATTCAGCCAGCGCGCCGGGTCGCCTCCCGTATCGAAGTTTGGCGCCGCGCCGCGCATGAAATCCATAAAGTAACTGGCATGACGCTGGCGCATGGGTTCCAGATTGTTGTCGGCCTTTAATTTTTGGCGGGCAAATTCGCGCAAGGTTTCGAGAAAGTGAAAACGATCCGTCTTCGTGTCGGACGTGATCATGGATTTATCGACCAGCCGTATGAGTAAACTGAGAACGTCGGATGGAATGCAGATGGTCTCGTCACTGCAAATTGCTTCGGCCGCTTCCAATGTCCAGCCGCCGCTGAAAACGGACAGTCGGTTCAGGAGGACGCGTTCCTGGGCGTCGAGCAGGGCATAACTCCACTCCACCGCGTCCCACAGGTTTTGCCTCCAGGCGGGGAGGTCGCGCTTGCCGTCTGTGAGCCAATCGAAGCGGCGATGGAATTGTTTGAGCATGGCCGAGAGACTCAACACGTTGACGCGGGCGGCGGCCAACTCAATCGCCAGGGGCAGGCCGTCGAGGTGGCGGCAAATTTCAGCGGCGCGCGAGGCGGTCTCTTCATCCAGCGGAAAATCCGGTTTGGAGGAACGGGCGCGTTGCAGGAACATCTGCACCGATGGGAAATCCTGCGGGTTTGGATCGGCGTCGCCCGGCACAGGTAGGGGGGCAAGCGGGAATTCCTGCTCGCCGCGCAGGCGCAGGGCTTCGCGGCTGGTGACGAGAAACTTGACCAGCGGAGCCTCGCTCAACAGGAGCAGGAGTTGCGGAGCGGCATCCAGAACCTGCTCGAAATTATCCACCACGATCAACACATTTTTTGAACGCAGGGCGTTTTTTACGTTTTCGAGAATGGAGACTCGGGCGGTTTCCCACGCGCCCACGGCAAGGGCAATGGCAGGAAGTACCTGATCGGCTTCAAAGACCGGCATTAGATCAACGAGGGCCGCGCCGTCTTTGAAATTGGAGGAGACCTGTTCGGCCATGTGCAGGGCGAGGCGGGTCTTGCCGACCCCGGGCGGTCCAACCAGCGTGACGAGTCGAATTTCGGGACGGCGGAGCATTTCCGCGAGCATTTCTGTCTCGCGGGCGCGTCCCAAAAACAGGGTGAAAGGAATGGGCAGGGAAACGGGAGACGGTTCGGACGATTGAAAAACGACGGGCGCGCTGGAATTGGATGATTCAGGTTGGGGAGTCTTGCGCGCCAATTCGGTGATGCGGGCGACCCACTGCGGCTCGTTTTGCAACTCAAGGGCGGGAACGAAGCGCCCCGTCAGCATGGCGAGATCGGGGAGGTAAACATTCTTTTCGAGGCGGCTGATGTAACTGTAGTGATAATCCACCCTGGCGGCCAGTTCGCGTTGCGAGAGGTGGGCGCGCTCGCGCAGGTAGCGCAGGAGTTCGCCCAGCGTTTGGAAGGAAGTAGGTGTAATAACCGTTTGTTCATCCTTCATGTCCTTATTTTACAACATTCACGGAAGAAATGACGGTATTGGGCTTACAGTCCGCAAATCAATCTCGCAACAAATATCAACAAACTCAACACGGAAAGCGATAAAGTACGATGAAACTTTTTCAAGCCAAAGGAGAAAAAAACATGCATCGCTTCAAGATTGTAACCGTCCTGCTCATATTCGTTTTGACGGTGTTCCTTCCTGCCCGCGCAGCGTTGGCGTCATTCACCCCCTCTAACGGACAGCCCGCGCACCTGGTTCTGGGGCAGCCGAATTTCACCAGCAAAACGCAAGGAACAAGCGCGACCGCCATGTTCGCTCCTGGGGGCGTTGCAGTGGATCCGACAACGGGAAAAGTGTTCGTTGGCGACAGCATGAACTATCGGATCTTACGCTTCGCGTCTTTGGGGGCATTAAGCAATGGCGCCGCGGCGGAGGCAGTTCTATGCCAGCCAGATTTCGTTTCCCAGACAAGTTCCCTGACGGCATGTGACCCCAATGGTCTTTCGATAGACTCGGCCGGGCGATTATGGGTGGCAGATACTACCTCAAATCGCGTTTTACGATTTGACAATGCCTCATCCAAATCCAATGGCGCAGCCCCGGACAGAGTCCTGGGACAACCTGATTTTTCAACAGGAACGCCTGGAGCCACTGCCAGTAAACTCAACCAGCCTATGGGCGTTTTTGCAGATTCAAACGGGCGGCTATGGGTGACAGACTTAAGCAATAACCGCGTCTTGCGATTTGATAATGCCGCATCGAAGGCAAATGGAGCGGCCGCGGATGGAGTTTTGGGCCAGGCAGATTTCACCAGCGCCGGCTCTGGTACGAAATCAATCAGGATGAAACTTCCGTTCATGGCCTTCCTGGATTCAGCCGGGCGGTTGTGGGTGGCGGATGGTTACAATTGCCGCGTTCTGCGCTTCGACAATGCCGCCGCCAAGGCCAACGGCGCCGCTGCAGACGGGGTACTTGGACAGCCCGATTTCACAACCGGGGGACCTAGCCTCACCCAAAGTACCTTCAGCGTTGTCGAATCCGTTACTGTTGACAATTCAACCGGAACTTTGTATGTCAGCGATAGTAACAACCGAGTAATGGTATTCAACAACGCGGCGGGAAAAGCCAATGGCGCCAATGCCGATTATGTGCTTGGCCAACCCGATTTCACTTCAAACAATCCCTTTAACCTTTCAGCCTCCGGCATGTACGATCCCCGGCATCTTTTCTTTGACCCAAAAGAGAAGGTCTTATGGGTGGCGGATAGATTCAATAACAGGATAATAATGTTCGGCCAAATAGCCAGAACTTTCATATCCACCGAGGCGCAGGATGGCTGGGTGTTGGAATCTGGCGAAAACACCAACCTGGGAGCCACAAAGGATAGCGCCGCCGCCACCTTCCGCCTGGGTGATAACGCGGCGAAGAAACAATATCGCGGCGTTCTATCCTTCGCCAGCGGTTCCGCGCTTCCCGATACCGCAGTCATCACCAAGGTCACGCTCAAGGTCAAGAAGCAGGCCGTCACTGGCGAAGGCGACCCCGTGACCGCCTTCCAGGGATTCATGGTGGACATCCGAAAGGGCGTGTTCGGCACGAGCGCTTTGCAGGTTTCTGATTTCCAGGCCGCGGCCAACAAATCTTATGGCCCGTTCACGCCCACCCTCGCGGCAGGCTGGTATTCGATTAACCTGACCAGCGCCAAAGCCTACGTCAATAAACTGACGACGGGCGGCGGCCTGACGCAAATCCGCCTGCGCTTTCAATTGGATGATGACGGCAACAGCGCGGCGAACTTCATCAGCATCTTCAGCGGCAACGCCGGCGCGGCAAGTCGTCCGCAATTGATCGTCGAGTACTACGTTCCGTAGGAATGTATCATTTAGGATTACGCGCCGTAAACCAACGAATGCAGTCGCCTCCGCGAAAACCTCGCGGAGGCGACTGGAAAAGAATTTCAATCCTCAAACTGTTTCAAGCCAAAGGAGAAAGAATGTTCAAACGTATTTTCTCGATCGTCATGATCCTGGGGGTTTTGGTTCTCGCCTTCGGGAGCGCCTCCCCCGGCCGCGCCCAGGAAGGCGACCCGCCCGGGCAGGAAAGCATCACAATTGCGCGCGTGGAGGATGTTTACCCAGGACCTGCAGGTTCACTCCCCTATCACATGACAGCATACAATGGAGCCTTGTATTTCCAGGCAGATGGAAACGACGGGGCAGGACGTGAACTCTGGAAGTATACCCCTGCCAGCGGCACCCAGCGTGTCGAAGACATCAATAGCGCTGGAAACTCCTCCCCTTCATTCCTCACCGTTTATGAAAACGCCTTGTATTTCAGCGCCACAGGCGACGATGGAGCAGGACTGGAGTTATGGAAATATGATCCTGTCAACGGCGCCCAGCGCGCGGCGGATATTGTCAGCGGCAGTGGAAGTTCATCTCCTTTTTTCCTGACTATCTACAATGGCGCGCTATATTTCTCGGCCGATGGCAACGACGGGGCTGGAAGAGAACTGTGGAAATACGACACGGTGAACGGCGCTACACGAGTGGCGGACATTTATAGCGGCAGTGTAGGTTCATTCCCTTCCGAATTGGCCGTCTACAATGGCGAATTGTATTTCCAGGCCAATGGCAACGACGGAGCAGGACTTGAACTGTGGAAGTACGATGCCGCCAATGGCGCCCAGCGGGTGGAAGACATCTACGGCGGCTTGAATGGTTCCCAGCCTAAAGCCCTGGCCGTCTACAAGAACGCACTGTATTTCTTTGCCGATGGCAATGACGGGGCTGGAAGAGAAGTATGGAAATATGACCCCGCCATCGGGACTCAGCGCGTGGCGGATATTTGCGCTGGAAGCGAGGGTTCGAGTACCCTGTCTGATTCCATGACGGTCTATCACGGCGCCCTGTATTTCAACGCGAACGGCAACGACGGATATGGACAGGAACTGTGGAAGTACGACCCGGTGAACGGCGTTCAGCGAGTGGCTGACATCTACTCCGGCAGCGGAGACTCCCAGCCTTATTACCTCACAGTTTATAACGATGCCCTGTATTTCTCGGCCAACGGCAACGACGGGAAAGGGTATGAGCTGTGGATGTATAGTAACACCAGCGCGGATGCCTTCCGCTCGGCCAAAGCCCATGACGGCTGGGCACTCGAATCAGGAGAAAACACCAACGCGGGCGGGACGCTGAACTCCAGCGCGGCCACCTTCTTCGTGGGAGACAACGCGCAGGACAAGCAATATCGATCCGTACTGTCTTTCGACACATCCTCGATCCCCGATAATGCCGTGATCATCTCGGTCAGGCTCAAGATTCGCAGGCAGGGATTGACCGGCACGGATCCCTTTACAACGCACGGCGCGCTGGTGGTGGACATCCGCAGCGGCGCGTTCGGGAACAACAATTCCCTGCAAGCGGGAGATTTCCAGGCGGCGGCTAGCAAGAACGCGATCGGCACAATCCCGAATTCACCCGTGAATAATTGGTATTCCAAAACCTGGACGAGCGGCATCTTCGCCTACATCAACAAGAGCGGCGTTACCCAATTCCGCCTGCGCTTCCAAACCGACGACAACAACGACAACGCCGCGGACTACCTCAAATTCTTCAGCGGCGATACCGCCACGCTTGCCGCTCGTCCACAGTTGGAGATCAAGTACTACGTTCCGTAGGAAAGTGTCCTTTAGGATTATGTGCCGTAAGTCTGCCCGCAATTTCAAAAGCGCCCCCAAAATCCGGGGGCGCTTTTGATTGTCTTTTCCCCCAATCCCCTCTATAATCTAAACAGGGACAGGAAACGACCGGCCCCAGGAATCAAACCATGAAACGGTCACTCACCCTCTCGAAAATCCTTCTCCTCCTTGCGTTGGCCTGTGTTGCCATCGCGGGGACTCCGATCAACTCGTTAAACTCTCCCGCGCAACTCGTGGCCAAAACCTACTACGTCCGCGCCGACGGCGCGGACGCGCAAAAATGCACGGGGCTCGCCGACGCGGCCTATCCCGGCAGTGGCGCTAACCAGCCTTGCGCGTGGGATCATCCCTTCCGCGCCCTGCCGCCGTTTGGAACGCCGCGCATCGCGGGCGGCGACACGCTCATCATCCGCAACGGCGCGTATCGCATGGGCTACGGCGCGCCCGGCGCGGGGGACTGCGACGCGGGCGGCTCGTTCGATTGCCTCATGCCTCCCCTCCCCAGCGGACCCGACGCCGCGCATCCCACCCGCATCCTCGGCTCGAATTGGAATACCGGTTGCTCCAGCGCGCCTCAACTCTGGGGCGCGGAACGTCCCTGGTACATTCTCAATCTCACTGATTCCAATAACATCGAACTCGGCTGTCTCGAAATCACCGACCACTCCTCGTGTGTGGAAAATCACAGCGGCGCGCTGGCCTGCGAACGCGACAACCCTCCCTACGGCAATTGGGCGAGTTACGGACTCTACGCCGAGGACTCCTCCAACATCCACCTCTTCGACTTGAACATCCACGGGCTGGCCGCGGGCGGAGTCCACGCCGGGCGCATCAACAACTGGACCGTCGAGCGGGTGCGCGTCAACGGGAACGGCTTCGTCGGCTGGGACGGCGACCTGTGGGACGACAACGGCGACTCCAATTCGGGCGCGCTCACCTTCCGCAAACTCACCGTCGAATGGAACGGTTGCGGCGAGACGTATCCCGGTCAAAAACCAACGGGCTGTTGGGCGCAGTCCGCAGGCGGCTATGGCGACGGCTTCGCCACAGGCACAAGCGGCGGCAACTGGCTCTTCGAAGATTCCTCCTTCCGCTTCAACACCTCCGACGGCCTCGACCTGCTCTACATCTCCGAAGCGGATTCATCCGTCACGATTCGCCGCACATACTTCGAGGGCAACGCCGGGAATCAAGTCAAAAATTATCGCGGCCCGTTCACGCTCGAAAACTCCGTCGTCATCGGCAACTGCGGATTCTTCGACAGCCAACCCTTCACCTTCAACGTGGATAATTGCCGCGCCCTCGGCGCCGCCGTCGCGGTCGGTCTCACGCGCGGCGGGCAGGCAACCGTCCTCAACAACACCATTACCAGCGAGGGTGATTGTCTCGTCGTCGCGGAATGTTCCAGCGGCAACTGCAACGGCACAGAGAACGTCATGCTTCGCAACAACATCTTCCAGGGCGCGGCTGATTTTCTCCAGCCTTTCGAGCAGACCTGCCTCGTCTATGAGGAGACCTTCCCTTCCGATCCCTTCGACGTGGACTACTCGCTCATCAATAACGTGAAGGATGACGCCTGCCCGGGCGCGCACGACCTGTGCGGACTCGCCCCCGGCCTGACCAGCGCCTCGATTGACTCGTTCAACGCGGACCTCGTAGCGGCCTCCCCCGCCCTAGACGTTGCCCTCGCCTCAGCCTGTCCCGCCACAGACCTGCGCAGCGTTCCGCGTCCACAAGGGACGGGATGCGACCTCGGCGCGCTCGAATACGCGCCGCGCGTCACCCTCCGTTCTGTCGCCGCGGAGGATGGCTGGATTCTCGAATCGAGCGAGACAAGCGCCACAGGCGGGACGGCCAATAGTTCAGCGACCACCTTCAACGTCGGGGATGACGCGAGCGACAAACAATATCGCGCCGTCCTCTCGTTCGACACCGCGTCCGTGCCGAATAACGCGGTCATCGTGCGAGTCACGCTCAAGATCAGAAAACAGGGACAGGTCGGGACGAACGCGTTTTCCGCCCATGGAAACCTCTTCGTTGACATTCGCAAAGGCGCGTTCTTAAATGATGCCACCCTGCAAATCGGAGACTTTCAAGCCAGCGCGCACCGAAACGCGGTGGCGGTCATCGCGAACAATCCCCTCGGCAGTTGGTACTCAGTCAATTTTTCGTCCGCGGGCTTTGCCTTCGTCAACAAAACGGGACTCACCCAACTGCGCATGCGCTTTCAAAGGGATGATAACGATGACAGCGGCGCGGATTATTTAAAGTTCTACAGCGGCAATTCCAGCGCTGCAAATACCACGCCGACGCTGGTCATCGAATACTACGTTCCGTAGATTCCTGCGCATCATCCAACGCCAGCGACACAGCCTGATCCTGCGACATGGCCTGCCCGCGCGCCCACTCGGTCTCGAAGGCGGAATCGCCCAAGGCGGCGCGCAACTCAGCCAAAAAGTTTTCGTATTCGGCGCGCGTAGCGAGAGGGGTCACAACGCCAAGTTCGCGAAAGATCTTGCGGCAAGCGCCTTCCATTTGTGTTGCCAGCGCAGGTTGACCCACGCCATAAAGCGACATGGCAAGCGCGTCCAGGGAAAATGCCAATCCCTTCACGTCGCCTAGTTGGTAACGGACGGATATGCTCTCGCGCAATAGTTGCACCGCCAAGGCATATTCCTTTAAATCCGCGTGAAGTTCGGCCAGGCCGTATAAGGCATGGGAAAAAGAACTGAGATTACCCACGCTCTTTGTGACTTCCATGGCTTCTTCATATAGTTGTTTGGCGCGTTCGTGGTTGCCCAGGCGGAGGGTGGCGATGGCAAGGTTATTGAGGGTGGTGGTGAGACGCACGGTGTCGTTAACTTTGCGCCAATAGCGAAGCGCCTGCTCCAGCAGTTCTGCCGCCTGGGCGTAATCTCCCTGCATGCCTGCCAGCCTCGCCAATCCATCCATCGAATAATAGACGCCGGCTTCATCGCCCAATATTTTGGAGATCGTCAGTCCCTCTTCTTCCAGGTCGCGAGCCTTTTCGTAATCGCCCTGCGAACTGGCAATGTCGCTGGCGTATTTCAACAGGTCGGCGCGCATTTTCGTCGGCGCAGGGTCAAGGGCGAGAATTTTCTCCAGCCAGCCGCGCTGTTCGCTGACAAAGCTGCGCGCCGACCAAAACGGATGCAGCGCCCAGCCAAGTTCCATGGCGGTGGAGACGCGGCCGGATGCAATTGCCCATGAAAGGGCGGCGCGCAGGTTGTTGTGTTCGCGCTCCGCCAAAGCGAGCCACTGCGCCTGCTCCCCGCCCTGAATTAAATTGGGGCGGATGATCTTCGCGAGGTTCAGATAGTATTCGCAATGCCAGGCCTGGGCGCGTTCCATTTCGCCGCGCGCTTGCAGTTGATCGCGCGCATAGTCGCGCATGGTTTCGAGCATGGCGTAGCGCGCCGATCCATCGGGGGCGAGTTCGTGGCGCAGTAAACTTTTTTCCACCAGGCTGCGGACTTTCGTTTTGAGAATTTCGATTTGATTTTTTTCGTGGGCTGAATCAAAGACCAGGCCGCGCGCCGCGCCAACGGCTTCCTCGGTGAATCCATCTGAAAATATTCCCAGCAGGCTAAACAGGCGTTTTTCGGTCTCGTTGAGCAGATCAAAACTCCAGTCCATCGCGCCGCGCAGAGATTGTTGCCGCGGGCTCAGGTCGCGCGGGCCGCCGGTCAGCGTCTTGAGTCGGTCGCGCAGTTGCGCGTAGAGCTGGTTCGGCGCGCGCCACTTCACCTGCGCGGCGGCGATCTCAATGGCAAGCGGCAACCCGTCGAGCCAGGCGCAGATGCGGGCCACGTCCGCGACGTTTTCACCCGTCAAACGGAAATCGGGTTTGGCGGCGCGGGCGCGTTCTTTGAAGAATTGGATGGAGGAATAACGCGAATAGAACGAGAGCGATTGGGATGAAGGGAGTCGACTCACATCCAGCAGTTCGAGCGGCGGGACGGGGAATTCGTGTTCGCCGTAGAGATGTAAAATTTCCCGGCTGGTGACGAGCGCTTTCACTTGCGGCGCGGCGCTCAACAGTTCGGTGACGAGCGGCGCGGCGGGAATGAGATGCTCGAAATTATCGAGAACGAGCAGGAGGCGTTTGTCGCGTAAAAATTCGGTCAGGGCGGGGAGAATGCCGACGCGGCTTTCCTTCAAGCCGAGCGCCTGCGCGATGGCCGCAGGGACGGACTTTGGGTCGGCCACCGGCGCGAGCGCGATGAAATATGCGCCATCGCGAAACGAACGCGCCAGCTTTTGCGCCACCGCCAAACTCAGGCGCGTCTTGCCCGTGCCGGGCGGGCCGGTGAGCGTGAGCAGGCGCACGCCCGGCTTGTGGAGCGTCTCGCTGATCGCGGCGATCTCTCGTTTGCGGCCAACCAGGGGAGTTAACGCGGCAGGCAGGGTATCGGGTGGAGCGCCGCCTCCGGCGGGCAGGGGATGTTCCACAGGCAGATCGGCGCGTTCGCCGCGCGCAAAGGCAATGAAGACTGCGCGCTGGCCCTCGGGCAGATTAAGCGCGCGGGCGAGGGCTTCGGCCAGCGATGGCGAGGCCCGCAGGTCGTCGGATTCGAGGCGGCGCAGCGTACTGACCGAGCAGGGGACGCGCTTCGCGAGCGCGTCGCGCGTCAGGTTCAGCGATTTGCGCCGCCGCGTCAGCCACTCGCCGAAGGAGATTCTAGGCTCGTCCATCTTGCGGCGGATTATATACGCGTTCTCTTTGGGGTTTTATGGCGCTTTGGTGTCATTTTATGCCACTGATTTTTCCTCCTGTTTTCAGTACACTGTAGTATGGTCGGAATGGCATTCCGACTTACGCGACAGACACCAAGATCAAGGAGACCCTATGTATCAATATCCTCTCGCTTTCACCTTTCCTGCATTTTCCCTTTCGCCGCAGATCACCGTTAAGGACGCGGGCGGCGTCACGATCCTTTCGGCCGCGAAGAAGTTGATCTCATCCAAGGAGGAGGTCATTGTGACCGCGGCGGGCAGGCTGGCCTATTCGATCGTCAGCCAGGAGAGCCGCATCACCGACATTCCCAGTAATTGGGACATCAAGTCTACGGGCGGCGCGACGCTGGCGGTGGTGGACGATGATTATCTGAGCGCGGTGGATACGTCCAAGTTCATGCCCAACACGCTCATGTCTTCGATGGCAAACAATGAAATTTCCAATGTCCTCAACCTGCGCTCCGCGAAGATGTATTGGATCAACGATTCGGCGGGGAGCCACATTGGGTTGGTCGCGCCCGACCAAAAGTCGTTGGTGGCGATGCAATTGCCGCTGGGACAGTTCATCCGCCAGATGCCCGCGCTGTTCTTCCGCTTCATCACGCCGAGTTACTACGTCCGCCTGGGCGAAGAGACGAAGATGTTCATGCAGAAGAAGCGCACGTTCTTCCTCGATACGTATACGTTGGAAAAACGCGCGGACTTCACCGAGGCGGAGGAGGCCATCTTGATTAACAGCGTCATCATTGCGTTGGTGTATGAACGACAGCAATTGAAGGATTTGTATTCGTAAAAAAAAAGAGAAACGGCATGGTTACAGATCAGGAATTTCAACAACTGCATGAGCAGGTGATTAAACTCGAAGAGAAGGTTGTCCGTTTGCAGTCCATCACAGCGGGCCTGGACTGGGAGTCGAAGATGGCGGAATACGATCAGGTGTGGGGCATCCCCGCGGCGGTCAACTTCTATCAGGAACACGTGGACCGTCATGCAAGCATGTCGGAGGCGATGGGGCATGTGATGGAAATCAAAAAGAAGATTGGTAAATAGCCAAAGGAAAAGGAGTCAACCATGAATGAAGAACTTGCAGTGCAAACCTGTCCCGAATGTGGTTCGAGCGAGATCATTTCCGACCTGATCGTCTTTACGGATGAAATGCTCGCGGGGCAATTGCCCGCCTATGTCCAATTGGCGGAGCCCAAGCCAGAAAAAACTCCGTTCATTTGGGTTCCCAAAAGCGCGTCATCGGGTCTGCGGGCGACGGTCTGCGGCGAATGCGGCTACACTCGTCTCCATGCAACCAATCACGCCGAACTGTTGCAGGCGCGCAAGCAGGGTTATGAAAGCAGGCCAAACGGTATGAGCCGATTGAAGGTGTAAGACGCTAAACGAAACACAAAATAAGGATCGACAAGCATGAAAGAAAATTACCGAACAGCCATCCAATTGAGCGGCGAGTGGCAATACCGATTACGGAGCCTGATAAATTTATATTGGTCAATGCTCCAAGTTTCCATTCGCAGGCTGGCGTGCGGACCGCGCCTTCCCAATTGGAGTTGGGGCTTCGAAGTCTCCACACACTTTGTGAGGATGCAGACCATCCACGCCTTCGACATGCCCAACCATGCGGAGGGACGCGCCTACGAAAACTCGCTGGTGTTCGGTTCGCCCGCCGTCGCCAAAGTGGCTATCGAACCTGTCCACGCGCCAGTGAAAGGACATTGGTTCCGCCCTAAGCGCGAAGCGCGAGACGTGACGGTTTTGTACCTGCACGGCGGCGGCTATGCCTATTACTCCAAAGCCCACGAGAACATTATCGCGCTGGTCACGCTGGCGGCAAAATCGCGCACCTTCGCGCTGGATTACCGACTGATTCCCGAACATCCCTTCCCCGCCCAATTGGATGACGCCCTCGCCGCGTATCGCTGGCTATTGGAGACGGGCGTCCAACCCGACCGTTTGGCGGTGGTCGGCGATTCTGCGGGCGGCAACCTGGCGCTCGGCCTACTTCTGTCACTGCGAGAGTCGCAACTCCCCCTCCCCGCGCTGGCAATCTGCATCGCGCCGTGGATGGATATCGAAAACTCAGGCGAAAGTATGGAAAAGAACGAGCCTTACGACTGGGTGCAGAAACGAATGCCGCTCACCTGGGCGAAATGGCTTTGCAAAGACGCCGACCCGCGTAACCCAACCCTCTCCCCCATCCACGCGGACTTGAGCGGCCTGCCGCCCATCTACATCCAGGCAGGAAGCGCCGAGATACTGCACGATATGATCCGCGCCTTTGCGGACAGGGCGCAATCACACAACTGGAATGTGCGGCTGGATGTCTGGCAGAACATGAACCACGACTTTCAGGCATTCGGCGAGATGATCCCCGAAAGCAGAGAAGCGCTCGCGCGGATCGGACAAGTTATCGAAGAAACGATCAAGTAACAAGGAGAAAACGCCATGATGAAAACCTGTCCCGAATGCAGCTCGAGCGAGATCATTTCCGACCTGATCGTCTTTACGGATGAAATGCTCGCGGGGCAACTGCCCGCCTATGTCCAATTGGCGGAACCCGAGCCAGAAAAAACTCCGTTCATTTGGATTCCCAAAAGCGCGTCATCGGGTCTGCGCGCGGCGGTCTGCGGCGAATGCGGTTATACGCGCCTCCATGCAACCAATCACGCCGAACTGTTGCAGGCGCGCAAGCAGGGTTATGAAAGCAGGCCAAACGGTATGAGCCGATTGAAGGCGTGAGATGCAATTGGTTTGTGAACAACAAACCAATTTTCACAAAACAAGGAGAAAAAATGAAAACCAAACTGTTGCGCATCGTTCTGCTTGCCGCGTTCGCGGTCAGTCTGCTCGCGCCCACCACGAACGCGCAAGCGGCGGACACCGGTTGTTCATGGACCGGCAGCGTTGACGCAAACTGGTCCACCCCGGGCAACTGGGGAGCCGGTTGCACCGGCCTCGGGGGGATCCCTGGCACCGGCGATACCCTGACTTTTCCGCTCGGCGCGTCGAACGCCACGATGACCCACGACCTGCCGGCCATCACCTTGCAAAGCCTGATCTTCAGCGGCGCGTTGGACTACACCCTCAATGGCACAAACGCCATCACCCTCACCGGCGGGATTGACGTTCAAGCCGGGAACCAGACCATCAACGCGCCCTTGACCGTCGCGGGCGCCGGGGTCACGTTCCACACCGCGAACGGCGCAATGTTGACATTGGGCGGCGCGCTCGACCTGGATGCGTACAACGTGACCTTCACCGTCGATTCCGCCACCGACGTGATCGGCATCAATCTTCACGGCGCAATCAATACGTCCGGTCTCGCCAAGATCTCGAAAAATGGCGCGGGCGAACTGAAAATAATAGGCGATCATAATTCAAAGAACTTCGACATTGACATCAACGCCGGTTCCATCAGTACCGACCCATCCACCCCCACCTATCTGCCTCAATATAAAACAATCACTCTTGCGTCTGGCGCCAATCTGTACTTAAAAAACTTTGGAATAATCGGTTCCATCAGCGGTTCGGGGAATATTCATGCAACCCATGCCTTCCAAATTCGGCAAGGCAAAAACACTACCTTTACGGGAGATCTTTTTGGAAACAACCAAATGATCATTGTCTGCAATGGGACGGCAGTATTAACCATTGACCGTTCCGGCGGTTCGCTGAGTTACGCAGGGGAGATCAACGTCAACTCCGTTGGCAAATTATTGCTTGCCAACACCACCGCCACGGCCTCCATCCCAGGTTTTTGGGCATCCCTAGGCAGGCTGGAACTTAACAACTCGCATGTCGGCGCGATCAGGGTGGGGCATAGCTTCGGCGGCTTCAACTATAACGGCGCCCTCATCCTCTCAGGAACGAACGCGAGTACCGCCACCTCCATCACCTTGAAGAACGCTTCAAGCATCGAGACGGTTATCAACTCCGCGACAGATTACGGTCACATCACCGTCACCTCGCCGGTGGATTTGGGCGCGGGCGCGCCAACGTTCGCATTGCAGGGCAGTTACACTCCTTCGTCCGGCGACATCTTCACCGTGATTCAGAACACCAATTCCGGCACAGCCACCACAAGCAACGCGGCCTTTTCCAACCTACCGCAAGGCGGCGTGTTGCCTTTCAACACGATCAACATGATGGCCGATTATCTGGCGGCTGGCAACACCGCGTTCACCCTCACCGCCACCACGCCGGACGTCACCCCACCCACTGTCCAATCCAGCGTACGACCGCTAAGCAACCCCACCTCCAGTACGATTGTCACGTTCATCGTCACCTTTACCGAAAACGTGACCGGCGTGGATACCGCCGATTTTTCCCTCGCCACTACCGGCATTTCCGGTGCGAGCGTTGGAAGCGTAATCCCTACCTCGGCCAGTGTTTATATCGTTAATGTTTTCACCGGCACAGGCAACGGCACGCTTCGCCTCGACGTTCCAGTGGGCGCGACCATCTCGGACGTTGCCGGTAACCCGCTGGCGGGTCTGCCCTACACCAGCGGCGAAACGTACACCGTGCAAAAAGATATCGTCGCGCCGACGGTCCTCTCCATCGTCCGCGCCAATCCCAACCCCACCGCGCTGGCCTCCGTCAACTTCACGGTGACCTTCTCCGAATCCGTGAGCGGAGTCGACGCGGCCGACTTCGCGTTGACCGCGAGCGGCGTTTCAGGCGCGACCGTCAGCGGGGTCAGCGGCTCGGGAAACGTCTACACGTTGACGGTTTCCACTGGCTCCGGCAACGGCACGCTCCGCCTCGACGTTCCAGTGGGCGCGACCATCTCGGACATTGTCGGTAACCCGCTGGCGGGTCTGCCCTACACCAGCGGCGAAACGTACACCATCAACAAGACCCAAACAGCCACTTTCCGCTCCGCGGGCGCCGAAGACGGCTGGATCCTCGAATCCACCGAAACCAGCGCCAAGGGCGGCTCGATCAATTCCAGCGCGACCACCTTCCGTCTCGGCGACTTCACGGGCGATAAGCAATATCGCGCCATCCTGCACTTCGACACCTCTGCTTTGCCCGATACTGCCGTCATCACCAAGGTGACGTTCAAGATCAAACAGTCTGGCGCGCCCGTGGGAACTAATCCCTTCACGATTTTGAACGCACTGAAAGTGGACATCCGCAAGCCGCGCTTTGGCAGTTCCGCCGCGCTGGTCAACAGCGACTTCCAGGCCGCCGCCAGCCAGGCGAATATCGGAAGCATCCCCAACACGCCAGTCGACAACTGGTACACAAAAATCTGGACGAGCGGCGCGTTCTTCACCTTTGTCAACAAGACCGGCTCCACCCAATTCCGCCTGTACTTCGCCAAAGGCGACAACGACAACAACGCCGCGGACTACATGAAGTTCTTCAGCGGAGACGCGCCGCTGGGCTCGCGTCCGCAATTGATTGTGGAATACTACGTGCCGTAGGGGAAAGTGGAAGGCAGAAAGCAATGCGCCCTGGAAAATTCCAGGGCGCATTTTTTGTGTCGTTATTCAACTGGGCGGGACGAAGCGTGCAGATTTCTCTTTGAAGAATTGATCAAGTTTGTTTCGGATGCCCGATAAAAGCCCCAAGTGCGCCAGCATCAAAGCGCCAAGTGCGGAAGTGAGCAGGAAGAAAACCGTGTCGCCCAGCACGTACCCGTAGTGGAATTCTCCGGCCTGGGCGCTCGCGAGAAAAATATAATGGAACACAATGAAATAAAGATGGAAGAGGCTGATGATGAGGATTGGGAAAGAAAATGGAACGAGATCATGTTTTTCGACGATCAAATGCACACCCACAAGCGCGACCAGAGCCGCGCAGAATAGGATCACATATTTGAGAAATTTCAACAGCGTGTATTCCTGTTCAAAAAGTCTGGAGATTATGGCAATTTGCAAGACAGCCAAACCAGCCAGAATAACCCACGCGTAGGCCTTCATGACAAGAGGGAGCCACTTGTTTTCCAACATGCGGACGCCGAACAGCCCAATTCCCCAGCCGACTCCGTAGGCCAAACCTGCCGCTAACAGTTCCGACAACAAAGCGCCAAGATCTCCCACGCCATTGAGCAAAACATCAAGCCCAACCCAGCCGCCACCTAAAAGCGCGATCCCCATGCTAAGGGAACTGATGAGGAAAACGGCGACGCTCACCATCCCTTTGTTGGAAGGGTGAATGGATTGGCCATTCATTTTTGGTTGTTGCGCGGGTGGATTCGTTGCATGGTTTCCGCCGCGGTCAGACGATTCGCGAAAAACGAACGGAGGCGTTTTTGGATATTCATCATTCGGAGTATTCATGAGCCCACCCAGAGAGGTTTTTTATAGAATGGTCAAAATTGTATCACCATTCACTCTGGGGAGCGCTATTGATTAAGATGCCCTACCCGAACCGTCCCGTCACGTAATCCTCCGTCCGCTTGTCGCCGGGGCGGGTAAAGATTTTCTTCGTGTCGTCGTATTCGATGACCGTGCCGGAACGCGTCTCGCCGTAGAGCATCATCATGGCGGTGAAGTCCGAGACGCGCGCGGCCTGTTGCATGTTGTGAGTCACGATCAGAATGGTGTAGTTCTTCTTCAATTCCTGCATCAACTCCTCGATGCGGAGGGTGGAGATCGGGTCGAGGGCCGAAGCGGGTTCGTCCATCAGAATAATCTCGGGTTGGATGGCGATCGTGCGCGCGATGCACAGGCGTTGTTGCTGTCCACCGGAGAGTGCGTAGGCGCTTTGTTTGAGCTTGTCCTTCACTTCGTCCCAGAGAGCCGCGCCGCGCAGGGACTGTTCGACCAGATCATCCATCTTGCCTTTGAAACCGTTGATCTTCGCGCCCCAGGCGATATTGTCGTAGATGGTTTTTGGGAAGGGATTCGGTTTCTGGAAAACCATGCCGATCTTGCGACGCACTTCCACGGGGTCAATGTCGCGGCTGTAGAGATTCGTGCCGTGCATCAAAATTTCGCCTTGCACGCGGCTGGTGGGGACGAAATCGTTCATGCGGTTGAAGGCGCGCAACAGCGTGGATTTGCCGCATCCCGATGGGCCGATGATGGCAGTGATCTTCTGCTTTTCGATCTTTAAGTTGACGCCTTTAACAGCTTCGAAATTTCCGTAGAAAATGCTCAAATCGCGGGTTTCGATCGCATATTGAGGAGCTTCAGGTTGCATGATGGAATTCTCTTTCATGGGATTAGTAACGACGCTGAAAGCGGTTGCGAAGCAGAATGGCGGACGCGTTCAGGGTGAGCAACAGGATCAACAGGACGAGAATCGCCGCCGCGGCGATGTTGTGAAATTCGGATTGGGCGCGCGCGGTCCACTGGTAAATCTGAATCGGTAACGCGGTGAACTTGCTAAACGGCCCGCTCGGGTCCTGACTAATGAAGGTGGACGCGCCCACGATGATGAGCGGAGCGGTCTCGCCGACCGCGCGCGACATGGCGAGGATGCTCCCCGTCAAGATGCCTGGCAACGCGCTGGGCAGGATGTGACTCCACACCGTCTGCCATTTCGTCGCGCCCACGCCAAACGCCGCCTGTCGGATCGAATCGGGCACGGCCTTGATGGCCTCCTGCGCATTGATGATGACCAGCGGCAGGACGAGGATGCCCATCGTCAAGCCCGCGGACATGATCGTGCGGCCATTGGCGTCAACGATGCCAAACATCGCGCCACTGGTGAAGATCTCGAACGCGCGCACAAAAATGGCAAGACCCAACATCCCATAGACGATGGAGGGGACGCCCGCCAGGTTGTTGATGTTGGTCTGGATCAAGGTATTGATGGAGTTTTTGCGGGCATATTCCTGTAAATAGATCGCCGCGCCCACGCCCACCGGCAGGGCTAACGTCACCGCGATCAACACCAGCCAAATGGAACCGAGGATGGCCGTGCGTACGCCCGCGAATTCGGCCTTGCTCGATTGCGGAGATGTCAAAAAATTGGGAGTCAGCCAATACCGAAAATCGAGTCGGGCTTTGGGATATTTCTCGGCCACCTCGGCCTGAATCTCCGCTTTGCGGAAGAGCGAGTCGGACAGGCTGTAAGTCGCCTTCGTGTCAACCTGAATAATTCGTTCGAGCACGAGACCGTAGAGGTCCGATTCGCTGCGTTCGCCCATCGGCGTTTCATTGTTCAGTTTTTTATAAGCGCCCGTAGACAGATTGGCCTGCAACAGCGCCGCCAATTCCTGCTGCGTCAACTGCTCGATAGGTTTCGCGCTGATCGTGGACGGGTCTTTCTTGAACTCGTAGGCCACGTAGCCAAACGCGCCGTCTACTACGTTTAAAAGAAGCGCCAGGAGACTGACGATGGCTACCAACAGGGAGCCCAGAAAAAGGGTTTGCCAGATCCACGCCTTGCGGTAACGCGCTACGACAAACTTCTGCAGGTCCTTCTCTTCGGGATAGGTGTATTTCGCCATGGGTTACTCGTATTGCTCGCGGAATTTTGCCACCACCCACTGGCTGACCAAATTCAATACCAAGGTCACCAGAAAGAGCATGAGGGCAATGGCAAACAGGCTGTTGTAATCAATGGAATTGTAAGAGAGGTCGCCGCCGCTGATGCGGGCGATGTGGGCGGTCATGGTCTCGGCAGCCTGGAGCGGGTTGAAGGTGAACTCGGAGGTCGCGCCTGAAGCGACAGCCACAATCATGGTCTCGCCGACCGCGCGGGAAATCCCCACGATGACCGCCGCGCCGATGCCCGAAAGCGCGGCGGGCAACACCACCTGAACGCTGGCCTCGAACGGGGTCGCGCCCATGGCATACGCCGCCTCGCGCAACGATCTGGGAACCGCGCTCAAAGCGTCCTCGCTCATGGAGGAGATCAGCGGCAGGATCATGATACCCATCACCAGTCCCGCGGAAAGCATGTTGTAAACGCCAAGGTTATCCTCGCCGGTCAGCGAACGCAGGATCGGCGTGACGAAGAGCAAGGCAAAGTACCCATACACCACAGTCGGAATCCCCGCCAGAATTTCGAGCAGGGGCTTCAGAATGGAGCGCGCGCGGGGGCTGGCATATTCGCTCAGATAGATCGCCGCGCTCATTCCCAGCGGGACGGCGACAAGAATGGCAATCGCGCTGGTGGTCAACGTGGCGCTTACGAGCGCCCAAATGCCAAAATCGCCAATGGCCGGAGCCCACTTGGTGGAAGTAAAGAACTCCGCCAGAGTCACTTCGGGATCGTTGAAAAATAAAAGCGCCTCTTTGCCCAACACAAACACAATGGCAAGCGTGGTGAAAACGGACAAAATCCCTGCAAAGAACAGCAGGGCTTGGATCGCGCTTTCGCCTATGCGCGGTTTCTTGCGGAGGTCGAGGGGTCGATTCATATTGACCATGAACGATAGACCATGGACGATGGTTCATTGTCCATGGTCTATCGTCAGAATTTGTTTACAGACCGAGGGCTTCCATCCACGCGGCCAGGGCGGCTTCGAGGTCCGCGGCGGGAGCGGGGAAGTAGCCAACGTCGATGATGTTGTCGTCGAGATTGGTCAGGTAGAAGTAGATGAACGCGGCCACCTGCGGCTTCTCCGTCATGATCTTCGCGTCCGAGTAGATGAACAGCGGGCGGGCGAGCGGGTACGTGCCGTTATCCACATTTTCCTGATTCGGCGTGACGCCTTCAATGGTCAGCGCCTTCAACGCGCCTTCGTTCTCGATGAAGTAAGCGTAACCGAAGTAACCGATCGCGTACGGGCTTCCTTCCACACCCTGCACGAGCACGTTGTCATCTTCGCTGAACTGAGCGCCTTCAAGGCCAAGCAGGGCTTCTTCGCCAAGAGCGACATCAGCCTTGCCATCCGCGTTCGGGGTGAGCGGAGCGACGACGGCTTCCACGAAGTAATCGAACGTGCCACTGTCCGCGCCGGGGGAGTAGACGAGGATCGCTTCGGCGGGGAAGGATGGGTCAACCTGATCCCAGGTGGCGTACTCGCCGGTGTAAATCTTGCCAAGTTGTTCCTTTGTCAGGTTGGTGACGAAATCATTCTGCGCGCTTACGACCACGGCCAGAGCGTCGGTTCCCACGCGGAACTCCACGGGCGTAATGCCGCTCGCGGCGCAGGCTTCCTTCTCGCTATCCTTAATGGCGCGCGACGCGTTCGAAATGTCGGTCTCGCCTTTGCAGAAGCGCTCGAAGCCGCCGCCCGTGCCGATGCTATCCACGGTGATATTGCCAGCATAACCTTCCTGCTGGAACAATTCCGCCATGCGCTCGGACAGGGGGAAGACGGTGGACGAACCCGCGCTAACGACATCGCCAGAGACGGCGTCAGGCGCGTACATCGCCATCGCATCTTCCGTCGGGACAGCGGTCGGCTCGACGACGGGCGCTTCGGTGGCTGTCGGTTCCACAACGACGGGCGCGGGAGTCTCCGCGGGGGCGCAGGCGGCCAACACAAGGGTCAAGGCCATCAGCGCAAAGATCAACGAACGAACAGTTTTGGTCATTTCTTTTTTCTCCTATTTTTTTATACGCCCCGAATAGTATCAGCCTGCTTTTAAATGCAAGGGAAGGATAGGTTAACGTCTTGTAAACAAAGTGTGGAAGTAAACAAGTACACAGGTAAACAGGTGAGATAAAAAAATCCCGCCGCGTGTGCGACGGGACAAGTTGAGAAAAAGACTTCCGAGTTCTCGGAGAACTCGGAAGTCTGATCTGTGATTACCCAAACCTTCCCGTAACATAATCCTCCGTCCGCTTGTCTTTGGGGTTCGTGAAAATCTCCTGCCCAGGGCGGAACTCCACCAGTTCGCCCTGCAAAAAGAACGCGGCATGGTCGGCGGTGCGGGCGGCTTGTTGGACGGAGTGCGGGACGAGGATGATGCTGTAATCTTTTTTTAGTTCTTGCAACGCGGCTTCCACTTTGCCTGTGGAGATCGGGTCGAGGCCGCTGGTGGGTTCGTCGAGCAGGACGACCTCGGGTTGGAGGGCGAGGACGCGGGCGAGGCAGACGCGCTGTTGCTGTCCACCCGAGAGAGCGACAGCGGGTTCGTCGAGGCGATCCTTCACCTCGTCCCAGATGGCGGCGAGATGGAGGCTGCGCTCCACGGCCTCGTCGAGGCGCGAGCGACGCGTCTCGCCCGCGAGCTCGAGGCCGTAGGTCAGGTTGCCGCGAATGGACAAGGGCAGGACGACGGGGCGGGCGAAGACCATTCCAACCCGCCGACGCAATGCAATCACGTCCGTTTTGGGGTCGAGGATGTTTTCGCCGTCCAGGAGAATTTTTCCCTTCGAAGCGCGGACTTCGGTCAGGTCGTTCAGGCGGTTGAGACAACGTAACAGGGTGGACTTGCCCCCGCCCGCGGGTCCGAAGAGAACCGTGATCTGGTTGGCAGGAATCGCCATGCTGACGTTACGCAGGGATTCGGTTCCGTCGGAGTATTGGAGGGAGAGGGAGTCAATAATAATCTTGTTCATGGGCGGGTAATTGGTAATCACCACTGCCGCTTTGCTCTGGCACGCGAGCGAATGACGGTGGCGGTGAGATTCATGCCGAGGACGAAGATAAGGAGGACGAGGGCGGTGCCGTATTGGATCTGGATCGGCATTTCGGGAACTTGGGTGGAGATGACGAAGAGGTGATAGGGGACGGCCATGGTCGCGTCGAACGGGGAGTTGGGGAGGCGGGGCAGGAAGAAGGCTGCGCCTGTGAAGAGAATGGGAGCGGTCTCGCCCGCGGCGCGTTCGAGGCCGAGGATGACGCCTGTGAGAATCCCAGGCAGCGCCTCTTTCAGAACGATGCGGCGGATGGTCTGCCAGCGCGTCGCGCCGACGGAGATGCTGACGGTGCGGAAGGCTTGCGGCACGGCGCGCAACGCTTCCTCGGATGTGCTGATGATGACGGGCAGAGTCATGATCGAGAGGGTCAGCGAGGCGGCGAGGATGCTGGTGCCGAAGTTGAGGAAGATGACGAAGAGGCCGAGGCCGAAGAGTCCGTACACCACCGAGGGGATGCCCGCCAGATTGATGATGGCGATGCGGATGAGACGAGTCCACTTGTTATCGGGGGCGTATTCGGCGAGGTAGATCGCGGCCGCGACGCCGAGCGGGACGGAGAAGAGGGCCGTGCCGAGGGTCAGGTAAAGAGTCCCGACGATGGCAGGGAGGATTCCGCCCGCGCGCATACCGTCGTGCGGGAAGCCTGTCAGAAATTCCCACGAGATGGCCGAGCCGCCCTTGCTGAGGATGTAGATGACGACCGCCACGATGGGCGCGACGGTGGCGAGAGTCATCAAGGTCATCGCGCCGAAGCCGAGGCGTTGAAGGAGGTTGCGGGTGGAGGAGGATGATTTCATTTTCGATTTTGGATTGACGATTTACGATTGGTAATTGGTAAATTAGGTTTTGGTCATCAGGAAGATGGTTTCCTGGTACGGGTTGTCGCCTTGTTCGGTGCGTTTGGTGACGGCTCGATGGAATGTCTCAACGATTTTCAACCCGCTTAGATCGGCGATTTCGGGATAGAGATTGAAGCGGTCGTTGGCGACAACAAAGATTTTGGCGTCGGGCGTCAGCACGGGGAGCGCGTTCTTGAAGACCGCCGCGATTCCATCCATGTAATTGCGTTGCGCCTGTTTGGATTTGCCGCGTTTTTTGGGGCCAATTTCGAGATTATCCTGGCGCGGAAAACCAAACAATTCATAAGCGTACGTGTGTTGGTCGTGATAATCAATCTGGCCGACGTAAGGCGGGGAGGTGAAGATGCCGTCAATCCCGCGCGCGGCGAGGGGCGTATCGGCCAGGCTTTCTTTTAAGTCAATCTTGCGCGAGTCGCCCTGGATGACGACGGAACTTTTGTCGGAGCGAAGGGAATCAAATTCCGCCAGGCGCCTGGCCGTATCCTCGCTGTAGGCGTGGATTTTTTTCATGCAATTATCAATCGGGATGCATTGGCGATTATGTTTTCTGCACCAATATTGTTGGCCGACCGGCAACGGTTCCTTGGGCGTCGCCAGGTCATAGTGAGGCGTCAAACGCGAGGAGCGCACGGCACGGCTCAAGACGACTTTCAACAAGTCCTGGTATTCGTATTGCGGGATGAGGCGACGATAATAAAGCATTTCAAGCAGGGCGCGCGGAGCGAACCAGGTTCGCAGGTATTCGCTTTCCAATTCCGCCAACAATTCTTCTTTAAATTCATCGGGAAAAAGATGGGTCTCGCCGAGATTGGACAGGGATTTCGAGAAGTCGCCGACCTTTTTTTCGATATCCAGAATCTCGGCCCGCGCTTTCGTCACGTCATATTTTGCGGTTTTGACTTTGGCGATCAGGCAATTGAAAGGTGAAATATCAATGCCGACGGCGTGCATGTTCATCTCGGCGCTTTGCACCAGGGTTGTGCCTGATCCCATGAATGGATCGAGGATCGCGTCATCGGGTTGGAAGTAGCGCGACAAAAACCATTCGACCAGTTGCGGAATAAATTTTCCAAGATATGGATGAAGTCGGTGAACGTGTTTGGTTCTCTGCTTTTCGGCCAGGCCATGAAAGCCAAGTTCGGGATGCAAGCCGGCCCAATGGTGTTTTTCGTTCCCCTGCTCCACCAGCGAGAGAAAGATTCGCAGTTCTTTCAACGAGACGCGCAACTCCCCATTTTTGGCGCGCTGGATCGTCTCGCCTTGGTCGTTGTATTTTCCGATCCGCTGGCGCTGAATGTAATCGCGGATATTGTGGCTGGTCTTGCCAACGGCGCGCGCGGCCTCGTCGAGCGTGACGAGTTCCAGATGATCTGGCAGTTCGCGGACGTCAATCATCGTCACGAGAGGATCCTCTCCGCGCGTTTCTTGGCGCGGAAGACGACAGAGGAGGCGGCGACGTTGACCGCGAGGGAGATGAGGAAGAGAACGATGCCGATGAAGAAGAGAACGTGGTAGTGCGTGCTTCCGCTCGCGACTTCGCCCATTTCAGCGGCGATCGTGGCGGTCATCGTGCGGACGGGAGAGACGATGCTACTGAGTTTGATGGCGAGGACGGGCGCGTTGCCTGTCACCATCATCACGGTCATGGTCTCGCCGATGGCGCGTCCGATGCCGAGCATGACGGCAGTGAGGACGCCCGAACGCGCGGCGGGGAGTGTCACGCGCCAGATCGTCTGCCAGCGGGTCGCGCCGAGCGCCCAGGCGCCTTCACGGTAGGAGCGCGGGACAGAGTCGAGGGCGTCTTCGGCGATGCTGACGATGGTCGGGACGGCGATGCCGCCCAGAAGGATGGACCCAGCCAGGGCGGTGAGGCCCGTTGGAAGGTCCAGAAAGACGCGCAGGTTCGGCGAGAGGACAAGGATTCCCAGAAATCCAAGCACGACGGACGGGAGTCCCGCGAGCAATTCCACGAGCGGTTTGAGAATCTCACGCACCCAACGCGGGGCAATCTCAGAAATGAAAACCGCCGTCGCAATGCCGAAGGGGAAGGCAATCAGCATGGCGCCGACGGTGATGATGAGCGAGCCTGTGATGAGGGGCAGGATGCCGAAGTATTCTTCGATGGGATACCAGCGGACGGTGAGGAGGTCGCTGAGTTTGACTTCGGTGAGGGCGGGCAGGCCTTCTTTGAGCAGAAAGTAAAAGATGGCCGCGACGAAGACAATAGCCGAGTACCCGCTGACTCGGATGAGGCGGGTGATGATGTATTCGCGCCAGTTGAGGGATTTTTCCATGAAACCTTTATCCCGTCACACCTGCACTTGCATGCAGGTGCGAGTGTTGCGAGGCGGTGTTCTTCCGCCGAAGCAATCCCCGCGCGGACGAGGAGATTGCTTCGCCACCGTCCTTCGACTTCGCTACGCTCCGCTCAGGACAGTGGCTCGCAATGACGTTAATGAATAGGCACAAACCCAAGTTGCAGGACGATCTCCTGCGCTTCGGGGGAGAGGATCCAATCGAGATAATCTTTGATGATGCCCGTCGGTTCGCCCGCGGTGTACATGTAGAGGTCGCGGGCGATGGGATAGGATTTGTCGTTGACCGTTTCGACGGAAGGAAGCACGTACGGTTCGCCCGCGGATTTGGCGATGGCGATCTTCTTTACGTCGTGCGGGACGTAGCCCAGGCCGTCATAGCCGATAGCATTGGGATTCTGTCGCACCTCCGCGATGATGCCCTCGGATGAGGGAAGTAGGAGCGTGTCCATCGAGAAGAGAGTTTTGTCTTCTTTGCTTCCGAGACGCAGAACCGTTTCGAGAAAGTAGACGTGCGTGCCAGAGTTGGTCTCGCGCGAGAGTCGCACGATGGGACGGTCTTCGCCGCCGACTTCGCTCCAGTTGCTGATCTTGCCGCTGTAAATGTCGGAGATCTGCTGGAGGGTCAACTCGCTGACGGGGTTGTCGGGGTGGACGATGACCGCGATCGCGTCGCGGGCGATGGTGTGTTCGACGGGTTCGATGCCGTTGGCCTGCGCTTCCTCGATCTCTTCTGACTTGATTTTGCGGGAGGCGTTGGCGATGTCCACTGTCCCGTTGATGAGCGCCGCGAGACCCGTTCCCGAACCGCCGCCCGTCACCGAGATGCGGACGTCGGGATGGTCGGTCTGGTACCGCTCCGCCCAGGCGAGGGCGAGGTTGACGATGGTGTCGGAGCCTTTGTTTTCGATGTAGGTGGCGGGGGCGTCGGAGGATGATTCGGAGGAAGGTGTGCAGGCAGAGAGCAGAAGGCAGAAGGCGGAAAGCAGGGAGAGGGCGCGCGAGAATTTCATTGGGGCTGATTATAAAGGAAAAACTCACCCCCTCCCTGCCCTCCCCCATTTTCAAAGAACGAAAATGGGGGAGGTAATAACAATATCTGGAATGTAAATAATTGTTTTCATACAAACGACTGTTTCCCTTCCCCCAAACGTGTTCTTCCGTTTGGGGGAAGGATGGGATGGGGGTCAACGCCATGATAAAATCGCCCCATGCCCGAAACCACCTCTGCTTTTTCCATTCAGAATCTCAACTTCTATTACGGACAGAAGATCGCGCTCTCAAATATCAGCATGGAGATTCCCCCGCGCAAAGTGACCGCGTTGATCGGTCCCTCGGGATGCGGGAAGTCCACGTTCTTGCGCTGTCTCAATCGGATGAACAACACCATCGCGGGGACGCGCGTGGAGGGGAAAATCCTGCTCAACGGTTCAGACGTCTACGCGGCGGACATGGACGTGGTGGACCTCCGTCAACGGGTGGGCATGGTCTTCCAAAAACCGAACCCGTTCCCGCAGACAATTTTCGACAACGTGGCCTTCGGTCCACGCGTGACGGGACGGGTGGAGAGCAAAAGTCAGTTGCAGGGATTGGTGGAGGAAAGTCTCAAGCGCGCCGCGCTGTGGGATGATGTGAAAGATAAATTGGAGGATGACGCGCTCAGTCTCGCGCTCGGTCAGCAACAACGTCTGTGCATTGCGCGCGTAGTGGCGGTGCAACCTGAGGTGATTCTGATGGACGAGTCCACGTCCGCGCTCGACCCTGTCGCCACATTGCGAGTCGAAGAATTGATCGCCGAGTTGAAAGAGGACTACACCATCGTCATCGTGACGCACAACATGCAACAGGCGGCGCGCGTCTCGGACATCACAGGCTTGTTCTGGCTCGGCGAGTTGGTGGAAGTATCGGACACGAAGCAGATGTTCCTCAAGCCAAAAGAGGAATTGACCGAGGCGTACATCACCGGGCGAATGGGATAAAAACGAATAGGCGGCCAAACATGCCCTCTTCCGATAAACATCCCTTTTCCGACCCGGCCCTCTACATTAATCGCGAATTGAGTCTGCTCGAGTTTCAGAGCCGCGTGATGGAGGAGGCGCACGATGAGGGCAATCCACTGCTCGAACGCGTGAAGTTTCTCGGTATCTTCGGCTCGAACATGGACGAGTTCTTCATGGTGCGCGTCTCGGGCATCCGCAAAATGGTGGAGGCGCAGGTAACCAGCGCCCTGCCCGACGCGATGACCCCTCGCCAGCAACTGGCCGCCATCCGCAAACGCACGGGGGAACTTAACGAGGAAGCGTCCAAACTCTTCGCCCGCAAACTCCTGCCCAGGTTGGATAAGAACGGCATCCACATTTTGCAGTATGGCAAGTTGAGCAAATCGCAAAAAGAAAAAGTGGACAGCCATTTTCGCGAGGTGATCTTCCCCGTCCTCACGCCTCTGGCCCTCGACCCTGGGCATCCCTTTCCGCATATTTCGAATCTCAGCCTGAATCTGGCTGTCGTCATCCGCGACCGCAAAGGTCACGAACGATTCGCCCGCCTCAAAGTCCCCGACACGTTGCCGCGCCTCCTGCCCATTAAACGCTCCTCGGGCGGAGTCCGCAAAGACGGGACGATCGCGCATCATCATTATTTTGTCTGGCTCGAACAGGTGATCGCGGCCAACGTGGGACTGCTCTTCCCCGGCATGGAACTGACCGCTGTGCATCCCTTCCGCATCGTGCGCGACGCCGATATCGAGATCCAGGAAATCGAAGCGGATGACCTGCTGGAGACGATGCAGCAGAGCATCCGCCGCCGCAAGTTCGGCTCGGTGGCGCTGGTCGCGATCCACGAAGACATGCCCGAGTCGATCCGCAAATTGCTGATCGAAAATTTGGAGATCAATCCCAGCGACGTGTCGGTCCAAACGGGGCCGCTCGGCCTGGCTTCGCTGATGCAACTCTACGGAAACGTGGAGCGGCACGAACTGAAATTCCCCGCCTACAAATCGCATCTCCCCAAGCCTTTCCACGACGCGGCGACGACAGATGACATCTTCGCCGCCATCCGCCGCGAAAACATCCTGCTCCATCATCCCTACGACTCGTTCTCCCCCGTGGTGGACTTCCTCAACGCGGCCGCGCGCGACCCGCAGGCGCTTGCCATCAAGCAGACGCTCTACCGCGTGGGACACAACTCGCCCGTAGTGGAGGCCCTGCTCGAAGCGGCCGAGCGCGGCAAACAGGTGGCCGTTCTCGTGGAATTGAAGGCGCGCTTCGACGAGGAGAGCAACATCACCTGGGCGCAAAAACTGGAGGAAGCCGGCGTCCACGTGGTGTATGGATTGGTGGGACTCAAGACCCACAGCAAGATCGCCATGGTGGTGCGGCAGGAGGGCAACGGCATCCGTCGCTACCTCCACCTCGCCACTGGCAACTACAACGCGATCACGTCCAATTTTTACGAGGACGTGGGCATCTTCACCTGCGACGAAGCCCTCGGCGCCGACGCCACCGACTTGTTCAATTTCCTCACTGGTTATTCGGCCATCAAATCCTATAAAAAATTACTGGTCGCCCCGGTGAATTTGCGGAGTCATCTCGAACACCTGATCAAACGCGAGATCGAACACGCCAAAAAAGGGAACAAGGCGCGCATGATCCTGAAGGCCAACGCCCTCGTGGATCCGCACATGATCGAATTGCTCTACGCCGCTTCGCAGGCAGGCGTGCAGGTGGATTTGCTGATACGCGGCATCTGCTGTCTCCGCCCGGGCATCAAAGGCGTCAGCGAAAACATCCGCGTGATCAGCATCGTGGGACGGTATCTCGAACACAGCCGCATGTATTATTTCTACAACGAAGGCCGCGAAGAAATGTACCTCGGCAGCGCCGACTTAATGACCCGCAACCTCAACCATCGCGTGGAAGTGGTCTTCCCCGTGGAAAACAAGGCGCATCTTCACTACCTGCGCGAGGAAGCGCTGGCAATGTATTTAAAAGATAACTCCAGCGCGCGAGTGATGAAACCCGATGGTGACTACGCCCGTCTGCAATCAAAGGAAAAAGAAGAGGCCATCAACGTCCAACAGCGGCTGATGAATCATCGCGAAAAACTCAACGCCGCCCTGCTTGAAAAGGAAAAGAAAAACAAAGAGAAAAAGAAGAAATAGCGCACATTGCGCTTAAACGACGTCTCCCGCCTGAAGGGGTATGGGCGGGAGACGGGACAAGGGGGGAAATATGTAAAGTTGATTACGAATTCTTTTCCTGCAAATTCCAATTGTTCAAATCGCTCAAAGTTCGATACGCTGTCAAATCCAGTTGAAGCGGCGTCACAGAGACGTAGCCCTCGGCCAGCGCGCCCACGTCGGTGCCGCGCTCGGGGATGGCGGTGGGGGCGTCGCCGCCGATCCAGTAGTAGGGTTTGCCGCGCGGGTCGACGCGCTCGTCCAAACGTCCATGATAGACGCGCAAGCCTTGACGCGTCATCAGGAAGCCCATGAGTCGGTCCGCGGGCAGGTATGGCACGTTCACGTTGAGCAGAATATCGGGCGGCAGTCCGTTCGCGATCACGCGCTCCACCACTGCACGGGCGGCTTCCGCGGCGGGACGATAATCCATCTCGTCGAGATGATCTTCGGGAATCTCCAGCGAGACGGCAATGCCAGGCACGTCGAAGATCACGGCTTCCATCGCGGCGGTGACGGTTCCCGAGTAGGTCACGTCGTGGCCGAGGTTCGCGCCGTGGTTCACGCCCGAAACGACCAAATCCACCTTCTCTTTGAAATAACCGAGCACGCCCAGCGAAACGCAATCCGATGGCGCGCCGTCGCTGGCGAACCCCGTCGAACCGTCCGCGAGGCGAACTTCCTTCACGCGCAAGGCGCGGTCGAGAGTCTTCACGTGTCCGCCGCCCGACCAGTTGCGGTCGGGGGCAAGGATGCTCACCTTGCCAAGTTTTCGCATCTCCTGCGCGAGCGCCAGCAGGCCAGGCGCAAGGATGCCGTCGTCGTTGGTGACAAGAATATGTTTTTCCATGAAATTTTTTTCTCCGTGTGTGTGTCAGCGTGACGCTGGGATTTTAAATGAAAATTTGCTTCCATGCCCCACTTCGCTCTCGGCCCAAATTTTTCCGCCGTGCGCTTCCACAATATGCTTTGCAATCGAAAGCCCCAATCCCGTGCCGCTTCCCGTACGGGATTTTTCCACGCGATAAAAACGCTCAAAGATGCGCGACAACTCCTCCGACGGAATCCCCGCGCCCGAATCGCTCACCGCGAAGACGACCGCGCCCTCCTCCTCGCTGGCCGATAACGTGACTGACCCGCCGCGCCGCGTGAACTTGACCGCGTTATGGATGAGGTTGACCAATACCTGCTCGAGCCGCGACGCATCCGCCTGGACTTTGGGCGGGGTCGCGGTTTCCTCGAGCGTTAGACTCACCCCCGCGCGCTCCGCCTGGACGCGCATCCGCTCGCAGGCCGATCGCAACACAGACAGCGGCTCGACCTTCCGCAAGACCAACTCCACCTGCCCCGATTCAATTTTCGAGAGGTCGAGCAACTCCTGCGCCATATGGGTCAACGCGTCCACTTCGGTGACGATGCGACCTAAAAAGCGCGGGGCGGCATCTTCGTCTGCGAGCGCGCCGCCTTGCAGGGTTTCGGTCAACGCTTTGAGCGAGGCCAGCGGAGTCCGCAGTTCGTGCGAGAGGTTGCTGATAAAGTCGCGTCGCACGGTTTCGAGACGGCGGACGCGCGTCAAATCTTGCACGAGCAGAAGCGTCCCGCCGCGCGTATCGCGGTCGGGGACGACGATGAGTTGCAGGAAATGTCGGCTGGCGGGGACTTCGACCGATTCGGTTTGCGCTTCGCCCGTCTCGCGGCAGCGGCGCCACGCGTCGGCCAGCTGGTGGCGTCGGACGGCCTCCACCACCGAACGTCCCGCGAGCGGCGAGCCGAAGAGTTTCTCCGCGGCAGGGTTGGCAAATTGGACGCGCCCGTCCGCATCCGCAATGAGGATGGCGTCGGTCAATTGGTCGAGGATGGTGGAGAGGCGGGAGCGTTGCGTTTCGGCAGATTGAAGTCGCTCACGAAGTATTGCGTGTTGCGTATTGCGTAAACTGGCAAGTGGACCGAGTTCATTCGCAGACTCGGAGAGCTCGTCCCCGCGTTTCAGTTGGTCAAGTAATGCTTGAATGCCGCGACGCAACTTGAAATAACGCCACCCCAACCAGAGCGTCATTAAAATCAAAAGGGCGAGAATAAAGTAAAGAGTCATTACGCAATACGCACCACGAAGTAACTATCCTTCAAACCGATACCCGCCTCCGCGCACGGTGACAATGCGCGTCGGGTTGGCAGAATCTTTTTCGATCTTCTGCCGCAACCACCTCACGTGGACGTCCACCGTGCGGCTGTCGCCGATGAAGTCCCAGCCCCAAACGCGCTCGAGGATGAATTCGCGCGAGAGCATCTGGCTTTTGTGTTCGGCGAAGAAGAGCAGGAGTTCGTATTCCTTGGGCTTCAACGGGACGACTACGTTGTTGAGGGTCACTTCGCGTCGGGTGGTATTAAGCGCGAGATCGTTGAAGGTGAGGATTGCGTGTTGCGTACTACGTGTTGCATGAGTTGATTCGGCGGCCTGTTCTTCGCGCAACATGCGGGCGCGGCGCAACTGGGCTTTGACGCGCGCCATCAGTTCACGCATGGAAAACGGCTTGGTCAGGTAATCGTCCGCGCCAACTTCGAGGCCGACGACGCGGTCAATCTCGTCGTCGCGGGCGGTGAGCATGAGGATGGCAGAGGTCATCTCCTTGCGAAGGATGCGCGCCACCTCGAAACCATCCATTTCGGGGAGCATGATGTCCAGCACGATCAGGTCGGGTCTGAGCCTGCGCGCCGATTCGAGCGCGGCGCGGCCATCTCCCACGGATTCGACGGTGTATCCCTCTTTTTTTAGGTTATAGAAAAGCGTGTCTTGCAGAGCGGGTTCGTCTTCGACGATCAAAATACTTTCAGGCATGAGCGAAATATACCATAGGCCAGAATGGAGGCTGTTAAGGAGGCGTTAACGAATTTCTCGCCCAGCCTGAACAGCTATCGGAAAATGATAAAATCCCAGAGATAACCCGCGAAAAAAACAAAAGGACTCCACTATGGACATGACCAGCCTCCTCCCTGAAATCCTCCGCATCTGCGCCGCCATGCTCGCTGGCGGGTTGATCGGCCTCGAGCGCGAGTTTCGCGATAAATCGGCGGGGTTCCGCACGCTCATCTTCATCGGCGCGGGCGCGGCCCTCATCACCATCCTCTCGCGGCTGATCGGCGGACCCGATGACCCAGGCCGCATCACCGCCAACATCGTGACGGGCATCGGCTTCCTCGGCGCGGGCGCCATCCTGCGCGACGGGATGCGCGTGGCGGGCCTCACCACCGCAGCCACCATCTGGCTGACGGCGGCCATCGGCATGTCCTTCGGCGCGGGCGCGTATCTCTTCGGCGCGTCGGTCACGGCCCTTTCGTTGATCGTGCTGTGGGTCTTCCCAGCCTTCGAGCACGCCGTGGATAAAATTCGCGAAGAACACACCTACGAAGTCGTCATCTCGGATGGACGCGAAGGGCTGGCGCGGGTAGAGTCTCTTTTTGCCGAATCTGGCTTGAAGGTGAACGTGCGCCAATATTTCAAAGAACGCGCGGAGATGCGCTGTCGCTGGATCACGTTTGGCAGGCCGCAGGCGCACGAAAAAATAATCCAAAAATTGTTGGACGATCCAGCAGTGACCGAATTTAAATATTAGATTGCGTTTCAAGCAAAAATCGCCGCGAAGCATGGGCTTCGCGGCGATTACTTTTGATAGGACTGTGATTCGTCAAGCCTTCGGCTTGCGGCGCAATAACTTCCACAACAACCAGACGACCAGGGCCGGCGGGAGCAGGATCGGCACGATCACAATGCCAAACCAGATGAAGAAGTCGATGATGCCTTGATAGGCCGATGTGAGAGTCTCTTTCGATTCCTTCAATGTATCATGAGGGTCCCAAGCAATCGGAGTGGCTGTCGGCGCGAGGGTGGGAGTCGGCGTGGGAGGGATGGGAGGCAGTTCGGGCTCGATGGAAACCGCGATGGTCGAGAAGGAGGCGCGGTCTTTGAGGTAGTTCATGCGTCCCTTCACCTGCTCGATCTGCGCTTCGATCTCCGAAAGTTGCTGGTTGATGCGCAGGGCCTCGTCCACGTTTTGGGCTTGGTCGAGGAAGGTCTTGATGCGGTCGCGCGTGGCTTCGAGGTTGACCAACTCCGATTGCAGGTCCACGTATTGGTCGGTCACGTCTTCGCCTGAGGCGGATTCGGTCAGGACGCGGATGGAAAGATTCCGCAATCGGCGCAGGGCGGTCTCAAACTGGTCGGACGGCACCGCGATGGTGATATTGGCGTATTTGAAGTTTTCCTTGTTGTATTCCGCGTACCACACCTGCGAACTGACGATGTAACCGCCCACATCGCCCACCATCTGCGTCAGGCTGTCGAGCGCCACGTCCGAGTTTTTCACCAGAAGTCGGATCTCGCCGCTCTTGATGACCATGCGCTCGACGATCAACGCTTCGGTCCCGCCGCTCGTTTCATAGACGACGCCATTCTCGGCAAGGCTCTTGGCCTCCCCCTCCTGCCCACTGCTCTCGGCGGGCAATGCCGCGCTATCCTGAAATTGGGCCGGCGCTTCGGTGGCGGCCGCTTCAAATTCCACATAACCTGGGTCGGAAGCCTCGGGCGCGGCCGCTGCTCCACATGCCGCCAAAACCAGCGCGGCCAATAACGAGACGAACAAAAAACGTTTTTTCATTTTCTCCTCCTTGCCACAGGGAATGTCGGCGTGTTCTGTGGTCAAGATGAATCGCGGACGACGATGAGGAACAAATTGTTCCCAAACATGGATTTTACTACTCTCGAATGACAATCGGCGCGGCAGGCCAATGATCGGGATGCGACTTCGCGACCAATTCGGCCACCTGCTTGGGGAGGACGTTCTGCGCGGCCACCTGCGCCAGCGGCATCCAGACCGGGTCATACGTACCCCGCGCGGGGTCGCGGTCCGACGCGAACTCCTCGCCCGCGCCCGTGCCAAAGGTCCCGCCCGTCTGCTCGACGAGGAAGAAGAATTGCTGTTTGCCGTTGAACCAGATTTCCGCCGCGAGACGAATCACCTTCACTTCGACGCCCAACTCCTCGTGCGCCTCGCGGATGACGGCTTGTTCGGGCGTCTCGCCCACATCCACGCCGCCGCCTGGGAAGGAGAAGTAATGCCTGTCGTCGCGGTGACGCTCCATCAGCGCGAGCGCATTGTTTTGGATGAGAATGGCCGCAGAACGGACTCGCATTTATCACTCCAATCGAAATTGACGCTTAAATTGTTCGATGACTGGCTTGATGGGCGGGCTGACGTCTTCGGGAATTTCAGGCGCCGCGAACCAATTCCAGGCGGTGTGTTCCTCGTTGAGCGTCATCTGTCCGTGCCAGATGCGCGAAAGATAAACAATGGTGACATTATAAACTTCATCGCCGTTCGGATATTTGTAAAAAAGTTCTGGCCCCGAAAAAACGCCAAACAAATTCATCTCCCCCACTTCGATGCCCACTTCCTCGCGTGTCTCGCGCTTGGCGGCCTCTTCAACCACTTCGCCTGGCTCGGTCGCGCCGCCTGGCAATCCCCAACAGCCGCTGTCGGAACGTTTGAGCATCAGCAGGCGATCGGATTCATCCACGACGAGGATGGCCGCGCCCACCATCAAGATGGGACGATGACCGATCAGTTGACGGAGTTGGAGGAGGTAGTCCACGTTATTTTTCCGCGATGACCTGCGCGAGCGCAAGGAAGTTGAAGTGGGAATTCATGCGACCGTCACTTTTTCACCGTCTTTTCGGAGGGATTCCACCGCCGCGAACGTAGCTTTAGTCACGCCGATCAACTGCTCATATGGGATGGGCGGCGCGCCGCCCTCGCGGATGGATTTGGCGAAGGCTTTCCACTCGTCTGTCCAGCCTTTATCTTGCGCCCTTTTTTCTTCTTTCCTCTTTCCATCCTTCACGGTTTCCAATTTGCGGAAGTCATCGAGGACTGCAATCGCGCCGCCGCAGAACACTTCCACGCGCTCCTTCGCGAAGGATTTGTCGCCATTGGCGAGATAGTCCACTACGCCGATGGAGCCATCGGGGAAGGCAAAGGTCATCGAGACGTTGTCTTCGCGGTATTTGCCGATATCGGGAAGCGCGTGGGCCGTGACCGAAACGGGCGCGGCGCCGACGAGGAAGGTGATGAAGTCCACGAAGTGACAGCCTTCGCCGATGATACGTCCGCCGCCGAGGACTTCGTCCTGTGTCCAGTGGTTGAGGGGAATGTAGCCCGCGTTGATGCGGTAGTGGACGTGGATGGGTTCGTTGCGAGTTAGGAGTTGCGAGTTAAGCGATTGGGCGAGGGGAGAGAAGCGGCGGTTGAAACCTACAGTTAGTAGTTGGTGGTTGGCAGTTGACAGCGCTTTCGTGACTGCTGTCAACTGTCTACTGTCAACGGCCAACGGTTTCTCCACAAAAACATTCTTGCCTGCTTTGAGAGCTTTCACTACCAAATCGGCATGAGAATCATGACGAGTCAGGATCGCGACGGTGTTGATATTTGGGTCATTGAGGATTTCCTCATCTGATGAAGTGGCGTATTGGAAGCCGAATTTCTTTCCCGAAACCTGGGCGTGCATCCCACCCGCGGAGGCGATGCCGACGAGAAAAATATCGCCTGCCTTCTTGATCGCGGGAAGCAACACCGCGTTGGCAAACGCGCCCGCGCCGAGAACGCCGAGGGTGACTTGCTCGTTTAACGTTGAACGTTTAACGTTAAACGCCACTTTCTTTTCAGTTTCTTCTTTCTTCTCGTCGTACGTTAAAACAACGCCGAGGAAAGATTCCTTTTTCTTCCCCGTGATGACTTCATACGCGTCGGCGGCTTTTTCGATGGGGAAGCGGTGCGAGATGAGGGGCTGGACTTTGAGTTTGCCATCTGCCATGAGTTGCAGGGCCGACTCCATGTTGCGGCCTTCGGTCCAGCGGACGTAGCCAAGGGGGTAGTCCACGCCGTTCTCTTCGTAGGAGGGATCGTAGCGGCCTGGCCCGTAGGAGCGCGAGTTAATGAAGGACAACTCTTTTTCGTAGTAGACCTTGCGCGGGATGGACAGCCCCACCGCGCCGGTCGCGACGACGCGGCCGCGATCGCGAGCGATGGCCCCCGCCAGCTCGACGGGATCGTTGGAGGAGGTGGCGGCGCAGATGATGACCGCGTCGAAGCCGCGGTTGGCGGTGAACGTTTGGGCGGCAGATTCGGCCTGCGCACGCGCGGCCCCCTCAAGGTCCAGGGAGGAAGCGAGGCGAAGTTTGGCGGGGTCCACGTCGATGCCGAGGACGCGGCACCCCGCCGCGACAGCGATCTGCGCGGTCAGGAGTCCCAGAAGCCCCATGCCGATGACGGCCACGTTTTCGCCCACTTGCAGCTCGGCGAGGCGGACTCCCTGCATGGCGATGGCTGCGAGGGTGGTGAAGGAGGCGGATTCGAAATCCACTTTTTTCGGGATGGGCGTGAGCAGGTTGCGAGGGACGACGTTGTATTCGGCGTGGACGGCATAGTTGAGGCCCGCGCAGGCCACGCGTTGACCGACCCTGAAACCGCGCATGTTCTTGCCGAGCGCGACAATTGTGCCAGCGGACGAATAGCCGAGCGGCATGGGCTGGTCGAGGCGGTTGAACGCGGCCTGGATGGTGGGGACGAGGCCTTCGCGTTTGGCTTTGTCGAGAACCTGCTTGACGAGATCGGGACGCGAGCGCGCCTTGCCGACAAGATTCTTTTCGGCAAATTCCACGAGCATCCGTTCGGTGCCAGCGGAGACGAGCGAGGCGTGCACTTTGACGAGCGCCTGCCCCTCGCGCGGCGTTGGGGCGGGAACGTCTTCGACAGTGGTCTGTCCGTTCTTCATGTTTTGGAGGAGTTGTTTCATGTTAGTCAGGTAGTCTCTTGGTCAATTAGTCTGATAGTTGAATGGGTTGACGGTTGATTGTCCCGAATTGTTACAGTTTGTGAATAAAAGTATACCCCAAAGTGTCCGTGATATAATTCGCCCGCTCGATACAAAAATTTTGGAGAAATCCTGTGGCTGATCCCCGTGTTGAAAAATTTGCCCAAGTTTTAGTGAACTACAGCGCCCGCATCAAGGCCGGCGACCGTGTATTGATCGAAGCGACGACGCAAGCCGAGCCGTTGGTGCGCGCCATTTATCTTGAGGTCTTGAAGGCTGGCGGACATCCCATCCCGCTCGTGCAATTGCCCGACATGTTCTTCCCGGGCCACGAAGACCTGCTCATCACCCACGGAAGCGAAGCGCAACTGGACTTTGTGCCGCCTTTCCACAAACTGGCTTACGACCAGTTCGAGAGCCGCATCCGCATTCATTCGACGACCAACACGCGCTCGCAAGGCTCATTGGATACCACCCGCTCCCAGCGTCGCAACAAACCCGCGGGCGCGATCACCGAAGCGCAAATGCGCCGCGGCGCCGAGGGCGCGCTCAAATGGGTCACCACGCTCTTCCCCACCGAAGCCTACGCCCAGGACGCCGAGATGACCTTCGCACAATACGAGGATTTCGTCTACCGCGCTGTCCACGCCAATGAGGCCGATCCCGTGGCGTTCTGGCAAAAAGTGGAAAAGGAACAGCAGGCCGCCGTTAAATTCATGGAGGGGAAAAACCAGGTGATTCTACGCGGCCCCAACGTGGACCTCACCCTCTCGGTCAAAGGCCGCAAGTTCAACAATTCCTGCGGCATCCACAACATGCCCGACGGCGAAATCTACACCGGCCCCGTGGAAGATTCCGTGAACGGCTGGGTGCGCTTCACCTATCCCGCCATTTACGGCGGCGTGGCCGTGGAAGGCGCGGAACTCACCTTCAGCAACGGACGCCTCTCCAAAGTGACCGCCGCCAAGAATCAAGATTACCTGCTCAAGATGGTCGAGACCGACGCGGGCTCGCGCTACCTTGGCGAATTCGCCATCGGCACCAACTTCGAAATCAACAAGTTCACCGGCCAGATCCTCTTCGACGAAAAGATCGGCGGCTCCTTCCACATGGCGCTCGGCGCTGGTTATCCCGAAACGGGTTCCAAAAACAAAAGCGCCATCCACTGGGACTTCATCTGCGACCTGCGCACAGACTCAGAAATCCTTGTGAACGGCGAGTTGTTCTACAAGAACGGGAATTTCATGTTGAAATAAAGTTGAACGTTACGAGTTTAACATTGAAGGTTGAGAGTATTCCTCTCAACCTTTTTGATTCAGGCAACATTCAACGCTAAACGTTCAACCTAATACATCCCCACCGAATTATCCACTTTCCGCGCGTACGCGTCGATTCCGCCGCTCACGTTGAAGACATTCGTCCAGCCACTCTTGATGAGCCAGCGCGTGACCTGCGAACTGCGATTGCCATGATGACATATGACATACACGCTTCGCTCCTGACCTTGCGCGGGCGCGGGCAACATGGATGTTCCCTTCACTGACAGTTCGCTCAGCGCGGCATGGACGAGTCGCCTGTCCGTGATTTTGGCGCGGCGCAACTCGTCGTCTTCGCGCACATCGAGCAGGATGAACTCCTCGTCCGATTTCAGTTTTTCGGCGAGGGTAAGGACGTCTATTTCGGGGATGGGTTTGAAGAACATGGGTTGCACTCTTTCCGTCATTGCGAGGGTGGTCTTCCCGAAGCAATCTCCGCCGGGACGAGGGGATTACTCCCTGGCACTGCCCGCCAGGGCAAGTGTCGCAATAACGGGGAACGATGTTATTTCTTTTTTCTCTTCGGCTTCGCGTTTTCATTGGAATTCAACGCGGGCAAATACAATCGCTCCACGTATTCCTTCACCATGCGGCGCGCGCTGAATTGCGGCGTGACGGTGGCGATGGCGTTCTTGGCGCGCGCGATCCACTTGTGCGGAAGTTTATCCGCGCCCACTTCATAATAAAGCGGGATGATCTCGTTTTCGAGCGTGTCGTACAGGCTCTCCGCGTCGGCTTCGTCTTGCACTTGCGCGTCGAGTTCCGCGTCTTCGCCGATGGCCCAGCCGTTCTGTCCGTTGTAGGCTTCGCGCCACCAACCGTCCAGCACGGAGAAGTTGAGCGCGCCGTTGATGGCGGCCTTCATGCCCGATGTGCCGCTGGCTTCGAGCGGACGGCGCGGCGTGTTAAGCCACACATCCACGCCTTGGACGAGGTAGCGCGCCAGGTTCATGTCGTAATCTTCGAGGAAGACAAGGCGTCCGCCCGTTTCCGCTTTTTTGACGGTGCGATAAATCTGCTGGATGAGTTGCTTGCCAGGCTCGTCCGCGGGATGCGCCTTGCCCGCGAAAATAATTTGCACGGGCATGTTTGGCTTGTTGATGAGTTCGAGCAGGCGTTCCACGTCGCTCATCACCAGCCCCGCGCGCTTGTAAGTTGCGAAGCGACGCGCAAAGCCGATGGTCAGGTCGTAGGGATTAATCAGCACGCCCGAAGCCACCACCTGAACGGGATGCACGCCATCATCCAACCATTGGGCGCGGGCGCGTTCGCGCAGGTAGAAAGCCATCTTGCGTTTCAGGTGCGTGCGGACGGCCCAGAACTCATCATCGGGGACGGTATCAATTTTTGCCCACAGGTCGGGGTCGTCGAGGCGCTCCATCCAGTCGGAGCCGAGGTGTTTGTCGAGCAGGAGGCGCATGCGACGCGCGATCCAGTTGGCGGTGTGGACGCCGTTGGTGACGTGCGTGATCGGCACGTCGTCTTCGGCGCGATCCTTCCACAGGAAGTTCCACATCTTGCGCGAGACGCGTCCGTGCAGTTCGCTGACGGCGTTGTGGCCCTCGGCCAGTTTCAGCGCGAGGATGCCCATGCTAAATGTCTCGCCCCAGGGTTGGTGATGCCGCGCCAGGTCAATGAATTCGTCGCGGCTGAGGCCGAGTTGCGGCCAGAGCGCGGCGAGGTGTTTGTCCATTAGCCAGACGGGGAATTCGTCGTTGCCCGCGGGGACGGGGGTGTGCGTGGTGAAAATGTTGGACGAGCGCGTCTCGGCGATGGCATCCGCGAAGGCGCGGCCAGAGGCCACAAGTTCACGCGCCCGCTCCAACGTCAGGAAAGCCGCGTGACCTTCGTTCATGTGCCAGGCGAGCGGGTTGTATCCGAGAGTCCGCAAGGCGCGCACGCCGCCCACGCCCAGCAACACTTCCTGCGCGACGCGGAAGTTGAGGTCGCTCCAATAGAGACGGGCGGTGAGGGAGCGGTCGGCTTCGGAGTTGGAGTCCACGTTGGAGTCCAAAAGATAAAGCGCGACGCGCCCGACGCGCACTTCCCAAATTTGGAGCGTGACGACGCGGTCGGGAAATTCCACCGCCACGGTGAGGCGTTTTCCTTCATCGTCCAAAACGGGGAGGAAGGGATGCTCGTTGATTTCGATGGGATGGTTGAGGGCTTCCTGCCAGCCGTCTTCGCTGATGTGCTGGTTGAAGTAACCCTGCGAATAAAGAAAACCAACCGCAACCAATGGCAGGCCGAGGTCGGAGGCTTCTTTAAGGTGATCGCCCGCCAGCACGCCGAGGCCGCCCGAATAAATGGGGAGCGTTTCGTGCAGGCCGTATTCCATCGAGAAATACGCGACGGGGCGACCAGCGAGTTCGGGATGCGCGCTGGCGGCCCAGGTCTTCTTCGCGGCGAGGTAGAGATCGAAGTCCGCGAAGACGCGATCGTAGGTGGCGAGGTAATCCTTGTTTTGCGCGGCGGCGTTGAGGGCCGAGCGTCCCACCTGGCGCAACAGCAGGATCGGGTTGTGCGCGAGTCTCTCCCACAGATCGTAGTCGAGGCGGGCAAAGAGACGGGTGGCGTCGGGGTTCCACGTCCACCACAAGTTGTAGGCCAGTTCGCCGATGCGAGCGATGCGGCGGGGCAGGTCAAAGCCGTTGGGGGTATGAGTGAGGAATTTGGTCATGGCGGGGCAATAATACCAGAGAAATTTTGGATGGAAAAAATTCGTTGCGGGGGAATATTGCGTACTGCGTATTGCGTGTGTACGTGTTTACCTGTGTACTTGTGTACGGTAGAATGTGGACATGCCCACCGTCCAACTTTTCATCACCTGCCTCTGCGATACGTTCTACCCCGAAGTGGGGGAGGCCATCGTGGACGTTCTCTCCCGCCTCAGCGTTTCCGTGGACTTCGCTCCCGACCAGACCTGTTGCGGACAGCCCGCCTTCAACGCGGGTCTACGGGCGGACGCGCGCAAAATGGCGGAGCATATGATCGAGGCGTTCGAGAGACCTGTGAGGTCTTTAGAGACCTCACAGGTTTTGCCCGACATCGTCTCGCCATCGGGATCATGCGTCCACATGCTGCGCGTCAATTACCCCGAACTCTTCGCGGACAATCCCGCCTGGCTGGCGCGCGCAAAGTCCCTCGCGGCGCGGACGTTCGAATTCAGCGAATATCTCGTGGACAAACTCGGCGTGACGGACGTCGGCGCGCACTGGGACGGAACGCTCACCTATCATCCCTCCTGTCACCTTTCGCGCGGCCTCGGCATTGACCGTCAGCCGCGCGCGTTGCTCTCTGCCGTCAAAGGCGCGCAGATCGTGGAGCTCCCCCACGCGGATGAGTGTTGTGGCTTCGGCGGGATTTTTTCGGTTGTCCATCCCGAAGTCTCGAAAGAGATGCTGTTGAAGAAAATCGAAAATCTGGAAGCAAGTCAGTCGCCCACGCTGGTCATCCCCGACGCGGGCTGTCTCATGCACATCGCGGGAGGCTTGCATCGGATGGGGAAGGGTCAGAGGGCGGTGCATTTGGCGGAAGTGTTGGCGGGGAAGTGATCAGTCATCAGTGATCAGTTTTCAGTGAACGAGCGGAGTCAAAATGTTTTCAAAATCTGCGAAATACTACGATGAGATCTACGCCGCGATGGGCAAGGATTATCCTGCCGAAGCGGAAAAGGCGCGCAATTTTATCGAGGCGCACAAACAATCGGATGGGAACCGCCTGCTGGACGTGGCCTGCGGGACGGGCATCCACGCCAACGCGTTGAGTCGGTTTTATCAGGTGGAAGGGCTGGACTTGGATGCAAAGATGCTTTCCGTCGCGCGCAGGAAATATCCCGCCATCCGTTTTCAACGCGGCGACATGATTGATTTCGACTTGAAACGTCGCTTCGATATTGTCACGTGCCTGTTCAGTTCCATTGGCTACGTCAAAACAAAATCCCGTTTACACAAAGCCATCAAGAATATGGCGCGGCATCTTGTGGCGGGGGGAATTTTGCTGGTCGAGCCGTGGTTCGCGCCAGATCAATGGAATGTGGGACGCGTCTTTATGGCGACGGTAAATCAACCCGATTTGAAGATTGTCCGCATGAGCCGCGGCACACGCAGGGGCAATGTGTCCCTTCTCGAATTTCAATATCTGATCGGTACAGCGGAGGGAATCGAACGCGCCACCGAAACTCACGAGATGGGCTTGTTCACGCATGATGAGTATTTGGGGGCATTTCGCGCGGCAGGTTTGGAGGTTGTCCACGATGCGGAGGGATTGGATGGGCGCGGGTTGTATATTGGCATCAAAAAAATGAAAGCGACCCTTTGAAAAAGAGTCGCTTTTCGATTGCCTGTTAATTTACGCCGCAAGAGATTTCACCTTCACTACATCCCAAATCACATCGGGATGCTTCGCGGCCACCTGCAAAAGTACCCGCGCCGCGCCTTCGGGAGAACGCCGTCCCTGCTCCCAATTACGCAAAGTCTTGACGCTAATTCCCATCAACGCGGCGAATTCGTTTTGAGAGAGTTTGTAATTGGCGCGTATTTCCTTCACATCAGGCGCTTCGATGATAAATGTTCGCGAGGGCTGGGTTTTTCCGCGCAGAATTTTTCCGCCTTCGCGGACGCTGGCTACCAGTTCGTTGAACAGTTCGTCTTTCATTTGAACTCCTTATCAACAATTTGACGCAGTGTCTTGAGTTGTTGTGGCGTCAAATCATCCATCACATTCTTGGGATATATGAACAGCATCAAAATTTGGTCTTTCGACACAGCCCAATAATAAATCACTCTCACACCGCCACGTTTGCCGCGTCCAGCCATTGACCAGCGCACTTTTCGCAGTCCGCCGCTTTTTTGGATGATGTCACCCAAATCGGGGTGGGCAGACAAAGCGCTCTGCAGTTGACCGTACTCGTCATCCGTGAGTAAGTCCGTAACTTGGCGGGTGAAAATGCTGGTTTCGATGAATTGCATGATTTACTGGCAGTATACGCCAATGGCGCACCATCGTCAAGAACGAATTTTGCGGGATATAATCGGCACATGCAAAAGCAATCCTCTCTGCTTCATTACTGGCAACCCATCGCTCCCCTGCTCACCATCCGCAACGAGCGAGAATACAACGCGGCGGTAAAGCGCTAAATGAACTGCTTGATGAAATTGGCGACAATGAGAAACATCCGCTCTACAGCCTTTTGGACACGCTTGGCACATTGATCGAAGTGTACGAAGAAGAACATCATCCCATCCCTGAATCCAGCGGTGTGGACGTGTTGCGCTATCTCATGGAGGAACATGGCCTGACCCAGTCCAGCCTACCAGAGATCGGCTCGCAGGGCGTGGTTTCTGAAATCCTTAACGGCAAGCGCGAGTTGAATGTGCGACAGATTCGGGCGCTGGCTCAGAGATTCAAGGTTTCAACAGCGGTGTTTTTGTGAGAAAAAATGTCCAAACCCGAACCAAAATCCAACCTCGAATGGAAAGAATGGGGCAAGAATGATCCGCTGTTTGGCGTGGCATCCTGGCCTGGAAAGCAGGATTATCAAAATTTTTAACGCAAAGCCGCAACGGCGCAGAGAAAAATCATTGCGCCGTTGCGTCTTTGTGTTGATGCTCCCAAAATTTGCAGGCTGTTTCCTGTAACGGGAGAGCCCAAATCCTTAATCGCAAATCGGAACGCCCAGAAAACAGGGCATCTGATCAATCACCACACCGAACCACATCGTCGCGAGCAGGAGCAGGAGAGACACTTTGACTCCCAACGAGAGGGGACGCGCCAAAATGTCCATGCCTGAGCGCACATCGCGCGCGAGCGGCATCACGATGGCGACGAAGAGAAAGGGCAGAAACCACAAAAAGACAAACAGCGCGATGGGAAATCCCTCGTGAAATTGACGCCTATTCACAATCTCCATCAGCATGAATGGAATCACGACAAGCAGGCTCACGATGGCGGGAATTTTCAAATTGGACAGAAAGTTTTTCATGGCGCTTCCTTTTGGAATTTAAACTCAATGGTATCATAACGCCATGACCACAACCACCGCCCTCGCACACCCGAATATCGCCCTCGCTATGTTGTCACAAGGGAACACAATTTTTGGTGACAGGGAGGCTGGTTTTGCCGATTTATGGGCGTCGCCAGAGGCAAAATAAACAGACGATAGCCTTCCCTAATTTGAGAAGCCGTAATCGCTCCATGAAACACACATCGCAATCTTGCGAGCAGTAATATGAACAAACGATTATTTTTTCCTGCTAATGCACCTGAATGCTGAATTCTGTATTTTTTCAAGGATGAATATCCCACCCAAGGATTCACAAACGATGACCACGCCGCGTCCATAAAACCGTCAGATTTCATCTCGATTTCTCTCGTGAAACTGCAAAAAGTGGATCACTAAGTATCTTTGGTGATTTAAAACACACAAGGAGCGTGGCAATTTAAAAAGCGGAAATTTAATTAAACCATGAACCCCCTGTAGATATTAAACAGATGACCTGACAAGAAAATGTCAGGTCTTCTGTTTAATAGATTTGATTGGTTGAACTCATCCTAATGGCTTATGTTGAGCCAGCCATATTCTGCTTTCCCATCTGGCATCATCCGGGATGAATTTTGAGTCGGTTTTAGTTTCGTGTATGAATCCTAATAGTTGTTCATCGCTTATTAAATCGGTGGATATGCCCAGGGAATAGAGGAAATTGAATTTAACCTGCTATGTATCTCTTCGAACAGGGATGGACACAATCGGACACAAATAACCTGCTCGGTCAGGGATGGACGAATGGTTTTTAAGATTCTCAACGCGCTTGGAAACAAATCCCTCCGGACGAAATGGCTGAGATACCCCAAATAAACAATCGAGCCGATGTCCATCTGTTTGTTTTAGTATGCTCTTGCGTTCGAATTCATTCTCTGGTGATTATTCCTTCCTGCAATGCAAATCGTACAAGTGCGGCACGTGTTCGAAGCCCAAGTTTCTCCATTCCACGCGCCCGGTATGTTTCAATTGTTTTGACGCTCAAGTTAAGTTGTCCGCCTATTTCCGCGCTGGTGTGACCAAGCGCGACCATTTTTATTACTTCCTGTTCCCGTTCGCTTAAGCCATCCCATGCTTGATTCCCAATGTTCAAATGCGATTCTGGAAGAATGTCC
>JACRBL010000035.1 GCA_016234485.1 Chloroflexota bacterium
CAGCCCACCTCAACCGCTTCGAGCGCGCACGATGAAGAGACTTATCCTGAAATCCCGCGCGTATCGCTGGAGGAGGCCAAAGCCGCGTTCGATACTGGGACAGCCGTGTTCGTAGATGTGCGCGGCGCGGACGTCTACGCCATGAGCCGCATCCCTGGCTCGCTATCCATCCCACTCGCCGACCTCGAGACGCGGCTCACCGAACTCGATCCGAATCAGTGGATCATCACCTATTGCACCTGACCCAGCGAAGAATCGAGCGCCCGTGCGGCGTTCATTTTGCTGGAAAACGGATTTCAAAACGTGACCCCTCTGCTTGGTGGATTCACGGTCTGGGTGGATGCAGGTTATCCAGTCGAGCCATAGGGCTATTCGAAGACGGATGAAGGAGTCAACATGCTCGCACGAAGTAAATTTTTCCTGACATTTATTGTCGCCATGTCGCTCTCGCTTGGCGCGTGTCAGGATACGTCACAGACGGGGAAGGAAGTAAGTGTGGACGGCGGCAGTTACCGCATTGTGTCCGTCCAGGAATTGCAGACCATGCTCGAAAGCAAGGATTTCGTGATGGTCAATGTACATATCCCCTGGCAGGGCGACATCCCGCAAACGGATCAGCGCCTGGCGTATGACCAGATTAGAGAAAATCTGGATCAACTTCCCCCTGAGAAAGACGCGAAAATTCTGGTCTATTGTCTGACGTCAGGCATGGCAAAAAAGGCAATCGCCACCCTGCTTGCTGAAGGCTACACCAATTTGTGGATGCTGGATGGCGGAACCACCGCCTGGGATGAAACCGGACTCTCGTTGGTTGGCAAGCCATAACGAGTCCGGATGAATAACAGAAGTCGGGGGCGTGCCGAGGCTTCCGACTTCTGCCATTTAAAAAATCGAATTTATGATCAACGTGGTAGATACATCCACAACCGATCCGTTTTATTTGCACTCTGTCCGGTAATCCCTTTCCAGGCAAGTTCGAATTCCGCGTCAAATAGAAAACCGCAATTTAATGTTGATAGTTGATATTCAACTACCTTTCCAGACATTGACAATAGCGGATTATCAATTCCAGGATTCGCAAGCCTGTTTTTCCTTGCATTTCTGAGGCCTTTCACTTCATCTGGAGAAAGGGTGGAAAAAATGACTCGATGATTCTCATTTTCATTCGAGCAAACCAATACCGGAGGATCCTGAAAGAACTCCACCACCTTTAAATTCACTCCTGACCCAAGTATTTTCTCAGTCGTATGGCTCAGCCAACCCAGGGGATCGTCCACGCGCACATCTCGAGCCAGGCGTTCGCGTTTGATACGCAAATCCTGAATAGCCCACAAGACCACTTGCTCGCGCAGTTCATCAATCGCCCTGCGCTGTCGTTCATTCCCGAAGCTGATCAAAGCCCCAAAGATGATCACCGCAGCGATCACAGCCAAAGCAAGAAGTAGTTCCATTTGTTATTCCTTTCGATTTGAAGTTAGTTCTCATCCTGGGATGAGTGGATTTTATTGCGATTGGATATTTGTTCCAGCGCTTCGCCCAGCCGGCGCAATGCCAGCGAGCGCGGATCCACCATGCTGGCCGAGGCAATCACGATCATCAACGCTATAAGGCCAAGGATTTGCCAGAGCGGATATTGGGGAGTGTCTGGATTCGGTGCAACTGGCGTCGGCGAAGGGATAATCAATACAGATGTTGGAGAAGTGGGAATCCGAGTTCTTGTTGAGGTGGCAGAGGGCAAGGCAGTAGAGGTGGCGGTCAGCGTGAAGGTTGGCGTTAGGGATGGCAAAACTCCAATTGGGATGGAGATCCTCCCCACCGCGCTGGCACACAGATTGTGATTGTCACAGACGCGTACCTGAACTGGATACTCGCCGCTCGGCGCAAGCGTACCGTCTGCAAAGCGCCGATCCCAAATCACCAACTCAGACTCTTTGCGCGGATCGAACTCAAGCGTCACTGCAGGCCAGCGGTCTTGTGGATCGCGGATGGTCAGATTCACGCTGGCGATGGGATAGGTTTTCGAGGTGATGTGTAGAATGCCAGTCTCCCAAATCCACCAATGCTCGGTCAGAGAAACGGACGGGGGTAGAGGCGGCGCGGTGGGCGTGACTGTATTGCTTGGGGTGACAGTGGGCGTATCGGAAGGATATGGCGTCGAAGTGGCAGTGGATGTTGCGGTTTCGGTGGATGTCGGTTGTGGTGTTTGCGTGGTCGTCTCGGTTGGAGACGGAGTGAATGTCTGAGTGGCTGTGGAAGTTGGCGTTGACGAAGCTGTGGCAGAGTCAGTCGCAGTTAAAGTAGATGTGATGGCGCTCGTTGAAGACGGCGTCAATGTAGATGTTGTCGAGGATGTTGGCGTTCGCGAGGGAGTGGCAGTCTGAGTCGCTGTTGCGGTAAATGTGTTCGTGGAAGTAAATGTAGAAGTAGAAGTAGATGTTGCTGTGGATGTTGCCGTTCGGGACGCGGTTGGAGTCGGCGTTCGTGTCGCGGTGATTGTGGGAGAGGATGTGGTCGTTGTAGTTGGAGTCCGCGTCGAAGTAGGAATAGCGGTGCGCGTGGGCGTCTGTGTGGGAAGCGCCGTTCGTGTGGCAGTCCGGGTTGTGGTCGGGCTGGGAAGCGGCGTACGAGTAGGCGTGCGCGTGGGCGTCAGGCTGGGACGCGGCGTGCGGGTTGGGGTGCGCGTCGGAGTCGGAGTCCGGGTGGAGGTGGGTCTCAGAGTCGGCGTCCTGGTCGCGGTCGGAGGAGCCGCGACATAGGTCACATCCACCGAGCGAAAGTCCACGTAGCCGCCCGAGGCAGATAGTGTCCAGGTTCGGCAACCGGCGGGAACGGTCAACGGCATGGAAACGAAACCCGGCAGGCTGAACCCAGGCCCGGCATACATGGTGTAGGTGGAAGAGGCGGAACAGGCGGACAGAACGGCGTTGCCCACGCCGATCTCATGCGAAAAAGCCACCATTACCTCAAAGTAGGTGACATTGCGATCAAAGGCCCCGCTCACTTCTCCGCCGTCTGAAATGCGGGTGACATTTTCCAGACAGCCCGCGCCACAGGAGGTTCCGCCCTCTTCGATGGGTAGCGAAGTGCCATCCTTGTGCGTTAGATTGACATATCGAACGGGTCCCTGCCAATCGATAAAGCCACTGTCGTGCGCCTGGTCGTAGGAGCGGCCTTCGAGGAGCGAAACCGCGCGGAGGGGTTGCGCGGAGGCCAGCGTCCGCGACGCAATGAGTAAAAGAATCAGAAGGAAAAAGAGCGCGGGATATTTCAAACGGAAGTTCATGGTTCGCTCTCGTAATCCTGAAAGTCGCGTACGCCCAGATGAAAGAGCAGAAAAACAACAGCCGAGGTCGCCAACCCCAACAAGCTGGAGAGCGCGCAAAACGCCGCCAGAAATTCGATCGATGCTTCCATCCATTTCATTCGTAATGTTCCTTGTTTAGAAATAACCACAGACGCGTTGCGGAAAGGTTCCGCCACCATGCGATCTCATTCTGGAGCAGATGCAGTTCCCAGCGCTGTCCATCCTGATCCAGATCGCTCAGCCACACATACAAATAGACCAAAAGCGTTTCTCTCTGGGCGGGGGTATGGGTTTGGTGGTGTTTGTTCAGCCATGCCAGAAAACCCTGCCGACGGGTTTCTTCCAATTGATTGATTTGTTCGCAAAGGTCTGTCAGAGTTTGGGCCAGATACATACATTGATTAATCCATGAATGAGGCGGGGGCTTTCAAAATCCCAAATGCAAAGGATCGTCGGTCGGGACAGGTTGGGTAACGCCGCCATCTCGCCTCGCCAGGCGCGCCGCCAGAAGTTCATCGAGGAGGTTCGCCACGGAAGGAGGCAACATACCTCGCAACGAACGCGCGGCGCGCTCCTGCCAGCCGTCCATTGGCTGATATTCGTTCGCATGAGCCGCAAAGACTTCCTCCATCAACGCCTTGACCCGCTCCGCGTCGGCGCGCGGCAGGGGTTGGATCTGCGCCAGGGTTGGCGGTTGCCATTGTCCGCGTATGCGCGCCCGAAGCCAGCATTGCAGGGAGGGCAGGTCGAGGGTCATATTCCCGTAGCGCAGGCTGGAGTTCAATGCGGCGCGCACCAGGTCGGCGTCTTCGGGATCGGGGGAGAAGAACATCTGGGTGGAGGTGTTGGCGAGCATGGCCTGCACGACGGGTTCCATGCCTTCGACTTTTCGCATCAAAGAGAGAGACTGCGCCAGCACGAACATGCGCGCCCCAAACTTGGCGCCTTCGGAGAGCATGGCTTCCAGCCGCATGCCCGATCCGATCTCCTGCGCTTCATCCACGATGAAATAGAAGGGCACGGGTTTGTCCAAGGTGGCTTTGCGATAGGCGGCGTCGAAGACGTTGTATAGGACCGAGGCGGTGAGGCGCGCGCCCTCGCGTCCCATCTCGCCGGAGGGCAGACGCAGGACGATCCAGGCGCGTTCCTTCACCCACTTCGTCATGTCCACGAAGCGATCCTGGTGCATGGCAGAGAACAACCAGGGCGAGAGTTCCAGCGCCATCACCTTCGAGAGCACCGGGCTGATCACCTCGGTGATCCAGTTTTGATTCTTGCGTTCGTCCTCGCCGGTCTGCCCGAGCAGGGCATCGAGTGCCAGCGCGCCCATGCGGTCGCCGGGCGGGAGCAGGGCCATCGCGGTGTGCCGCCATTCCTTGTTGAAGGCCATGAAGACCACGTGCAGAAGTCCCAATCCATCGTTGGGATGATGCTGGTTCCAGACATGTGCAAGACGGAAAAGACCTAGCAGCGCGGCCTGCATGCGCGGCCCCCAATAGTCGTCCCAGATGCGCCGCCCGATCTGGACGATGGCATTGCCCGCCCAAGTGAAATCTGGAACGGCCAGAAGGTTGAGCGGGATGACATGCGGCTGGTCTGGCGTGATGACGCGCAGTCGTTGAAGCGCGGCCTTTCGTTTTTCATCGGGCAGTTGCGCGACCGCGTCCAAAAACGCGTCTGCCAATGAGACATGCGGATCCACCAGAAAGATGCCCGGGGCATCATCGCCGGGCGCCAGCAGTTGTTCCAACATGGCAAAGACAAAGGAGGATTTCCCCGAGCGGCTACCGCCCGTCGCCATGCCATGCCCATCGGGATCGACGCCGATCAACTCGCCGGTGGCAACGCTCTGTCCGACTTTGAAGCCGGCCTCGAGTAAAGGTTGAGACGGAGGCGGGGCGGGCACATCCTGCCAGACGGCGCGATCCAACAGCCCGGAGCCTTCTCCCAACTGCAGAGGGGCGATCAGGCCGGCCAGTTCGCCAGCGGGCAGGGGAAAGCCATAACCGCGGATCTCCGGCCACAGGTTTGGCAGATCGAATCGGTATTTCTTTCCATCCAGAAGGGATAGGTCACTGGGAGAGGAGAGAGACAGGGCAACTTTGAAGAGCGGCTCTTGGATTCTTCGTTCGAGGATTTCCTTCGGGATGGAACGCCAGTCCAACCAATCGCGTAATCCAAAAGCGGAAGCCACAAACAACACGCCGCCAGCGATCAGGCCGATCAAGCCGAATAGCGAAGCAAGGAGATGCGCGCTCCACAGGCCGCCGCTGATCCCTGCGATGAAAATTCCGAGAAACAGCAAGACGCGCAGAAAAACCAGTTCGCCTTTCCAGAGATTAGGGGCTTCTCCTTCCACGCCGCCTTCAGCGCCATAGGAGTAGGCCGAGAGCTTGCGGATGCGTTCCTGCAAACGCTCTTCATGTCCGAGTACCCACAAGCGCAAGTTGGCGCTTTTGCCTTCCCGCGCCGCGCCGATCAACTGGCTGGCGATGGCAAGTAACGGATCGCTGTCTTTCGCGGAAGCCAGAATGGACGGCAGGCGATTGGATGAAAACAACGCAACGCCAGACGCGCGCACATCCACTTCGCCCAGCGCGCGCCAGCGGCTGTGTTGGCCGGTCATGGCGGCCCAGGCTTGCACGACTCCCTCGGCGGTGTGCGGAGGCAAATACAAGCGCACGCGCAATCCCACCGGCGAGGCGCGCCATTCGATCACGGCAGGACTGGGAAGTTGCCCCAGCCAACCCATCACCTGGGCGCGCAGATCGTCGAGTTTCAACGGGGCAAACAGGAGTTCCCATCCCTGCCACTTGCCGGCGCACAATGGACAGTCCGTGGAATTGGAAGCAAACTCATAACCACAGGAGATGCATATCATCGCAGGACTCCCGTGGCGCCGAGTCGTTTCCAAAACTGCAGCCAGGCCGGTGGGATGGAAACGAGGACGGGAAAAAGCGCGCCGCGTCCACCTGAGGGAGCGGCGAGAAAGACGCGCGGCGGCAGGCGGGAGGTCATCTCGGCGTTCTTGCGCGCTTCGCTCTCCGGAATCCCGAGGGAACGATAAAAGGCAAAGGCCTCATCGGGGCCGAGCCGCCCGATGAAGGCAGTCGAGGCGAGACTGAGCGAGGTGGGATTCTTCATCAGGTCGGCGGGAAGATGCGTGATGAGAGTCACGCCCACGCCGCGTTTGCGCGCCCGCCGTCCCAGTTCGTCCAGCAGATCGGTGAAGGGACCGCTACGCAAGAGACGCCAGCCTTCGTCAATGAAGATGTCCATCGGTTGTTTCCCGATGGTGACGGAGTGATACAGGAACCAGGCCAGCACGGCATGCACGATGGCGCGGTTTTCTTCCCGCAACGAGGACAGATCGAAGTTCCACCACTGGCCAGCGGGAAAGTGTGGCGAGAGCAACACCTTGGGCCGATCGAAGAAGCCCTCAAACAACCCGCCGCGCATGAAGGGACGCAGGAGCGCTAACGGCATGGCGGCCTCGGGCACGTTGAGCGTACCGAGCGTCTCTACGAGTTCGGCGATAGAACAGGGACCCGGTCTGCGTTCCCATCTGCGTTTCACCGCTTCGTGCAACGCGGCTTGCACGCCGGGAGAGAGAACCGATTCGCCCGCGAGCGCGGCGATCAGGAAGCGGGCGGCCAATAACAGTTCGGCCGGGTTCTCGCCCTGCAAAGGCTGGATCAGGCAGGTGTCCTTGTCTTCGGGAATACCTGCGGGGACAACGCGTCCGCCCACCGCTTCGCACAGGCGATTGTTCTCGCCTTCGGGGTCTATGGAGATCACGGTGCGGCCTTGCAAGAGTCTCTGCAACATGATCCAGCGCAGGAGCGTGGTCTTGCCCGAACCGGGTTCACCGAGAATGAGAGTGGTGGCGTGAGGCGGAGGCGGAACGTTCGGATCAAGTCCCTTGGTGAAGGAGAAGTGCACATCCCTTCCATCACGCGCATGTGTCCCGATCCAGACCGAGTCTTCGGCAGGTAATACCTGGCGCGAAGGAGCGGGCAATAACGGAAGGGTTTCTTCTAGAAATAAAGTCGGTTCATCCAAGCCGGGGAAGAGTTTGCCGCCCGGCTGGAAATGATGGATGGCGCGCTCGGCGATGTAGAACAGGCGCTGGGCCGTCAGGCCGCGGGCACGCAGTTGCGATTCGATCACGCGCCGCGCGGCTTCGGCCTCCTCGAAGCGACCTCGTTCCACGAACAGGCCGGCCATGAGCGCAATGCGAAAGGCCGGCTTGCCGAAGGTGAGTTCGGATTCGGCCGCGTCCATCGCCGAGTCGGAGGCGCGCTCGGCCATCGAGGGACGGCGGCCGGTCTTCTCGGCCAGCGCCATCATGAAGCCTTCGAAGAGCGTGCGTCGGGCGCGCAAGGAACCACGCAATACATCCGGCGGTTCGCGGCGCAAAGATAGGGAATAGATTACGGGCAGGTTGGGATAGAAGACCTCGGCGGTGAGCCGCGACCAGGGGCGGTCTGTTTGTCCGGGGACGCCGCTGCCACGCGCCGAGAGAGGCAGGAGATACCCGCCCGGAAACAGCAAGTGGTCTTCCAGGATCTCCACGGCTTCCGAGGCGAGGCCGGCCGCGAATTGGTCTTGAGGTTGAGACATGCAGCGGATGATACGAAAACACCCGCAGGGGTGTCCTGCGGGTGTCGCTTGACTACATTATGGTTATTCTGGATGAAAAACGAGATTCTTTCATTATGCAATAAAGAAGCTCCGATGCTCTTCCTGACATCGAGAACCTGATCGGCGCCAACGACGCGATTCTTTTTCCAGATGCCTATCGAATGGCAAAATCCCTGTTGAGTTCCAACGCGCCATTGATGTGCATAGGCATGATCGAGATGGATATGAAGCGCGATAGGCCTCACCTGTGGGTGGATGATGAAAATATCACATCCTGAACTCCTCTCCATCACGCCTTTCGTACACGGGCAAATCCGTGACAATTGTCAGTTGTATTTTTGCTGGAAATGGCTACAATAGTTTTAGCGGACATGGGGATGCGTTGATGCTTCTTTGGAAGTGTCCCGTTGACCGCATTGCTTAAATAGATTCCCTTTGATTTTCTTGAGATTGCAGGAGGAAGGATGCACACTAAATCCACTACATGGGTCTGTCGGTTATCTTGTTTGGTAATTCTGTTGAGTGTCATTTTACAGTTAGGGAAAATAAATTTTACCGTTTTAGCTTTACCAAAAGGAGTAAGTCTTCCAGCTAATAAAGTAATATATTATCCTTTTGATGAGCAAACTGTACTGCACCCATAAAACTGAACACTAAAGAGGCGGTTGGCTATCAAGTTTTTGTTTTGACAACCAGGCAGCCTCAAACTCTGCAGGGGTCAGGTACTTCAAGGATGAGTGAACACGCTTTCGCATGTAGACCTCCTCGAGGAACTGCCCGATCTGCTGGTAGGCGTGATGATAATCTTCGTAATCGGATAGGTCAACCTCCTCTTCTTTGATGGTTCTCATGAGGCGTTCGGCGTAGCCATTTTGTGTGGGTTCACCGACTTCTGCCATGCTGACCTGAACGGCATGTCCTTGTAAAAGTTCGACATACCGGTTGGCCGCATATTGAACGCCCTGATCGGAATGATGGATTTCCGGGCAACGTGTTTCCAGCGCTTTGCATAAAGCCTCTTGCGTCAACGACTGGTCGAGCGAACGATCCAAGTGCCAGCCGCGAATACAGCGAGTAAAGACGTCCATCAAAACCGCCAGATAGATAAATTCCTTCTGGAGACGGATATAAGTGATGTCCGCCACCCAGACTTGATCAGGACGCTCGACTTGTAATTCATCTACCAGGTTCAGGTAGCGCGGGTAGGGATGATTACTATCCGTTGTTCGGCACTTGCGAGGCGCTGGTTTTTGGGCTTGCAAGTCCAGTTTTGCCATCAAACGGGCAATCCGCTTGCGATTCGCCCGCCCGCCGCGCCTTTTGAGCTCGGCGGTCACACGGCGATAGCCATAGCGCGGAAATTGGGCACAGACCTTGCGGATGTCCGCTTCCAGTTCGCTTTCATCCACGACTTTAGGCTCGTAGTATTGGCTACTACGCGAGACGCCCAGCGCCCGACTAACCACGGCTTTGGGATATTCTTCTCCCATGCTACGGCTTAACTCTCGCCTTTCTTTCTGGCTTGGGGCAAGAGTGTCAATGCTTTTTTTAGGATTTCCAGCTCCAGGCTTTGTTTGCCTGCCAGTCGTTCCAACTCGGCAATGCGCGCCTGTTGTGGATCCACTGCGGATGCGTTTTCAAATACTTTGGATGCGTTGTCCAGGAATTGAGATTTCCAGTGCGAAAGCAGGTCCGCCTTCAGACTGTATTCTCGGCATACCTCGGCCATGTTCTTGCTGCCGCTGATGATTTCCAAGACCACTTTCGCCTTGAACTCGGCGTTGAATGTCCTTCTTGTCTTTGCCATTTTGCACTCCTTTGTGCCTTGCACTGTAGTCTATCTTGTTTAGCGCTACTGTCCAAGTTCTGGGGTGCAGTACAAACTATAGCAAGTTTTCCTAACAGAAATTATGATTTTACAACTCATCAGAATAACTGGTATTACTCAATTGATTTTGTCTTACATGCCAGCTATGCGGGAGGATCGCCAAGCGAAGCAAATGATGCGTATATATATCCTATCGCTTCTGGAAAAGTAATCAAAGCTGAATCAGTAAAGTCAACTACTTTTGGATATGTTGTTTATATTTCTCATGAAGGGTCTCTTGGGGGTGAATTTGTATCAGTTTATGCACATATGAAGAGTCCCCCAGTCGTAAAAACGGGTGATCTTGTTATAGCTAATACTCGACTCGGCATTCAGGGAAACACCGGAACATCAGATACAACTCACCTACACTTATCATTGGTGCATTGTGCCTCACCACTACCTCCAGAAGAATCTTTGAAACCTGGCGCTGGTAATTGCACATCTGTACGTCCTGAACCAATGATTGGCAAATATGCGAACGAAAAATTCAATTGGTGGCCACGAAATGACGGAACAAACAATCAGGGGATTGGTACATATTCAGCTGGAGGAGATAGATCTATTGGTTCTGTTTTGCTAAATGATTTTACCCCTCCAGAAGTGGGATGGTGGAATTCGGGAACAACATTACCAAACACATTAGAAAACCCGTTAAATCCAAATCAACCAATTATATTTGATGTTCATTATGGAGATAGTCAAAGCGGTATTGGTGAGATTCGGCTTACCGCTAATTACAGTGGATGGAATCCTAATCCAGAAGGAGCTTGGCGCATTATTGCAAGATGTCGTCCTGGGGAATCTAGCGAGTGTGGTGCCAGTGATTGGCACTATGAGTGGAATTGGTCAATTGAGACAAAACCCAATTTCAGTTTTACTCCACTATCAATTCCATGGATGAAGGGTAACATACAGGGAACCCTAAAAGATGCTGGAAAACAATCTGTTTGCATAAGTTTTGATATTTTCGATAAAGCTGGTAATCCACAGTATGCGCCTCAAGGGACTTTATGCAACATAAATACAGGGGATAATGGAAATTCCATTCGATCATCACAAGACAACACTGCAAGATTGATATATGTAAATGCAGGGTCTCCTCCTACTACAACTACAGATAAAGCAACCTTCATCTCTGATATCACCCTCCCAGATGGGACAGTTGTCTCCCCTGGCCAAGCACTCACCAAAACCTGGCGCGTGAAAAACACGGGCACGTCCACGTGGGGAAGTGGGTATCAATTGGTATACCTGCGCGGGGAACGGATGGGAATGCCGCTTTCAATCAATGTGCCAAGCGCTTCCCCTGGGCAGCAGGTGAACCTGAGCATTGGGCTTGTTACACCATCAAGTCCTGGTGAATATTTCAGCTACTGGAGATTACGCAATCTTGATGGGACGTATTTTGGTCCAGAACTTTGGGTGAAAGTAAAAGTAATGGATTCCCAAATAACGAATGGCGCTGAATTAATTAATGTTGCTTATCCAACGGTAGTTATTCCTGGGCAATCCTTCCGTCCCGAAATCACAATAAAGGTAAACAGTGGAAGTCTTCAAGGCGCGCGTGGGGATATGTTGCGAAACAAAGATGGAAACCTTTTTGGCGCTTGGCCGCATGTTACTGTGGAAGGGAATGTTGGCGCAAACCAGCCATACACGTTTGTGTTCTATGAGAATAATCCCATTACAGCGCCCGCCACTCCAGGAACTTACACATCCATCTGGCAGGTTTGGGCAGATGGCAGATATATTGGTCCAGAGATTGAAGTAACATTCCGCGTTTTCTCGGGAAACTACCCTCCCAATTCGCCAAATTTGAACAATCCAGGGGACTATGCTTCGGGTTACGATATTCCTCAATTCTGCGCGGTACACACTGGCGACCCTGACGGCGACGCGATTACAGGCTACCAGTTTGAATTTGTAAGTGGAGCTACTTCCTGGCAAAGCGGTTGGGTCACTCCTCCTTCGAACTGCGCCTGGCCTGATTCCATGGCGCCAGGTCAATATGCCTGGCACGCGAGGGTGAAAGATAGTAACGGCAATGTTAGTAACTGGAGCAATGAGATACGTCACTTCACAAGAATCGCAGGAGTGGATATCACTCTCTTTGAGTTTGACCATTCATCCCCTTCGGACGCGGAACAGATTTGGATCCACACCAATGGCGTAGGAGATTTCAATGAGACTATACTTACTGTCAATACAGCTACTGATTGTTCAAGTAGCGGGGAATGGAGAGGCATCAATCATTACGCTGGTGGGCGCGAAGTAAACTCATTGTGGGGTACTCTCGGATTGCTCGATGGGTGTCACAAAATCCGTTTGGAGATTAAAGGTATAGGAGGAGCGGATGTGGAAGAAAGAAACTTCACGCTTCTTCACAGACGCCCGTCAAATCCTTTTGCCATTCATCCTGATAACAATTCATGGGTTGATAGTAAAACGGTAACATTCTCGTGGCAAACTGGCGTGCAACCCAATCTTACATATCGCCTGGTTGTGAGCCAAAATCCCAATCCCGCATCTGATCCAAATCCGTTATTTGATCAAGAATTCCACGAAGAGAAATTGAGTCATACGATCACCTTTAATCAGGATTACCAAAACCTTTATTGGTTTGTCACCGCCACAAACGATAAAGGCGCCAACGATAGTGGTGTAAAACACTTTGGAATTGATGAAGATCCGCCAGTATCACGTGTTGAGTATTTACCACCTGTTACTACTATTACCCAATTCACAATACGCTGGAGTGGTGAGATTGAAGGTTCTGGCTTGCATTGGTATAGGATTCAGTTCAAAGATGGCGACCGAGGCGATTGGCAGGATTGGTTAATCGACACCACCAAGACAGCAGAGATTTTTTCAGGCCAGCCTGGCCATGTCTATTACTTTAGAGCGCAGGCAATTGATAATGTTGGCAATTGGGAAGATTGGTCCAGTGGAAGTGGGGATACCTATACCTTTGTTGATCCAAGCGCCGTCCCGCCGACACCCTGGTGGAACAACAATTATGCGTACAAGAGAAACATCGTCATCTTAAATAATGACGGTGATTCGATGATTGCGCATTATCCGATTCGCGTTCACTTCGACGCTTCCACGAATCCTACTTCCGCCGAACTTTACAATGCGTCCAGTTCCTCCATAAAAGGTGACGATGTTCGCGTCGTTTACAACGACCAGACCGAACTTAGCCGATTCGTTCAAAGGTTTACACCAGACCAGATTGATATATGGTTCGCGCTTCAGTCTCCCCTAGCTGGAGGCGCTTCAAATGAAAGCGACTACCAAATTTATTATAATTACCCTAATGCACCGTCCCCCACGGTGGATATAAACGCAATTTTCTTGCCGGTCTCCGATACAAACACAATTGGCTTGTGGCACTTCCAAGATGGGACAGGTAGTTCTATTATGGATACATCTGGTCGTGGTCACAATGGCACTTTTTACAATCCAGGTTGGGATGAGGGATGGTTGAGCTGGACTGGCTTGTTTAGTGGGTCAAATTCATATGTAGACGTAGGAAATTCAAACGACTTCAATCTTACATCCGGCCCAATGACACTAGAAGCATGGATTTACCTAGATCATATTGTTAATTCTCCCCCTATTATCAGTAAATGGGGGGACTCGGATGACTATGCCTCGTATTTCTTACGAATCAGAAACGACCGAAAGGTTTGGTGGCTTATACGAGCTCCTGGTGGAAATCGTGAGGTGGTAACAGGACTTAGCTTGACACTGAAATCATGGTATCACATAGCCGCCACTTATAATGGTGTAAATACTATGCACGTGTTTGTAAACGGTGAGAGATGGGGAGACAACACTAATGCGGCTGACGGTTTCAACAGTTCTAGCTCCTTGAAGATTGGTTATGATGGATTGCCAGGGGGGGGCGCCACTTACTTCCCAGGCTACATTCAACATGTTCAAATATCCAATATCGAGCGTACCAGTTTCCCATATGCGTTTGTTTCAAATGCGCCATCTGTGGGTGTCGGAAATGTTATTTTGCCTCCCGAATCAGGTTCGCCAGATCTGGTCGTTATTGGTATATCAACTTACCCATCCACTACTGGAGGAATTCTAATAGAGGCGATTGTAAAGAATCAGGGAGATATTTCTACCCTGAATGGCTTCTATACAGATCTCTATGTAGATCGAATACCTACAGGAGCGGGTGATTATTCGGGCAGCATTGAGTTTTGGATTAATGACCCAATCGGACCGGGCGAGATTGCAACTCTTACTACCCTCGTCACCGATGTTTCTCAATTCCTTTCATCTGGCGATAAGGTTCAACCTGGTGGGGAGACCAACATTACACTCTATGCACAAACCGATTCGTCAGGAGCAATTACGGAAACAGATAATGGGAATAATATCTATTCTCAAGGGATACCATTATGTTTGGCAAGCACCGACGCCTTCGAAGCCGACGATACGTACAATGTCGCACCCCTGATCACGAAAGATGTCTTACAGACACACAACTTTGACACGCCCGGAGATCGCGACTGGGTAAAGTTCAGCGCGCTGGTTGGAAAAAAGTATCGTCTTACGACCAGTGGTTTGGGGCTCTCTTCCGATACCTATCTTTACATCTACAGTACCAACGGAACCACGCTCATCGCGTCGAATGATGATTTTAATAACACCCTGGCCTCCCAAATCGAGTGGACCGCGCCTCAGACTGGTACTTTCTATGCTCGTATCCAGCACTGGAATCCCAATGCGGGCGGTTGTGGAACCAGTTACAACATCGTTCTATCTGAGGTTACAGCGCCCAAACCCGGCGCGTTCAATAAATTGACCCCTGCCAGTGCGTCTGTTAATCAGCCAACCAATCTCACCCTTTCGTGGGGAGCAAGCGCGGGCGCTACCAGTTACGAATACTGCTACGATACGACCAATGATAATGCTTGCACTCCTTGGGTGAACAATGGCGCCGCCACAAGCAAAGCGCTCACGGGTCTCGTCTACAACACTACTTATTACTGGAATGTCCGTGCCCGCAACGCGAATGGAATTACAAACTCTTCTGGCGCCTTCTGGTCGTTTAAAACCGCGCCATGGTCCATTCGCTCAACAGGCGCTAAGGATGGTTGGATTCTCGAAACGGCGGAAAATAGTAATGTCGGCGGTTCCATGAGCGTGACTGGATCATTGCGAATCGGAGATCAGGCCGCGAACAAGCAATATCGTTCAATGTTGCACTTCAATACCAGCGGCATTCCAGATAATGCAACCATTACCAAAGTGACCTTGAAGATCAAAAAGTTAAAAGTAATTGGCGCGGATCCCTTTACGACACATGGGCGACTCATCGCTGATATACGGAAGGGTTTCTTTGGACTGTCCAACCTGGCTCTTACCGACTTCCAGAGCATTGCATCAAAGAACAGTGTTGGAAGATTTAATGCCTTGTCTGGCGCTCCAGGTTGGTATCAAATGGTAATGAACTCGACGGGACATCCGTTTATCAACTTGACAGGCGCGACTCAGTTTCGCCTGCGCTTTGTCACAGATGACGACAATGACTCTGTGGCAGATTACGTCACATTCTTTGCTGGTGATGATAGTGTTGCGGCCAATCGTCCAGTGTTAATTGTTGAATATACTTTGCCATAAATAGTGAGAGGCTGGTGAAATAAAAGCAGCGCACTCTACGCATCCTGATATTCCAGACTGGGATTGAGTATCCAGCGGGTCAACGCCTCAATCCCAGCCTGGTCCAAATAACTCACTCGCAATCCAAAGCCGGCGCACAAACCCGTCAAACCCTCCCACCAGGCCAGGCCTTCATTCCCGGGCAACACAAATTCCAGGATCGTGCGTCTCACGAACGGCAAGGGATATTCTTGCGTTGCAAGCGTCAACCCTTGATGGAGGATATCCATTCCTTCCACACGAGGAATTTTCCAAGACTTCACCTGTTCCCGGAACGCAACGCGCGGCGCGGGATCGGGCCAAAACACCTGCACCAGACGCAGGGTCCAGCCCGGTTGAATGGAGGAGAGCGTGGCCTGATAGGCCTCCTGTGGACGCACCTCGGGACGATCCGGGTCGGCGAAGATTTCCGCGAACAAGCGTTTGGAATCATCGTCGCCAATTAATGCGGCATGCGCGCCAACTTGGGTAAATCCCTTTGTCAAAACAAAGGCACGCGTCAAGCCAACGATCGTTTCGGCCATTAATGCCCTCCCTTGAAAATGGACTCGGATAGATTCAAATCCGAGGCGCGAAAGCCCGGGCGCATGGGACGGTTACCGGTCGGAACGAGTCCCCTGCCCGGCTCGAATCGAAATAACGGCGAAAAGGACGGCCTCCCCGCCGTGCGCTCCACGATGGGCGAGACTTCCACGATCTCGCGCACGATCTGTCCATGCTGTGGATTGCGTTCGATGTAGACCGCGGCGGTCACGGCCTCGGCAAAAGATTGGGCGATCTGCACCTCCGACATGCGGGCGGCATCTGGATGGGATAGAGCTACCTGCAAAAAGCGCGGCCAGACATGTTCGGCGCTGGTCGCATGGATGGTGAACGCCGAATGCCCATGTCCTGTCGCCGCGGCGCGGATCAACTCCCAAGCCTCCGCCCCGCGCGCTTCGCCGATCACCACGCCATGTGGACGGGAACGCAGGGCCGCCCGGATCAAGTCATACATCGTGACAGGAGGCGGACCGCCGCGGATCTCGGGACGGGTCACGGTATACACGATGTTGCCGGTGTCGAACTTGCCATCCCCGTTCCAGCCGTTTAGGATGATCTCGTTACTATCTTCCACGATGAATAGCCGTATCGCGCCGCGTGGATAGTAGTCCAGCATCTCCTGCAAGATGCGCTGGCCGACGAAGGTTTTCCCGGAACCGGTCGTGCCGGCGATCACCAGCGTTCCGCCATGCACCATCACGCCCAACAGGTAGTTGGCGGCTTCTGGAGTAAGAATGCCCTCGCCGCGTGGGAAGTTCTTCGGATCAAACCGCGGGCGCGGCACAGGCGGCAGGCGTGTCTGGCATAGCAATGATAACGAGCCTTGCGTAAGATCCGAAGCCGAGCGGTAATTTGAAATACGCAGGGTGATCGTGTCGCCGTAGGGGGAGGCGGGCGGCATGACGTAGTTGATGCGCACACCCTTCCGCTGAACGTTGCCATCCACGAGCGGGACCATCACCTGCAGCATCGCGTCCGCAACCGGGTAATCCGGCGTCGGGGCGCGCTGCCCGGCGCGGTCGATCATGACGCGCAAGGCATCGCCGATTCCATCGGGCGCGGCGCCAGCATGTTCCCACCCGGACGAGGTGGTGTATACGTAGATGTGCCCGAGATTGATGGCGATATCCTCAATGTCCGTGCGGGCGATCAGTTCCAACAACGGCCCCATCCCGGACAGTTCCCCGATCAAACGCAGGATGAATTCTTTGGGAAGAGACACTCCCATCTCTACTGCCCGGTTGCCCACTTCTTCAAAGACCTGCCGCGCCAGGGACTCGATCTCGGTGGAGGAGAGCGAACGCTGACGCGACTCGGTGGCCTTTTTGGCACGGCCTTCCTCGACGAGAATTTTCCACCACTGTTCCATTTCATTGAAACTGCGCGCCTCGGTTATGGGTTTGAGGGTTTTCCCTGCGATATCAAACATGATCTACTTTCCAAACCAGCCGCGTTTCTTCGCGACATTTGGAAGGAGGCCCGCCCGTGACGCCCCTTCCCGCACAGCCGGCACAAAATGCGCCGCAAAGCCCAGCAGGGAATCGGCGAAGGGTCCGAGTTCCTCCAACTTCTCCTTCTTGTAACGCCAGATCAGGATGTCCTCGCGACGGTCCGAGTTCACGGCCTGCGCGGTCAGGCGCGGGTCTACGATCGGCAGGATGCCATTGGGAATCAGGGCCAGGTCGAACTTGTCTTCGCTCAAGGCTTGTTGCAGCATCTTATGTGCGGACTTGAATCCGTCCCCCACCACCTGGTTGTAGCAGAGCTTGACGCGGCTGCCCACGAACTCCTGCGCGCTACCGCGTCCCACCACATTGGCGAGACCGTTGATCATGCGCGCGATCCAGCGGCGCGTCTCGGCCAGATCGGGGATCTCCGGCTTGATCACGATGGCGATGCCTTCCGCGGCTTTCAACGCGGCGCGATGGACCACGTGGGCTGGGTTGATCCCCACGTCCATGATGACCACCCCACCGGCCGCGACCCCGGCTTCATACAAACCCTGGATGACCTCCGCGACTTTCTCTTCCTGTTGCAGGACTTCATCGCCCAAATCATCGGTGATCAGACCGGGCAGGACGCGCAGGGTGGGAAGATTATCCAACGGAGTAAAGGCATTGAGATAGGCCGCGCCCGAAGCGACTTCGCTCATCACGCCTTTTCCAGCCTTGGCGATCTCGCGTCGCAACAACCCGATCATGGTGGTGTTGACGCGTTCCATCCGCAGGTGATATTGCAGAGCGCCCGCGTTGCCGTCTGCATCCACCAGATAGGTGGTGATGCCCGACAATGCCAAAGCCACGGCCAGGTTCACCGCCACGGTGGTCTTGCCAGTTCCACCCTTGGGCGAGGTGACGGCAATTTTACGCACGGCCATCCCAGATTGGATGCGGGCGGACATATCGCTGCCAAGAATTGTTCTGCGGTATTGATCGTCCGCGGCGAGATTGCCGGCTTCCGCGCGGCGCAGTTCCTCATACAGACGGTTGATGTCCACATCGGAAGGCGGATAGGCCAATGCAGGCACGCCGACCCCATTCGCCCAAGCCGACATTCCATCGCTCGCACCCGCGATCACGAAGATCAACTTGCCGCGTTCGGCCGCCTTTACCAGACTCTCCGGCGACACGGACGATTCGGGTGAAACTACCACTAACGCGCGGAAGTCAAACAGGTCGATGTGCTGTGGCGTGAAGGCCGCGATCTGCGCCACCACCGCATGTCCCTGTTCTGCAAGTTGCATATTCAGTCGCGAGGTGACCGTCCCCGCGCCGAGCAATAACACCTGCATCATCGGCCTCCGCCCAGAACGTCTTCGCGATCATGCTTGAACAGGTCTTCGAAATCCCAGTAGGTGAAGCCGGCGGTGGGCGTTTCATCGCCGCGCGCCATCAGCGAAACTACGAGACGGTCTCCCTGCTGTAACGCCAGCGACAACACTTCCCGCGCTTCGTTCGGGACGAGCAGGATCAACATGCGCGCCTGCGTGGCGGTGGAGAAGGTCGAGCCGCCGTCATCCGTTGATGCGGTGGAAGGCGGCAAGCCTTGCACTGCGATCACGCGCACGCCCATCGGAAACAAGTCCTTCGCCAGTGGCGGCAAAGCGCGCTCCAAGGCTTCGGCCTGTGCGACCTCCACAGGTCCGGGTGTCGCGGTGGGGACGGCATTGGCTCCAGACGGGAGGATCAATTCGGGCATTGAAGTTGGGGTCGTCATTTGTTGCGGACGGCTGGTGATCACGACCGTAACGCCCACCAGATCGCCGGGTAAAAAAGCGTCCACATCCGGCGCGACCAGGTTCATGGCATCGAGCGGCAGTGGGAACAAACTATAGCCGGGGTATTTCGCCAGCGCGGCCGAGAGGCGCGTCCCTTCGGCGGCCTGCGCGACGATGGCGGTGCGAAAGATCGGCTGACCGTTGAAGATCGGTTGGGCGACGATCCCGCCCACGACTTCCGCGGCTTTTTCGCCGGGGATGTACAACGCGGCGTTGTCATCCTGAAAGACCTTCTTCACGATCAAATCATTCGCGCTGATGACATCGCCGATATTCAGGTCGCGTGTGGCGGACAGGACTTCAAGCGTGGGCGGACGTCCCGCCGCGCCCAGCGCGCTGAGCGCAAAGAAGGCGGCCAGGAAGATGGCCACCGAGACTCCCAGGACGACCAGGTTGACGCCAGTATTGGCAATTCGTTTAAGCATGAGATTCATTTCTCCATTCGTTGGGTTTCCAGGGCAGGGCACTCTGGAGAAAAGCCCGTTGCAGGGCGGGCGATCCGTTGATGATTCCTTCAAGTTGTTCGAGCGATTGACGCATCAGACCGTATGCGGTCATCAGGACGAAGTCGGCGCGCAGGCGATCCGATGCGAGTAACGCCAAATGTACCTGCGCGGTCTGGCGGACAATGTCCATGACCTCCGCTTCAACCAAGGCCTCTGCCGATACGCGCGGCATGTCTGGGAAACACAGCTGTACGATGGATGTCAGTCCGTCCTTTACTTGCGGTGAAATTTGCGGTTGAATTTCTGCCACTGTTGTAGCGCTGGGGTTGAGCAACTCCCCCACCGGCGCATCGGGATTCGCACGCAATTGCTCCACTGCGCGCGGCAGGCGTTTGAGTCCAGCCTGGATCGCTTCCAGTAAGCGTTGTTGCGCTGGTGGCGTGAGCGCCGCTACAGACTCTACATTGCGTAGCGACACGTGTTCGCGCAGGCCTGCCGGTAAAGATTCCAATAGTCGCTGCCAGCGTTCGCGTTTGGCTTGGTAGGTTTCGGACATAATAGGCAGGATACAGGAGGAAGGCGCTGGGTCTCGCGCGCGTGTCGGTTTTGGAGTTACCGCGCTTCGGCATACAACTTGATGGATTGCATCTCAAAAAGACTTGACCGATTGTTTCGAGGTTCGATATTCATAAACGGCGCGATCTCCCACCAACGGCGCAAACGGGTCATAGCCGAGTCGTTTTCCATCCATACCTTTACTTCCACCGGGCCGAAGGCAGGCAGCGGCATGTTGCATACTTCCTTTCCGTCCACAGAGACGCTCCCATGCCAGTTTGTCCGATTGATCCAACGCAGGCGGATACCATACTCGTGCCACATACTGACATCCGCTTCGATCTCTTTAACCTCTACGGGAATCCCACCGAGCGTCAAGAAACACGTTACGCTGCCTGCCTTCTGTGAGTTGGATTCCCTTCCCTGAATTGTTATCCCAAACTTATCAATGGGTTTCTTCAAAGAACCGTCTGGCCCAAAGGTATTTTCCAGTTGAAAGGCCGCGCCAGCCGACCCGTGGAAATCGCCGCGGACTCTGGATGTGAACGTCAGGATCACATCCTCGGTGGGCGTGGGTCGAAAAGCATATCTGCCTATCAGGGTTGCGTCACTGCTGGCGAGCCTCATCGTCTTGCCAGTCCGATTACCGACCCTCATCTTCCAGAACCCGCGCGAGAACTTCCCGACAAAACGATCCTGTCTTAACGATGGATTTTCAAATTCGATCGGAGCCCGCATGGCCTTTTGATTCAGCCTTGTAGTTTCGATCCAGACCATCCCTTTGACGATCCAAGGGCGAACATTTAAGCCGAGCCATGAAAAAAGAAGAACGAGCAGAAATACAATAATCCTGACGGAGCGATGCACGTGTAGGAAATCCTTTCCTTGGTTTTGTTGGCGGCATGATAGTAAAAACCGAGGCAGGGGAGTCCATCTGTGTCGGCAAGCGTATCGGAAATTCTCTCTCAATGAGGCCACCCATGAAAACACGGCTCCATTCTTCATCCACCCGTCCCGTCGAGCAAGAGTCCCTTGCAATCCAAATCCAAAAAGATGCGCGTGCATCTATCCCGTGATCTGTGCGGCTTTTGAGGAGTTGCTGGTCCTATTATGGAATAACAAAAACAAATCGAAACATCATCCCCGTGAACAGCGCTGTAACCGGGCATGTTACTGCTTCTCGTGACTTTGGGGACAACCAGAGCGCTGAGTATCAGCCAGGCGCAAATAAGTTGATAGCTGGGGAGGAGTATCGCGGAAAACAGATTCCATCTTTCTGCCTCTGGAATTCTTATTAACGACTATTGTGGAAAGTGTTGATAAGAAAAACCTTGTTCACACCACCCACAAGCCAGAGCAAACCATGCAACCAGCAAATTCTCTGCCCCCCCGAGGTTGGAAGGGCTATTCGAACTAAAAAGGAACTGCATTTATCCCGCCCATGAGGTCTTTCAGGCATTGGAACACCCCGAGAAAGTTGATTTCACACCTAGGTAAAGGGGGCGTGAAAACGCGTTCTTGCGGCGTTTGTTGAACGATCCTGCCGCCTACGTGGGTGGACAATTTTCCCGTCTCTCCCTATAATCCCAATCGTTCACCCCTTTCCACAATCCATCCCCCCTCTCAAGAAGCCCGGCTCCCGCTGGGCTTCTCCTGTTGTATCCCACCTTCACTGCCAATTATTCCCAAGGAGAGCATTGCCCAAATCCACACCCTATTCCCCAATCTCCATCCTGTTCTACAAGCAAGTTCACACGTTCCTGCCATCGTTCCAAGTCCAAACACATCCATCTGAAAGGAGAAGCAAGACAAATAGAAAACGATTCACATCCCATCTGTCCTGCACATGCGCCGATACATTTGGTCATGCTACTCATGGTTGCCGCCTGTAGACCGATACAAGCGCTAACCTGAATCGATCTCACAACCTTATATCCTGCACGTAACACAAAACGGGCGCCGTTCCCAGTTCATCCTGGACGGCGCCCGTTTTCGATTCCACAGCGAGGACTCGCCGGGGTGAGAGGCCCGGCACGTAAAAAGCGAGACCGCCCAGCGCCAACTGGACGGTCTCAAAGGTGAAACAAATGTTCCAATCGCATGATACCACAACGAGCAAGACTGTCAAGATTTCCGCGCCATTTCGCCTGAACGCCGCGCAGCGCCGTGTGTTTGCGGGCGGCCAATTTCTCAACGTCGCTTCTTCCATCGGCCGACAGCAGGGAGACTACCTGTATTCCGCCACCGTTACACTGCTACGCGAAGACGCGGCGGTGTACGTCACCGCGCCCGCTTGGGCCAGCGTGGAGATCCGATGAGCAGGAGACCGCTCCTCGGTCCGCGTGGATGCGTGATCATGCCATTCCTCTGGAAGGATTCAACCCATCCACGAAAGGAGAATGAGCATGAGAACCCTCGTTCTGCTTCTCATCCTGGTCGCCACCGCCGCCAGTTAGCCACATCGCTGGCTTGGCAGTTTCCTGGCAATCGTCGCCCATTTGCCGGGCGCATAAATCCTCGCAAAGGAGGCCGTAGAAAATTACATGGACGATATCCTCTCCGCCGCCGAAGAGATCCTCGGAACCGCGGTTCGGGTGGAACGCAATCGGGACTGGGCCACCTTTTGGTGTCCCTTCCATAACGACGCGGACCGCCAGGGACAGGGCGGTCACCCGAATCTCGGCGTGCATCTGGTCAAAGGCTATTGGAAGTGCCTGCGCTGCGGCGCGACGGGCGGTTCGTTGAATTCGCTGCGCAAGAAACTTGGGCAGGACTGGAAGCCGCCTGTATCGGCGCTACAACCGACACGCCCACCGCGTCCGCCATCCCAGATCGAACGATTGGATGAAGCCGTATCGGAGGCGCGCGCGGTCGTGCAACGTTCGCCCGCCTGGGCCTACCTCGCCTCGCGTGGCGTGACGCCCTACACCGCCCTCGTGTACGGACTCGGCTATGGCATCCCCGTTCCGAACGTGCATCGCGAGACCATCGAAGCCGCCAAACAATCCATGCTGGTGCGCAACGATGGGACGTGGCTATGGGCTGGCGGCGTGATCTATGCCGACCCGCCGACACACCCCACCGTGATGAACGTACGTTACATCCCCAAGGAGCAACTGCCCAAAGGTACAAGATCCTTCACACCCGAGAAGAATCACAAAACCTGGGGGCTTCGCTCACAACCGCTCGGCTGTTGGCGCATCACGCCCGGTACGCGCACCGTGATCGTACTCGAAGGTCTATTCGACCTGCTGATCGCCGCGCAGAAGATCCACCAACTCGGACGCGAAGCCGATACGGTCGCGGTCTATACCAACGGCGCCAGTCCCGCCGCCAAAATGCATCGGTGGTTTCGGGAACACGGTCAATACGAATACATCCTGATGCGCGATCCCGATCCCGCCGGGGTCGAATGGGCGCTGGCGCTGTCATCCACCATCCGCCGCGGGGGCGCGAGCGTGCGCACCGTGTTACCGCCCAATCAACTGGACCCGGACGAAGCCATCCTGAGCGGATGGTGGCCGTCTGGAATCTAACTTCACCCTCACCCAATCGGGGAGCGACATCGCTCCCCGATTTTCTTTTCCCCAAGGAGAACCCTCATGTCTGCATTGACCCTGATCGCCACTCTGATTGGCGTACCCGTTTCCGTCTGGGCCCTTTGGTTCGTGATCGAGTTTGCGCGCTACATCTTTAGCGGCGAGTACGAGATGGACAAACGCCTGCGCGACGTCTGCAAGTAATTTCCCTCAAGGAGAAAACCATGATCGCCATTTCACAAGAAATCCTGCGTGCGGCCCTGAATGCCGTGACGCGTGCCAGCCAGAAAACATCTTCCCTACCCGCCTTCTCACTCGTTCGTCTGGACGCGAATACGGACGGGCGACTGAGCCTGTCCTGCTTCAACGGCGAGTCCGCCGCGCGCGCCGTCGTGCAGGTCGCCTGCGATGAAGACCTCTCGGTCTGCGTGGATGCGCTGACGTTGAACGCCGTAGTGGATACACTCGCAGGTTCGATCCAACTTTCGGTGGAGGGGAATTCGTTCCTCCTCAACAGCCAGTCCAATCGCACCACGTTGCGCATCGTGGAGGAACAACTGCCCGTGATCGGTGAGGAAGCCATCCAGACTCTTGCCAGCGTTTCGGGCGCGATCCTGCGCAGTCTGTTGCGGGTTCTGCCCTTTGCCTCCACAGACGGCGCGCGCCCCGCCCTGCAAGCGGTCCACTTCACGGTGGAAAATGAGTCCATCCTCACCCAAGCCGCGGACGGCTTCTCTGCTGGCAGCGTGCGTGAAAACGTGCAAGGCATTTCTCAACCGACCACGCTCTCCCTGCCGTGGAACTTCGCCCGCCTGTTATCCACTGTCGTGGAGGAACATGACATGGTTCGCATTGGAACTTCCAGCCCGAACCGCATTCTCTTCCAGATCACGAACGCGGCAGTCTCCAAAGACCTGACGCTCGCCACCGTCACCGGCGCGGAGAACTTCCCCGCCGCGCAGATCGGAAATCTCATCGAGCAGGCGCGCGGCGACACGCTCGCCCATCTCACCATTCAGCAGGCCAGCCTGATGCAGACCATCCGCATGGTACAGGCGATGGGCACGCATAACGCCTTTATCAAGGCTTCGGGCGGATCGGTGAAGATGGCCTCGGATGAGACGCCCAACGGGCAGGCGCGCAATCTGTTGGATGGCGCGGCTAGTGGGGAGCAGACAAGCGCCTGGCTTTCGGCTGCCTTCCTGAAACGCGCCGCAGAATCCTGCAAGGGCGCCGTCACGCTTAAACTGGCAGATGGCAAAAAAACCGATCCTACTGGAGGCGGGCGCATTCACCGTCCTGATCATGCCGCTCTTGATCGAGGGCGCAAAAGATCCATTTCCAGAGGAGGAAGCGCTCGCGCTGAACCTGCCCGACATGGCGATGGCGTAATGGAACCGCAACCCACCGAGACGGCGCAGATTCTTCTGCGCCGCCTTCTGATTCCCGGGAGTCCCATGAACAACCAACTGACCTTTCCCTCCCTGCCGCGATACGAACAGACCAATCTGAAGAACCTGCCCCTGCGCGAACAGCCCTCCCAACGCGTGTACCAGAACGCGGCCGCCTGCAACCTCACCGAACTCTTGGCGGCAGTGATCGGAGGGCAGAAGCAGATCGAAATTGCACAAGCATTGCTAGCCTACTTCGGTGGCGATGTGCGCCGCCTGTATCAGGCGCATCCATCGGAACTCGCGGCGGTGCGCGGCATCAGCCAGGCGACTGCCGTGCTCCTCAAGGCTGCTCTCAACCTGGGGTTGCGCATGAGTCTGCCGGACGAGGAACGTCCCACGATCAACAGTCCGGCGGACGCGGCCGCGCTGGTGCAATCCGAGATGAGCCTGCTCGAAAAGGAACACCTGCGCGTTCTCCTGCTGGACCGGCGCAATCGTGTGCTGGACATCGTGGAGATCTACCAGGGTTCGGTGAACTCCTCGCAGGTGCGCGTGGGCGAGATCTTCCGCGCGGCTGTCCAGCGTCTGGCCTCGGCCATCGTGGTGGCGCACAACCATCCCTCGGGTGGTGCGCCAAGAAGCATGTAGGTAGAAAGTTCCAAGCGGAACCCTGCACGGAGTGTGCAGAGTGGCTAGAGGGACAGGGGCGATGACCCGAAGCAGAATCGTTTCTGAAGCTCCCTCGACAATGTGGCAAGGGAAACCCTA
>JACRBL010000033.1 GCA_016234485.1 Chloroflexota bacterium
AGGACACACACCTGCCCTGGCGGGCGGTGCCAGGGAAGTACACAAAGGGGGAAAAAGCGTCAAAATTACAGGCGTTTTTCCTTCGTGACCTTTGTGTCCTTTGTGGTGAAAATGGTTTTCCCGTTAAAAACGGTAGAGCCTGAATTTTCTTCGCATTCTCCGCGGTCTTTGCGGTTAATTCAAGGGCGATATGATAATATTTCCGCATGGATTTCTCCCCCATCACCCCCGACCTCTTCATCGGCACGACGCCTGCCGCCGATGATTACAACCGCCTGCGCGCGCTGGGCGTGCGCCTCGTCATCAACATGCGGCACGAGCAGGGACCCGCGCCCGACCCGCATCCCAACCCCATTCAATTGCTCTGGCTTCGCACGCGCGATAATCCGTTCTTCCCCATTTCCATTCCCAAGTTGACTCTAGGCGCGAGCGCCGCGCTCGAGATCATCCGCGCGGGCGGCAAGGTTTACACTCACTGCGCGTACGGGCGTCACCGCGGCGTGGTGATGGGCGCGGCCGTGTTGATCGCGCAGGGGCACGATCCGTACGCGGCGATGAAACTCATCAAGAAAAATCGTCCTATCGCCGACCCGTTCATTTTTTACATCCGTCCGCGTATCTTGAAATTCGCGCACAGTTGGGATTCGACTCCACGCGCATGACCGCTTGCGAGCCGTCGAAAGTGGATCGAGAGCGCTTGCTCTTTTTGTATGCGATGCCGCCGCGGCGCGTGAATCAAGTAAAATGAGGGGGAAGTTTCGGATGCGTTTTCCATGTCCCTTCATGCCTATCTCCCCCAAGACCGACTTCGAGCGTTGGCGCGCGGCGAATCGCTTCCTGACCGCACGTTTGGCTCGGCCCTCTTTGCCGACATCTCTGGCTTCACGCCACTGACAGAAGCGTTGCGCGACGCGCTCGGCCCGCGGCGGGGCGCGGAGGAAATGACAAGGTATCTCAATTCGCTCTACTCCGAGTTGATCGCCGAGGTGGAGCGCTTCGGGGGCAGTGTGATTGATTTTGCGGGGGACGCGATCATGTGCTGGTTTGACGCGGCAGACGGCGCGGCGGAAGCGCGGGCGGTACAATGCGCGCTGGCATTTCAGACTGTGTTGCGTTCGTTTAATACCATCCCGTTGACGGGCGAGGTCGAGTCGGCGCTGGCGATGAAGGTGGCGGTTTCGACGGGGCCGGCGCGTCGGTTTGTGGTGGGCGACCCGGCGATCAAATGCATTGACGCGTTGGCGGGCGCGACCGTGGCGCGCACATCCGTGGGCGAGAGCATCGCGCACAAGGGAGAGGTGTTGGCCGACGAAGCCACGGCGCGGGCGCTGGGGTCGGATTTATCAATCGGCGAGTGGCGGTCGTTTTCAGAATCGGAATCGGCGATCAAGTTTGCGGTGGTACGTGCGTTCCACGGCAAAAGCGCGGCGTGGGGAAAAGAGGAGGGTGTGCGCCTGCCTTCCGATGAGGCGTTGAAAACCTGGTTGCATGAGGTGGTCTTTGCCCGCGAACAATCGGGGCAGGACATGATGACGGAGTTCCGTCCATGCGTGGCGATGTTCGTCCGCTTCAGCGGCATTGATTATGATTCCGATGAAGCCGGGGAGCAATTAAATTCCCTCGTCCGTTTGATGCAGGCCCGGGTGAAACGGTTTGGCGGGACGTTTTTCCAAATTTCAATTGGCGACAAAGGCAGTTATGCCTATATCAACATCGGCGCGCTGGGCTTGCACGAGGATGACTGCCGCCGCTCGGTGAAACTGGCGTTGGCGTTGCGCGAAGCGGCGCAATCGCTCGGCTTTGTCGAGCCGCTCCAGATCGGCGTGACGCAAGGCATCATGTTCATCGGCTGGTATGGCGCATCCACGCGTAAATCGTTCGGCGCGCAAGGGGACGATGTGAACCTGGCGGCGCGGTTGATGACAACCGCCGCGCCGGGCGAGATCCTCATTTCGGGGCGCGTCCGAAAAGCTGTAGCAGAAGAGTTCACGCTGGATGCCCGTCCTCCGATGCACGTAAAAGGCAAGTCGGAACCGATCCCGGTTTTCTCTGTGCTTGGAATGCAACAAAAACGCTCGGTCCGTTTGCAGGAACCCGCCTACGGGCTTCCCATGATCGGACGCGTAAATGACCTGGAGACGATCTCGCAAAAACTGGCGCTAGCGTTGCGCGGACGCGGCCAAATCGTCGGGATCACGGCCGAAGCGGGGATGGGCAAGTCGCGGCTGGCGGCGGAGGGCATCCGGTTGGCGTATCGCAACAAAATGACCGGGTACGCGGGCGCGTGCAAGTCGGACGGCGTCAACACGCCCTACCTGGTTTGGAACGCGGTCTGGAACGCGATTTTCGATCTTGATCCGGCCATGCCCATTCGTAAACAAATCCGTTCCATCGAATTGGAATTGGAGGATCGAACGCCCGAAAATTTGGACGCGCTTCCTTTATTGGGATCGGTTCTCGGCGTGCCATTGCCCGAAAATGATTTCACGAGCGCGCTCCAGCCCAAGGATCGAAAGAGTCAACTCGAAGCGCTTCTGGTGAAGTGCCTCGAATTTTCGGCGCGCGAGGCGGCGGAGGATGGAGGCGGGTTGTTGCTGGCGCTCGAAGACTTGCATTGGATAGACCCTGTCTCCTCCGATCTGCTCGAACTGGTGGCGCACGCGATCGAAAACCTGCCGGTGTTGATCCTGCTCACCTATCGCCCGCCGGAGGCGGTTAATATCCCTCTATCGATGGAGCGCATCAAGTCCCTGGGGTATTTTACGGAAATTAAATTAACCGACCTAAATTCCGCCGAATCAGAGCAGATCATTCGCGGAAAACTGGCCCAGTTATTCCCCGAACAGAGAGGCGGCGTGTCGCGCCTTTTGATCGAACGGATCACCAACCGCGCCCAGGGCAATCCCTTCTACGTGGAGGAATTGCTCAACTATCTGCACGATACCGGCGTTGACCTGCGCAATACCGACGCGTGGAGTTCATTGGAACTCCCGACCAGCCTGCACAGCCTGATCCTCAGCCGCATTGACCAGTTGACGCCCTCGCAACAACTCTCGTTGAAGGTTGCCAGCGTCATCGGGCGGGCCTTTCGTTTTGACCACTTGTGCGATTACTATCCGTCCCTCGGCGATATCGAACAGGTGAAAACGGATTTGCAGGCCATGAACCGCCTCGACCTGACTATCCTTGAAACGCCCGAACCCGAGCTGACCTATATCTTCAAACATCTCGTCACCCACGAGGTGGGATATGAAAGCATCGCGTATGCCACGCGTGCAAAACTGCACGGGCAATACGCCCACTATCTTGAAGATTCCCATCCCGATCAAGTAGACAGCCTGGCCCCGCAATTGGCGCTCCATTTTGAGAAGGCCCAGATTCAAGACAAGGCGCGTCATTATCTGATTAAGGCGGGCGAGCAGGCCGCCGCGAACTTTGCGAATGACGAGGCCCTCTCCTATTTCAACCGCGCCCTGGCGCTTGCATCCGATACTGACAGTCGGTTTTACTTCGATACTCTGCTGAAACGCGAGAGGGTCTACGACCTGCTTGGCAGGCGCACGGAGCAAAGACGCGACCTGGGCGAACTTGGCCGCCTGGCGAACAAATTTGAAGACGCGTCCCATCTCGACGCGCAGATCGCGATCCGACAGGCAAAGTTGGACATTGACGAGGGGGACAACTTGGCGGCTAGGGCGAGCGCGCGTTCGGCCATCGAGGAACTCGCCTCCTCTCCTGGACAGGCATCCGACTTGCTGGTGGACGCGTTACTGCTGGACGCCCGCGCCATGTTCCTTTCGGGACAGGCCATCGCCTCCCGCCCGCAGTTGGACGACGCGCTGGCCCAGGCGCGCGCGCATCAATATCTGCGCGGCGAATATAACGCGCTGGCCCAGTTGGGTTTGTGGCATTGGTATAACGGAGATAACGCCTCCGCCGCCGCGCTGTTGGAACAGTCGCTGGAGTTGATCCGTCAGGGCGGCGATGTTCGGCGCGAATTGGAAATTCTAAACAACCTGGGCATCGTCAAGAAGGATATGTATCAATTTGGCGATGCGCTCGCACATTATGAAAAGGCTCAAAAGATCGCAAGAAAGATCGGCGACCGTTCCGGCGAATCGAGCCTGCTTAACAACATGGGGCGGGCCAGCATTGTCTCTGGCGATTTCGCCAATGCGTTGTTGTATTGTTCGCGGGCCGAGTTGTTGGCCGCTGAAGTGAACGACCCAAACGTGCAGGGAATCGCCATGCACAACATCAGCGAAGCCTATCGCGAACTTGGGCTATACGTCCCCGGCAGGAAGGCCGCGGAAGAATCGCTCCAACTTCTCCGCGCGGCCACCTACCGCGTGGGCGAAGCATACACGCTGGAAAATCACGCCTTGATCGAATTCGCGCTGGGAGAAAAAGAACGCGCGCTGAAACTCGCGGAAGATGCCCTGGCGATCGCGCGCGAGATCGGCGCGAAACGGCTGGAGGTCAGCGTGTTGACGCGCATCGGGCTGATGAAACTTCAAATGAACGAAAACGATTTCGCCGAGAAAGTGTTCCTGTCTGCACAAGAGATCGAAGAGGAATACAAGGAAGCGTTGCCGATGTTCGAATTGCAGATGGGCCTCGCGGAGGTCGCGCTTGCGCGCCGCGACGCGTCGGCCCTGACCTCGGCGGGCGCGGCGGTGGCCGAGCTTGTCAGCCAGCTTTTGCAGGACCCGCCCACCGACCAGGCGCACGTCATCCCAATGTGGCTATACCAGACGTGCATCCGCGTACTGCGCGCCTCCGCCGACCCGCAAGCCGAGCGCCTGATCCGCCGCGTCCATGCGGAATTGTTGGCGCGCTGTGAAAAAATTTCCGATCCATCCATGCACGAGGGATTCCTCAACATTCCCGAGAACCGCGCCATCCTCGAATTTGCCGCCGATTTGCCTGGAGTGGCAACATAAATGTTACGGTACTGATCGCCAAATGTGAACCGTCTTTAATTTGGCTCTCTGGGAGTTGCTGTGATCGTTCCCCCAGCAGTTGTACTGCTGGGGGGGCGGCAGTGCAACTGCCGCCAGAACTGGTGTTTCTGCGAGGAGGGCGGTCTTCCCGACGAAGCAGTCTCCACGTCATGGAGGGGATTGCTTCGCACACCTGCCCTGGCGGGCGGTGCCAGGGAAGAGCGCTCGCAAAAACAAATGTACGGTAGAGAATTTAATTTTTAGGAGTATGCGATGAAAAAAACTGCAAACTATGAAGCTTTTCTCAAACTGGAAACCGGCGCGCACACGGCGCGGGTCAACCAGTTATTGGTCACTCCCGACGGGCGCTCGCTGATCACGGCGGGCGGTGACAAGACCATTCGCGTTTGGGACATCGAATCGAAAACGCAGACCAGAATGCTTTTGGGAGAGATCGGGCCGGGCTCGCACGGAAGCCTTCAGGCCATGGCGATCAGCCCCAACGGAAAATATCTCGCCTCGTTGGCATGGATGTACCCGGACGGAAATTTCGACGCCCAGTTCCGACAGACCGATGTGCGCTTCTTTGAGATCGCGACGGGGAACCTGCAGGCAGGCTTCCGCTTTCCCGGCACGCTTCAAGACCTGGACTTTAGTCGTGATGGAAAATATCTGGTCATTGCCGGCAACCCAAACGACTCCAGGCGCGGCATGGTCATGGTCTACGAATCGAAGGCGGTATTAACCGGGTTTGGGAAAAAGCCAGCCCCGCTCGCGAGCGCCGCTTTATATGAAAACGACTTGATTCCCTCGTATGTCCGCTTTGTCCCCGAAAAAGCAGGCAAGGACGGTTCGTATCGCGTTGTCGCGGCCTCATGGGAACATTGGCGTCCGAACGCCCCTGAATATTCGGGCAGGCTGTATTCCTTCTCGCTTTCCTCCGCACAGAAATTGACCAAGTTGTTCGAGAAAGAATTGGACGATCAGATCGCGCCCGATTCGCTGGCGGTTGGCAGGCAATTTATCATCGTCACAGCCGCGGCCCTTTCGGAAGAAAAGAACAAGAAGTTTTATTGCTACGATCACGAGGGACAATTGGTGAACGCGGTCGACTCGGAGACTGTCCCTGCGCCGCCGGCTTTCTCGCCGGATGAAAACCAACTCATCGTAGGCCAGCGGGAGGACAAGGCCCTCATCCAAGTGAAAGTGTACGATGTGGCCTACGGAAGCTTCCCGTTGAAAAGCGCCTATTTCGGTCACGACTCGGAAGTGTGGGGCGTGGCCCTGTTGAAAGACGGAATGGCGGTGAGCGTGGGCGGCGACCAGAACGCGATCCACTTTTGGGAAACGAAACACATGGAAGGCAAATTCGTCGCCGAACTTAAAGGCGTGGGACGGGTCGTCCATGTGGTTGGCATCAGCCCCGATGAGCAGATCGGCTTTGGCATGCGCGATGACCTGCGCTTGAAGAACGGCAACATCGTTCTGCAACGCGTCTTTGATCTGCGCTCCATGACGTTGAAATCGTTTCCGTTCCAGCAGGCAATTGACTTTCGGCGCGCCCAAAAAACCTTCGGCGAAAAACAACTCGACTTCTCGGATCGCTTCAATTGGAATCTGGGACTCCTGCCCGATATGGAGCTGTTCCCCTTGCCGACGGGCGAGTGGTACAACGTGTCCACCTATGGCTTCACGGAGAAGGGGTCTGTTGTGGCAGGCTCGCCGGATGGCAAGGTGCGTGTCGCGCCCCGTCGCCCGGAGGGATATTATCAGATGAGTGAGCGGAATCTCGTCGGGCATGAAGCGGCGGTTCTCGATCACGCCGCGGGCGGACGCTGGCTCGTCACCACTGGGGCCGATCAGGTCCTGCGCTTGTGGTTCGTGGACGACGTGGAAGACGATACGGGCGAGCATCTTTATCCCGCCTTGAATCTTTTCGTCGGCTCGGATGATGAGTGGGTGATCTGGAGCAAGAGCGGATATTACAACGCCAGCCAGCATGGCGATCAGCGCTTCGGGTATCACATCAACCGCGGCGCGGAGATGGAGGCGTTGTATTTCCCCAGCGACCGTTTCATCAAAACCTTCTTCCGCCCGGATGTTATCCAGTCCATTTTCGAGCATGGAAGCGAGGCGCGCGCACTGGAGGCGCTTGGCGGACAAGGACAGTCGCAGGAGGCGATCCACGTCGAAACCATCCTCCCGCCGATCGTGGAACTGGCCCCGAACGGGATCGCGGCCGAGGCGAAGAAGGTCGCCTTTAAATTTTTGGCGCAAGCGTTGAATCCCGGCGCGCCCGTCACGCGCGTGTGGATCATTCAGAACGATCAATTTGCCTGGGAGGGGAAACCAAAAAAGGGGACGAATAAAGTCACTCTTCCTCTTGAGCCTGGGCGAAACCGCTTCAAAATTTTTGCCGAGACGAAAAACTCAAAATCCGTCCCTCTCGTTTACGACGTCATGGGGCCGCCACCCAAGACGACCGGGAAAAGAAATGCATCCGGACCGCTCGAGGGGCTGGGCACGGCCCGAGGCGCAAAGGCCGCCGAAGCCGCACGCTCGCAGGCGAACGCGTTGCTCGGCGCGCAGGAGAATGGGACGCTGTATATTCTTTCTGTGGGCGTCTCCACCTTGCAAAACGAGACCGACGATTTCAAGTCCCTGACCTTCGCCGACGATGACGCCATCAGCATTTACAACGCCTTTGGGAAGTCGAAACTTTCAGGCAAGTTGGATAAGAAAGGCGCGTTGAAGAACAAGGCGTTCCAGTCTGTGGAGGCGACCATCCTGTTAAATCAGCAGGCCACCAAGGCGGCGATCTTCAAAGCCGTGGACAAGATCTGCGAAAAGATCAGGAAGCGCAATGCATCGGGCAAACAACAACGCGATGTGTTTCTGCTGTTCCTCTCGGGACATGGCGTTCGCCGCAGTGATGATTTCGAACGCGAACTGTATTTTTGGTGTTATGACCTGATGAAAACCAGCACGCGCGCCACGGGCCTTTCGTTCATTGAACTTGGCGAAAAGATCACATCTCTCCCTGCCGATGTGATCCTCGCCACAGACGCCTGTCACTCTGGCATGGCGGGCAGCGACGCGGTCCGCGGGCTGGACCCGAACGAACTGGCAAAGCGTATCTACGCCATCAACGAACGCGGCTTATACATCTTGAACGCCTCCCGCAGTGAGGAGTACGCGCGTGAACATGAAGCGATCGGTCACGGTGTCTTTACCAAATCTCTGCTCGAGGCCCTGGAATTTGAAACCGACATGAGCATGATGAATCTGATGGCCTCGGTGCAGAGAAGAGTGTTGTACTACACCAATCACCTGCAAACGCCGGTTTTCCGAATGTATGGCGATTTGTTGCCGCTAACCATGTACGGAAAGTAGGTTTTATCCGTCAACCTGGCGGAAGGATGCCTTTCTATTTGGCGTTGAAAATGACCAGATTTATGATATTCTTTATGCATCGTTCCGCTGTGTCCAACTTTTATCCAAAGGAGAATTCCCATGGCCACTAAAAAGAAGAAAACAACCAAAAGCAAGGCAAAGCCAAAGAAGACCACGGTTAAAAAGGTTGTCGCGAAGAAACTTAAACTCGTAAAAAAGGCAACTCCCAAGAAAACCGCGGTAAAGAAACCCGTGGCGAAAAAGAACGCCCCGAAGAAGACCGCGCCGAAAAAGACGGTCAAGCGTACCGTAAAAAAGACCACCCCAAAAAAGACGGTCAAGACCGTCGCGAAAAAGACCACGCCGAAAAAGACAACCAAGCGCGTCGCTCCGAAATCGGTCGCGACGTCCACACCGACGGAATATCCGGCGGGATCTGGCGCTCCGTTGAAATTTAATGTTGTGGCAGACGACGAGACTAAAGGCGGTGGCGACTCGACAAAGGGTGGCGGTGACTCAACGAAAGGCGGTGGCGATTCCACCAAAGGCGGCGGTGACTCGACCAAGGGCGGTGGCGACTCCACCAAAGGCGGAGACGACGCGAGCAACTAGTCGAACATTTCATAGCGATTAGGTAGATGGCTTTTCCAGGAAACTCCCTCTTGGAAAAGTTTTTTTTACCATCAACAAGGGAGCGGCGGATGTTATACATGACCCAACCCCAGTACCGACGTACCGTTGAGTCTACCCATGAGTTGACATAGAATGGCGCCAACCTAAAAGGAGAATCCCATGAAACTTCTGAAACTGCGAAATTTGTATTTGCTCAACACGGTCTTCTGCCTGGTCTTTGCGCTTGGTCTCTTGTTGATGCCACAGGTGATGCTGGCGCTGTTCGGCATGAACGATGGCGCCGAGGCGCGCACGCTCTGCCAGTTGATCGCGGTGGAGTTGACAGTGGGCGGCCTGATCACCCTCTTCGCTCGCGACGTGACCGACCGCCCCGCGCGTTCGGCCATCAATTACGGCAATATGACCGCGGGCGTGATCGGAATCGTGGTCGCGCTCAATGGTACATTGACTGGCGTGTTCGGCTGGTTTGGCTGGGTGATCCTGCTTGTGTATCTGGTGGTGGCGGTGGGGTTTGCATATTTCCAATTTTTTGCGCCGCCTGAACAGTTGTGAAAAGACACAGCCGCCCATCAGGGCGGCTGTGTTTTTAGATGGGCTATTAAGTTGTATTCGGCTGGCGGCTTACGGCAGTGACCAGATAATGAAATCGCGGAAGTCCGTTCTCATCTGCGCTTTCGAGTTGCCGTAGTACATGCCCGTGGCGGCCATGATATCTCCCTTTGTCACCTCGGGAATATTCGCTGACTTCATGTAAGCGCCGTTGATGAAGAAGTAGGCCTTCTTGCCAGAAACGATGAGCCAGACGGTGTTTTCTTCATCTTTCTTGCTGGTGATGCTTTGGCTGGCGTTCGAGTCGATGTATCGTTGCTTGTGGCTGTCGAGCATCGTCCACGTTTGGTTCGAAAGCACAACCAGTCTGTAGTCTGACACGTCTTTCAGGTCGCGGAAAATGAGGCCGTAGTCCCAATTCCCCGTGGTGGCCGTATCGAACGGGTTGACAAAGGTGATGGCGACGATGAAGTTCTCCAACTCGACGTCCGCGCGATACACTTCCACGTACTTATCGTTTTTCTGTATCAGGCTGTACGCGGCAGGGCCGAAGACTCGCTTCGCCGTGGAAAGATCCACATCCACATCGCCTGATTCTCCCGCGGCCGCCATGATCTGCGTCAGAATATCGGACGCGTGCGCCGCCGCCGTGACCGTTGGGATGGCCTTTTGAGTCATCGTTGCGCGTGTGTTGTCAACGGCCTTGGTCTGCGAGGCGGCCGCATTAACCTTTGCGGTGGCGGTGAGATCGGGCTTGGGGGTATGGGTGGCTGTGCTCGTGGGGACATTGGTCGGCGTCGCGGTGGGCGGCGGCGCGATTGCAGAACACCCCGATAGGATTACACAAATGAGCAAAGCTTGGAACAGTTTCATAAAAAGCCTCCTTTTTTAACCTCTTGCGGCAGTATATCAGGGATGGGGTGTTTGGCCCAATACAATTTTGAAATGTTTTCCAGCAGTTAGATGGATGGAGCGGCGGTGGTAAACAGTGGAATTGTTCATGATTTTTCTATAATGCAACAACTGCACTACCGATTTTTTGCGCCGAGAACCTCGATAATTTCCCAGCCCCCATGCAATAACTCGCGGCGTAATATTCCGCCTTCTCCAATGGCAACGAGCAGATAATCTTTTCCTTCCCATGAAACAATTGCCATATCTGTTGCTTTGACAACAAGATCATTCGAATCAAAAACCAGAAACCAATTCTTTTCGCCGCTATCATCATCAGATGTGATTTCAAATTGCCGATTGCTTTTAATGCGATAGCAATTTCTGGAAAAATCTACTCTGTAGCACAGTGAAATGGGATATGTTTTTTGATCTATATTTTTCGCGTCTTTTTCTTCAAATGATAATTCCCATGTTTGACCGCCATCTTTGCTAATCGCGATTGGAGGCCGCTCTCCGTAATTTTCTTTGTCGGTCGCGTAAACAATTCCGTCCTTGGTGACATTCAAATCAGTGACGCTATAAACTGTTGCCTCTCTTGGTGATGTTGCCATGACAGCAAACGCCCCTATTGATAGCGCTAAGTAAGCAAACTTTGTCAATTTTATCGAGCGAGGTTGGTTCCATATCATCCACGCGGGATATAGAATAATCAACGCCATCAAATCTGTTGGGTCGAGAATCAAACGCGCAGGCGCACCGATAAACAGGGATGCAATATCCGCGGTCAACAAATTGACGAATGGAACCGTCTTGAGCAAAGTGAACCAAATCGCTACCAATCCAAAAGTGATTTGCCCAATCCGTTGACGCGTCAAATTGAGCTTCGAAAAAATCAGACTCAATCCCGCTGCGACGATAAAGGGAAAGAAGAACAACCCCGCAAAGTCGCTGATTTTCCCTGTCAGCCAGGATGGAGCAACTATTTTCAGCACATGGTCATTGAGCAGGAGAACGGCAATGCTCAACAACGTCAACGGATGTTGCAGACAGGCGAGGCTGTTTTCAAAAGCGGGATTTCGTGATTTCATTCTGTCCTCCAATCCGTTATTTTGCGTTGCGGATCGAACGGTATCCCAACACGGTGATTAAAACTGAAACACTAATCGAAATAAATAATGCCCACTGGTATCTTTCAATGATTCCCAACGCCCACAGAGGCCATGGCAAAACACCAAGGAAATAAACTCCGATGGCTGTCAACGCACAGCAAAGCACAATCTTCGGTCTTGCAGGATCATTTGGTTCTTTCTGCAAAATCCATTTATTCGTTTCTCCCAACAACAAAGCAAATGGGGAAAGGACCACGAGGGCAACTAGCATGATATATAGGCTGGTCCATAGCAAGGATGGCAAGGATGACAGAAATGATTCAAAAAGAATCATCAATCCCAGAACTAAGACCGCCACGACCATCTCAACCACAAAAAGGATTATCACAAGAGCAACTAAATACGCTAAGTAGTCAGTCGAAATAGATTATAAGGCATGATACACTTTCGTCATGAGAACCGTATACCAACTCAAGCCAAAAGAGTTAGCCGAAATAGAAAAAGCCATTCGGCAAGACAAACGAGCAGAAGTCAAACAGCGTGC
>JACRBL010000037.1 GCA_016234485.1 Chloroflexota bacterium
CACATAGAAAATCGCATCGGCACATTTTCGATCTGAAACGCGCAGACGTCCTCCGCCAAAGCGGTGTGTATTGACATGCTCTGGAAGTAAGGGCTGAAGAATGCCCCACAGTTCGTCGGAAATCCGAAATTTGGTTGTGGTATTGAGAGCTTTGTGCGGTTACGCGTCACGAACCCTAATCCCGTCGGGACCGCCAAAAGGAGAAACAACCTGGAAAATTCCAGGTTGTTTTGTTTTAACCGCGTCGCAAAACGACCATCCCTGCAATCGCGCGCATGAGGCCGAAGATCATCAACGCGGCGACCAGACCGACGCTATCCGCGATGAGGGGGCCAAGGAAGGAGCTCGCCAACACCGCCGCGTTGAGCGCGATGTTATACCAGGCCAGGTGCGCGGGACGGTCGTTATCGGGAATCTGTTCGAGCAGGTAGTTGGCGTACGCGCCGCCGGCGAGTCCCCAGGTGAAGCCGCCGACGAGCGAGACGCCGTAATAATGCCAGACGTTTTGCGAAAGCCCCAGCAGAAGGGGATACATCGCCATGCCGATCATCCCCCAGCCGGTGACGCGGCGATGACCGAGCCGCCCCACCAGTCGGTTGAGACGCGTGGAGCCGATCAGCACAGTCAGGTAGAAGAGCGCCGTCCCGTTGCCGATGTGGTCATCGTTGAGGTGCAAGACGTTGACGTTGAATAGCGGATAGATGGGGCTGGCGATGTAATGCGCGAGGTGGAAGAACAACATCACCGCCGCGACCTTGCCGAAGGGGCCGCGCAACACGTCGAGGCGGAGGGAGGAGGTAACGCCGCGGGGGGATTCGGCTGGGGAGGCCGGTTCCGCTACAAGGTCGGAGGGAAGCGAAGCGCGGTCCTTTTTGAGGGGACGTACAAAATAGAGATGCAGACTGCTCATCGCCGCGCCGAAAAATCCAATCCCAAAAATGATTTGGTAGCCCGTGGGAAAGTCCACCGATTCGAGAATGTAGCCGCTGAGGAGCGAACTCGCTATGAACGCCACGGAGAGGACAATGTTGCGCATGCCCGCCACGTGGGCGCGATACTGGCTGGGGACGGCCTCCGCGAAGAGCGCGTTGAAGCCCACGCCGAGCGGGGTGAGCGGAATTGCCATCAGCAGGTTGATAAGGATCAGCGCCCACACCTGGCCTTGCGCGCCGAAGAGCCACGGGAGGGGAATCCACAGAACGTAGCCGAGACGATAAACAACCGACGACCAGAAGACGGCCTGGCCTGTGTTGCGTTTTTCCACCCAGCGACCCGAGGGAATGGCGATGAGCAAACTGACAGCCGCCGAAGCCGCGCCGATGAGTCCGATCTGCATTGCAGACGCGCCGAGGCGCGCGGCGTAGACCGCGAGGAAGTTGATGGAGGAGCCACTGAGGATCCCGAACCAGCCGATATCGAGGTAGAGGTGAAGGAAGTTGGAACGGTATTCGCGAGGGACGGAGGATTGACGGAGGAGGCGGGATAACATTTTTGCGTGAGCCTTGTTATGGAAAACGATGCAATTCTAATCGAGGATTCGCGCAACGAATTGGATATAATCAATCCATAATGAACCATCTTTCAACTTCCACCTCCCCTTATCTTCTTCAACATTCCCACAACCCCGTGGACTGGCATCCTTGGGGTGAAGAGGCGTTGACAAAAGCCAGCGCCGAAAATAAGCCCATCTTCCTCAGCATAGGTTACGCCGCCTGCCACTGGTGTCACGTCATGGCACACGAGTCCTTCGAGGACGCTTCCATCGCCGCGCTGATGAACGAACATTTCATCTGCATCAAAGTGGATCGCGAGGAGCGTCCCGATCTGGACGGCATCTACATGCAAGCGGTCATGGCGCAGACGGGAAGCGGCGGCTGGCCGATGTCGGTTTTTCTCACGCCTGACCTGCGTCCGTTTTATGGCGGGACGTATTTTCCGCCTGTGCCGCGTCACAACCTGCCATCGTTTCGCGATGTCTTGTTATCCATCGCAGACGCGTGGACGACGCGCCGCGACGAGATCGAACGCGTGGGCGCGCAACTCGTCCAGCATATTCAGTCGCAGTCCGCGATCCAATCGGACGCGGATTTCACGTCCGAGCGGCTGGCGCTGGCGGAGAAGAATCTGGTTGACGCGTACGATTGGGGCTACGGCGGCTGGGGCGCGGCGCCGAAATTTCCGCAGGCGATGGCGATTGAGTTTTTGCTCGCGAGAACAGATTTCCGAAGTCTCGGAGACTTCGGAAATCTCCCATCCATCCACGCCCTGCGCGCCATGTCGCGCGGCGGCATGTACGATGTGGTCGGCGGCGGATTCTCGCGTTACAGCACAGACAACTTCTGGCGCGTGCCGCATTTCGAGAAGATGCTCTACGACAACGCGCAACTCGTCCGCGCCTATTTGCACGCGTATCAAATCACGGGCGAGCCATCCTTCCGACGCGTGGTGGAGGAAACGCTCGACTTCGTCGCCCGCGAGCTGACGCATCCCGATGGCGGTTTCTATTCCTCGCTCGACGCCGACTCCGAGGGCGAAGAAGGCAGGTTCTACATTTGGACGAGAGAAGAGATCAGAGAACAGTTAGCAGAGAGCAGTGAATTCTTCGAGGCCGCGTATGGGATCACCGAACGCGGGAACTGGGAAGGCCGGACGGTTCTCCAGCGCGCGCTGGATGACGCCTCCCTCGCAACTCGCTTCCACCTGACCGCGGACGGGGTCGCGGCGAAACTAGCCGATTGCCACCGACGCCTGCTGGCGGCCCGCGCGCAACGCGTCCGCCCCGCGACGGATGACAAGATCCTCACCGCATGGAATGGGTTGATGCTGGCCGCGGTGGCAGAGGCGGCGAGGGTACTGTATCCGTCATTGCGAGGAGCGAACGGAGTGAGCGACGAAGCAATCTCCTCAAGCGCCGGGGGATTGCTTCGTCGGGAAGAACACCCTCCTCGCAATGACGGTCTCTACATCATGGCTACACGTAACGCCGAATTTCTACTCACCCACCTCATCAAGGATGGCAGGTTGCGACGCTCGTGGCGGGATGGCAGGGTGACAGACGAAGTTTTTCTGGAAGATTACGCCGCGTTGATTCTCAGCTTGATCGAGTTGTATCAAACTGATTTTGACAACAAGTGGTTCACAGCGGCGATGGAATTGGCGGAGGGAATGATTCAGAGATTCAAAGATTCAGCGAATCAGGGATTCTTTGATACGCCACTGGATGGGGAGAGTCTGCTCGTGCGGCCAAAGGATTTGCAGGATAACGCCACGCCATCGGGAAACGCGCTTGCAACCGAAGCGCTGCTCAAACTCGCGGCGCTGACGGGACGCGGCGATTTCCGCGATCTGGCCGAGTCTGCGCTGAGGCAGGTTTCAGGGGTGGCTGTCCGCTTCCCGACGGGGTTTGGGAGGTGGCTGGGGGCGGCGGAGTTCGCGGGAGCGCAGGTGAAGCAAGTGGCGATCGTCGTTGGCGGGGAGGGGCAGGATTCGGCTCGGGAGTTGGTAAACGCGGCCCGGGCAGGATTCCGCCCAAACGTCGTGGTGGCCGCGGCTCGTCATCCAATTGATGGAAACGCGCCAGAATTGTTGAGAGATCGTCCGCTGGTCGAGGGGAAGTCCGCCGCGTATGTCTGCGAGGGGTTTGTTTGTAAGCGGCCTGTGACGAGCGCGGAGGAATTGAGGAAGTTGTTGTGAGATCGTTCGCGAGCAGTTGCACTGCGAGCCTGGCCATCGGCAGTCCAACTGCCGATGGAACATGAGAAGAAGTTGTTGCAACAAAACTCCCCGCCAGTGCGGGGAGTTTGCTTTGTTACTCTTTCGGTTGCGGGGGTTCCTGGCTTTCGTCTTCCTTCTTCCCGCCCAAACCTTCGCGGAAATTTTTGATGCCCTGGCCGAGCTCGCCAGCGATCTTGCCGATGCGGCCTGGGCCAAAGATGAGGAGGACGACAACCAGCAAAACCAGGATTTCGGGTAAACCAATGCGTGTGAACATTTGAACTCCTTGCGTGTTTTCTGCGCCAAATTTACCACAGATTTGAGGGACTCGAAATGAATTTCGAGTTACGCTTTTCGGCCCCAGATGATTCCTTCGAGGAAGCGCTCGAAACGATGCAGGAGCGAGCGGACGCGACCCCACAAGCGATAGCGGCCCATGTTGACCTTGCGCGGCGAGGGTAGCGGACCCGTCCACTCGGCGACGAGCGCGCCCCAGGTGAGGCCTGCGCCGAAGCCGACGAAGACGACCTTGTCGCCTTTTTTGACGCGTCCCTTTTCGATGCCTTCGACGGCCGCGATGGGGATGGAGGCTGTGGAGGTGTTGCCGTAGCGATCCACGTTGATGATGAATTTCTCGATGGGAAGTTTAAGGCCGCGCGCAGCCGCGTCTATGATTCGGAGGTTGGCCTGATGCGGGATGATGACGCTGATATCTTCCTTGGTGAGGCCGGCCAGTTTCAGCACTTCTTCGGTGGAGGAGGCCATGACCTTGGTGGCAAAGCGGAAGACTTCCTTGCCGTCCATGTAAATGTAATGCTGGCCTTCGCGGATGGTGGCTTCGGTGGCGGGATGGCGACTGCCGCCCGCCGGCAGGGTGAGCAGGTTGCCGCCCGACCCATCGGAGTGCATGACCGCGGCCAGGACTCCGCCAGGCTGGTCGCTGGCCTGCAAGACGAACGCGCCCGCGCCGTCGCCGAAGAGGATGCAGGTGTTGCGGTCTTCCCAGTCCACGAAGCGCGAGAGGGTCTCTGTGCCGATGACGATGGCGTTCTTGATCGCGCCGCTACGGATGGATTGCGCGGCCATGTTCAAGCCGTAGATGAAGCCCGAGCAGGCCGCCAGCAGGTCAAACGCGCCCGCTTTGGTGGCGCCGAGTTGATCTTGAATGAGGCAGGCTGTGGCGGGGAAGATATGTTCAGGCGTGGACGTGGCGCAGATGATGAGGTCCACGTCGGTGGGTTTGAGATTCGCGACTTCCAACGCTTTGAGCGCGGCGGCCGTCCCCAGCGTGGACGGGAAATCGGTGTCGCGCGCGATGCGGCGTTCGCGGATGCCTGTGCGTTCGCGAATCCATTGGTCGTTGGTGTCTACGATTTTAGCGAGATCGTCATTGGTCAACACGGGTTCGGGGACGGACATGCCCCAACCAGTGATGTGTGCGTACGGCATGGATACCTCTTGTTTATCCCGTCATTGCGAGGGCGGTTTCCCCGAAGCAATCTCCTAGTCGTGCGTGGGGATTGCTCACCTGCCCTGACGGGCGGCGCGAGGGTCGTCGGGTCTCGATACGCCCAAACTGCACGGGCTACTCGACCCTCCTCGCAATGACGATGAAAACTACTCGAACTTACTCAAAATCAACGTGGCATTGTGGCCGCCGAATCCAAACGAGTTGGACATGGCGTGTTTCACCTGCATGGGCCGCGCCTGGTTTGGCACGTAATCCAGGTCACAAACGGGATCGGGCGTTTCGTAATTGATCGTGGGCGGGAGCAAACCCGCGCGAATGGTCTGCGCGCAGACCACCGCTTCGAGCGTCCCCGACGCGCCGAGCAAATGTCCCGTCATGGATTTGGTGGACGAGATGGACAGTTTGTATGCCTGCTCGCCAAAGACGGTCTTGATGGCGGCGGTTTCGCTCTTGTCGTTCAACTGCGTGGATGTGCCGTGCGCGTTGATGTAGTCAATGTCGTTCACAGAGAGTCCCGCGTCTTTGAGCGTGAGTTGCATCGAGATGGCCGCGCCCGCGCCATTTTCGGCGGGAGCGGAAATGTGGTGCGCGTCGTCGGAGGTGCCGTAGCCGCTGAATTCGCAGATAATCTCCGCGCCGCGCGCCTGGGCATGTTCGAGCGATTCGAGAATCATCACCGCGCCGCCCTCCCCCATCAAAAAGCCGTCGCGATTTTTATCGAAAGGACGCGAGGCGCGCGTCGGCTCATCGTTGCGCGCCGAAAGCGCGCCCATCACGTTCATGCCCGCCATGGTGACGGAAAGGATGGCCGCTTCGGCCGCGCCCGCGATCATCACGTCGGCGGCGCCGCGGCGGATCATTTCGGCGGCCTCGCCCACGGCATTCGTGCCCGTGGCGCAGGCAGTGGCGAGGGCCATGTTCGGTCCGCGCGCGCCAATGCGGATGGCGATCATCCCCGCCGCGCTGTCCGAGATCATCATCGGAATGAGGAACGGGCTGACGCGGTCGGGACCACGTTCGCGCAGGGTCTCCACTTCGGCGAGCAGGGTGATGATGCCGCCGATGCCCGAACCGATCAAAATGCCCACGCGGTCGCGGTTGGATTCGTCAATCGAAAATTTCGCCTGCGCGAGCGCTTCCAGCGTGGCAGACGTGGCGAATTGCGCGAAGCGATCCATCTTGCGGGCCTCGCGCGCGCCGAATATCGCCGCGCCGTCGAAGCCTTTCACTTCGGCCGCGAATTTTGTCTTGTGCTTGCTGGCGTCGAAATGAGTAATATTCGCCGCTCCCGATTTCCCCGCGATCAACGCGCTCCAGGTTTCATTCACAGTATTTCCGACAGGGCTAACGCATCCCAGCCCCGTCACAACGACTCGTTTTCGCATAAGGCTCCTCATTAAAAAGTAAGGCGAGATTAATCTCGCCCTACAAGATTCTGGCTGTTATAACCCAGTGATGCGGAAAGCGATGCGCTGACTAGACAGGTGGGTTGTGAGGAAAAGAATGGAATAACAGCGCTTTCACGGCGCGGCGGTGAATCTGATGTAATCGACAGCCACGCGAGCATCCCATGGCTGACCAATTCGGAAGTGAGTCAACGGGCCATTGATCGTCCAAACGCTCGACATTACCTTCGTGAACGTCGCCTCGCCGTCAAATTTGGCGTACAAGTCTCCGCCATTGGAGCGGATCACGGCTTTAATGGTCAGCCAGGTATTTTCACTTGCCGGGCATTTTGTGTGGATACCGCTGAAAGCAGATCCAAACGCCCAACCCTGATCGGCCAAACACGTGATGACAATTTTCCTGCCGCCATTGGCGTAATGGAGCGCGAGGCCAGGGAAGGTGTAATTCTCCCCGCCCAAGACCACATTTGCCCGCATTATCACCGTGACCGGCAGGTTGAATTTTCGATACATAACCGCCTTCGAGTCATAATTGCCATTCGACTTGAACTGCATCTTGCCATTGGCGACATATACCGAAGCGTCGGAGCGGAACCAGGTGGGAGAGCGGAAAATATCGGCGGTAAAAGTTTCGTTGAAGGTTGTGAGATACACATTGTCGGAAGTCAACAAAACATCCAGCGGATCAATGGATGTGTCGGTTCCTTTATAAACCACCTGCCAATATCCGCTCACGATTTTTCGCTCAAACAGGGAAATGTTTGCAGGACGAATGCCCTGTTGCCAGCGCTTCACAGCGCGGTCAGCCACAATATCGGTGGCGGCGGCGTTTTTATAATACGCCAAAACGCTTCCCAGTTTGATATCCGCCATAATGTAACGGATGCGCCCCTCATCCTTCGTCAAGATCACGTCAAGTCCGTTAATGGTGGTATTCGTACCAGCATACACCACCTGCCACGTCCCACCCACGGTTTTTCGCTCGAAACTGGAGATGTTCTCCGCTCGAATGTATGCATCCCACCGAGAAACGGCTTCCACGGCGGCCGCGTCGCCTGTTTGTCCGCGATAGTAACCGATGACGTTTCCCAGTTGGGCATCGGCCAAAATGTAACGGACGCGCCCCTCAAAGACATTATCCGTATTGAGTGGAGCGGCTTGCGCCTGCTGAACCGAACTTACCACGATAACCGCCAGCGCCCCCAACAGCAGGCAGATGGACAAAATCGAACGGCGCGATCTGGTAGGCATTTGTCCTCCTCAGAGACAAAGTTGAAAAACGCTCACAACCCACAAAAACATTATATGGCTTGTCGAACGCGATTCAACTGAAGATTGTCACTTTTTGAGGAGGAAGTTTTACAAACAAAGACAGATCAAGACGAAATGGACTTCCACACCTGCTGGATATGCAGACGGTCATGCTCGGCGTTGAAGGAGACGAGTTCCTGCAGGGTGGTCGGGCCAAAGATGGCGTGCCGCGCCTTTCTGGACCACTGGGCGGGCGCGACCTGCGCGAGCGCTTCCAGCGTTTGGACGCGCGCGGCGGTAAATTCGCGCAGCGCGGAGAGGCCGTCTTGCCTGTCATATGCGCGGGTTTTCGCCCACTCGTCGGGGAGTTCGGCGGGAATGAAGGGTTCGTCTTCACTGAGTATCTTTTGGATGCGCGGCTGGTCTACTTCGCGTTCCACGTCGCGCATGTGGCAGAGGATCTCGGTGACAGACCACTCGTCCGCGGAGGGACGCGCCGCGAGTTTTTCGGCGGCGAGGGGCGCGAGGAGACTCGTCAACGCGGCGGGGGTGGAGCGCAAAATAGCGAGGAGAGCGGCCGAAGAGGAGTAGGACGGCATCAGCGCCGCGTGATCCGTCTGCTCGAGCCAGGCGCGCAATTCGGCGAGACGTCCGCGGCCTGTGGCGTTGAATCCGTTCGCGGACGGGGTGACGTCCACAGAATGATAGGTGGCGAGTCCGAGCGCGGCGGCGGGAATCAAATCCTGCTCCACGTCGTTGCCGACCATCAATACGGGGCCATCGGGCCAGCCGAGGCGCGCGAGGACTTCGGCGAAATAGGCAACGTGCGGTTTGGTGAAATGAAAATCGTCGTAGGTGGAGATGAGCGCGAAGGGATATTTTTCTGGCGGCAGGCCAGCCCAGCGCAAACGATGATAGGTGGCCTTGCGCGGGAAATAGGGGCTGGTGGCGATGACGACGCGATGCCCCGCGGCAAAGGCCCACTCGATAAATTCCACCGCGCCGGGAATGGGTTGGGTCACTTCGCGGATGGACGGAAAAACGTTGTCGTAAAAATCTTCGATGGCGGGAGCGATGGCTTCGCGATCTACGTTGAAGAACGGGTAAAAACTTTCGTCAAAGACTTCGCGCAGGGTGTGCGCGGGGTCTTCGCTCGCCATCATGTTGCGCGTGCCGAGCATGAGATATTTGAGCAGGGTCTCAGGCGGGACGTGCGGCGCGAGGCGCTCGGCCAGTTTTTGAAAATAGGTTTGCACGAACGCGTTGAGGTTGGTATCGAGCAGGGTTTCGTCTAGGTCGAAGAGGAGGGTGATGGGCATTGGATTCCTACAAGCAGGAAACAGATTCCGAAAATTCCCTGGCCTGACCGCCAGGACAGGCTACTTTCGGACGCGAGATTTTCCCAAAGTAGAACTTTGGGATTCCAGTTGGTGTTTTATTTTTTGCGCGATCTGGCGGTCTACTTTTCCCATGGGGTAATCATCGAGTTCCGATAATTTTACCCATTTCAGGAATTCGTTTTTGGACTTTGAAAGGAGTTCGCATCGAAACGCGTGGACGGTGACGCGGAAGTGTGTGTAGGCGTGATGAACAACCATCAATTCTTCGCTCACACGAATATTGAGGGAATAGCTTTCTTTCAAAATTTTCGGCAAGGATTTGGCGGGAGCAATCTGGATTTGTCCACTGGGGAATTCCCACATGCCGCCGAGGAGGCCGCGCGAGGGACGTTGGTTGAGAAGGACGGCGTGGATAGGCGGATTGCCAATCCGCCCCACAAGAATGGCCGCCGCGTTGATGTGATGAGGGATTTCTGCCTTTGGCTTCAAGATGGGACGGGATTCCTGCACGCCAAGTTGAAAAGCCGTGCAATGTATTTTGAGCGGACAGGATTCACAGCGCGGGTTTTTCGGCAGGCAGACCATCGCGCCCAAGTCCATGAGGGCTTGGTTGTAATCGCCAGCCTTGCCTCTGGGAAGATTCTCGGCGGCGATTTGCCAGAGGAGTTTTTCGCCCGCGGTGGAGTCGGCGGGGACATCCACGTTGAAGATGCGCGCGTAGACGCGGCGGATGTTGCCGTCCAGGGTCGGCTCGTCGAGGCCGAAAGCCATGGATGCGATGGCGGCGGCAGTGTAGCGTCCGATGCCTGGGAGTTTGCGGAGCGCTTCTACGGAGCGCGGGAGTTGACCGCCGAACTCGTCCATGATCACCCGCGCGGCTTTGTGCAGGTTGCGAGCGCGGGAGTAGTAGCCGAGTCCCTCCCAGAGATTTAAGACATCCTGCTCGGAGGCTTCCGCCAATGCGCGCACGGACGGGAAGCGATCCATCCAGCGCTCGAAGTACGGGATGACCGCCTCGACGCGCGTCTGCTGGAGCATGATCTCGGAGACCCACACCGCGTACGCGTCGTGATGTCCGCGCCAGGGGAGGGTGCGGGCGTGTTTTTTGTACCAGCGGAGGAGGAGGGAGGGGAACACAGTGGTCAGTGATCGGTTTTCAGTGATCAGTATTGAAGATTGAGGGGTTCAAGGTACGAGATACACGATACAACTTACAGGATGCGTGTTCACCTGTTTACGTGTGTATCTTCCTTATGGAGAACACGCATCCGCAAGCGTTCCATTGGTGAACGTCTCGTCTGTGGCAGGGAAGAAGACCAGGCGCGCTTCGATGTAATCTTCGCGTTGACAGCCGAGGAGGAGGGCGTCGGCGGCGTGGGGGAAGGGACGCGGGCCTTTCATGGGAAGGACAATTTGCATGATCTCGTCGGGCAGGAGGAGGAGAAATCCCAGGCGGGGATAATCGCGGTGGGCAAAAGCAGGCGCGGGATTGGTGGAGGCAAGACCGTCGAAGCGGGCGAAATAGCGCGGGTAGAGGGCGCGTCCCGTTAACGCGCGGGCGTTGGGCTGGGACAGGAACGCGGCGATCTGTGTCTCGTCCAAGTCCAAGGCGGCGAGGCAGGCAGGGATGGAATCGGTGCAGACAGGTTTGGATTGTGGGATGAAGGTTTCGGCGAGCCAGGGGAGACTGGAAACGGAAAGAAAGCAGATAGCAGATAGCAGAAAAGACACAACGAGTGGCAGGCGTGACTTGTGGACTTGTGCGCTTGCGCGTGTGGTGTCCGCTTCTGCATGTGTACCCTTACCAAACAGCGCTGCCATCATCACAATTACCTCCGCCACCCCAAGCGCGAAGTAGAAATATCCCACCCAGTCCACGGGGAAGATGTAGCGCCAGCCAGAGTAGCGCGCAATGCTGGTAAAGAGGGCGTAGAAGATAAAGGCGGTCAACGGGAGGAGACTCGCCCAGCGCAGACGTTTCCACGCGGCGGCGAAACCGAGGGCAATGGCCGCGAGGTAGACGACGAAGAGAACGACGTTCGCGGGCGAGAGGTGGCCGTCCCACTCGTACCAATAAAGATGGATCGGCGCGGAGAGGCCGTCGTAACGCGCGAAGATCGGCAGGACGAGGAGCGTGTCTATCGTGTTGGCGAAGAACTGGTTGGAGACGAATCCCGCCACGTACGCGGGACGCTGGAGGATCGTGTCCATCACGTAGGCGCTCATCTGCTCGGGCGTCTGGCCTTCAAATTGGGAAAAATTGGATGAGGGCGAACCGCCGCTGTACATGCTGGCGACGACCTTGATCTGAATCGGATCATCCAGGGAGGCATGACCCGTCACGGCATAATTACGCGCCAGCCACGGCGCGGCGGCCAGGATCATCCCCGCGGCAAAGATGACCGACTGCACAAACCATTTCTTCCAATCCGGCCAGAAGACGAAGAAGGCCAGGATCAAAACGCCAGGCGCGAGAGCGGCAGATTGTGTGCGGAGGAGGAGTTGCAGTCCAACAGCGCCGCCCGCGAGGAAGGCAAGGAGGTTATTTTGTTTGTCGCGAAACCAGCGTAAAACAAGAAGCAGATACGCAACGATGACCAGCGTGGTAATGAAATCGGAGAGGAGCATCTGCGTGTTGCTGACGCGCGCATCTGAAGCGACCCAGAGGCTGGTCAACTCGCGGAAGATGGCGAGCAGGGCAATTGTCACGCCCGCGGCGCGGCTGTGGAGTTGTTTGCCGAGGAAGTAAAGCGCGACGGGGAGCAAGGCAAAGACGATCGTCTGCCCGAGGACGATGCGGGCATAGTCCTGTCCAAGCAGGGCGTGGAGTCCCGTCAGGAAGAGGATGTAGAGCGGACGCGTGGGAATCTTGTGGAGGAATCCATTTCCCATCAGCAGGCTTTGCGCGTCGGAATCGTAGTAGGACGCGTCGGAGGCGGGGAAGGGTTGATTGTAGGGCGGCGTGATCGGCGCGTAGAAACTGTTGCGGAGAGCCGTCAACGGGACGGAGAGCCAGAGGAGGAGGGCGAGGGTGTAGAGGAGGATGGGGATAAAGAGATTGGCAAGGCGTAATTCCGTATTACGTATTGCGTATTGCGTAAGAAAAAAACCAATGACGAGAGCAATGACAAATTGCCAGCCGAGGATGGGGATGCCCGGCTCGCCCCAGTAGCTGGTGTCTTTGGTGAGGCCGAGGCGGGTGAAATAGATGATGAGCCAGAGCAAGATGAAGAACGCGAAAATGAAGCCCGTGGATTTAAAGGTGGGGCGGTGAGATCGAAGTGTGTCGAAGTGGAGGCCGTGGCGGAAGATGGCGAGCGCGATCGATGATTGCGCGGCGAGTAGCAGGAGATACGTCAACGTGGGGCGGGCACGAAGGTAGTAGGACGCGGTCGCTTCGGGGTTGAGATAACGCAGAAGAAACAGGAGTCCGCCCAACGTCAGGAAGAGGAGCGAGGAGGAAAATGCGAGGGCGCTCGAAAGGTTGGGGCGGGCGGTCAACGCGCGGGCGACGCGGGCGCGCCAATCCGCATCCAAAGAACGAATGAATGCCCAAATGGACGCGAGCAGGGGCAGGAGAATCGCGGCGGCGAGCGCGAGGCGCGAAAGCGAGAGGCCCTCGCTGGGAATCAAAAACAACGCGGCCAACGCAGCGATGCCTTCGAGCATGGAGAGTAGGAAGAAAAGGGGCATCTCAAAAATAGAGCGAGACCGTGGTCTCGCTCTATTGGTTAGAACTGAAATCCGCTGCGAGCGGGAACCACCTTGTGGGAGTAGTTCTTTACAAAGGTAAACAACTGATCCGAGAGGCGGATCCAATCGGGCGAGTTGAGAATGCGGCGCGCGTTGGCGGCGTCTTCGGCCACCAGCCCCACTTGAATTTGGGGATGGTTGCCATAGATGGTGGCCCAGGCTTCGGTGGGTTGCAAACCGAGACGCTGGACGCCAGGCACGAACTCGCCGATAACGAATTCGAAATATTCCTGTTCGCGTTCGGGAGAAATATCCCAGGTCATTAAAACTTTTACTGGCACTCGAACTCCTACGGTGGATTCTCTACTATACGTTTGTTTTTGCGAGGGCGGTCTCCCCGAAGCAATCCCCTCTCATGGGGCGGGGACTGCTTCGTCGGGAAGAGCGCCCTCCTCGCAGAGACGGGTTTTCTCGTATGTGTACGGTAGAGAAACGGCAGAACAAATCACAGACTTGTTCTATTCCTTTTGATACTCCAACGTGACCACGTGCGTTTCGTCGGGCAGGCTGGAGCGCGTCACTTTGAGCGCGGCCTGTGTTTCCACCGCGTTGGCGCCGAGGCCCATTTCCTTGAGGAACTTGTTGAGCGCGTCGAGTTGAATCTTGGCGTCGGGCGTGGCGTAGTGCATCGGGATGACGAGATTCGGCTCTAGCAGGCTGACGACCTCCGCGGCCTTGGCCGCGTTGAGTCCTCCGCCGCCGCCCACGGGGACGAGGGCCACGTTCACCGTGCCAAGCGCCTCCACCTCGGCCTGCGAGGGGACGTTTTTCAAGTCGCCCAGGTGCGCCACGGTGATGCCGTCGTAATCGAAAACGTAGAGGGTGTTGCGAACCACGTCTTTGGCTTTTTTGCCAGAAGCGTCGGTCTGCACGCCCGTAATAAACACGCCGCCAATTTCAAACTCGCCAGGGCCGGTGATGACGTGCGAAGTTCCCTTCACCGCGTCGGTGTTGTTATGCCCAGGCGCGTCGTGACTGACCGTCACGATATCCGCCTTCAATTTAAGCGGGCTGTAACCGATGGTCTTATGATCGAAAGGGTCCGTCACCACCGTGGCCATGCCGCGTTCGGTGAGACGAAAACAAGATTGCCCGTACCAGGTAATTTCCATGCGTAAACCTCCGGGCGCAATTATACACGTTTCGGAGTATAATGCCGCCGCTTTCAATAGCCCACACAGTTCTGCGGCAGTTCGATTTGCTTGGCAAATCGTGCCGTCACCCAGCAGTACAACTTCTGGGTGAACAAGGGCGAACTACACTATGAATCTCCTCAGCGTACAAGAAGCACAGGAACGCATTCTTCAGAAAGTCCATCCCGTCGGGCAGACAAAGTTCCCGCTCGAACATGCCGCGCGGCGCGTCCTGGCCGAGGACATCCGCGCCGCGACCGACCTCCCCACTTTTGACAATTCATCCATGGATGGATTTGCCGTCCGCTCGCAGGACACATCCGCTTCACGCGTGACTTTGGCCGTGGTCGCGGACATCGCGGCGGGCGCGGCGCCGACGCGCGGGTTTACCCGGCTGGCGGCTGGAGAGGCCGCGCGCATCATGACAGGCGCGCCCCTGCCCGAGGGCGCCGACGCAGTCATCCCCGTGGAGGAGACGGATTTCAGCGAGCGCGGCGCGGGCATCTCCGCGCCCAAAATGGTGACGATTACGCGCGCCGTGAAAGCGGGGGAAAACGTCCGCGGGCGTGGCACGGACATTCGCGCGGGAGAGATCGTGTTGGCAAAGCGCCGAAGGTTGCGCGCGCAGGATATCGGTTTGCTGGCGATGCTGGGAATCGCGGACGTGCCTGTCTACAACCTGCCGCGCGTGGCGTTGCTTTCCAGCGGCGACGAACTCGTCCCCGTGGACGCGCCGCTGACGGAGGGCAAAATCCACGACTCGAACACGTACGCGCTGGCCGCGCAGATCGCGGAGGCGGGCGCGGAGGTGATCCGACTCGGGGTGGCGAAGGATGAGCGCGCGGCAGTCGAGTCCCTGCTGAATCGGGCGTTGGAGATGGATGTGGATATGATCGTCACGTCGGCGGGAGTCTCGGTCGGCGCGTTCGATTTTGTGAAAGAGGTGGTCGAGGCGGCGGGAAGTTTGAATTTCTGGCGCGTCAACATGCGCCCAGGCAAGCCGCTGGCCTTTGGCGAATATCGCGGCATCCCGTTCGTTGGCCTGCCTGGAAACCCCGTCTCGGCCTTTGTGACGTTTGAGGTATTTGGCCGCGGCGCAGTGGAAAAACTCGCGGGGCTGGAAACGCGTCCACGACCGCGCACCGCTGTCCGTTTGGGAGAGGCGATTTCGTCCCCCGATGGGCGCGAATCCTACCTGCGGGCCGTCGTGGATGAGGCAGGAGTCGCCCGTTTGACGGGTCATCAAGGCTCGGGCAACCTGTTTTCGCTGGTACAGGCGAACGCTTTACTAATCATCCCCGCTGGGGTAAAATCCCGCCCTGCTGGTTCGGAAGTTGAGGCATGGTTAATGTAGTATTGCTCATAAAAAACGAAGATCCTTGCCGTCACTGCGAGGGTGATCTTCCCGAAGCAGTCTCCTGGCAAGCAGGGAGATTGCTTCGCACAGAACGCTCGCAATGACGTTCACAGGCTAAGTTGAAGATTGGTTAATTTCGAGGTCAAACATGGATAAGCGGCTGATTCAAGCCTCGCTCGTTTTGACAGTGATCGGAATTTTGGTTTCGATCTACATGACAGTTTATAAGATCACCAATTTGACGGTGATGTGTGGAGGAAGCGGCGATTGCGAAGTAGTGAACGCCAGCAAGTATTCCGAAGTGTTTGGCGGCTTTCCTGTGGCGGGTGTGGGCGTGATCGGTTACCTCACCATTCTGGGGTTGCACCTGCTGGAAATGCGCGGAAAACTTTCGCGCGAGAACGCCACGCTGGGACTCTTCGGCATCACGTTGATCGGTTTTCTCTTCACCGCGTATTTGGTCTACATTGAGATCGCGGTGATTAAAGCCTTGTGTCCGTTTTGCGTCACGTCACAAGTTGTGATGACGCTCATTTTTATCGTATCCGTTATTCGCTTGATCAAATCACCCCAATCCCAGGAGGATTAAACATGGCCCGCATTCGCTGTCACTACACGGACTGTGTCTTCGTGGACGAAGGCTATTGTTCCGCCGCGGCGATCGAAATTGATCCCGACACTGGCTGCGCCACCTATTCTCCCACTGACGAGGCCGCGGCCAAGGATGAGTGGGAAGAAGAGGAAGAGTTGGATGAATGGGAGGAAGAAGAAGAGGAAGAGGACGATCTCTGGGAAGAAGAAGAAGACGAGTTTTAATGAAAACGGCGGCCATGAGGCCGCCGTTCGTTTTTGGAGTTGGAATCCTGAAGTTCTACTTCAGGCGTTGATCCGAAAGTAGAACTTTCGGATTCCTTCGTGCGAGAATTAAACGCGGGTGATGTAATCGCCTGTGCGGGTGTCGACGCGGATGGTATCGCCCACGTTGACGAAGTTGGGGCATTGCACTTTCAGCCCCGTTTCGGTGGTGACCTTCTTGGTGACGCCCGTGGCCGTGTCGCCGCGAATGGCCATTTCGGCCTCGACGACTTTCATATCCACCGAAGTGGGAAGTTCGATGTCGAGCGGTTTTTCTTTGTAGAAGGTTAACTTGGCTTCCAGGCCTGGCATGAGGTAGAGGGCGGTTTCGCCGAGCATGTCTTTTTCGAGGGCGGGCTGGTCGAAGGTTTCGTTGTCCATAAAGTGGAACAATTCCCCGTCCGAATACAGGTAAGAGACATTGTGGAAGTCGAGGCGCACGTCCTGCACGCTTTGTCCCGACGAGAAGGTGCGCTCGATGTTGGCGCCCGAAAGCAGGTTGCGCGCCTTGATGCGGATGGAGGCATTGCCGCGCCCCGTTTTGTTATGGCTGTAGTCCAGCACTTTGTAGAGCGTACCGTCCAGTTCGAAGGTTACGCCTTTGCGAAGTTCGTTAACGTCGATCATGCTTGCACTTTCCTTGTGGTAGATTTGTTTATAGCGGCGGGATTATACACTAGGAAAGGATGAATTATGAAGGATGAATTATGAAAAACGATCCGCTTGGTAGCGGAGATGCCAATTCAAGTCTATTTCGTTGGTATCCAAAATTCTAAGGGTCTGTTCCTGTAAATGTCATCGTCCCAATAATGGACCCGCCAATCGTATCGCCCACGAACTTCGGGCCATAACTGAACATAGATACGACACTGGTTTTCTATTGATAGTCGGAATTCCGTGCCACCCCTTGCTTCTGCCCTACGCAATGCTTCTTCTGCGGTAACGGTCATCTCTTTCAAATTTATTACCTTCCATCCAAAAAACGGGCGGCGATAATAGGTATCTCCGCCCCATGCGACAAATGCAGATTCAGGTTCCATATCAATGCCACGCGCAGAATATTTCTTATGATCTGAAGTAACTAGATAAAAGTAAAACTCTCCACTGGAAAATCCCTCGGGATGGTCACATCCTGTAAAATAATCCATTCTATAAAGTTTCCAACCACTTATGGATTCGTTCCATGCGACCTGAAAAATACTGGTTGCCAAATTCACATAATCCGCTTGCCTCCATTCAACCGAAGTAACCGACGACCAATCATCGGGAAGCCCTGGTTTGAAATCAAATATATTTTGGTCACCGTGACCAATAGATGAAAGTATGGTTGCAGGATCAATCGTTGAATTCTCAATAACATTAAAAGACCCAATAGTCACAGGAGCATCTGCTCCTGGTTCATTAAAAACAATGTCATAAAGAATGAAATTTACATAAATACCGAATAATATTAATGGCACAACAAGCAACAGCAAAGGCAAAAACCACAGCCGTCGTTTCTTCATTTTCACTCCTTTGACATTGCAGTATGACCTGCTTCTGCGCCTGCATCCTCCCTCAACAACTTTACCGCGTGCTCCAACACCTCCGCTACAGACTGCAAACTCTCCACCGCGCCTTTGGGACTGCCAGGCAGGTTGATGATGATCGTCCGCCCGCGGATGCCAGCCAGGCCGCGCGAGAGCATGGCGTGGGGAGTCACTTTCAGTGATTCGGCGCGGATGGCTTCGGCCAGGCCTGGGGCTTCGCGCTCGATCACGTCGCGGGTGGCTTCGGGGGTCACGTCGCGCGGGGCGAAACCTGTCCCGCCGGTGGTGAGGAGGATGTCGAGGTCGCCGCGGGCGCACCAACTTGTCAGCGTGGAGGCGATCTGGGAGCGCTCGTCCGGCACAACGTCGAGCAGGGATGCGTCCCAGCCGCGGGCGCGGACAAAGTCTGCGAGGGCGGGGCCGCTCAGGTCCGCGCGTTGGCCGCGCGAGGAGCGGTCGGAAACAGTCAGGATGCCGAATCGAAGTTTCATTCTCTTTTCCGTGTTTCGTCAGCAGTTGGACTGCTGACGGCTCGCAGTGCAACTGCTCGCAAACTTTGGAGTCATGCGATATCCTTTGCGTAAACCACGTCTTCGTCGAGGTGAGTCCAGTTTTGTTTTTCGTAGAGGGCGCGGGCTTCGCGATTGTCTTTGTGGACGAGCAGGTAGGCGCGGATGGCTCCCCTGGCGACCAGGCGTTTTTCGAGCTCGGCCATCAACAGGTCCGCGAGGCCGCGGCGGCGATGACTGTGCGCCACCGCCAGGTGATAGACCATGCCGCGGCGTCCGTCAAATCCGCCGATGACCGTGCCGACGATCTCGCCGTCAATTTCCGCGACGAGGAAGAGATCGGGGTCACGCGCGACTTTCTTTTCGATCTCAGCGGGGACGTCGGAGCGGCTGAAGCGCACGCCCCTGTCCATGCTCTGCCAGAGGCGCGCGGCTTGTTCGTAATCCTGGGGATATTTAAATTCGCGGAGGAGGATGGAGGGCTTTGGCATGTTGGGGTAAATAAACAGGTTCTACCGTTTTTAATGGGAAAACGACTTTCACCACAAAGGACACAAAGGTCACTAAGGAAAAACGCTTGGAAAATTCATCGCCTTTCCCCCCTTTGTGTACTTTGTGTCCTTCGTGGTTAGGTTTTTTTTCTATTATTACTGAAGAGTCACAAAACAGAGATGAACGTCGCTGAAAAATCTGTTCATCGTGTTCATCTCCGCTGATGTGGTTGGTCTGATTATTCCAAAACCCTCTTCAATTCATTGAGCAGGTCGTCGGGCATGAAGGGTTTTTGGATGAAGGCGTTGGCGCCGCGGGCGAGGCACATGTCGCGGAAATCCAGACCCGAGGTCATCAACACGCGCACGTTCTCGCCGCCGGGCGTGGCGCGCAATTTGGTGAGCGCTTCAATACCATTGGTATGGAACAGGTGGACGTCCATCAGCACGACATCGGGTTTTTCATACAGCACAGATTGCACAATATCCGCGTCGCCGTCCAGTGCGGAAACCTGATAGCCCTCCATTTTCAGGAGGGTTTTCAGCAGGGTGACCATCGTCTGGTCGTCTTCAGCCAGCAGAACTTTTGGCATTCGGTTTCGTTTTCGCTTTCGTTGATTTTTTCGCGGCAGGTTTTTTGGCCGCGGCTTTCGGCGCTTTCTTCGGCTTCTCGAGCGAGGCGGCCAGCACGTCGTCCACGGTTTCCGCGAAGATAAATTTCATAGACTTCCTGATCTCATCGGGGACATCGTCCAGATCCACCTTGTTGCGCTTCGGCAGGATGACGGTCTTGAGGCCGTTGCGGTGCGCGGCCAACACCTTCTCCTTGATGCCGCCCACGGGCAACACCTGACCTCGGAGCGTGATCTCGCCCGTCATGCCCACGTTGGGGAGTACCTTTCGGCCCGAGATGAGCGAGACGAGGGCGGTCGCCATTGTCACGCCCGCGGAGGGACCATCTTTGGGCGTCGCTCCCGCGGGGACGTGCAGGTGGATGTCGTTCTTGTCGAAAAATTCCTGCGCGAGTTTGAGCGCGGCGGCCCGCGAGCGGACGTAGGAGAACGCGGCTCGCGCCGATTCTTGCATCACATTGCCGAGCGAGCCGCTGATCTGGAAGCCCTTGCCGCCAGGCATGTTGGTCGATTCGATGTAGAGGATGTCGCCGCCGAAATACGTCCACGCCAGGCCGGGGACAACGCCAGGCGCCGAGGTGCGCTGGTTGAGTTCCTCCTGCCCGAAATAGATGGGATGCTCGAGCAACTCTTCCACCACCTTGGGCGTCACGTTGACCGCCGCGCGCTTCCCCTGCGCGATGCGCGTCCCCACCTTGCGGCAGACCGCGCCGATCTTGCGCTCCAAGCTGCGGACGCCCGCCTCGCGCGTGTACTGACGGATGATCTTCTGCAGAGACTCTTCCGAGAACGAGACTTCCTTTTCGCGCAACCCATTCTCGCGCAACTGACGCGGGATGAGGTATCCGTTCGCAATGGCGATCTTTTCGCGGTCGGTGTAGCCCGAAAGACGGATCACTTCCATGCGGTCATAGAGCGGGCCGGGGATGTTTTCCAACGAGTTGGCGGTGGTGATAAACATGACCTGCGAAAGATCATAGGGCGCTTCGAGATAATTATCGCGAAATTCGCTGTTCTGTTCGGGGTCGAGCACTTCGAGCAAAGCCGAAGCGGGATCACCGTGGAAGTCGAAGACGAGTTTATCAATCTCGTCGAGCATGAAGACGGGATTGCGGCTTTCGATGCGGCGTAAGGCTTGCAGGATGCGCCCCGGCATTGCGCCGATGTAGGTGCGGCGATGACCGCGCACCTCGGCCTCGTCGCGCATCCCGCCCAGCGAGATGCGCGTGAACTTGCGTCCCATCGCGCGGGCGATGGAATGTCCGAGCGAGGTCTTGCCCACGCCAGGAGGCCCAACGAAGCACAGAATCACACCCTCGCGCTCGCGGCGAATCTTGTCGTCGGATTGCTTCGAGAGTTCTTCTTTTCGTTCGAGACGAAGTTTGCGGATCGCGAGAAATTCCAGAATGCGATCCTTCACATCATCCAGCCCAAAATGATCCTTGTTGAGGACCTCGCGGGCGTGTTTGATATCGAGGTTGTCCTCGGTCTGCGCGACCCAGGGAAGCGAAACCAGCCAATCGAGATAGGTGCGGATTACGCCATATTCCGCCGCGGCAGTGGGCAGGCGCGAAAGCCGTTCCAATTCGCGGCGCGCCATCTTTTCGGCTTCCTCGGGCATTTTGGCGGCTTCGATCTTCTTGCGGAATTCCTCCGCCTCCACCGTCTGCTCGTCGCGTTCGCCCAATTCTTTTTGGATGGCCTTCATCTGCTCGCGCAGGAAGTAATCGCGCTGCACCTTTTCGATCTCGCCGCGCGCTTCGTTTTGGATTTTCTGTCCGATGCTCAACACTTCAGTTTCGCGCACCAGCAGGCCGATCAATTTTTTGAGTTTCTCGGTGACCGAATCGGTTTCCAGCAGTTGCTGGGCGTCGCCCAAATCAATGCGCTGGAAATTGGCGATGGTGTACACCGTCTGCAACGGCTCTTCGATGGTGACGATGGACTGCGCCAACTCTTCGGGGAAGGAGGGAATCAAGCCGACGATCTGCTGGAACTGGTCGCGGGCGTTGCGCGCCAGCGCGTCTATTTCCAATCCGCTTTCGACGGTTTCGGGCGCCAGGTGGATGCGCGCCTTAAGGTACGGCTCCTCCTGCATAAACTCGCCCACGCGAAAGCGCTCCAGTCCCTGCACCAGCAGGCGGATCGTCCCATCGGGGGCGCGCAGGAGACGATGCACCGTGGCAATCGTCCCGACCGTGTAGAGGTCGCCCGGGCCTGGCTGTTCCAGCTCGGGGTCGCGGGCCGCGATGAGTCCCACCAGTTTGGATTCGCCGCCGGTCACGTCGTCCACCAAACGGATAGAGCGCGGCTGTCCCACCGTCAACGGGACGGCGGTGGTCGGGTAAACCACCACGCCGCGCAACGGCAGGATTGGCAAAACGTCGGGATATTTTGGTTTTTCAGGGACGGGTTGTTGGCTGATTGAGCCCGCCTCTTCTTTTTTCTTGGAACGCGAAAACAGGGATGGCAGGAACGACTCCGTATTGAAGTCGTTTTCCCACATCCAGTTCACGAACTCATTGGCATTGGTGTTCCAGCGGGATGCGCCCATGTTACTCTTTGACTTGAATGAAATTTGGTTTGGTTTTTGGCAGGGTGATGGTGAGAAACCCATCCTCGTATTCGGCCTGCGACTTTTCCACATTGACGGGCGCAGGCAGGCCGACCGCGGTGGAGAACTTGCCGAAGCGGATCTCCATCTGATGGTAGGCGCGTCGCTCCGGGACGTCGGGGCGGGTTCCGCTTATTTTGAGGAATCCATCCTCGAGCGCGATCTCGAAATCCTCCTCGCGCATCCCCGCCACTTCCACGCGGACGATGATCGCGTCCTCCGTCTCGTAGACGTCGGTCGGCGGGCTCCACGCGCTGGAGCGCACCGTCCAACTGATGGAGTGGACAAGGTCGCGTCGCCGTTCCACTAAAGAAACCGAGTCGTCTGATTTTCGAATTACCGCAGGCATGGTCTTGCTCCTTGTAACGCCAAATTAATTTGGCGTTGCGCTTAAAGCGCTTTCTTTGCCGCCTCAATCACTTCGGCGTAATTTGGCTCTTCGCTATTGGAGGGCATGTAGGCCGCGTAGGCAATCTTATCGTCGCGCCCAATCACAAAGACGGCGCGGCGCAAAGTGCGGCGTTCCTTGATCAACACGCCATATTTCTCGCCAAACTCCGCGTTCTGGTGATCGGAGAGCGTCACCACCTGTTCCACGCCTGCCGCGCCGCACCAGCGCTTCTGCGCGTAGGGCAGGTCGGTACTGATTGTTTGGATGACGATATCCTTATCGAGTGCGGCGGCTTCCTGGTTGAAGCGCCGCGTCTCGCGGTCGCATGTGTCCGTATCCAGCGAGGGGACCGAGGCGATGATCCGCACTTTGCCTTTGGTATCTGCCACGCCGCGCACTAGCGACCAATCCGTGGCATGGACGGTGAATTCAGGCGCGTCCTGCCCCACCTGCACGTCATCGCCTATAACGGTGGCCTCGCGCCCACCGACTTTGATAATTCCGAATCGTTCTGTTGCCATTATTAGATCTCCTAAAAAACTATCACTAAATTTTTGTAGCCCCACACTAGACTGAATCAGTCTAAGACGGGTTACAATATGCCCCTACCAGGACTCGAACCTGGATTAACGGCTTAGAAGGCCGCGGCTTTGTCCATTAAGCTATAGGGGCTCGGAGCACTATGAAACAGTGTAGTTCTTGTAAACAACTAAAACAGGAAAGTGAGTTTTATCTAAAAGGAAGTAGTGGGCGGAGAAACTCACTTTGCAAGTCTTGCTTTAATGACTATTGCCAACGAAGGTGGATTGATAGAAAGAAGCAAGCTATCGAATACCTAGGCGGAAAATGCTCGCGCTGCGGATACAACGAACATTACGCCGCCATGCACTTTCACCATATCCGTGACAAAGATGTCAATTGGGACAAGCTAAGACTTCGAAGTTGGTCAGCGATTGTCCAAGAGTTAGATAAGTGTGTTCTCCTTTGTGCAAATTGCCATGCTGTTATTCATTCCTTGGAAGGTTGATCTATCAAAACAACACAGACATTAGTTTCTACGCGGGTCTCAAACCTTTATACACGCGCGGCCCGGCAAGCGTTGAAAGGATCGTGTTGGCAGGGCGGTTCAAGCGTGCAGAAAATTCCTCGGCGCTCATGGGCTGGTTGCCATTCACCAGCAACAGGCGGAACACAGCCTCCACCAGCGCGGTATGTTGCGTCACAAAATCGGGCTGGCGCGCGCAGTGACTCATCAGGGCGTGCTGAATCCCATCCACCTCGCGCACTTCGGCGGTGTTCTCGTCCACCCAGTCCACCATCTGGCCTTCTTCCAAACCAGCCAGCGCTTCCTGATGAGCGGGGCAAAGCAGGGAGCGCAAATACACATGCCAGTCGCGCTCGCTTTGCTTCCACCATTCAAAGTCAATCTGAAAGGGTGTCTTCGTTGTGGGCTTTAACAAACTTCGTTTGACTTCAGTCATGGTCATTCATCCAATCGGAAATGCAGGTCGCCGACGTGCGCGTATTCGGGGCTCGTCGCGAGCAAGGCCATTAACGGCGCAGGCGGCACGCGGCGCAAGATATTGATTCCAGCATACAACTCCTGAACGTGGACATGCCCCTGCGGGCTGAGTTTGGTCAGTTCACGCATCAGGTTTTTGGTCAAAACTTCAAACGGCAGACGAGACTTCGCAACCTGGTCGCGGGCCGCGTCCACGGCATTCGGGTCGGGGACGGCGATCGCCATGCGGTCATTCAACTCGGCGGAGATCTGCTGTTTCAACAAGGCGAACACGAGACCGCCATCCGCACCGACGATGACCGTCCGCACCCAATCGCGGACCGAGCGGTGGGTCAACGCCTCGATCTGGACTTCCCCGGGCTGGTTACTCTTTCGGACGCGGATCATCGCCCCGGGCATGAGGTCGTTGGCCTTGTACCACTCCGCGAGGCCGTACACATATCCGTGCTTGCGGACGACCCAAGCGGGGATTTTCTTTCCCGTCTTCGCGTCGGACAGCGTAAAGCGGACACGGGCCGATTCGTAGGCGGTCGGGAAGAGGCGGTGGACGCGCGACGAAATGGGCAACGTGCCAGCGCGCCAATGCGGATACAGCAGGGTGATCGTCACCTCATCCACTTGCGCGGCGGAGGTTTCGCTGAGTTCGTCGTCCACCTGCGATTCGAGCGCGATCATCTGATTGTTGAGCGCGGCGCGGTCGTGGGGAATTTCCACGTATTGCAAGGGCGCGGGGATTGTCCGCACGCCTTCGGGTTCGAGGCGTTCGAGACACCAAAGCACCTTGCCAGCGGGGCCAACTTCGTCGAAGCGGTTATCTTCCTGCAAGGCGTAGTTGAGCGAAAATTCCGCGAGTTTGGGGTTGACGCCCGCGGGCATTTCGATGTCTTTCATCAACATGTCGGTGGGCATGGGTTCGCCGCCCGCCATATCCAACACGGCTTCGGCCAGGTTGAGGTGACCCGTGTTCACGTCCAGCAGGAGCGAGCGCGGGAACCAGCGTCCCGCGATGCGGACGAGGGAATCGTCGGCGGTGAAGGCCGCGTCCAGTTTCGATTCGAGTCCAGCGCCGAAGTCGCGCGCGACCGCCTCGGGGTCCAGGCCAGACGCGGATTCGTCCTGCACGGGGGCGTCGTTCAGTTGGTGAGTCTCCAGCGCGGCCGCGAAGAGTTTCTGCGCGCCGTCATCCATTTGCAGGGTCAGCACGTCGAACGCGCCCATTTCGGGGTTCGCGCCCGCCCGCACCGCTTCGACGCGCCCACTGACGCGCAACGCGGGGAATCGGAGCATATCGCCAACGGCGTATTTTTCTTTTGGAAAGTAGACCTTGGTCGCGTCTTGTTTTTTCTCGGCGGCTTCGCGCTCTGCGCGCAATCGCTCCGCGATTAAAACCGCGACGAGTTCGCGCGGCGTGAGTGGAGTTTCATGTTCAAACAGGTACGTTTGCAGAAACTCCATGTCTTTGGAAATGACTTGAAGGTTTTGCCAATAATCGGCTGGAAGGTTTAGAGGTGCGCTCGCCATACAATGCCTTTGTGATGATTTAGAAGCGCACCCATTATACCTTAGGTGATTGGGGGTTTAACAAAAATGCCGCGCGCGGCTTTGCGAATATAATCAACGGAATTTCAATCAAGGAGTGTTTATGGCAAAACTTATCCCCGCCGCCGAAAAAATCACGCGCGCCCGCAAGTTGATTCAGCAGGCGCGCGAGTTTCCTGTCCCTGCTGAGATGGGAAAGAACAACTTGTCGTACATCGCGGGCGTGCGTGACCTGTTACGCCAGGCGCGTGATTTGACCAAGTTCATCCCTCAGACGGTGGGGCTTTCCGCTGAGTTGAAAGAGGATGTGAAGAGGCTGTTTGAGGAGATCGCAGAGGCAGATCGGGAGATATTGAGGTAAAAGGCGGTACACGGATTTCACGGACACCAAAGACAAACACGGATTTTCTGAAAAAAAATCCGTGTTTGTCCGTAAAATCCGCGTAATCCGTGCACAAAGAAAAACTATTTCAACACGCCAGCCACGCGCTCGAAAATCAATTCAAATATCCGCCCATAATTGGCAGTGGCTTCGGTGAGAAAATCGCGAAACGAGATAGCCGCGGAGTGATCGGCCTTGTCCGAGATGGCGCGGACGCACAACATCGGGACGCGGTTGACCGCGCAGGCGTGGGCGATAGCCGCGGCTTCCATGTCGGTGCAGAGGGCTTGATGCGTATCGAACAGGGCGCGCGCCTTTTCGGTCTTGCTGATGAATTGGTCGCCGCTGAGGATTCGGCCTGAATAAATTTTCGGGGCGCGTCCATTCAACGGGACGAGGGAGGCGTGTTCCGCGACATCCACCGCCAACTCCACCAATCCCGCGTGGGCATGGAAAACCTGCTGGGAGCGGAATTGCATCTGGCCTGTGCCGTCGTCCATCACAATGTCAAAAAGCAGTTCGCCAGGTTTTACGCCCAGATCAGTGATATCGAAATCGTGCTGGATGAACTCGCTGGCGATGACCAGGTCGCCCACGTCCAGCCGCGGATCGAGCGCGCCCGACGCGCCCATGTTGAAGAGCGCGTCCACAGCGAAGAAGTCAATCATCTGTTGCGCCGCGATCGCCGCGTTGACCTTGCCAGGATCGCAGCGCGTGAGGACGATCTCGTGGCCGTGGAATTGTCCATGCCAGAAGACGCGCCCTCCCCTTTCGACGCGTTCCAATGGCTGAATGAGGTTGCGGATGGGAACAAGTTCCTGTTCCATCGCGCCGAGAATGGCGAATTTCATGAGGCGTGTCCTTAAAAGGTGTGGGCGAGATTATATCCCAGCGTTTACAATATGGACAAAATCTACTATTCGGATAGAATCCACCCATACTTATTTCGCCCCATTGAAACTTTCCGCAGGAGGAGCAAGCCATGTTTGGAATTCACTATATCAAAGCAGCGCCAACGCAATATGTCTTTCATTTCACGAGAGGCCGTAAAATACGCGGCGGGGCAGGCTTGGCATTCTTTTATTACAAGCCGACATCCTCGATCGTCATCGTTCCGATTGGGAGCGGAGACGCCCCCTTTATTTTCAATGAACTCAGCCAGGATTTCCAACCCTTAACCGTTCAGGGCGAATTGACCTATCGCATCCAGAATCCCGAACTGGTTTCAACATTGCTCAACTTCACCATTGATGGGCAACCTTCCCGATATGTTTCCGATGATCCGCAAAAACTTTCCCAACGCTTAATTAACCTTTTACAAGTCTTGGTGCGCGCAGAAGTTCAAAGACTGCCATTACGCCAGGTCATCCATTCATCCGAGGCGATTGCGTCCGCAGTGTTGGAAAAATTCAAGGGCAGCGATTCGCTTCAAGCCCTTGGAGTGGAAGTGATGGCATTGTCCATTCAGGGCATCAAAGGCGCCCCAGAAGTGGCGCGCGCGCTTGAATCAGAAGCGCGGGAAGACTTGATGCGCCGCGCTGACCAGGCAATCTATGACCGCCGCAACGCATCTGTGGAACAGGAACGCCGCATCAAAGAAAATGAGTTAAACACCGAAATCGCGGTGGAAGAGAAGAAACGCCAGATTCGCCAAACCAAAGTGGAGGCAGATTTGGCGGTTGAGAAAAAGCAACAGGAAGTCCGCCAGTTGGAGTTGAGCGGCCAGATCGATTTGGAAAAAGAGAGAAAGCAATTAGTAACCACACGCTCAGAAAATGCTCGCGCAGAGGCGGATGTACAGGCATACGCATTGGAAGCATCCCTTAAGGCTTTCAAGGGAATGGATCAGGCTGTGCTCCAAATGCTTGCTGTACAATCTGCCGATCCACGCTTGATGGTTAGCCTGGCATTCAAGGAAATCGCCCAGAACGCAGGCAAGATCGGCACATTGAATGTAACGCCCGAATTATTGGAAACATTGATGAGAGAGCAACATAAATCGCCAACTCCGAGAGAGACGAAAAAGGCCAGCGAGGCGTAGTGGATTTCGAGAAGATTGTCCTCGTTACGCGCAAAACACGACTACAAGGCCTGGTCGAAAGGTTCAACACCATCGGACAGGCCAGGTTTTATCTGGAACATGGCGGCGGCAATTTTTCCCTATACCAGCAGGAGCATGATGTCTACTACACGGCGATAGACCGTCTGCGTTCAGAGTTGAATATTCTGGATAAATTCCAGGAAATCGAGCGCGGATTTCTGCCCAACTTCCTCTTTAATGAAACCGATATTATCGTTACGGTTGGAGTTGATGGATTGGTAGCGAATACCGCAAAGTATCTCAACGGCCAGCCTTTAATTGCGGTGAATCCAGACCCAGAACATATTGACGGCATCCTCCTCCCGTTTCGAGTGGATCAGGCGGCCGCCTCCGTTCGTGACGTAGTGAAAAACCAGTTCCGCGCGCGGCAGATCACCATGGCCGAGACAAGGCTCAACGACGGACAATCTCTGCTGGCATTCAACGATCTGTTTATCGGCGTCAAGAGTCATATTTCCGCACGGTATCGGATCGAAATGGGAAAGCGGCAGGAACGGCAATCCTCGAGCGGCGTGATCATCTCCACAGGCGTCGGATCCACAGGGTGGTTAAGCAGTATGTTCAACATGGCTGAGGGAATAACGCGAGGTTTCGATCCCAAACCTACAACGAAGAAAGATGGGACAAAAAAATTCCGCCTCGACTGGGAGGCGGAAAAGTTGGCGTTCATTGTGCGCGAACCGTTTGCAAGCAAAACTTCAGGCGCAGAAATCGTAAGCGGTTATATAACCCCCAACACGCCGCTAACCATCCACTCAGAAATGCCAGAGAATGGAGTGATTTTTAGCGATGGCGTGGAAACGGATTTTCTGGCCTTCAACGCGGGGGCAATTGCAACCATTGGCATGGCAAAGAAAAAAACGCAATTAGTGGTGGGAAATCCGAAGGCGTGATTTTCTACGAACCCAACCTTCCGCGTTCCTCCTCCGCCACCGAGGGTTCCAACTTCTTGAAGAGCGGAGCGGGTTGATTCAATTTCTGCCCAGGCTTCAACTCGCTAGGCTTCCACAGGTATGGCGGGATGCCATCCCGCCCCACGCCACGGTAGCGCAACACCTTATGCGTTCCCAACGAGTCGGTCACATCCTCGGTGAATTGCTCGCCAGAAACCGGGCTTTCGTAGCCGAGGAAGCCGTGCAGTCTCTCGCAGGTGAACGGCAGGAACGGGGAAAACATCACCTTGAGCGAATCAATGGCGCGCAGGGCGGTGTAGATGGTCTTGGCCGCGCCGTCTTTGTCGGTTTTCACCGCGCTCCACGGCGCGTTGACGTCGAGATAGACGTTCACCGCCGTGGCGAGTTTCATCGTCTCGCCGAGGGCGGAACGCAGGCGCACCGCATCCAGTTCCGCACCGACCGAGTCAAAACCAGCCGCGATGGTCTGCAACAATTCCCTGTCACCGTCGCGCAGGTCGGACTCAGCCACGTTCGGGACGTGTCCATCCCAGTGTTTATAGCAGAACGATAGCACGCGGTTCGCCAGGTTGCCCCAGGTGGCAACCAATTCATTGTTGTTGCGCGCCACGAACTCCGTCCAGTCCCAGTCGCTGTCTTTGTTTTCGGGCATGTTGACGGTCAGGTAGTAGCGCAACGCATCGGGGTCATAACGCGTCAGCGCGTCGAGGCACCAGACCGCCCAGTTACGTGAGCCGCTGATCTTCTGCGATTCCAGGTTCATGAACTGATTGGCAGGCACATCGTAAGGCAAGGTCAGTGGGACCGCGTTCGCGTCGCCCGCGAAAAATTCCATGAACGCGCTGCCCGCGCCCATCAACTCGGCAGGCCATTGCGACGTGTGGAAGAAGATGTTGTCCTTGCCGATAAAGTGGAGTTGCTTCGCGGCGGGATTGATCCACCACTCTCGCCACGTCTCTCCCTCGCCCGCCACCTGCGCCCACTCGATCGGAGCGGAGAGATAACCGATGACGGCCTCGAACCACACGTACAGTTTTTTCGTCTCCCAGCCTGGCTCGTCGGTGGGAATCGGGATGCCCCACTCGATGTCACGCGTGATCGAGCGCGGCTTGAGTCCCTCGCTTTCGATCTTGCGCAGAGACTCGCCAATGACCGTATCACGCATGTGCGGCGCGCGTTCCTCGAGGAATTTCTTGACGGCAGGTTCGAGTTTGGAGAGATCGAGATAAAAATGCTCCGTCTCGCGCAGTTCAAGTTGGCCGTCGCCCGTCTTGGCGCGCGGATTCTTCAACTTCTCGGGTTCCAGCACGTTGCCGCAGTTGTCGCATTGATCGGAGCGCGCGCCCTCAAATCCGCAGATGTAACACGTCCCTTCCACGTAGCGGTCAGGCAGAAATTTGTTCGCGCTGGGCGAATACCATTGCTTGCTGAATTGCTTGAAGAGGAATCCATTTTTCTGTAACGCCAGGAACATCGCTTGCGAGACCTTGAAATGATTCTCGCTGTGCGTGGTTGTGAACATATCGTACGTGATGCCGTAGCCTTTAAAGACCTCGATGAAGGACTCGTGGTATTTCTTGTAAACTTCCTCCACTGACTTGCCTTCGCGTTCCGCCGCGATGACGATCGGCGTCCCGTGCGAGTCCGTGCCGCTGACCACCAGCACCTTGTTCCCTTTCAGACGGTGGTAGCGCGCCACAATGTCGCCAGGCAGATGCGAACCTGTCAAATTCCCAACATGGATCTCGGCGTTGGCGTAAGGCCATGCAATTGCGATCAAAATATTTTCGGGCATTCGAGCCTCCTCAAGTGCGGCTGTTTGCGGTTGGCTATTAGCGCTTGGCTTTTCTTGCCAATTGCCAATCGCTAACGGCTAAAAACAAATCGCTAAAATAAACAAAAAGGCTGTCCTTAATCTGGACAGCCCGTTTTATCGTTCAGGTGATTTACCTAACGTGGTTTCCAGACGTGCTCAGACATGACCATGCGCATTGCCATGGTTATTGTCACCATCTTGAAAGCGGATGCATCAAACATGGGCGATATTTTAGGCGCGTGGACGGGGATTGTCAATGACGCGCTATTTCTTCTTGCCCTGCTCCGCCACCGCCGCCGCGGCCTTCGCCACCTCGTCCGCATCGCCGAGATAATAATGGCGGATCGGTTTCAGCGCCTCGTCCAATTCATAGACCAGCGGCACGCCAGTCGGGATGTTCAACTCGGTGATCTCCGCGTCGCTGATGTCATCCAGATATTTGACGAGGGCGCGGATGCTATTCCCGTGCGCGACGACCAACAGCCTCTTTCCAGACTTGATGGCGGGCGCGACCGTCGCGTGCCAATACGGCAGGACGCGTTCCAGCGTGATCTTAAGCGACTCAGTGGCCGGCAACTGTTCGGGAGTCAACGACGCGTACCTCGCGTCGAAGCGCGGATGGCGTTCGTCCGTCAATTCCAGCGCGGGAGGCGGCGTGTCGTAACTTCGGCGCCAGATCTTCACCTGCGTCTCGCCGAACTTTTCCGCCGTCTCCGACTTATTCAATCCCTGCAACGCGCCGTAGTGACGTTCGTTCAACTGCCAGGCGCGCGTGACGGGCATCCACTCGTTGCCCATCTCCTCCATCACAAGCCACAACGTCTTAATGGCGCGCCGCAACACAGACGTGTACGCCGCGTCAAACACATACCCTCCCTCGCGCAGAAGTTTCCCCGCGTTACGGGCCTCCGCCATCCCCTGCTCCGTCAGGCCGACATCCGTCCAGCCTGTGAAGCGGTTTTCCAAATTCCATGCGCTCTGTCCGTGACGGACTAAAACAAGTTTATACATACGGTTCTCCTTGAAAACTTTGATGGTTTATTTACTCTCCATCGGAATACGCTTTGGGCTTTCCAGCCAAATAATGGACGCCACCCCCGCCAACAAAATCGCGCCAAAAATGACATTCGCCCACAGCGGCGTCAGCGACAAGGCCACAAACGCCAGGCAATCAATCAGGACTGCCACCAAATGCACGGTCATCACTGCGCGCAAAGGCGACAAACCCAAATGGATGAGACGATGAAAAATGTGGTCGCGGTTCGCTTTGTAAACGGGCAATTTTCTCCGCAAACGCGAAATCGTGACCAGCGTGGTATCGAAGATTGGAATGCTCAACAGCAGGATCGGCACGAACCAGGAAGTGGTTGGAGGCAACCCCACAGGCGCATACGCCATCGCGATAGAAGCGACGATGAAGCCCAATGTCTGCGCGCCCGAATCGCCGAGGAACAACTTGGCGGGCGTGATGTTGTAAAAATACAACCCGACGCAAGTGCCTAACAGAATCGCGCTGACCGCCGTCAAGTGAGTCTGACCCGAGGCCAGCGTGACAGGGAGAAAAAACACAAACGCGATCGCGCTCAGTCCAACCGATAGCCCGTCCATGCTGTCAATCATATTCATGGCGTTGGTCATCCCGATCAGCCACAGAAGCGTGAAGCCTGTATCGAGCGCCGAGATCACATCCGCCGAAAGAAAGGCGGGATGCAGGGATTCAATGAAATGCACCGACACGCCAGACTGAATCAAAAGCACGCTGGCAATCGTCTGCCCCAAAAGTTTGGGCAAAGCCGAAAGCCCGCGCGCGTCGTCCCACATTCCAAAAAGATAAATCACCCCTGCCGAAAGACAAAGGCTCCGCACGAACGGATCGTCCCAAAAACCGAAAATAGTGATGAGGAGAAGCACGCTCGCGATCAGAGCCGTCCCCCCTGCCAGCGGCGTTGGGCGCGCGTGAACCTTGTGCGCGGATTTCCCGGGGATGTCCATCAAACCGATTCGATTGGCAAAAAGGATGGCAAGCGGAGAAAGAAGAAGCGAAGCGACAATTGCAAGCAAAATGTAGAGAAAAAAATGTTGGGGAAAAAGGGAATTAATCATGAGAACGGTTGGCTTTCAAATTCAACGCCCGCAGGCATCGCGCCACGATTCTATCATAAGCCCGCAACCAACTTCCGATATGCCTCATACGTCTCACGGTGAACGATGGCATTGGAAAACTTCGCGGCGACCAGATCGCGTCCGGCCTGACCCATGACGCGCCGCGCCTGCGCGTCGCCGATCAACCTCTCCAGCGCATCCGCCAGCGCGGACGGGACGCGGGGCGCGACGACCAGGCCGTTCACCCCATCTGACACCACATCGCTGCAACCTGAAACGTCGGTGGTCACGATCGGCCGTCCCGAAGACGCGGCCTCCAGCAACACGGTCGGAAGCCCCTCGCCAAAACTGGGAAGCGTCACGATATGACAGCCTGCAAACACCGCCCGCATATCTGATTGGAAGCCGCGCCACTCCACCACGCCCTCCGCGTTCCAGCGCTTCAATTGCTCTTCCTCGATATTGGCAGGGTTACCCGCGTCGGGTTGCCCCACGAGAACGAACCGCGCCACGACACCCCGCTCGCGTAAAATCCGCGCCGCGTCCACGAAAGTCCCCACACCTTTGTCCCACAACATGCGACTCGCCAGCACAATGACAGGCGTCCCTGTGGCTTCGGGCTGGGGCGAGAAGTAGTCCATGTCCACGCCCACGCCCGCGATGACGCGCGAACGCTCGGCGGTCACGATGCCCGCGTCCACGAAATATTGGCGGTCGGTTTGATTCTCGAAGACAGTCGTTCCGCGTCCGCCCAGCGCGACGCGATAGACAGCCTTCACCAGCGGACGCAACACGCGCGCCTTCGCGTCCGAACTCAGGAAGACGTAGCCGCGTCCCGTGATCGAGCGGACAACGGCAGGCCAGCGAAGCCAGCGCGCAACGAGCGAGCCGTACATCACGGGTTTGATCGTATGCAGGTGAACCAGGTCGGGTTTTTCGGCGCGGAATATTTCCGCGAGCCCTGTCAACGCGGATAGCTCACCCAATGGATTCACGCTCTTCCTGCCCACCTCCCACGCCAGCCAGCGGAATCCATCCGCCTGAATCTGCGCGGCGTAATTGCCCGCGGGAGAGACCAACACAACCTCCTCGCCCTGCGCGCGTAAATATCGCGCCAGTGAAAGGCGGAAGCGGAAGAGATACCAATCGGTGTTGGAGACGAGGAGGATTTTCATATGTTTTTGTTCGCGAGCAGTTGCACTGCAAGCAGGATGCAGTGCAACTGCATCCGAACGTGGGAGCTTATTCTTTTGCGAACTCTAGCACAGACTCAAACGTCTCCTACGTTCGTTATCCAAAGTCGGAGACTTTGGAGTCCGTTAACGCGCGATACATGTTTCGATACGCGCCTGCCATCGTTGACAAAGAATAGGATTCGAACGCTTTTGCGCGCGCGGCCTGTCCCATTTGCTGGCGTAATTGCGGATTAAGCAGGAGCGCTTCGAGTTTCGCGGCGCAGGCTTCCGCGTCGCCTTCGGGGAAGAGGAAGCCGCAACCGTTTTCGGCGAGGGAGTCGTTGTCGCCCACGTCGCTGAGGACGGAGGGCAGGCCAGCGGCTTGGGCTTCCATCGCGGCTTGCGAGCGCCCGCCTTCGTACCACGATGTGAGCGCGAAAATATCAGACTGGAAGAGGGGCGCGGAAACGTCGTCCACGCGGCCCCAGAAACGCGTCAGCGAGGAGAGACCCAATTCCGCCGCGCGCCGCTCGAGGTGCGCGCGCTGCGGGCCGTCGCCGAGAATCCAGAGCGAGAGGGCGCGTCCGCGTTTCGTCAAAATGGACGCGGCTTCGAGCAGAAGTCCCACATTTTTTTCCGCGCTCAAACGCGCCAACGTGCAGATGACGGGGATGGGATTGGTTTCTTTGCGCGGCGCGTTCGCGAAGGGCGAAAGGTCAATGCCGTTGGGGATGCACAGCGCTTTCGGCTCGGGCGCGTAGCGATGACGGAGCGCGTCCTGCCAGCCGCGGCGCGAGGGATAGATGACCGCGTCGGTGCGATGTGTGTTGAGGAGGCGTTCCACGCTGGCGTAAATGAATTGCCGCTGGCTGGAGAATTTTTCCCAACGATAATAATACGGCGGCAGGTGAACGGTGTACGCGACTTTTGCTTTGATTCGTTTGAAACCCGCGCGCGCGATGAGACCCGCGCGCGCATCGTGGATGTGGACGATGTCGGGTTGGTAAATTTGAAGCGCGGCAGTAAGCCTGATTGTAGCGCGCCTATCGAACGCGCCGTTCACATCCCACGGAAAGGCGGCGCAACCGAGATCGTAGATTTGTTTGTTGAAAGATTCTTCCGCGCCCGAAAGCAGGGCGAATTTAAAATCGGCTCGCAGGCTTTGGCAGAGGCCGAGCAGAAATCGTTCCACGCCGCCGCTCGAAAGTTTGGTGGAAGCCAGGTGCAAAATTTTCGGTCTCATCGCAACCATCCTGTTTCGAGTCGAAATGGATTTCCGCGCAGGCGCTCGGCCAGACGCCAGCCCAATTTGCCCGCCAACGAAAACAGCGCCAGGCGATAGAACGAGCGCGATTTCAAGAACGGAGTTTCGCGCCAGGCGCGCCCCAGATAAAAACGCGCCCGCCGCGTTTCGCCGCCCCAAAAACAATACGAAGCAGCATGCACAAACGCGTTCGCCAGAATAATATTTTTTTGCTCAGCCAGTTTCGGCGGAAAATCTTGTCGCCCCGCCAACCGCGAAAACACCGAAGCCAGTTCATCGCCGAAGCGCGGCGCGCTGGCAAGCGTTTTCGCTCCGCGGTGCAGGCGGGCGCGCGCCATTTCACCGCGCAGATATTTCAGCGGCGCGCGCATCCCCAACCGAAGCCACAAATCGTAATCCATCACGTAATGCAAATTTTCGTCCAGCACGCCCACGCGCTCGATCCATTCGCGGCGCAGAAAAACGCCAGGTTGCGGAATAAAATCTTCGGCGCGCAAAACCAGTTTTTCGTAATCAAATTCTTCGGCGGGATATTTTCCCAACGCCGCGCCCGCTTCATCAATGTACGCACAATCGCCATACACGCCCGCGAGAGTCGCGTCTGATTCCAACGCGTCCACGGCGCGGCGGGTTGCGTCGGGCGCGAGTAAATCGTCGGCGTTGAGCCAGCCCCAAATTTCGCCGCGCGCCATGCGCCAGCCCTTGTTGACCGCCTGCGATTGCCCGTCGTCTTTTTCCGAAATCCATTGCAGGCGCGCGCCGTACGATTTAAGAATCGCGAGCGTCTCATCGCTCGAGCCGCCGTCCACCACAATCAACTCGACGCTCGGCTCATCCTGCGCGAGAACAGACTCGATGGACTGCGCGATAAACCGTCCCTGATTCAACGACGGCATGACAATGGAGGCGCGCGGCCGTCCGCTCATTTGGACTCCCCCTCCCCTCGCTTCATTATCGGACCTCGCGCGGGCGCGGCCAGCGCGAGGCTTTTTTCCAACCGTTCGGCGATGCGCTCCCAGCTAAATTGAGTCGCGTAGCGTTCTTTCAGCGCCTCCCCGCGCCGACGCGCCTCCTGATTCGACGAAAAGGCTACGCGCATGGCATCCGCCAGCGCGGACGCGTCGCCCGCGTCCACGAGCCAGCCGCTGAGGCCGTCTTCCACTTGCTCCACCATTCCCCCCGTCCGCGTGGCGATGACGGGAATCCCAAACGCGGCCGCGATGGGAATGACTCCCGATTGCGAGGCGCTGGAGTATGGTAGAACGACCAGATCGCAGCGCGCGAACAAGTCGCTGATCTCGTCTTCGGGAATCCAGCGGTTGATGATTTCCAGGTTGGGTTGATTCGTCAACAAGTCGGCGTAGGGGGTGAGGTCGCCTTCGCCCGCGAGGATGAGGCGGCAATCAAATGTGGAGCGGAGGAGGGCAAAGGCTTTCAACAAAGTGTCAATGCCTTTGTAGGGGACGATGCGCCCGAAGAACAAAGCGGTGGGAGGATGGCCGATCGGCTCGCGGACGCGCGGGGGGTAGGCGAAAGGCCCGAGGGGGATCACGTCCACGAAGGCCGCGCCCACTCCTCGTCGCGCGAGGTGCGGTTTTAACGTCTCGCTTAGGACGGCGCAACGGGTGGCGCGTCGAATGGAGAGGTTTTCCAGCTTTTCGTAGAACCAGCCCGCCAGGTCGGGATGCGGGCGCGGGTCGTGAACGAAAACGACGGAGGGGATGCGCGCGAGGATTTTTTGGAGGCGGGCGTTCCACGGATGGAACATGGGAAAGAGGAGAACATCGGGCGCGGCGCTTTGAATCTGTCCGGCGAGGCGCTGAATTTGCGCGGGGAAGAGGAGAGAGGCCAGGGCGCTGGCCGCGCCTCGATAGGTTTCCACGTGGGTTTGGTGGAGTGGGAGACTTTGCCATTCTTGCAGGTTTTCGGCCTGGTTGGAGAGGAAGGCAAAGACTTCGTGACCGCGACTTAATGCGCGGGCAAGTTCGAGGGTGATTTTTCCGCCCGCTCCGCGGCGACCGAGGTGGATGATGGCGATGCGCATTGATTTCACTATTTTCCGAGGGCGGATTGAATCGTGGGCGCAAGCGCGTCTACGATGAGTTCGGCGGCGTTAGGACGGGCGTGGACGGCGTCGTAGAAACCCGCGCCATCCATGTTACTGACGCGCTCGTAATCAGAAAGGTTGACAAAGGATACGTTATCGTTTTTTTTCGTGAGCGAAGAAAAGTAACGGTTGAGGGTTTCGCGACAGTCGGCGACTTCGGCGGGGGTTTTTCTGACAGCATAGCGATAGAGGGCGAGGCGTACGGGGCTTTGGTAGAGGACGATTTCGATTCCGTTTTCGCCAGCCATTTTTATCATATTTTCAAACTCGGCGCGGGCAGGGGAGGCCAATCGGTTGCAGGTGAGGCTACCTGACCAGCGCGCCAAATCCTCCTGCGCGGGCATGGTTTCATCCACCACGGGGCGATAAATGCCCATGCCGCGCTCATCAAATTCCCAGGCGAGGGATTGTTTATCGGTGGATAAAAAGCGAACAATAAATAAAGAGTCGGAAATGGTTTGCAGGTTGAATGTGTCTTGCAGGACGCTTTCCGCCGTCGTGGCGGCAATGTCGCGAGGCATGTATGGGATCAGGCTGATCGGTTGCAGGGGCGCCATCCAAACATCGCCCGTGAAAGTTTGAAACGTCACTTCGATCAGCAGGAGACGCGGCGCATCGCCTGATTGGAGAAGGTAATTGAGTTGCAAGGAGTAATCGCCCGCCCTGGCTCCTTCCACGGCCATGTTGAAGGTTTCGTAGCCTGTCACTTTTTGAATGTAATCCGGGGAGATCGTGAAAGCACGCGAAGACCCAAGAACAACAATATCGGGATGACTGGGGAGTTGGGCGTAATCATCCGTTTTGACGCCGCGCGCGTTTGGCGTGATGGGCGGATAAACATCGCGACTAAAACGGGCGTGCGGGTTCACGTGAAGAACCAGTGCGGCGCAGGCGACGAGGAAGAACAGAAAAGCGGAAAACCAGGCAATCGCAAAACCGCGAGGCGAGGCGTTTTGTTCGGCGCGATCCGATAAACGAGCCACAAGCAGGACGATTAGGAGGGTGAAGGCAATCGTGAAGGTCGTAGAGCGGAAGAAATTGGCGAATTTATCGAGCGCATCCACCATGTTGACGCGCGCCAAATTTGCAACGGTCAAGGCCTCGTAGAGCCATAACGCCAACAGGAATAATGCCAGGCCAAGTTTTTTTGCTTTCACTGCTTCAGCGGTTTCCGTCTATCGCCCACTCCATGGCTTTTTGAATATCGGGGGTGAGGGCGTCCACCACGAGTTGCGCGGCTAGAGGTTTGAGATGATGAACGTCATAATACCCATCCCATCGCAACGCGCCAACCGTCTCGTAATAGGTCAGGTCGCGAAAGAAAACATTGGGATGGCTGGCAAGCAAATCCGACATGTAGGTATTAAATAACGCTTCACAACGGATAAAGTCGGGATGATCACTCTCCGCCATATCCAGATAATCAGCATTAAGCGGGCTTCTGTAAAACAGGACTGCCACCTGCTTTTGGGCGGCCAATTCGATCAAACTTTCCAGCTGACCCATTGCCAGTGCGTCCAGTGCGGCGCATTTGCTCGCTTGATTCACGTTTTTTGTAATTCTCTCCAATTCGCTTCTATATTGTTTTTCCGTCAATTCAACCCTGATGCCAGTGCCGTCTGCGATGTAAGTCATATTTGGCGGTCTTTTAGAAAGAAGACCATAAGTAAATTGATACACCGTGTCTGAGATTGACTGAAGGCTGACAACATCGTGAAAAATTTTATCGGCGGTCTCCAATCCTTTATCCGTCTCTAGGTAGGGAAGCATGGAAACCGGCATGGGGTTTTCTGGAACTTTCAGGCTTGGGTAAACCAACTCGACAATCAACACGGTGGGAGGTTCGTCTTTTGACAGGGTAAATCTACCGAAGGTAAGGAAATCCAGCGGGCCGCCCCCATTGACAGACATATTGAACGTTCGATAGCCAGTATTCTCTAATATGCGGGCCGAGGGAATCGTAAGCGCCCGCGAAGATCCAAGTATCAACACTTCGGGAGAAAAATCCAGGTTGTTATAAAGCGCTATTTTGTCTGTGCGCGCCGCCGTAGGGACAAACGTTGAGATCGTCGGAGATATTTTGGCGAATTTCCAGGGGAACATGCCGTGCGGGTTGGCGTACAGGATGAGTCCTATCAAGGAAAGCAAGACGAGCAGAAAGCCCATCCCCCAAATCGGAGCGCAACGCGGGGGATGACTTTCCAACGCGGCAGGAGCGGGCATGAGGCCAAGGATCAACAAGAAGAGGCTTAAAATCCCGACACTGAAAATTTCTCGAAAGAGGCCGTCGTACGTCAAGTACAACATTTGATCGGAGCGCGTAAAGAAAGTTGCGGGATCGTGAAAATACACCGCGTATGAAACAAGCAACAGGCCGACGACCAAAAACCAAAATCGCTTCATCGCGTCCTCATCCCTTTAGAACTGAACATACAAAAACTGAATCTGCCCACCCAGCAGGAACAGGCTCAAGGCGGCCAACACGCCCCACAACACCGCGTACCAGACGCGATATTGTCCCGCGTTGAAGACGCTGGAGGCCTCGCTCAAGCCGGTGGCAGTGAGCAAAAGCGCTACAACCAGGGCTGGGGTGGCGAAGTTTTGCGCCAGTTCCAGCATGAGGGCCGTATCGCCCAGACCACCCAATCCAAAGAGTTGCTTGAAGAGGTGGATGAGATATTCGGAATCGGGGCTCATGAAAAATGCCCAACCCAACAAGATGCTGAATAAAAAGATCGGGCGGCCAATCCATGTGGGGATGTTGATATTCCTGCGCTTCCACCAGGCGTTAAAGTTCAACAACAGGCCGTGATACAGGCCCCAGAAAATGTAACTCAACCCCGCACCGTGCCACAATCCCACCAAAGACATGGTGGCAAGGTTCGCCACATACTGGGCCTGGTCGCGTTTTTGCGCGCCCCATTTCCGCAGAAGGGAGCGGCTCATCGGCGAGAACAGGTAATAGTTGAACCAATTGGAAAGCGACATGTGCCAACGCTCCCAAAATTCCGCGGGGTTCGTAGCGAGATAGGGACTGTTGAAGTTGGGCGGCAACGTCACGCCAAAGATCATGCTCACGCCCAAGACCATGTCGGTGTAGCCAGAAAAGTCAAAATACAACTGCATCGTGTAAGCCAACACGATATACCAGGCGGGGATGGCGCCCGCAAAGCCGTCCACGCTGTTGGTGGAGGAGGCGAGCAGAGTCCCCAGCGAATCGGCGATAAGAACCTTCTTGGTCAAACCCATGCTGAGGTAGAGCAGGCCGGAATAAATTTGATCGTGCCGCGGGCGGTCAGGCAGGGAGGCGTATTGCTCCGCCGTCTCCTGGAAGCCGCTGATCGGCCCCGCGCTGATCTGCGGGAAGTAGGCCGAAAAGGTTGCGAAGGCCCAAAAGTCGCTCGTCGCGGGGATGCGTCCGCGTTGCACGTCGAGCAGGTAGCCGATGTGTTTGAACACGTAGAACGAAATACCGAGCGGAAGTCCCAACTCCAGCGCTTTGGCGACCGCGGCCGAAAGTCCCAGCGCGGTCATCGCGGCGTTGTAGCCCTCGATGCCGAAATTTAAATATTTGAAGAGCGCCAGCGCGCCCAGGTTCAACGCCACCCCGGCGCCGATCCAACCGCGGCGCGCCAGCAAAAACGTGAAAAAGGAAAGCGCCAGCAGAAGCGGCAGAAACTTCCAATCGGCGAGCGCGTAAAAGGCGTAACTCGCGAACAACAGGAAGAACATCTTAAGGCGCGGCCGCCGAAACAGGCCATAATACGCGAACGCGGCAAGCGGCAAAAAGATCAACAAAAAGACATGGCTGGCAATCGTCATGGTTGCTCCAATTTTCTATTTAGCCTGGATTTCCTTCAAATATTTTTCGCGGTTGGCCGAACGCGCCACCTTGCCGCTGCTGGTTTTGACGATCCACTTCGGGCCGACTAAATACACCTGACGCGGGACGACGGCCGTATTTTTACTCACCATCAAGCGCACCGCTTCGCCAATCTCTTGACGTTGCGCGGGGTCCTCCGCTTCGACCTCCGCCACGATGACGACTTCCTCCGTCCCGGCGGATTCGTCGAAGACGCCAAAGGCCACCACCCGTCCGGCATGAACGCCCGGCGTTTCGGAAACCAGCGCCTCCAAATCCTGCGGGTAAATATTCTTGCCGCCGACGATGATCATATCCTTTTTGCGCCCGGTGACGAACAACTCGCCGTTCGCGAGGTAGCCGAAATCTCCGGTGAGATACCAGCCATCGAGAAATGCTTTTTCAGTGACCTCCGGGCGGTTGTAATAGCCCGTGAGCATGCAATCGCTTTGAAGGGCGATCTCGCCCACGGTTCGCTCCGCGACATCGTGGCCGCGCTCGTTCAAAATGCGGACTTTGACGCTCTCCAGCGGCTTACCCGAAGACATGAGGGTGATGGCGGGACGTCCGTCATAGGCCAGGCGGGCGACGCGCTCAAAGAAAAAGGATTCGCGATCCACCGCTTCGTGGACAGGTTCCGCGGCCAGGTCGCTTTGGGTGACGGCAAACACATTTTCGGCCATGGCGTAACAGGTCTGCATGGCGGTCGGGCGCAGGCCAAAATTCTTGAAGCGTTCGTAAAACGCCTGGTGGCTATCCTTCTTTACCGGCTCGGAGCAGTTGATCACCGCGCGCCAGGAGGAGAGGTCTACATCGGCCAGGTGACGGTCGCGAATTTTTTGGGCGCAGAAATTGTAGGCAAAATTCGGAAGCCAGGTGAGCGTCCCTTTGTGGCGCGAAACGGCCTGCGGTAGGATGTACGGCGCGCCGATCCAATCAAAGGGAGATTGCAAGACCAGCGGAACGCCAAAGAGGATGGGCATCAAAAATCCCGCGATCAATCCCATGTCGTGATACAGCGGCAACCACGAGACGATGACGTCCTCGCGGTTCAAGCCGAGGCTCCTGCCGTACGTTTCCAACTGGTTGATGACCGCGCGATGAGAAAGCGCCACGCCCTTCTGCAAGCCCGTGGATCCCGATGAATGTTGGAGCAAGGCCACATCGTCCGGCGAGCGGCGCAGGCCGGGCAGGGCGTCCCAGGCCGCGGCGGAGGTTGTCTCGATGGCATCGGAGCAGATCAGCGCGCGCACCGAATCGCCCTCGCGCAGCGCGCCCCGCACGTTTGCCTCGAACTCGCGATAGGTGACGATCGCGGCGGGACGCGTGATGGAGATCAACGAGGCCAGGTCAGCCTGGTAACGCTCGGGTGAAAGTTTTTCGGTCAGGAATGGGAGAACGGAGGGAATCGCGCCGAGGAACACCGCGCCCCAATAGGAATGGATCAAGTCCCTGCCGTGTTGAAAGATCAACACGACCACGTCGCCCGGTTGAATGCCTTCGCGCTGATAGGTATTAAAGTAAGAAATCGCTCCTTCGTAAAGCGAGCGATAGGTGAGCGGCAGGTCGTCCGCGCCGCTTTGTTGCAGGGTGACGGAAATGCGTTCGGGATTTTCCGTCACCTGTCGTTGAAGCAGATGGGAAAAAGTAGTCATTTGCGGCGGGCGAGGATCAGGGCGATAAACTTCTCGAGCGTGTCAAGCGTTTCGGCTTTCAACTCTTTGTCGTCAATGACCACGCCAAAGTTGTCTTCGATAAAGAGCGACAAGTCAATGCGGTTGAACGAGTCGATCAGGCCGCTGGAAATGAGAGGCTCGTCTTTCGCGATCACGCGATCAGGCTGTTTCAAGATGTCCACGGCGATGTATTTCGCAAGTTGTTGGTAGATTGTTTCATCCATGATGAGGCTCCTTCAAAAAAAATCCAATGACCTAATACTTCAAAATCTTCAACCAATGCAGTTTATGATAGATCACCGAGCGGTTGAGATAGGGCGAAATATTCTTCAAAATCTCCTGCCAGGACACGTCGCGTCCATGCACCTGCCTTCGCAGGCGGTTCATCTCTTTCATGCCGGAGCTTTCCATATGCGCGCTCGTTTTTTGCGCGGCCTGCACGCGGAACGCGCCGAGGAAACGCGGCGCACGCACGATCTTGGCGCCTGCCTCACGGAAGCGGATGAGTAAATCCCAATCAAGGGCGAATTGGAACGACTCGTCCATCTGGCCGCCCGATTTTTCCCAGATACTGCGCCGCCAGAACAGGGTCTCCTGTGGCACGTAATCGGCCCACAGGATCACATCGTTATCGTGCGGCGGAAGGATCCAGCGGCCGATCTCGCCGTCGTTCTCGTCAATGATGATGCGATGCCCATAAATCACGTCCACGTCGGGATGGCGCGTGAAGTAATCGGCTACGTAGTTGAGCGCCCCAGGCAGGAGAATATCGTCCGAATTCAGGTAGGCCATGATCTCGCCGCTGGTGTGGGCAAAGCCCATGTTGATGGCGTGCGCCTGTCCATCGTCCTTGCGCGATTCGAAATGCGTCAGCCGCGAAAGAAATGGCTTCATCACCTTCACGGTTGCATCGCGCGAGCCGCCATCTTGAATCACGTACTCCAGATTGGGATAGCCTTGATCCAACACACTGCGCGCCGTGCGCTCGATGAACGCGGCCTGATTATAGGAGGGCGTGGTAATGGAAATGCGCGGCGCGTCCTCGGCTTTTATGGACGGGGCGTTGTAATACCGCTTCGGAATATCCAAAGGAATGGGGGCATGCTGATGCAAAACGCCCACCTTCGGCAGGAAAATACGCCGAATATCGCGCAGCCAGATCGCCGCCCACCGCAACAAGGGAAAAATGGAAAAACTACGTAACGGCCCGTTGTCCATGCGGTAGATGAACGAAGTCCTGAACTTTTGGATGATCTGTTCCTTCTCCGCCGTCTGGGCCATCAATTGTTGGTTTTCAGCCAGCAAACGTTCGTTATCCGACCTGGCATGTTCGATTTCCTTTTTGAACTGCTTGTTTTCCGCAACCAGGCGTTTTCGCTCATTTTGCAGATCGGAATTTTTCTTTTTCCATTGAGCGACGCGATGAAGATGATCCGCCTGCAACTGTTCAATTTGTTGCAGGTGCGTCAAGTCCATCTGGTTGATCTGTTGTCGCAGTTGGTGGTTTTCGGCTTCGCTTTGTTGAAGCCTGCCCATGCCATCATTTAACATTTGAATTACCCTCTCTTTTTTCACGAGTTCATCCTGGTCGCTTTGATGCCGATTTGCCCACGTCTGCATCTCCTGGGCATACGGCAACGAAACAGGATTTTTTCGGAGTCTTGTGGATTTGAGGTGACGCGCCATCAATTCACTCCACATGGAACGGGTTTTATCCCAGGAAAATTTTTTCGCCTGGCGGCGTCCTTTTCGGATCAACTCATCGCGCAGGTTCGGCAAATCTTTAATAAACGCGTTCGCCCAATCTTTCGGGTTGTGCGAATCCACATACAGCGCGGCGCTTCCCCCCACTTCGGGCATGGACGTTAACGGCGCGCAGATGACTGGGCAATCATTTTGCATGGCTTCCAAAATCGGCATCCCAAACCCCTCATATTCGGAAACAAATAAAAGCGCCTCGGCTCCGCGATAAAGGGACTCCATATCCGCATTGGAGACATAGCCCAAATCCAACACGCTCTCGCGTGGAAGGTTGTGGCGCGCGATAAGCAGGTTCAAATAACCTTCATCGTGCCAACCAGTCAGGACAAGCTTGAGGTCGGAACGGGAGCGCAGGATCTCGCGGAAGGAGCGCAACAGCAATTCGTGACGCTTATGCGGCCAATTGCGGGCAGGATACAAAACATAAGGCGAGAGGCCGATCTTTCCAAGCGGCGATTGATAATCTCCCGCTTCCACGGGCGCGTCTTGAACGGGAAGGTCGCCCGCCAGCGGAATGACCAGCGTTTGGGCGCGCTTCAGTCCGATGTGCTTCACCAGGCGATTGCGTGCATCGTCCGAAATGGTGACGACAGTGGAGGCGTTCTTCAATTGCAGATAGATATCACGGCGTCTTTGCGCTTCGGCGGCTGGGAACAACGCGGGCATATCCAGCGCGAGCGCGTCGGGAATGGACGCGATGTGCGGCGTTTTTTGATACGCCACCCAATCGGAAACGGGTTTCATGCCAAACAAGGGGCTGATGATGAGGTCGGGGCGCAAGGTCTCGAAAACTGGCGTCATCCCGGCGTCTGGTAAAACGGGAATTAGCTCGCCGCCCGAACGCCCCAGCCAGGCGCGGAACTGTCCGCTAAAGCGCCAGCCCACGGCAAAATACACAGTGACTTTTCCCTGCTCGGCCCACTCCGCTAATAAATTGCAGACAACGTACGCGATGCGGCTAAGACCGCCATTGCGAGGCGGGTCGAGATCCACAAGGTTTACAAGACAAACGCTCATTGAGGGAATCCTATTTACGGGTTGCGTTTTTCAACGCTTCGTCCAGTTTTTGAATGAGTTCGAGTCGTTCCTGCGCGACCTTGCGGAGCATCTCCACTTCCGCGCCTTGGGCTTGAATGATATTTCGGAGATTTTCCAAACCTGCAGTTTGTTCGTGAATGGTCTTCTGGCGACCCTCCGCGTGGAATTGCATTTCATCTGCGGTTGCGCGGGCGTTGACCAGAGCCAGGGTTAGCAACCCGGAAAGAGAGGTCTCCAGAGTTTTTTCGCTCTCTTCCTGTGAGAGAATGCCCACCTCGCCCTGCGAAACGACCGCGAACATGTTGTAATCGCCAAACGTCATAGGCGCTTCGCTGGAGACGTTCCAGCCGAGTTCGTGGAAGAATTTTTCCAAAGATTGCGTGGAGAAAAATCGCATGCGCTGAGGCTCGTCGAAGTTGGGCAGAATCGGATGTTCGGCGAGGAGCAGTTCCTCGAAGGTTTTTTCGCTCTCGAAACAAGGCGTTTGCAGAAGCAGGATGCCGCCCGGCTTGAGGAGTTCGAGGGCGAGGCGCATCGTTTCGGCGGGATTTTCCATGCGTTCGAGGGAGTTCAGCGCCACGAGCGCGTCGAGGGAACCTTTTTCGATTTTTTGCGATTCGAACGCGCCTCCCAGAGATTGAACGTCAAATGTCTTTAAGGCAAATTCGGCCAGCGACGCGCCCGCTTCAAAGCCTGTGGCATTGTAGCCCGCGGCGCGCAGGACGGCCACAAATCCTCCGTGGGCGCTTCCCAGTTCGAAAACGGAGGCGGGAGGCAGGCAAAATTTGAGCAAGGCTCCCAAAGCGCGCGGGATAAACGTGGACATATCCTTTTGCAGGCGGGCGCGTAACTCGTCCTCTTTCAGGTCAGCGGGGATGCGGCCAAAATGATCGGGCGCGGAGACGCGGGCGGGTTCCTCGTCGGGCCAGATTTTTCGGACGAGGCTGTTGCATTTATCGCAGAGCGCGTAATCGGGAGAGTAGTTGAGCAGGATGGTGTTTCCGCACCAACACGTAGTTTTGGTCGTCATAAATGTCCTTTTCGTTCCAGGATTTAACTCAAGGTTTATTCTTTAGGGCCGCGTCCAAACGTTCGATCGCTTCGAGGCGTTCCTGCGCGGCGTTGCGAAGAATTTCGATTTCAGCGCTTTGCTGTTGCACGATCTTGAGACGCTCGTCGGCGTGGTGTTGCAGGTTTTCGGCGCGGTCGTACAGGTCGAGCAGGGCGAGCGCCAGCCGTCCCGAGGGAAGCGCTTGCAAGGCCGCGGCCCGCTCCTCGGTCGGGATGAGGCGAAGCGGTTCTTTCGTCACCACGGCGAACATGTCGTAATGCGAGAAGATCGCTCTTTCAAAGTGGACGTGTCCCCAGCCTTGGTCGTGGAAAAGTTTTGCGATGGAGCGCATGGAGAAGAGGTGCAGGTGTTCCTTTTCTTTATACTGAGCCAGGAATGGATGGTTTGTGCGGACGATTTCTTCATGGGATTTTTCGGGGTCGTAGCACGGCGTCTGGATGAGCATGAGGCCATCGGGTTTGAGGAGGTCGAGGGCGGCGCGCATTGTGCCGACGGGGTCGGGGAGGTGCTCCAATACATCCATGTGCGCGATCACGTCGAGCGAGGCTTGGGGGATATTCTGCGCCTCGAGCGGGCCTAGCAATAATTGGGCGTTAAAGGTTTTTTGGGCAAATTCCACCAGCCAGGGGCTAAGTTCGAGGCCGGCGGCCTGATAGCCAGCGGCTGTCAGAAAATTAACGAAGCCGCCATGCGCGCTTCCCAATTCCAAAACGGAGGCGGGAGGAAGGCGGTATTTCAGCAACGTGCGCGTCCAGTATGGTATGCGATCGGTTAAGTCTGCGCGCGTTCGAGCGTCGAGGGATGGATATCCAAAACTTTCAGGGAGATGTTTGAGGTAATAATCCTTGCTATACAGTTCGCCAGCATCGTCTACGCGGGTTGTGTCTTCCACAGGCCAGGTCTTTAATATCAAAGTATCGCACGCCTGGCAATGCCAATAGGTGGGCGAATAGTCTTGCAGGGTGGGGTTTCCGCACCAACACTGGGTTGTTTGTTTCCTCATTGTTGTCCAGGATTCTGACGCCGTTCCAGCGACCACGCGGCCGCGCGGTGGATATCGCCGGCCAGTTCGTCCACGAGTAACTCCGCGGAATTTAATCGAAGATGATGGGCATCGAAAAAGCCGTCCCACCGCATCTGGCTGATCGGTTCAAAATAAGTTAGATCTCGATAAAACACGTTGGGGTTTCTTTTTACCAGATTCGTCATGTAGGCGTCAAATATTTTTTCGCAGTGGATATAACGAGGGTTGTTTTTATCGCTGATATCAAGGTAATCTGCGTTGAGAGGGCTTCTATAAAAGAGGAGGGAAAAATTGTTTTCCTCGGCGAACTCTGCCATCTTTTCCAGTTGTCGCATTCCTTCTGAATCCAATCGGTTGCACGTTTTACTTTGGTCTATTGTCCCAGAAAACGCTCGCAGTGCGGTTGGGTACGTTGCTTTCGCCAAATCATCTCGGATGCCTGTGCCATCCGGTAGAAACGTCCATGCGGGCGGCCTGAGGTAGAGGCGCTCGTAGGCCAATTGATAAATCATATCTGAACCCGCTTGCATGCTGAGAGTATCCTGAAGGGTGAAGTCAGCGATGATTAATTGCTGATCCAGGTCCAGGTAGGGCATGGCGGAAAGCGGCATCGGCCAACGCTGGATATTCGGTCCCAGCCCCAGGATTTCCACCATAAACACAAGAGGGGGATTCTCTGGCTGGGATGACGTTATGAGGCGCTCAAATGCCAGAAAATCAAACGGGCCTCCGCCGCTCACGGCCATGTTGAATGCGTTGAATCCCGTTTTTTGGAGAACGTAGGATGAAGACACGGAAAAGGTTCTGGAAGAGCCGAAAATAATCACTTCCGGCGGCGCGCTCAATTGCGAATATAAATCCAATTTTTGCTCGCGCACAGAAGCAGGGTTAAACATGCTGGAGGCGCCATAGCGGAAGAAATGCCAGGGAAAAATGCTATGCGGATTTTCATAGACGATCAGCGCGGTAAATGGCAGGACGATTGCCAGAAATGAAAAACCCCACCATCGAATGAGCGCCTTTGAACGGGCGACCTGTTGGGCGGTTCCGCTCGAAAACAAGAAAAAGATGAGCATGAATAACAGGAAAATGATTCGGCTGATATTTTTGAATACCCGGTCGAATGTGCCATAGTAGACTCGTTCTGGATGCTCAAGGAGCGCCGACGGAGAGTGGTAATGCGCCAAATATATTATTAATCCAATAAAGACAAGTAAAAAAAACAACTTTTTCATTGTTGATTCTCACTTGGGTTTTTGCGCCACAAATACCGCGCCCGCGCCAACGGAGGGGTTGGGCGAAAGTTTAATGAGGCCGCGCAAGATATCCCCGATTCCATCCGAATAGTTTTGAAGTTGCATGAGGTAACCATGAAGCGGTTGCCCAAGTTCCGCGCCGCCCTCCAGTTGAAAGTGCCAGGCTTCATCAAAGAACATGAATATGCGGCCAAAGGGTTCGGGCGCGATGGGCGTATGCTCCAAAATTTGGAAGCCCGCGTTTTCCATGCGCTTCATCCACTCTTGCGACGGGAAGGGGTTGCGATAATGGTGGTAGTTTTCATAATCGCGCCAAATTTCCTGGCCGCGTTTTTCAGCCTGAAAAAGCCTGGAGAGCAGAGGCATCATGCCCCATTCCACAATTTTATCGGTGACGACGCTGGAGATGAAAAGGCCGCCAGGTTTGAGAACACGAAAGGCTTCGCGCAACACTTCGTCAATGTGATCCATGTGTTCGAGCGCGCAGTTGGAAAAAAGGCTGGCGAAGGAATGATCTTCAAACGGCAATTGATGCGCGGGGACTTGATGCACGTCCTTGTAAACGCCCGAGGCGCGCGCGTTTTCGCAGGCGGCCTGGTCATAGTCAATGCCCACCACGTCCGTCACCTGCGGCCACAAAAGGCGGAAGAAGCGTCCGTCGCCGCAAGCCAGATCGAGGACGGGTTCGGTCAACGCGTGGTTGCGATAGGCGGCCACTTCCCAGGCGCGCCAAAGGACAATGGGGGCGACGCGCGGATAGATGGCGTCCATTTCGCGGGCGGCTTGCAGGATTTCCGACTCATTCAGGAATCGCGTCACAACAGTCATTCGGTTCTTTCCTCGACGGGATAGCGGGTTCACCAACCCAGGCCTGATTCGTAGCCCGTGGCAATCAACAGCGGTCCGTACTTTTCCTTAAATTCCTTCTTCACCTTATCGGTAAAGTGATTTTTCCAATCGCCTGAAATGCCCTTGCGCTCATGCGATTGGACATCCTCCGCGCCGCGTTTTCGCCCTGCGCTCAATTTTTCAAACTGATTGGCATTCACCACTTCGCGAAAGCGCTCGCGCGAGACAGCCAGTTGGCATTGCTCCAACAGGATTTGCTCAAAGATTGCATGGTCATTTTGCAGTAAATCTTCGTATTTCCAGATTGTTTCTTCGCCATCCAGCCAAGAGGTTTGAATGGCGGCGCAACGAGGCAACCACTCATTGAGCATATAAAGGAGCCCATCTTCCTCGTTGACCGAGTCCAACACGGAGCGCCATTTTACGATTTCTTCGGCAATGGCCTGATGGCTGAACTTGACGCTAAAGTATACGGATACGAGCGTATCGCGCAAGTCACGGATGATGACAAAGCGTTTCCAGTTCTGTGGAAGGGGTACGCTATAAAATTGTTCTTTCGTCACATAGACGGTTGGATACACCCTGCCAGCCTGGAGCGGGTCTTTGAGGAATTGCGTTTCGTAAACCTGCGGGGTCACGATCAGGTCGGGAACGCAGGCTTCGAGAATCTTTCGCACCCATTGGGAGCCGGCTTTCCAATGCGTCACGTGAAATATGGTGGGGAGAGGCGTATTCACCAGTTCAAGTCCTTTTCGTAGCCCGTTTCGATCAAGACCTGGCCGAAGCGTTGTTTAAAGGCCTGCGTGATCTGGGGCGTGAAGTAATTGCGCCAGTCGCCAGAGATGCCTTTTCGGAAATGGGAGGAAACGTCTTCCTCGCCCGGCTGGCGTCCTGCACGGCTTACAAAGGAATTGCGGCTGATAATCTCGTGCAAGTGAGACGAGGGAACCTCAATCGCACAATGCGCGACAATCTTTTCAAACTGGCCGATCTCGTCGGCGATGATGTCTTCATAGCGGACGAGCAGGGCTTCTCCGCGCTGGCAGATCGGCAACCAGGAGGTTTGTATCCTGGCCTGGTAGGGCATTTCTTTCGAGGCGCTGTTCGTGCACAAGTAGAGGAAGCCTTCCTCAAGTTCCATCTCGTTAAGCCGACGGTGGCCTTCTTCCACTGTTTTTGAAATAATGGCGTGGCTGACCTTCAAACTAAAATAGAGCGAAACCAGCGTATCGCGCAAGTCGCGGATCACGACGAAGGTTTTTACGGGATATTTTTGCTCCACGAAATTTTGCCAATTTTGCCCGGCGGGAGAATCGGCTGGGGGCTGGGAGTCCGGCCAAAGCGTGGATTCGAAGCGATCACGCGGCGCGTAAACCGTCGGGTAGATCATCCCCGGCTGGATGGGGTCATCATAGAATTGCGCCACCTGCACACGCGGTTTAACGATGCGCTCGGGGGCGCATTCATTCAGTATCTGGTACACCCACTGTGAACCCGATTTGACGTGCGTAACGTGAAAGATAGTCGGTTCCATTACCAGTCCAGGTCTTTTTCGTATCCTGTTTCGATCAGGAGTTGCCCGTAGGCCTGTTTGAATTTTTCCTTGAGACGGTCGGAAAAATGGTTGCGCCAGTCGCCAGAGATGCCTTTGCGATAATGGGAGGAGGCGTCCTCTTCGCCGCGTTTGCGTCCCGCCTTGTTGGAGAAGGAGTTTTTAGCGACGATCTCTTCCAGACGCGATTTTGAAATGTCCATTTCGCAATATTCGGCGATCTTCGCGAACCAGGCCTGTTCGTCGGCGATCAGGTCTTCGTAGCGGACGAGCAACGCGCCGCCCTGGTCGCACACGGGCAACCAGGAGCGTTGAATTTCGGCTTGAATGGGCATGGCCTGTTCGGAGCGGCTTCCTTGCACGTCGCCGCAGAGGTAAAGCAAACCTTGCTCGATGTCCAAGTCGTTGAGTTTCTGGCTTCCTTCGGTCATAATATCGGAGAGCATGACGTGGCTGACCTTGAGGCTGAAGTAGTAGGAAACCAGCGTGTCGCGCAAATCGCGCAGGACGACAAACGTTTTGATGGGGCGATCCTGCTGGACAAAATTGCGATAGTTCTGCGAGGCAGGCGCGTAGAACGATTCGGGCGGCGACGTGGGGCGGAGCGCGGCTTCAAATCGGCCGCGCGCGACGTAGACGGTGGGGTAGATCATCCCCGGCAGGATCGAGTCGCCGAAGAAGTGCAACATCCTCATGCGCGGGCGAACAATGCGCCGCGGGGCGGCTTCCAGCAAAACCTGGTAGACCCATTGCGAGCCGGATTTTACATGGGTGATGTGAAAGATGGTTGGAAGTTGGTTCACCAATTGAGATCCTTTTCGTAACCGGTGTCAATCAAGACCTGCCCATAGCGCCGTTTAAAGAAGGCTTTGAGCGGCTCGGTGAAATGATTTTTCCAATCGCCGGAGATGCCTTTTCGATAATGCGAGGACACGTCTTCCTGGCCAGGCTTGCGGCCGGTGCGATTTGCAAAAGAGTTGCTCTTAATGATCTGATGCAATCGGAACCTGGAAATATTGATTTCGCAATGCTCCACGATCTTTTCAAATTGACCGACCTCGTCAGCCAGCATGTCTTCATAACGCATCAGAATGGATTCGCCGCTCTGGCAGATAGGCAACCAGGAGGATTGAATCCTGGCCTGCACCGGGGTACGCTGTTTCAACACCCACAGGAAGCCATCTTCGAAACTCATCTCATTCAATTCCACGCGTCCCTTCGAGATTTGATCGGAGAGTTCAGCGTGGCTGACCTTGATGCTGAAATAAAGCGACACCAGCGTATCGCGCAGATCGCGAATCACCACAAAGGTTTTAAAGGGCGCTTTTTTGACGGTGAAGTTGTACCAGTTCTTTACGCTAGATTCATCCTTGTCCGAATATTGATAGGTCGCCGCGTCCAGGTCAACTTTCGGGAACATCGTATCCTGAAATTTTTGGTACGGCACATATACAGTGGGATACACGCCACCGGGGATGATGGGGTCGCGATAGAACTGTTCGAGGAGAACATGCGGTTGAACATATCGTTCCGGGGCGCACTCCTGCAAGACCTGCAAAATCCATTGCGAGCCGGCCTTATAGTGAGTGATGTGAAAAACAGTGGGAAGCGTCTCTACCATTCCAGATTCTCCTCATAGCCCATGTCAATCAAAACCTGGCCAAATTGCTTCTTAAATTCGGTCGAGATCTTCTCGGTAAAGTGATTTTTCCAATCGCCCGAAATCCCCTTGCGAAAATGGGAGGAAACGTCCTCCTGTCCGGGCTTGCGGCCAGTCTGCTTCGCAAAGGAACAGCGCGTAACGATCTCGTGCAGGCGGGCTCGGGGAATGTCCATTTCGCAGTAATCCATGATCTGTTCGTACTGCCCGATCTCGTCGGCGATCATGTCCTCGTAGCGGAACAGGCGCGCCTCGCCGCGTTTACTGGCCTCCAGCCAGGAAGTCTGGATGCGCGCGATCAATTTACCGTTCCCCGCGCCGAAGAGATGCAAAATGCCATCTTCAAAGCTCAATTCGCTCAAGACGCGATGCTCGTTGGCGACATTATTGGAAATAATCTCATGGCTGACCTTCAAACTAAAATACAGCGAGATCAAGGTATCGCGCAGGTCGCGTACCACCACAAAGGCCTTCCAGGGCGCTTTGCCTTCCACGAAATTCTGCCAGTTTTGAAAAGCGGACACGTGAGGAGCGGGCTTCACCTTGGGAATAAATGTGGGCGCGAAGCGATCATACGGCACATAGACGGTGGGGTACACCTTGCCCGGCAGGATGGGGTCTTCGTAAAACTGCGCCACCTTCACGCGCGGCTTCACAATCCGTGTTGGGGTACATTCCTCCAAAATTTGATACACCCACTGCGAACCTGATTTGACGTGCGTAATATGAAAGACGGTGTTCATTTCACCAATTCATGCCTTTCTCGTAACTTGTGAATAACTTCGATTTGGCAACACAACCATAATTTCAAACTCACCCTGCGGAGCAGCCGACAGTCCGCTAATGAGCGTTTTCAGCCAGTCCAAGATCATAATTCGGTTCCGGATATCCGTAATAATCCATCATTGGGCGATGGGTTTCCCAAAGCAGTCGCAATTGCTCCTTGGAATAATTCTCTTCCCATTCGCCAGTTTTGCCCTGGCGCGTCAGTTTCGGGCGCATCTCATGGTAATACTCGAACGAGCGCAACTCCCTGGAAAGAACCGGCATCCCCAGAAAAGCGGCCAACGTATCGCAAAAAGCCAACTCGCCCGCGGCAATGTCCTCATACTTTGCGAGGTAATAGCGTGGCCCGAGCGGAGGAACCACCTTCAACCACTTCTGGTGATACTCGTTCCAGTTATCGAACACGTCTTCTTTAATAACCGTTGTGAGCTCGGTACTTTTGCGATTCTTGATATCCTGCTTGAAATTGTAATAAGACCAGATCACCGCGCCCGGGTTGCGAACCAAATGGATCACATATTCACCAGGGAGATATTCCTGATATGGCCCAAAATGCGTCTTGAGAAAATAGACCTGGCTATCCTCCGCCAGCGCCTTGCGGACTTCCATTTCCTTCACCACGTTCCGGCAACCATGCGCCAGGAAATAACAATCGCCCGAAATTTCTGGGATGCGGTATCCCAGCATCCAGGGCTTCAACGCGGCGGGATAGGGTTTCAACTGCTCTTCGGTCAGGTCGAAAAGCGGAAGCGAAAACCACTTGCGGGCGGTCTGCGCGCTTTTTGTGCGGGCGATCTCGCTGGTTTTGTGCATCACGTGGATGTTCGTGGTGGGACGTTTAAATTGATTCCCCAACAGAGACTGTAGCCAAAAGTTGCCACTGCGAGGATACGATGCCACATAAATAATCATGCCGGGCTCCTTATTTCGTCATTGTACTATACCTGCTCATCACGGAGCGTTTGCATGTGGCTTTCCCCGGGCAGGTTGCTTACGCCGCTGTGCAAGAGTTCGAGTTCCTCGCCGTGCCGCGCCGTCACCGCCACGGCAAAGGCCCCCTCCAAACGCCAAATGCGCCGGACTGCGTCCTTCTCGCCCCGATGCCCAAACTTCTCCAAGCGCGAAGAAACGTCGCCCGTCAAGGTGGTGCATTCGAGATTGAAAACATAATTGCCGGGAGCCAGCCCAAGTGTGATGGTTTGTTGATAACGAACGGTCTCGCCGCGTGCGACAGACACCGGAGCGCTCATTCGATTTTGGACTGAATTTTTTCCATGCACCAGCAAATTCCGGGGGTCGCGGATTTCCACATTGACCACAGGCGTTCCAATATCCTCTTTCAATTGGAATTCGCAATAAAGATGCAAACGATCTCCCTGCTTGAACACTGACTCGGGCTGACCCTCGTCATTCAACACCGCCATGCGGGTGATGACACTGCGAGACTTGCCGGTCGCTTTCGGGAAGGACGTGAAGCGAAACGCCTCCGCCCGCGGCCACGCCATGGACCCTTCGGCGGGCGCGACCAGCGCGGGCAGAGAGGCCGGCAATTGAGGCGCGGCTTCGTCGTCGTCCAATTCCATTCTTCGGACAGCGTCGGCATTTTTTTCGCCGCGCACCTGCATATATAAACGAATCCCCTCCATGGGGTCGCCGTCGAACGCTTTTTCTCCCTGGTTGATAACGATCACACGATTGCAATAGCGCTGAACCACAGCCATGCTATGCGTAACCAGCAGGATGGAAGTTTTCTGTTCGATCAATTCAGCCAGGCGGGCAAAACACTTCACCTTGAAGAAGATATCCCCCACCGCCAAGACCTCGTCCAATATCAATATGTCGGTATCCATGAAGGCAAACATCGAGAACGAAAGGCGCGTCCTCATGCCTGTGGAATAGGTTCGCAATGGCTGTTCAAAGAAATCGCCTAATTCGGAAAATTCCCTGATGCGTTCCATGCGCTCCTGCACGTATCCATCGGGGAAGCCCATCAGTTGCCCCGAGCGAATCACGTTTTCGCGCCCGGTCAGGTCCTGGTCGGTTCCGCCGGTCAATTCAAGGATGGACAGGACGCGGCCGCGCGACTCGTACGAGCCTTCGGTGGGACGTAAAACGTCGGTGATCACCCGTAGCAGGGTGCTTTTCCCCGCGCCATTTGGGCCGACAATGCCAACAAACTCCCCTTTTTTCACATCAAACGAGATGCCATTAAGAGCCCAGAAATCACGATGATAGGAGCGTTTGCCTAAAAAGAGCCACTCTTTCAGAATACCCATCGGGCTGGGATAAATCTTGAAGCGCTTCTTAAGGTCACGCACCTCCAAAACATTGTTCTCGTTCACATCAAATCCTTTACTTCAGCGCCAAGTCGTTTCGACACCAGCGAACCGAGCAGTCCAAATACAAACGTCCAGGCGAGCATGTGAATCCATGCTTCGGGTGATGGAAGTTTTCCATTTAAGTACACATCGCGAATGGAGGAGAGAAAGTAGTAGGGCGGATTAAATTGCATGATCGGACGCGCCCATTCCGGCATCAGGTCGAGAGAATAATTAATGGGCAGAGTCCAACGCCAGAGCTGGACCAGCACGCCCAAGATCTCCCCCACATCGGGGAAAAAGACGCGCAGATGCGCTACGATCAACGAGACGCCAAATCCCAGCGCGACCAACAAAAACGCGAGGACCGGAAGGATCAACATGCTCCACGAGGGCGAATTGCCAAAAGCGATGTTCACGGGAATGAGGATGATCGTATAAATGACCAGGGTCATAAACGCAATCAACGACTCTTTGGCGATGAACACATCCGTGGAAACCGCCAGCCGCCGCAAATAAACAGCCGAGGTGTTGAGCGCGTTACTGCCGTGCATGATCAAACTGGAAAACGCCAGCCAGGGAAACAATCCGCACAGCAAAAAGATCGTGTAAGACCCGCTCCGTCCATCGCCCGCGCGCAGGCCGATCAGGTAGGAAAAAACAAACGAATAAAGGGCCGCCTCAAGGATCGGGTTAACGATGAACCAAAACACCCCCAGCACCGATCCCGCGTATCGGAACCGAAACTCGCTCCAGAAGGAACCGAATAAAAAACGACGGTGGACAAACAGGTTTTTCAGCATATCCAGGGGTATACCCCAGCCTCCAAAAGATACAGAGCGCAACGGCTGAACCCCGTGCGCTTCTGCATGCTCCGAACGAAAACCCTAAAGGCTGGCCTTTAGGGTTTTTTCAGGCTAATCGAATTTCTGTTTCAACCGTGCAGATTTGCCCGTGCGGCCGCGCATGAAATACAACTGGGCGCGTCGGACGACGTTGTGGCGTTCGACCACCACCTTATCAATACGCGGAGAACGGAGCAGGAAGGTACGCTCCACGCCCACACCGTTGCTCGCCACACGGCGGACGGTGAACGAGGACTCGTTGCCGCCCTTGCGGAGGCGAATGATCGTTCCCTTAAACTCCTGGATGCGCTCGCGCTCGCCTTCTTTGATCTTAACATGCACGCTCACGGTATCGCCAGGCTTCAAGGCGGGGATTTTCTCATTGCTTGCAACTTCAAATGATTTCATGATCTGGTCAGACATATTCTTTCATCCTTACGTTGGGTTCTGTTTTAGCGACGGCGCATTATAGCACACAGATATGGAGGCGGCAAGGAAATGTCTGGCGACAAAAAACCTGGTTTCGGCTTGAAACCAGGTTTTCGGGGGGTTACATCGGGTCGCAGGTCGCTTCGTGGATGCCCGTCAGCGCATCCCACAGCGACGAGGCCATCTTCTCGCAGGCCGCGAGCGCGTCCGCCTGTTCGTCAGCGGGCAGGGACGCGATCTGACGCAGGATCTTTTCCGATTCGTGCCAGTTGGCAGAGTGGACCTCAAAATAAGGCTCCACACCTTGCGGAAGCTTGTAGTGCGTCTTCAACCCGTCCAGTTTGGATTGGGCGGTGGCGGGTTGCTGGGCTTCGAAAGCGTACAACGCGCCCAGCGCGGAGGCTCGGGAGGCGAACAACGCGTCCGAAGCGCGGACCAGGCTGAGGGTCTGCGGAAGCGAAGCGGGAGCGGTGAACCCGCCCAAAGCCGCGGTGAAATCCGTCCACAGGTTGGCGTGGTCGCGTTCCTCGTCGGCAGTTTCGGCGTCGTTCAACGTCTCCCAGGCGCGAGGCAGTGTCGCGATAAAGTCGCCATATTCGCGGGCGTAAACTTGCAGGGCTTCCACGGGCAGGGTTCCCGCGCTCCAGGCCTGATAGAATGGGTGCTGAAGCAGGTTCCATTTTTCGAGAACGGCATCGAGTTTCTGTTTCATATTGGTCTCCTTTTGAATTTGGATAATATTACTCCAATTTCTAAAAAATGAACACACTAAAACGCTGGACTCCTTCTTTCGTGTTGATGGCGATCATCTTCGCATTTTCCTCCACCCCATCGAAAGAAATGCCAAATTTTGGGCTGGTGGATTTTCTGGTAAAAAAAGGCGGACACATGCTCGGCTATGCTTTGCTCGCGCTGGCCAACCTGCGCGGGCTAAACGGCAAACGTCCGTGGCTGGCATGGATGTTGACATTGACCTTCGCGGCCTCGGACGAATTTCACCAATCCTTCGTTACAGGACGACACGCCGCGATCATGGACGTTTTGCTCTTCGACAATCTCGGCTCTCTTCTTGGACTTTTGGCCGCGCGCCTCTTTCAAAGGCGGAATCAAAAAGGCGACGCATCCGCGCCGCCCAAAAACTGATGACTGAATCTTGGCTCTACTCAAACTCCAGATCGAATTCTTCCCCTTCTCTAAATTCTTCCAAGGGCTGAATGGCAATATCGCTGAACAAGGTTTCCTGTTGCGCCTGCACGCGATAACGCTTCACCAATTCCAACAATGCCAAAAATGTGACGACGATCTCGAGCCGCGTCGGTTTTTCGCCCAGCAGGGTGCGGAAAGTCGCGCCATGCTCCACGCGCAATCGGGTGGAGATCAACTCGATCTTCTCGCGGATCGTCACCTTCGGCGCGGAGATGACCGTGCCAAGCGCCTGCTTTTCTTTCTCCGCCGCGAGAGTCCGTTCGGCGGCATCGAGCAGGTCGGCTAGGGAGATGCCCGAAAGGTCGAGTTTGGCTTCCACTTTGGGCGGAGGCGCCACGCGCAGGAATGTCCGCAAGTTTTGATGCTGACGTTCCTCCAGCCACCCGCCGATCTCTTTGTAGCGTTTGTACAATCTTAGCTGACGCGCCAAATCCTCGGCGGGGTCGGCCTCACCCACCTCACGTACGGGCGGACGCGGCAGGAGCGCTTCCGATTTGATCTGGATCAATTTCGACGCGATTACAAGGAACGAGGAGATTTCGTCGGGCGTCACCTTTTCCAGTGCGCGGACGTAGGTCAGATACTGGTCGGTCACCTGCGCGAGGGAGATGACGGTGATGTCCAACTCGGCGCGTTCGATCAGGTCGAGCAAAAGCGCGAGCGGACCCTCGTAAACAGGGATGGCGACGTTGTAAGAAGTCTGAATGGTCGGAAGCATGGCGGCGGGATTATATCATTGCCGCGTAGGTCGGACACTTGCTTGTTATTGCGGCAGTTCGATTTGCTTGGCAAATCGTGCCGCATACAGCAGTCCAACTGCTGTGAAAACGAGTCGCGTAGGTCGGATTGGCAATCCGACCCGTGTATAATCCGCCTCATGTCCAAACTCACACACGTTGACTCAACCGGCCGCGCCCGCATGGTGGACGTGGGCGACAAACCCGTCACAGAGCGGATCGCGGTGGCGAAGGGCGAAGTCCACATGACACGCGCCACGTTTGAATTGATCCGCGACGGGAATATTAAAAAAGGCGACGTGTTGACCGTGGCGCAGATCGCGGGCATCATGGCCGCCAAGAAAACGTCTGACCTGATTCCGCTTTGCCATCCCCTGCCCCTCACAAAAGTGGACGTGGACATCGCGCTCGAAGAGTCCATCCCTGGCGTGGTCATCACCGCCACGGCCAAGACCTCCGGCAAAACGGGCGTGGAAATGGAAGCGCTCACCGCCGTCTCTGTCGCGGCGTTGACGATTTACGATATGGCCAAAGCCGCCGAAAAGACGATGCGGATTCAGAATATCCGTCTCGTGGAAAAACACGGCGGAAGAAGCGGGGACGTGGTGAACGAGTGACTGAATCAAAAACAGCGGCATCCAAATGGACGCCGCTGTTCTTTTCCAACAACCGAAGGTTACTTCTTCTTCGCGCCTTCTTCTTCCCCTTCTTCTTCCTTCTTGCCCTTCTCGATCACTTCGGGCTCTTCCACGCCAGCCACAGCCGCGACGGCTTCCACAGCCTCTTCCACCTTGGCGGCGGTCGCGATCACGATCATCTCAGTGGGAGCAGAAAGCACCTTCACCTTTTCCGAAAGGACCAGGTCGCCCACGTGGACAGAATCGCCCACTTTGGCGAGCGCGGCGATGTCCACCACGATCTTCTCGGGCAGGTCCATCGGCAAACATTCCACTTCGACCTGGTCGAGGCCCGTCACCAGCACGGCGTTGAAATCCTTCACCGCCAGCGAAACGCCCGTCAACTCGATGCCCACATAAGCGGTCAACTTCTCGGTCAGCGAAACCACCAAAAAGTCAATGTGCAGGAGGCGGTTCTTGATAAAGTCGCGCTGTTTCTCGCGGATCAGCGCGGGAATTTCCTGTCCATCCAGGTCAATCATCACCAAACTGGACGACGAAACCTTCGCCAGCGCGCGCGTGGTATCGCGCGTGTTCAACGTGATGGCGATCGGATTCTCGGTGTGACGGCCATACATCACCGCGGGAAGCAGACCCTCACGGCGCATGGCTTTCACCTGCTTGCCGATCACATCACGCTTGCTGGCTTTTAAAACTACTTTCTCCATCTTAACTCCTCGAGCGCCTCTCACCCGCCGTGCGGGTTACCATCGCTCTATGAAAAAAATTTCTCCAGCGGAGCGCGGAATTCATTCCGCTCCTCGCGCCGGGGATTCACTAATTTCTGCGGAACGCGATCCGCCCAACGAGGAAGATCATTCCCGCGATCAACCCGCCGACCAGTCCCGCGATGACCGCGCCGCGCGTATCCACCACAGTATGGACTTCGCCCTCGACGCGACCCGCCAACAGGACGACCGACTCAATGCGCTCGCCTCGGACTTCCCGCGCGGCGGTCACGCCCACTCTGGCGCCCTCCACGGTGACAGTTTGTCCCGCTACCGCGCCGATGGCGCCTTGCGCGTTGACGAGCGTCGCGTTCACCCCGCCGACCACGCTGTTGACAATCTCCGCGCTCTCGGCATTGACCCCGCCGATGATGCTCTGTTGCGCCGCGAACGAATCCGCCTCCACGCCGCCCGCCATGGACTTGTTCATCTCCACATCATCGCTGTGGATCGTCTCCACGCTGGACTGGTGCATGCGAACCATTTCGGCGTTCACCGCGCCCGCGTCCACATGCGCGAGATTCACAACTTCGGGCTGATTGGCTGTCTGGTCAGATTCAAGAATGGGGTCAGGCATGAAGCGTTCCTTTGTTGGTAGGTCAAAATTAATTTTTGACCAACAGGCAAAATAATCCGCCTCCGTTATGATTCAAGTGGAGGCGGTCTCACCTGCGAGCGTCATTTTAGTCGGGGCAAGGGGATTCGTCAAGAAAACTGACCGTACAGCCTCGCGGACTCCAACGTCTCCGACGTTGGATTACCTCCTCGCCCGCTTCGCCAAAATCTCCTGTCCAAAAGGCGTACGGTCGTTGCCGAGCGGCTCCATCTTCCATAGTTCATCCAGCGTGTACTCGCCAATCAGCACGTCATTGATCTGCTCGTCAGAGTAGCCCGACATCCAGACTTCGCGCACATCAAAATTAAGACGGATGCTCACATCCCCAATCGAGCCGCCCAACGCCCAGCGTTTTGGTTTCTCTCTATCTGCCATGCCAAAAGTATAACCGTAAACTGCTCTCTGTTCTCTATTCTCTATTCTCTGTTCTCTTCTCTCTTGGCAGGTATAATCCCCCCCATGCGCCGCTACCTCCTCTTCACTGTTTTCGCCTCTGGCATGACCACCCTCGCCGCCGAACTCGCCGCAGGACGTTTGATCGGCAACGTGTTCGGCACGAGCAACCTCGTCTGGGCCGCCATCATCGGACTCATCCTCATCTATTTAACGCTCGGCTACTGGCTCGGCGGCCGCGCCGCGGATAAAAACCCCACGCCCTTCGCCATGTACCGCGTCCTCGCCTGGGGCGCGTTCACCCTGGGAGTCGTCCCGTATATCGCCAGCCCCGTTTTACGCGCCGCCGCAGACGCCTTCGACGGTCTGCAATTCGCGGTGCTGGGCGGCGCGTTCGCGGCGGTGTTGGTTCTCTTCATTGTCCCCATCACATTGCTCGGCACGATCTCGCCCTTCGCCATCCGCCTCAGCATCGAAGACCCCGCCCACGCGGGCGTCACATCGGGACGCATCTACGCCATCTCCACGCTCGGCTCGTTCATCGGCACATTTCTGCCCGTGCTGATTCTCATCCCCACCATCGGCACCACGCGCACCTTCCTCGTCTTCAGCCTTTTCCTGCTCTTCGTCGCCATCGCGGGCATGGCGCTGAACGGACAACGCAAGCAGGCCATCATCCACCTTTGGATGGTCGCCGCGCTCGCCCTCCTGGCCGCGCTCAACACGAATCAAAATCTCAAAAATTCAACCGGGCAAATCTACGAGACCGAGTCCGCCTACAACTACATTCAGGTTCTCGAACGTGACGGCTACACCCTCCTGCGCCTCAACGATGGGCAGGGCGTCCACTCCATCTATCATCCCGACGTCCTCTTTTACGGCGGCCCGTGGGAACTCTTCCTCGTCGGCCCCTACTTCAACCCAAACACGCATCCCGCGGACGTGGGGCGGATCGGCATCGTCGGCCTCGCCGCAGGGACAGCCGCGCGCCAAGCCACCGCCATCTACGGCGACATCCCGATTGACGGCTGGGAGATTGATCCAGAAATCGTTAAAGTGGGGCGGAAATATTTCGCGATGACCATGCCCAACCTGCACGTCCACGTGGCAGACGGACGTTACGGCCTCGAGCAAAGCCCCGAGAAATTCGACATCATCGCTGTGGACGCCTACCGCCCGCCGTACATCCCCCCGCATTTGACGACGCGCGAATTCTTCGAGATCACCGCCTCCCACCTGACCCCGCGCGGGGTCCTCGCCATCAACGTGGGTCGCGCCCCCGCCGACCGCTCACTCATCAACGGCCTTGCTACCACCCTCGCCACCATCTTCCCCTCCATCCACGTGGTGGACATTCCCGGCACGCTCAACTCGATGGTCTACGCCACCGTCCAACCGACCACGCCCGAAGACCTTTTCGCAAACCTGACGCGTCTCTCCGCCGACCCGTCCACGCATCCCATACTGACGCAAACCATCTACTCTGCCTACGCGAATCTCCAACCTGGCTACGAAACCACCATGGTCTTCACCGATGACCGCGCCCCGATTGAATGGTTGACGAATAACCTCGTCATCAATTTCATTTTGTATGGGGATGTTGAGTCGTTGCAGTAATCAGGGAGCGTAATCAAACAACTTCCCGTCGTTTCGTTCACGAGCAGTTGCACTGCGAGCGGGATGCAGTCCAATTGCATCCTGAACAGAAAAACAACTTCCCGATTTCAAAGTTCGCGAGCAGTTGAACTGCGAGCCGTCAGCAGTCCAACTGCTGACGGAACACGGAACTTGTTTTTACACGAGGCTATCGTTGATCGCTTATCGGCAGGTAATGCTCAATACATCGCCATTTTCAACGGCTACCGCAACAGACATTTCGGTACAATGCACAACAGCGCCAAGCCGAACTCGATTCGGGGTGAAATTTCCACGCAAAGTAACGATCCACATCTCTCCAGTCCCTGCAATGAAAACCTCTTCTCCTTGAGCCTTTAACTGATCAAGGGATTCGCCACGTGACAATTTTCTTCCTGTGAGCAATTGAGCATTTGGTTCATTCCAGGCTTGAGCCGCGCCTAATGCAATTTGAATGGCTCGCTCTTGATTAACAGGGCCGCGCGGTGTTGGCTGAATTTGAAGTGAAAGCGCTTTTATGCTCACCACAGAAATACCAAACAGCGCCAAGAGAATCAAAATTACAAGGGCTGACTTTTGCTTAAACATAACCTGTTCTCCTTTCTCATCTTAAATCATACAACGAATCGCCATTTTTTTGCATAGGGCATTCACTCCGCGACAGAACCAATTTGCCTTACAATGCAGGAAACTTTGCAAGGTAAAATTCGATGCATTCGAAAATCACCGATTTCCTCAATCTGACCACTGATGACTGAAAACTGATAACTGATCCCCATGCACCCCAAACTCATCTCCCCCCTCACTGCTTTCCTCACCCCCATTGTCCTGCTGGGATTCGCCCTCCGCCTTTTGCTCTCGCCCCTCTTCATCCAAATCGAATACCACATGCCAGGTTTTCCCGATGACCCGTACGGGCTGACGCGCGCAGACCGTCTGCGCTGGGCGCCGTTCGCGGTGGATTATCTCGTCAACCGCGAGGGCATTTCGTACCTCGGCGATCTGCGCTTCGATGATGGGACTCCGCTTTACAACGAGCGCGAACTGAGTCACATGGAAGATGTGAAAGGCGTGACGCAGGGCGCGTTGAACGTCTTCTACTTCGCGCTGGCGGGGATCGCGCTGCTCGGGCTGTGGTCAAAGCGCGGGGACCAGTGGGCCGCTTTCCGTTCAGGGTTGAAGCGAGGCGGGAGGATCATGGTCTGGCTGGCAGGAATCCTTGCGGCGGTAGTCGTCGTCGGCATGTTCATCCTCCCTGGGCTGTTTTGGGCATTCTTCGAGGGATTCCACGCCATCTTCTTCGAGGGCGATTCGTGGATGTTCGAGTATTCCGATACGCTCATCCGCCTCTTCCCCCTGCGCTTCTGGCAGGACGCGTTTTTGTTCGCGGCGCTGATCGCGGTGGGCGGCGGGTTGGGGCTGGCGTATGGGATAAAACGTACTGCGCCTCACAGGGATGCTTCGCGATAATACGTACTGCGTATTTCGTACTACGCGATACGCAATAAGCAGTACCCCAATAGCAGCACGCGCCCTCAAACACTGTTGTATAATCTCGCCAGGAGTTAACTCATGACCGATTTAGCGCTAAAAGATAAAGTGGCTGTTGTGACAGGCGGATCGCGCGGCATTGGGCGCGCCATCGCGCTCGAGTTCGCGGCGCGCGGCGCGGCGGTGGTTGTCAACTTTAACCGCTCGCCCGAAGCCGCCAACGAAGTGGTGAAACAGATCGTGGATGCGGGCGGAAAGGCCGCCGCGTTCCAAGCGGATGTGTCGAATTTTAAGCAAGCCGAAGACTTGATCAAATTCGCGGTCGAGACCTTCGGCGACCTGCACATTCTCGTCAACAACGCGGGCATCACCAAAGACACGTTGATTATGATGATGTCTGAAAACGATTGGGACACGGTGATTGACACGAACTTGAAGAGTTCCTTCAATTGCTCGAAGGCCGCCATCAAACACATGATGCGAAAACGTTTTGGCCGCATTGTGAACATCGCCTCCGTCGCGGGGCAGATGGGCAACGCCGGCCAGGCCAACTACTCGGCCTCCAAAGGCGGACAGATCGCCCTCACCAAATCGCTGGCGCGCGAAGTGGCGGCGCGCAACATCACGGTCAACGCGCTCGCGCCTGGCTTTGTGGATACCGAAATTTTGGACGCGATGTCGCAAGAGACGCTCGAATCGGCGCTGAAACTCGTGCCGCTTGGGCGCAAAGGCAAACCCGAAGAGATCGCTTATGCCGCCGCTTTCCTCGTCTCAGACCAGGCCGCGTACATCACCGGCCAGGTGCTCGGCGTGGATGGCGGAATGGCGATGATGTAGAGGAGAAGAATGACTAATAGCGACACCCCCGGCAAGACCACCGTCTCCCCCGATGTGCTGGTGACCATCGCGCGGCTTTCCACGCTGGCCGTGCCTGGCGTCAGCCAGATGGCCGCCATCCCTGGCGGAGTGAATCGCCTCTTCCGCCGCGGAAGCGGAGACGGAGTCCGCATCGAGACGGAGGAGAATACCGTCTTCGCGGACTTGTACGTCACGCTGAAGCGCGATGTCAACATCCGCGAAGTCAGCCGCAACATTCAGAAACAAGTGGCGCGCGCCATTCAAGAAATGGTGGGCATGGACATCGGCCACGTCAACATCCACATCGAAAATATTGATTTCGAGGATGAGAGCGAGGCCTGAAAGAATGAAATCCCGAACCAGGGCGCGCGGATTGGCCCTGCAAGTACTTTACGAAGTGGACATCGTGAATCATCCTCCAGTCGAGACGTTTCAACTTCGACTGGAGGACGCTTCGCTCACCGACGAACTGGCGGAATTTGCGCGCCAGATCGTCTTTGGCGTGCTTCCCATCACACAAGAACTCGATCTTCTCATCGCCCGTTACGCGCCCGAATGGCCGCTCGATCAGATGGCGGCGATTGATCGCAACATCCTGCGCATCGCCTTGTGGGAATTTGGGGTGCAACGCGATACGCCCGTGAAGGTGGCGATCAACGAAGCGGTGGAACTGGCAAAACAATACGGCTCCGAGAGCGCCTCGCGCTTTGTCAACGGAGTGTTGGGGAGTTTGACCGAACACAAGGAAGAGATTCATCAGCGCGTCGGAAAACTGGAGAGCAAGTAATATGGAATTTCTTGGCGTCGGGCCAACCGAGCTGTTATTCATCTTCGTCATCGCGATCATTGTTCTTGGCCCCAAAGACATGGCAAAAGCGGGAGGACAAATCGGCGCCTGGTTAAACAAATTCGTTCATTCGGAAATGTGGAAAAACGTCCGCAAAGTGTCCGACGACCTGAGCGCCCTGCCCACCCGCCTCATGCGCGAAGACAACCTGAAAAAATTCCTGGAAGGGGAGGAAGCCAAAGCCCAGACGACCGACCAGCCCAAACGCGACGCATGGACCGGGCGCGTCCCGGTCAGCGCTGACCCTTCGGCGGGCCGCGCCGACTTGAACCGAATCCACGCCCCAGCGCCCGCGGAAGAGTCCCCCGTCCCCATGCCGCGGCCCGCCAAACAGAAGTCCGCCGCGCCGCGCCCGAAGGCGGCTACCGTCAAGAAGAAGAGCGTCGTCCCGGCCACCCAGCGCATCCCGAGGAAGAAGTCGGATGCGTAAATTTTTCCGCGCCGTGTGGCTCGTCCTCACCTTCCCATTTCGCGCCGTCTGGTGGATTCTCACCCTGCCGTTTCGCGCCGTGCGCTCCTCGCATCATTTTCTAACCTTCGAGTTGCCCGAGGATGACGATTGGTCCAAACAAAGCCTTTGGGATCACATCGAAGTATTGCGCAAGCACCTGCTGCGAGCGCTGGTAGCGTTGCTCCTTGCCTCCATTGCGGGCTGGTTCATGGCGGAACCTGTCACCGCGTTGCTGGCTGTGCCAATGGGAGGGACTCAAAACCTGCAAGTGATTGACCTGACCGAGTCGATTGGCGTCTATATGAAGATCGCGGTGATGCTTGGGCTGGGAATTTCCATTCCCTACATCGCCTTTGAACTCTGGTATTTTGCGGCACATGGCTTGCACCCGCGCGAACGCCAGACCGCGCTACTCGCCATTCCGCTCACCGCGCTCCTGTTTTACGCGGGCATCTACTTCACCTATCGCTGGATGTTGCCGCCCGCCATTGAGTTTCTGGCAAACTTTGGCGATTTCACCACCGTCCCCACCGCCGAGCGTTATTACGGCCTGCTCACGCGTCTGCTGGTGTGGATCGGACTCTTCTTTGAATTTCCGCTGGTGGTCTATTTGCTGACCTCCATCGGCTTCGTGAAACCGAATCAACTCGCGCAACAATGGCGCGTGGCGGTGGTGGCGATCGCGGTGATCGCCGCGATGGTCACGCCGACCACCGACATGGGAAGCATGGCGCTGGTGATGGCGCCGATGATCGTCCTTTATCTTATTGGCATCCTTCTGAGTTATGTCGCCTACGCGGCGCGCATGAGGCGCATTGAGTCGTCTTAGGGAGTTTTTATCATGTTCCCCAAATCAAATCTGTTCGCCCGAAAAGCCAGCCTGATTTTTTTGGCTCTTGTCGTCTTTTTTAGCGGCCCTGCCTGCGCGGTGTCGCTTTTCAAACTGCCTGAACTGCCTGGCTACACGCCCCCGCCTCCCACGCCTTCCATCGCGACCGCCACTCCCCTGCCCATGGCGCAGGTGACGTTCCGCGCCTCGCTCGTGATTCCGCTCGCGCCGAGCGAGCGACTGTCTCTGCGCGTCTTCGATCTCGCCACAGGACTCGGCTATAACTTTACCGACTACTCCATGCAACCGCGCGACGCGCTCAATTACTCGGTCACCGTCCCAATGGCGTTGAACTCGGTGGTCGCGTATCGCTATTTCCGCGAGGGAAACAACGCGCACGAAACCAACGCGTCGGGGCGTCCCGTCAATTATCGCATGTACTTCGTGACAGGCGCCGCCGAAACCGTGGACCTGGTGGCGGCCTTCGCCGACCATCCCTACGGCGGCCAAACGGGAGGCATGCAAGGCACCGTCATCAACGCCGACACGGGCGCAGCCCTTCCGAATCTTTTGGTGACGGCGGGCGGAGTCCAATCCATCAGCGATTCCACGGGACGGTTCGTGTTGCAGGGCCTCCCGATCGGCACGCACACCGTCGTCGGCTACGCGATGGACGGCGGATTCGCCACCTTCCAACAAGGGGCCACGGTGGCCCAAGGTCTGGCAACCCCGGTCGAGGTCCGCGTGAGACCGCAACCGCTCGTGCCAGTCGCGCTCACGGTCCACGTCCCCACAAATACGCAGGAGGGCGCGCCGCTCCGCATTGCGGGCAACCTTCTGCAATTGGGAAACACGTTTGCGGATCTGCGCGGCGGCTCATCCACCGTGGCCGACCACATGACCTACCTGAGTTACGCGGGCAATAACATTTATAGCGGCACGATCTACCTGCCCGCCGGCGCGGACGTGCATTACAAGTACACGCTCGGCGACGGTCTGTGGAACGCGGAACGCAATGGCGATGGTAATTTATCCACGCGGCAGATGATCGTCCCTGCCAACGGCGCGACCGTGGAAGAGGCCGTTTATCAATGGCAAAGCGGACACTCCGCGCCCATCAGTTTCGAGGTCACTGTGCCGCCCGAAACGCCCGCAGGCGAACACATTTACATTCAATTCAAAACATCCGATTGGACGGAACCCATCCCAATGTGGTCGGTGCGCGACAAGGTTTGGAAATACATCCTCTACGCGCCGCTGGATCGCTCGGTCTTCTATCGCTACTGCCGAAGCGGGCAATGCGGCGTAACCGACGATGAAGCGACCGCGGGCGATTCCGCTTTTGGACGGCAGATCGGCACGGCCATGTTGGGGCAGGATATCCGCGACAACGTCTCGCGCTGGATGTGGCTGCGCGACAACGGCCCCGCCGCGCTGGCCGGCAGTAGCGTGGTGCGCCGCCCCGACAACTTCATGGCGGGCGTGGAATTCTCACCTGTCTATCGTCCCAACATTTCCGCATCCATTCCGCAGGCGATTCAAAACGTGCAGGCGCTCGGTTCCAACTGGACGATTGTGACTCCCACCTGGACGATTCAATCCGTCAACCCGCTTCTCTTTGGACCTCAGCCGGGCGCGGACCCACTCTGGAACGAAACCACGCTGACGATTTCTCTCGCCCGCGCGCTGAACCTGAACGTGGGCGTTTTCCCACAACCGCGCTTCCCCGCCTCTTCCACCGACACTTCGACCTCGCTCAGTGCAAGCTATTGGATGGGCGCGACGCGCGACGCGGTTTGGTGGCAAATCTGGTTCGACAACTACCGCGCCTTCGCCCTTAATTACGCCGACCTGGCCCAGCAAGCCAACGCGCAGGGACTCGTGCTCGGCGGCGACTGGGTCGCGCCGGCCCTCCCGAATGGGACGCTCCCCGATGGCAAGCCCTCCGGCGTCCCGACCGACGCGGATACGCGCTGGCAGGTCATCATCAACGAGGTGCGCGCCCACTTCCGCGGGCAAATCCTGTGGGCCATGCCCTACTCCCCCGCTGGCATGTCCACACCCGCTTTCATCTCCCAAACCGACGGCGTGTATTTGCTGATCGCGGGCAACCTGAGCGAGAACCCTTCTCCATCCAAGCAGGAGATGGAAACCGCGGCCGCCGCGCTTTTAGATAACGGCGTCGCGCCCCTGCAATCCATGTTGAACAAACCGATCTACCTCGCGTTTGGCTACCCATCTGCAAACGGCTCCACGGCCAACTGCCTGCCCGCCAACAGCGCCACCTGCCTCAGATGGGACGCGCTCAACCAGCCCGCCGCCGACCGCGCCGAACTCAGCCTCAACCTGCAATTGCAAGCCGATATCTACGAAGTGTTGCTGGCCGCCGTGAACCTGCGCCCGTGGGTGAGCGGAGTGGTGAGCCGCGGCTACTACCCGCCCGCGCTGTTGCAGGATAAATCCGCATCCATCCACGGCAAGCCCGCGGGCGATGTGATTTGGTATTGGTATCGGAGATTTTTGGGGTTGCAGTAACGTATTGCGTATTGCGTATTGCGTAACGAGCGTGAGACTTTTTGTCTCGCGCTCGTTTTTTTCACAGGTGGTTTTCCTTCGTGTACTCACCTGCACTGCACCAAACGCAGTGCGGTGCAAGTGTCGTGTCCTTTGTGGTTAAGGCTCTTTCACACAAAATATTTCTTTCGCAATGCGAACGCCACGTTGATCAGCCCAATCATCACAGGCACTTCAATCAGCGGGCCGATGACGGCCGCGAAGGCCGCGCCGCTTTCGATGCCGAAGACCGCCACCGCGACGGCGATTGCCAACTCGAAATTATTGCTGGCCGCGGTGAACGAGAGAGTGGCCGTCTTTGAATAGTCCGCGCCGACGGCTTTTCCCATCCAGAACGAGACGAGGAACATCACCACGAAATAGATCAGCAACGGGATGGCGATCCGCACCACGTCCATCGGCAGTTGCACGATCACGTCCCCCTTCAGCGAGAACATGACCACGATGGTGAATAGCAAGGCAATCAACGTCAACGGGCTGATTTTGGGGACGAAGACTTTGTGATACCAGTCTTTGCCTTTGGCGCGGACGAGGATGAGTCGCGTGAAAAATCCCGCCAGGAAGGGGATGCCCAAATAAATGAACACGCTCTTGGCAATCTCTCCAATGGTGATGTGGACGATGTTGCCCGTCAGCCCGAACCAGGTGGGCAGGACGGTAATGAAAACGTAGGCATACACGCTGTAAAACAAAACCTGAAAGATGCTGTTGAACGCGACCAGTCCCGCCGCGTATTCGGTGTCGCCCTTCGCCAGCTCATTCCAGACAATGACCATCGCTATGCAACGCGCCAGGCCGATGAGAATCAATCCCGTCATGTAATCGGGGTAGCCGCGCAAAAAGACGATGGCGAGCGCGAACATCAACACGGGGCCGATCACCCAGTTTTGCGCGAGCGAGAGACCGAGAATCTTCCAGTTACGAAACACGTCGCCCAAGTCTTCGTAATGTACCTTCGCCAGCGGCGGATACATCATCAGGATCAAGCCGATCGCAATCGGAATGTTCGTCGTGCCGACCGAGACGGCCTTGTTGAAGACGGCCACGGTCACGGGCATCAAATAGCCAATGCCCACGCCGATTGCCATCGCGAGAAAAATCCACAAGGTCAGGTAGCGGTCGAGAAAGGAAAGTTGTTTGCGGGGTTCGGTCATGTTGTCTCCTATTTGAGCAGGTCGCGCATCACGCGTTCGATGTCGTCACGCACCTCGCGAAAATCATCCATGTCATCGGTCAACGCGGGGTCGGGAAAACTATGGTGGACTCGTCTCCCCTTCCCCAGCCAGACGGGACATTCCTCCGCCGCCGAATCGCAAACTGTGACGACAAGATCGAACTCCACCTCGCGGAACTCGTCCGCCCGCTTCGACCGGCCCTCGTGCTGGATCCCGATTTCCGCGAGCGCTTCCAAAGCCTTCGGGTGGATGTAGCCCGCAGGCTTTGTCCCCGCGCTGACGGCTGTCCACGCCTCGCCCATGCGCGCATTAACAATCGCCTCCGCCATCTGCGAACGACAGGAATTTCCCGTGCAAAGAAACAGAACTTTTTTCATCTAAATTTCTCCTCGAATTGGTCACCCGCTTTTACCATATCAGAAGAGGAATTGCGTTATCGCCGTGTTAAGAACTTGCCGTCTCCAGCGCGCTGGTCAGGAAGATGGTGATCTCGGCTTCGCTGGGGATGCGTCCCGCCGAGACAACCTTCTCATTGATGACCAGCCCCGGCGTGGACATGACGTTGTACTTCATGATGTCGGGATATTCGGTCACTTTGACAATCTGCGCTTCGATGCCCAGATGTTGGGCTGTCCGCTCCGCAAGCCAGGCGAGGCACTTGCAATTTTCGCAACCAGAACCGAGGACTTTGATGGTAAGCATGGGGAACTCCTGAGGGGGAAGGGGAAGAGAGTAGAGAACAGAGAACAGAGAGCAGTGATTGGTGGTTGGGGAGGGGTTAGAGAATCCAGTTGAAGAGGTAGCCTGTGAGGATGATGGCGATGGCGATGACGGCAAAGAACGTGAGTAGTAATGGCATTTTGAGGACGCGTTTGAGAATGACCGCCTCGGGCAAGCTCAGGCCGATGACCGACATCATAAAAGCCAGCGCGGTTCCAATGGACGCGCCTTTCTCGATCAACACCCCCACCACAGGGACGATGCCCGCCGCGTTGGAATACAGCGGGATGCCGATCAACACCGCGGCAGGTACGGACCACCAGGCCTGCTTGCCCAAAATGGACGCCAACGCGTCTTCGGGAACGTAGCCATGAATCCCCGCACCGACGGCGATGCCGATGACCACGTACAGCCACACTTTGCCGACAATCTCTTTTACAGACAGCCAGGCGCGCTCGATGCGATCTGCCCAGGTCATTTTTTCCTCAAAGGCTTGCCCGCCGCCCTTAACCTGCCAGACGAAATCTTCCACATACCTTTCCATTTTTAACCGCCCGATGATGAAGCCCGCCAGGATGGCGACGGTCAGGCCTGAGGCAACGTACAGTCCCGCCACCTTCCAGCCGAAGAGACCGAACAGCAGGATGACCGCTACCTCGTTGATGGTCGGCGCGGCGATCAGGAAGGAGAAGGTCACGCCGAGCGGAATCCCCGATTCCACGAAGCCGATGAAGAGCGGAACGGCGGAACACGAGCAAAACGGCGTGACGATTCCAAGCATTGCCGCGAAGGCATTGCCCACGCCCTCGCGTTTTCCTCCCAATAAAGAGCGCGTCCGCTCGGGGCTGAAGAAGGTGCGGACGATCGAGATGAGGAAGACCATCCCCGAAAGCAGGAGCAGGATCTTCGGCACATCGTAGAGGAAGAACGCCACCGATTCGCCGAGATGGGAATCGCGCGCAAGCCCCAACGCGGAGTAGGCGATCCAGTCCGCGAGGGGTTGGATGAGGTTGTAGGCAAGAAGCCACGCGAAGATGGCAACCGCCAAGGTGACATAGATTCGTTTATTTGAAGGGTGAATTGAAGGGGAGGTGAGTGTGGTCATACTTTATTCAAAACCCCGAAGGGGTGACAGGATATTGAGGTTCATGTCATCACTTCGAGATTACGTCGCGGGGATGTCGGTGGTTACAATCATTTCATCCCTTCAGGATGATTCGACGCCTACGTGGGCGCGCAGTGTGGACATTCGCACGCGGGATAGACGCGCGTGTTGATGAGCGCAGAAACGGCTTCGGCGGAGAGTCCGCTCAAGGTGGCCGCGCCCGTTAGCAAGTCGAGGATGGAGGCGTTGGTCAGTCGGTAGTAAACGTAGCGGCCTGCGCGTCGGTCGGTGAGGATGTCCGCTTTACGGAGGGACATCAGGTGTTGGGAGATGTAGGCCTGCCGCCAGCCGAGCGCGGTTTCGAGATGGCAGACGCAGGCTTCGCCGCGTCCGATGGCAAGCAAAATGGCGACGCGTTGCGGCGAGGCGATGGCTTGAAGCGGCGTTGCAATTTGTTCGGAAAGACGGGGGATGGATGGCTTTTTCATACGCTACCAATGTTTCGTCTTTGCGAGGAGGGCGGTTTTCCGACGAAGCAATCTCCTGGCAGTGCGTGGGGATTGCTTCGCACACTTGCCCTGGCGGGCAGCGCCAGGGACAAACGCTCGCAATGACAGTGAACTGAATTTATTGTACGACTCATTCGGAATTTTGAATGTGTTTTTTGTCATGGATTGGCGCGCTGAACTTCCTGCTTTGCGTGGGAAGGGTTGGTAAAATAGCAGACAATTCGACTCTCTTTTTCCGCCTGTTGGCGGAGGCTGATGATGAACTCCCTTCTTTATTTACTGGTTCCCATGATCGCTTTTCTCTACGCCAGCGTCGGCTTCGGCGGCGCGACGGGCTACCTGGCGGTGATGAGTTTCTTCGAAATCCCGTCGCAAGAGATGGCCACCGCCGCGCTGGTTTTGAACATCCTCGTTGCGGGCATTTCGTTTTCATCGTTTTATCGCGCCGGACACCTGCGCCGCGACCTGCTCTTGCCCTTTGTGGCCGCGTCGGTTCCCGCCGCGTTCATCGGTGGGTATTTCAAAATCACAGACGAGATCTATTCCATCCTGCTCTACGCCGTGCTGACCTTCGTCGCGATCCGCCTGATGTTCTTCGGCAGTCCACAGGACGACAGCCAGCCCCTCCGCCGCGTTCCTTTTGCGTGGGCGTTCCTCATCGGCCTTGGGATCGGAGCGCTTTCGGGCATGATCGGCATCGGCGGCGGAATTTTCCTCTCCCCCGTCATCCTCTTCGCGCACTGGGGCAATGCCAAACAAGCCTCCGCCGTGGCCGCGGCCTTCATCGCTCTTAATTCGATTAGCGGACTCGTAGGGCGCGTTGCCGGCGGGACATTTGAACTCACCTCGTTTGGGCTGTCGCTTCTCCCCTTCGGGTTGGTGGGCGCGCTGATGGGAAGCTATTGGGGAGCAGTGCGTTTGAACAGCCTCAACCTGCGCCGCGCCCTGGGGGTTGTCATGACGTTTGCAGTATCCAATTTCTGGTGGATGTTGTGGAGATAGCAAATCAGGTTCATCGCGTCTGACGTCTCACAAAATGGGGTTATACTCGCCGCGACTCTGCGATGAGGCGCGGGGTTATAGTTTTCGTTCAAAAATCGCCCTGGAGGAACAATGAAAAAAGTTTGGAAGTTCATCAGCCGATTACTGATCGGCATCGTCATCCTCGCGCTCATCGCGGGCGCGGGGGGAATGTTTTATTTCAAGTCTTATCTGCCCAACACGGTTGCGGAAAAATCCTTCCCGCAAATTGACGGGGAGATCAAGATCGAGGGACTCAACGGCCCCGTGGACGTGTATCGCGACGCGATGGGCATCCCACACATTTACGCGTCCACCGCGCACGATCTGTTCTTCGCGCAGGGATACGTCCACGCGCAGGATCGCTTCTGGCAGATGGACTTTTGGAGGCACGTGGGTTCGGGTCGCCTCTCCGAAATGTTCGGCGAGGGACAGGTGAACACCGACAAATTCCTGCGTACGCTCGGCTGGAGGCAAGTGGCCGAACAGGAATATGCCGCGCTCGGCGCGGATTCCAAAGCCATCATTGACGCTTACACCGCGGGCGTGAACGCTTATATCGCGAACCGTTCGCCGATCGAACTCAGCCTGGAGTATTCCATCCTGACAGGCGTTTTGAATCCCGATTACAAAATCGAGACGTGGACACCGATCCACTCACTGACGTGGGGCAAGGCCATGGCTTGGGATTTGGGCGGCAACATGGGCACAGAGATCAACCGCGCCATCCTGCTCAAGACACTCACCCCCGAACAACTGGCCGAACTCTTTCCGCCCTACCCGGAGGATTATCCCGTCATTGTTCCAAAGATCGGCGAGAATGCATCCACTGTCGAAAGGCAAACGCCTGCCGTGAGCAATGTCGAAGGGTCGAAAGTCGCGTCCGACCTGCAACTTTCGACTTTAGATATTCAACCCCTTGCTGATAACCTCGCCTTGATGGAGACCGTTCTCGGCCGTATCGGACCTGGGATCGGCTCGAACAGTTGGGCAGTCTCTGGGGCGCTGACGACAACCGGCAAACCCCTGCTCGCCAACGATATGCACCTCGGCATCCAAATGCCGTCCATCTGGTACCAGAATTCCCTGCACTGCCTGCCCGTTTCCGAGGCTTGCGCCATCGAAGTAACCGGCTTCTCGTTCCCAGGCGTGCCAGGCGTGGTCGCGGGACACAACGCCCACATTGCCTGGGCATTCACCAACCTCGGCCCCGATGTGCAAGACCTCTTCATTGAGAAAGTCAACCCCGACAATCCGAACCAATATGAAGTGGATGGAAAATGGGTGGACTTTGAAACCCGCCAGGAAACCATCACCGTTGGCGGCGGCGACCCCGTGGAGATGACCGTCCGCATTTCGCGGCACGGCCCAATCATCTCTGAAACGTATGGCGCGCTCAAAGATGAATTGAATCCCGATAACCCCGATGACAAAGCCTTCAAAGACCAGTCTGGGGTTGAACTGCCCGAACACTACGCTATCGCCCTCGCCTGGACAGCGCTCACGCCATCCACGCCCTTCGAGGCCATCTGGGGCTTCAATCAGGCTCAAAACTGGGAAGAATTCCGCGCAGCCGCGCGCGGCTTCCACGTCCCAGCGCAGAACCTGCTTTATGCAGATATCGATGGAAACATCGGCTACCAGACGCCCGGCGACATCCCCATCCGCAAAAAAGGCGACGGCTCCCTGCCCGTGCCAGGTTGGACGGGCGAATACGACTGGGTGGGCATGATCCCCTTCGATGAATTGCCCTACGCGTTCAACCCACAAAGCGGCTATATCGTCACCGCCAACAACCAGGCCAACCCGCGCGACTACCCCCATCTGATTTCCATGTACTGGTCATACGGGGAACGCGCCGCCCGCATCGCGGACATGATCGAGAACGCGCCCGGCAAGATCGACGCGGCTTACATCCAATCTATTCACGGCGACTCAAAAAGCCTGAACGCCGAGGATCTTGTCCCGGTATTACTCTCGGTCAATCTGGACCCTGCGCTGGCTTCTGTCCGTGATCGTTATCTTGGCTCATGGGATTACCAGGAAACCGCCGACTCATCCTCTGCCGTCCTCTTCGAAGCCTTCTGGTGGAACCTGTTGATGAACACCTTCTCCGATGATCTGCCCGAGGAATACCTTCCAGAAGGCGGCTCACGCTGGTACATCGTGATGCGCAACCTCATCGCGGACCCCCAAAGCCCCTGGTGGGACGACCAGGCCACCGCCGACAAAGTGGAGACGCGCGACGACATCTTCGCCAAATCCTTCGCGTCCGCGGTGGAATGCGAGGTCTGCATTGATAAATTCGGCAAAGATATCAGCCAATGGAAATGGGGCGAACTGCACTCCGCCACCTTCCGCAACCAGACGCTGGGCAAATCGGGGATCGGCCTCGTCGAAACGCTCTTCAACCGCGGGCCGTTCGTCACAGGCGGCGGCGAAGCCATCGTCAACGCCACAGGCTGGACGGTGGGCGTCTCCTTCGAGGTGGACTGGCTTCCCTCCGAACGCGAGATCGTGGATTTAAGCGACCTCGATAACTCGCTCGCTTTGCATACCACCGGCCAATCAGGTCACGCTTATCACCCTCATTACATTGACATGGCGCCGCTCTGGGCGACGGTAAAGTATTACCCAATGTGGTGGGAACAAGAGTCGGTAGTCGCGGACGCCGAAGGGCATTTGAGACTCGTGCCGTAACGCAAGTCTGAGATTTGCGCTACAACAAAAAATGATCCCGCCCCAATCGCTTCGCAAGCGAAAGGGGCGGGACTTTTTGTATTCGTCTGCCTCATCAACAGGATGCTCATTGTGACAAAATCCGTTTAAGCAAGGCTTAAACAAAGTTGCACAAAAGTTAAACGCTACGTTGAAGCGTTAAACAGGGTTTTTTGATATGCTGTCACACGGCGGCGTCATCCATGCCGTTGATGGTTCCAATCAATTCTTACCAAGGAGAAAATATGAATAAGATTCGTTCGACCTTGTACAAGTCCATGCTGCTGGCACTGTGCGTGGCGCTCGCGACCGTGACGATTGCGTGGGCCGCGTCGGGAGACTTGGATCCCACCTTTAGCGGAGACGGAAAGATCACCCAGGCATTGGGAGGCACGGGAAGCAGGGCCTGGGATGTCGCCGTTCAAGCGGATGGCAAGGTGGTGACAGTCGGCAACAAATATCTTTCGGGCGGCGCGGCCGATTTTGCCATTGTCCGCTACAACACGGACGGCAGTCTTGACACTACCTTCAGCGGCGATGGAAAACAATTCATCAGTTTCGGCCTGTCGGACGACGGCCTGGCGGTTGTCATCCAAACCGACGGCAAGATCGTGGTTGGCGGCCAGACTTGCAACGCCGGCGGCGTCTGCGATGTGGCGCTCGCGCGTCTGAATACCAACGGTTCGCTGGATACCAGTTTCAGCGGAGACGGAAAAGTTATCCAGGATTTTGGAGGCGACGATAACGGCGGAAGTGACATTGCCCTGAACGGCGCCAAAATCGTGGTGGCCGGTTATGAGATGCGCGGCGGAGATTACGACGGCGCAATTTATCAGTTCACCGCCTCGGGCGCCGTGGACACATCCTTCGCGGGCGGCGACGGCGCCGCGTATGTTGCCAGTTCCGATTACGAATTTCTGCGCTCCATTGCTGTGAGCGGCGGGAAGATTTATGCCGTCGGGGAAGTAACCCCTCCAGATGACAGTACCGCTGATTTCCTGTCGGTCAGCCTCAACTCCAACGGCAGTCCCAACACTGCATTCGGCGGGACAGGCGTCGTGACCACAGACCTGGGTGGCTATGACTGGGGACGCGGCATTATCGTCTCTGGCGGGAAACCGGTGGTTGTGGGCGCATCCGATTCGAGCTTTGTCATTATGCGCTACGCGGCCAATGGCAACCTGGATACCACCTTCAGCGGTGACGGGGTGATCATGGAAGCGCTGGGCTACGCCGCTCCCAATTTTCGGAGCGTGACGTTCCAGGGTACGAAGATCGTTGTAGGTGGCACGACCGACTACTTTGGCGTTGGCGATACACTGATGTTGCGCTATACCGCCGCTGGAAACCTGGACACCACGTTTGGCATCGGTGGGAAGGTTAAAACTAACTGGGGCGGAAGCGACGCGCTCACATCCGTCCTGTTCAAGAACAATCGCATCTACGCGGTGGGCGGTTCCAAGACGACAGCGCATCGCTTCATCGTCGCGGCCTACCAACCATAACAGGCAAATTGACAATCCAACCGATTCGAACCTTACAGCAAACGGGACGAATCGTCTCCTCCAGATAAAGAAGAGAGGCGACTTCCGTCGCCTCTCTTCTTTTTACTTCTTCCTCTTCCCCACCTGGCTCGGCCACGAACTCTGCCAGATCGGGGCGCCCTATGTCAAAGTCCACTTTGAAACACAGGTCGCGCTAAATCGGTCTTTGTCTAAAGACACAGACATTTTTCTCAATCATTGCAACGGTGAATGACCGTAAAGCAAAGGAGATTCAAAATGAATAAAAGAAAAGGTGCGTTTTTTTCACGGTTGTCGCTGATCATAATCATTTTGTTGTTTATGAACGCGAGCGGGGTTAACGCGACATCCGCACCCAGCCCGAGTCTGATTTCAACTGGCACAATCACCAACCTGGTGGTCTTTGTTCGATTCAGCGGCGAAGCTGAATTTACCGACAACGTATCCACATACACGGATAAATTCACCAACGCCACACTCGGCGCAGACTCGATGAAGAACTACTTCCTGGAGACATCCTACAATCAATTGACCGTCAACTCCAATTTTTACCCCACGCCTCCCGGTTCCACGGTCATTTCCTATCAGGATAGCCATACCCGCGATTACTTCAGGCCATACCACGTTAGTACCAATCCAATTGGCTACAACGGCTCGACAGAAAGATTTGACAGGGAATACGCCCTGATGCGAGATGCCGTCGCCTATGTGGACGGGCTGGGGCAATTCCCTGGCGCGGGGGTCATCGACGCGAACAACGATGGCCTTGTGGACAGCATTACCTTTATTGTTTCAGGATCAATGGAGGCTTCAAGCCCAATATTGTGGCCCCACAAATGGTCTGTCCTCTCGCTCAACTTTAGCATTGCCGGCAAGCAAGTCTTTGACTATATCATCCAGATGCAAACGGGACTCCATACTGGGCTACTTTCCCACGAAATGTTCCATCTGTTAACCAATGCCCCCGACCTCTATAACTACACATATATCGGTTTTCAACCGGTCGGTACCTGGGATCTGATGGAAGGAGGGAGTTTCGACCCGCCCCAACACATGAATTGTTACATGAAGTACAGGTATGGGCATTGGATCGCCAGTATTCCAGAGATTTCCGCACCCGGCACGTACACCCTGAATCCAATCACTTCATCCACCAATAACTGCTACAAAATCGAATCGCCCAATTCGACCACAGAGTTTTTTATTCTGGAATATCGCCGCAATACGGGCAGTGGTTTTGAATCCACCCTGCCAGGCTCTGGTTTGCTCGTGTATCGCATCAATGCCAACCAGGATGGCCTGGGAAATGCGGGCGGCCCTCCCGATGAAGTTTATCTCTACCGACCCGGCGGAACCACTTCTGCGGATGGCAATCCGAATAACGCGCATTTCAGCAGTGACGTGGGGCGAACCGCGATCAACGACGCGACCAATCCTTCGAGCTTCCTCTCGAATGGCAGCGCGGGTGGATTGAATATTTGTAACATCGGCGCGGCAGGCGCGACCATTTCGTTCGATATTTGTTCCGCGGCGGCGCCTGAGATAAAAATAACGGGGAACGGCGTAGATATCACCGACGGCGATACCACCCCATCCCTTGCCGACCACACCAATTTCGGCTCTGTGGTTGTAAATGGTGGAAGCGTGGATCGTACCTTCACCATCCAAAACATCAACTCCAGCGCTTTGAATTTAACTGGCAGTCCCGACCTCGTCAGCATCTCTGGCGCGAACGCCGCGGATTTCAGCGTTACGGAGAACCCTTCCACTCCGCTTGGGTATAACGATTCCACAACCTTCACCGTTCGTTTCGACCCGCAGGCCGTGGGAGGGAGTACGCGCACCGCCACCATCTCCATTGCCAACAACGACGGCAACGAAAATCCCTACAATTTCACGATTCAAGGAACTGCATCCGATTGCGGCGCCCTAGTGACCAATTCCAACGACAGCGGCGCTGGTTCCCTGCAACAGGCGCTTCTGGACGTTTGCACGAACGGAACCATCACCTTCGACAACGACTACACCATCCTACTTTCCACAACCCTTGAAATAAACAAAAACCTGACCATTGACGGCACAGGCCATACGGTCATTCTGGACGGTCAAAATACTGCGCGAGTATTGATTAACTGGGACCCGTCTGTTGTTACTGTCAAACACCTTACGATCCGCAACGGCAACGGCAATACCGCGGTCGGCATCGGCACGAAAGCCGGCGGAGGCATCTTGAATTTTGGAACGTTGACCGTTGATGACAGTATATTTACCGGAAACAACGCGACAGACGTGGGCGGCGCAATGTACAACTGGAGCGGCGCCATGACAGTAACGAATAGCGCTTTCTCCTCCAACGGCGCGTCCACTCCACATGGCGGCGGCATCTTCAATGAAGGCTCCCTAACCGTAACCGGAAGCGTTTTTTCGTCTAATTCCGCCTCCACTTACGGCGGCGGCATCTTCAGTAACAACGCCCTGACGGTGGCAAATAGCGCTTTCTCCCAAAACAGCGCTTCCTACGGCGGCGGCTTCTTTATTAATGGCGGCGCGTTCTCGTCCATCAATAACACGCTCAGCGCCAACCAGGCCTCCTCGTCTGGAGGCGGTATTTTCAACAATACCGGCGTTTTGAATATTAGTAATACCATCGTCGCCAACTCCACAGGAGGCGATTGTACAGTTGGCGCAGGTACGCTTGGCACGAACAATAACAACTTGATCGAAGGCGCGGCCTGCGGCATGACGAATGGAGCGAATGGCAACATCGTCGGTTTGGATCCGAATCTGGGCGCGCTTGCCAGCAATGGCGGCCCCACGCAAACCTTCAAACTGCTGGCGGGTTCTCCCGCTTTCAACGCAGGCGACGATGCAACCTGCGCGGCCAGCCTGGTCAATGGCAAAGACCAACGCGGCATCTCTCGCCCTCAGGGCGCGCACTGCGACATTGGCTCCTACGAAGCCGAGATTTTGACAGTCACCGCCAACAGCAAAACCATCACCTACGGCGGCTCCGAACCGACCTTCGACTTCGCCAAAGATCCTTCAGGCGCGACCTTCTCCGTCGAACCCACTTGTTCGGTGTCTGGCGCGCATGTCAACGCGGGAACCTACGCCATCGCCTGCTCGGGCGGAGTCCCAACCGATGGCAAATATCTGGTGGTGTACGTCAATGGCTCTCTGACAATCAACAAAGCGAACGCGACCATCAACGTCACAGGATACAGCGTCATTTATGATGGAGCGCAACACACCGCCAGCGGCTCTGCCACAGGGGTTAACAGCGAAGATTTGAGCGCTGGTCTTGATCTCAGCGGCACCGCGCACACCAACGTTGGCGCCTACCTGGCCGATCCCTGGACATTCACCGACACCAGCGGAAACTACAACAACCAAAACGGGACCGTTGACAATGCGATCCTCTCGCAACCTGAAATGAACGTAACTGGCAATAGCGTGTCCATTGCGGATGGAGATGCCGCGCCCAGCCTAACCGACTTTACGGATTTCGGCAGCGCCAATGTGACCGGCGCAACGGTAACTCGCACATTCGCCATCCAGAACCTCGGCGGCTCAAACCTGACCTTGAGCGGCGCGCCCAAGGTCAGCGTTACTGGCCCGCAGGCCGCCAACTTCACCGTCACGATACAGCCGTCCAGCCCGGTGACCGCCAGCGGTTCAACCACGTTCACGGTCAGATTCGATCCGTCCGTTAGCGGGCTTCACGCGGCGATCATCAGCATTGCCAACAATGATGCCAATGAAAACCCGTACAATTTCAGTATTCAAGGCATAGGCACAGCGCCAGAGATGAACGTGCTGGGAAATGGCGTCTCCATCGTTGACGGCGACGCCACGCCCTCCACAGCCGACTTCACCAACTTTGGCAGCGCCAACATCGCTGGCGTGACGGTAACTCGCATCTTCACCATTCAGAACCTCGGCACGGCCAGCCTGACCTTGAGCGGCGCGCCAAAGGTCAGCGTCAGCGGCGCGCACGCAAGCGACTTCGTCGTCACCGCCCTGCCCGTCAGCCCGGTGACCGCCGCCGGCTCCACCACATTCTCCGTGCGCTTCGACCCGTCCGCGAGCGGAATCCGCACCGCGATCATCAGCATCGCCAACGATGACGCAAACGAGAATCCGTACAACTTTACCATCCAGGGATTGGGTACGCAGGAACGCGCCATAAACGGCGGTTTCAACCTTTACAGCGGAACGTCCAAAATCCCCACGAACTGGGTCAAGAGCGCCACCTTCGCGACGACCGACGGGAAAGACACTTCGTTTAAAAAAGAAGGGTCCGCTTCAGTGAAGATCGGCGGCCAAACAGGGAAGACCAAGACCCTGACGCAAACCCTCAACCTGAGCGGAAACAGCGGCGACCAATTCATCTTCTCGTTCTGGGAGAGAGGCTCTTCCATCCCATCCGCAGGGTTGTGCAAAGCGGAAGTGTTACTCTATCAAGGAACCGCCCTGAAACTAACCAAGACCATCAACTGCCGCACCGGAACCTACGCGGCATTTGAACAGAAGATGCTCACGTTCAATGCAACTTCGGCTTACACCAAAGTGGAGATCAAGTTCACCTACAGCAAGAGTAGCGGCTCCATCTGGTTCGATCTGGTCAGTTTGATCAAATAACGCTTCCTCATCTTCGATCGGCCTTCGTAAAATTCCCAGGCCGAAGCGACTCCTCCAGATAAAGAAGAGAGGCGACTTTCGTCGCCTCTCTTCTTTTATTACTTCTTTCTCTTCCCCACATACACGCCCACCGCCTCGCGCATGAACTCTGCCAACTGCGGGTTCATCGCGTCGAAGTTGGCTTTGAAGCGCGGATCGTTGACGTAGCCTTCCGCGATGGCGGCCAGCTGGTCGAGGTTCGGCGTCCAGAAGTAGTCCATGTGGTCGCGCCAGCGTTGGATGAGGGCCTGCGTCTCGGATGAGTCCGCGCCTGCGGGAATGGCTGCGATCAGGTCGAGATAGATCGCCTTCCCCTCGGCCATGATGGATTCCTTCTTCGCGGCGGAATACGAATTCCACTTGCGGTTCGATGCGCGCACCGTTTCGGGGTCGTTCATCTGCTCGGCTTCCTGTGCGTACTTCTCTTGTTCTTCCTCGCTAAACCCTTCAAAGAGACCTTTTTCGCTCATGGGTTTTTCTCCTTTCAAATGTTGGATGGTGTTGTCCACCGTGACAAGCAGACGGTTGAGACGCGCCGCCTGTTTCTGCAACGCGTCCTTGTGACTTTGCAACGCGCCCAACACGTCGAAATCGCGGCGCGCCACGATCTTCTTGATGTCATCGAGCGGCAAATCCAGCTCGCGGTAGAGCAGGATCTGTTGCAAACGAAGAAGGGCCTCCTCCCCGTAGTAGCGATAGCCGTTCTCGCCAATACGGGTCGGCTTAAGGAGGCCGATCTGATCGTAGTGATGGAGCGTGCGCGGCGTCACGCCTGCCAGTTGGGATAAATGCTTCACAGTGAACATGGCAACATTCTAAACTATGACGTTACGTTAATGTCAAGGGTTGGATGGGGATTTAGTTTTTCAGTACCGCGCGCTGGCTCTGGCGCTGTCCGCAGAGTAAGTGTGAGGTATTGTGTAAGGTGAGTTACCCAAAAAAACAGCCAAAATCTTCATACCTCATTCCCTTGCTGAGTGTTGTTTAAGATAAGTTTTTTGAACAGGAGAACGCGATGCTTTTCACTCTGACGTCGGTCACGGACTACCTCGGTTTTAGCATCTCGCTTTGGCTGGCCTTCTATCTTTTTGCGCGCGGCTTTCCCAGCCGCATCACCATGCGGACGGTGGTCGTTTTGCTGGCGCTGGCCGTGTTCTTCCTCAGCGCGTCCATCAATTTGCATTTGCGCGTCCCTGGCGCAACCGCCATCCGCTCCAGTATGCTCGTCATTGCGCTCGCCACCTGGCACGATCTTTCCAACAGGCTTCTCCCGCAGGAAGCGCAAAAAAGGACGCGCTGGCTCGTCCAACTCTTCTACCTGGTCGGCCTCATCGTTGTCCTGCTCCTGTTTTGGACTCATTCCTTTGTCGGCGAAAATGAAAATATCCTCTACGTCGGGCGGATGAATCTCGGGCCTATCTACGCGTTGTTTGGCGTTTACCAAATCCTGGTCAGCCTGGCGATCATCCGTGGGTTTCGGCTGGGCGTGAAGTTTGGCGTGGGTGAACAAAATCGCCTGTTCTTCATCGCGTCCATTCTGGCCATCAGCACGGTGGCATACGGCATCTTCGCGCTCGCCCTGGCTCCTCCCATGCCCCGCATCGTGCAAGACCTGCTTATCCTTTCGAGCGTCATCCTGATGGGCATCGCCGTGGCGCGCTACCAGGTCTTCATCGAACGCCGCACCACCATCGAAGATTTTCCCGTCTCCATTTTGGCGGTGTTCAGCCTTTCGGCGGTCTTCGCCTTCCTCGCGTGGATCTGGAGCCGCTCGGCTGTCATCGTCAATCTCATCACCGCGCTCGCCATTTTGACCCACGCCATCTACGACCTGGCGCGCGAATTTGTGGACAGAAAGCGTTACCAAAGCGAAACCGATATTCGTCACCAATTACGCAAATTGAAAGACCACGACGAGGAAGATACCTTTCAGGAACGACTCACAACGGGGCTGGCCCTGCTCTGCAAAGTGATTAACGCCAGCGGAGGCTTTATCGCCATCAAGACGGACAACCGCTTCATCGTCCTGACTTCGAACCGGTCTCTGCCTGCGGGAAGCGAGATCCCCGCCGACGCGGTCGGCGCTGAGATTCAACAGCCCGCGGGAACTCTGCGAAACGAAATAGACTGGCTCGCCCCCGCGCTGGAAAATGAGACTCCCATGGCCGTGATCGGCATCGGCCCGTCCAAATCGAACAATGAATATTCCAACGAGGATATAGACATGCTGGCCGAGGTGGCCGACCGCGTGGGGTCCATCGTCCACTTGCACAATGACAGGGTGGCGCGCCCGTCTCAAGTCACGGATGGAGCGAGGGCGTTGGACGCTGAGTCGGACCAGTTGCTTTCGGCGCTGATCTCCAGTCCCGATCCCGAATTTGTGAAGACGGTGGAGGAGGCGCTGAGGAGCCTGTCCGATATCATCAAGCTGGGCGATTCGCCGCTGGCAAACTATTTGCGCATCAGCGAAGGGACGCAGATCGAGCGCGGCCGCGCCATGCGCGACCAACTCATCCGCGCCATCGAAATGCTCAAACCCGACGCGCCGCGTCCGCCCGAACCCCTGCCGCGCGAGTGGTACAACTACGTGGTGTTGTACGATGCCTACGTGAAGGACGTGCCAAATCGCGAGATCATGGCGCGCATGTACGTCTCCGAGGGGACATTTAATCGCAGTCGGCGAAACGCCCTGCGAGGGGTCGCGAAGTACTTGCTCGAGCAGAGTAAGAGAAAATAAGTTCGCACGGAGTCGAACGTCTCTGACGTTCGTTATCCAAAGTCAGAGACTTTGGAGTCCGTTTTCATTCAAAACCCGCCCAGGCCAATCGCCTGGGCGGGTTTTTTAAGTTGGCGTCTTTTGGCAGTTTCTTCTCTGGTATTGGCAGTTCAAAAGTGGGAAATTGAGCATGAAAGGAACCTGCCATGAAAAACTCCAAATCACCCCTGCTTTTGATCGCCCTGATCGCTTTCATTCTAATCTTCACCTTCCGCCAACCCCTCGCGATCTTGTGGAATTGGATGGGCAACCGCGAGGCCGTGATCGCCTACGTGCAGGAACTCGGCGTGTGGGGACCGGCGCTTTTATTCGTCCTGCTGGTCGTGCAGGTTTTTCTGGCGATCATCCCTGGGCAAACTTTGATGGTGGCCTGCGGTTATCTCTACGGCTTTTGGGGCGGACTGTTCATCACCTGGACGAGCCTGGTGGGCGGCGGGTACGCGGCCTTCGCGCTCGCTCGCCGCTACGGACGTCCCTTCGCGGAGCGTTGGGTTACGCCCGAAACCCTCTCCCGTTGGGACAAGGCCGCCCACGGGCAGGGAATTTTCTTCTTCGCCATGTCGCTCGTCCTGCCCGTTTTCCCCAACGACGCGATGTGCTACGTGGCTGGGCTGGGAAAAATCTCGCCGCCGCGCTTTTTGGTCGCGAACATGATCGGACGCGGGATGGCCTGCCTGCTGGCGAGCGTGGTTGGCGCGTTCGGGTCGCAGATTCCCCTGTGGGGTTGGGCCTGCGGAATCGGGCTGATCCTGACGGGTTGCGTCGGCTGGTGGCTGAAAAAATATTTCACATCGAACAACATATCCGCCTTGAAAGGAGATAGCCATGTCTGCATCGGATAACAACGCCCGCAAAGTTTTGAGCGCCTATTTCAAGATTTTGAATCGCACCTGCGAAGTGAGCGGCCACACCTCCCTGCCGCGCGGCGCGAAGATCATCGCCATGAATCACACCGACGGCTACGACCCTCTTTATCTCCCGTTGGCGATCGAAGACAAGCCACACTTCCTCCTGCAAGATGGTCTCTTCAAAATTCCCGTGATCGGAAAACTGTTCAAAGACTCGGGACAGATCATCGTCTACCGCGGAACCGAGCGGGCGCGTGAGGCCTACGAACAGGCCTGTCGATATCTGCGCGAAGGTAAGACGGTCGCGCTCTTCCCCGAAGGGAAGCAGGCGCCCGCGGGCGTGCGTATCCCCGCCAAGACGGGCGCGATCCGCATGGCGCTGGAGACGGGCGCGCCAATCGTCCCGCTGGGACTGTACACGCCGCCGCAGAATCTGACGCGGCTCTCCATCCGCATTCAGGGCGAGTCGCGTTGCGGCTTGTGGCAGTTTCGGGGCAAGAGTTACTTGCGTTTCGGCGAAGCTTGGAAGGTGAGTCAAAGCGCCGCGCTGGACGACCCCGCTCACACGAAAGCATTGACCGAAGAATTGATGAATCGAATCTACCGCCTCGTGGCGGATGTCGAAAAGGAGATCCCATGCGAATCGCATTTCTCACCCCAGTTTATCCGCCCATGGTTAGCGGAGCGTCTTTAGTCATCGGCCATCTTTCCAAAGAGATGGCGGCGCGCGGGCATGAAGTTTTGGTGATCACTGCCAGCGACCGCGCCGAGCCATACGCCACGCGTGACGGAAATTTATCCACGGCTCGATTGGCTTCGTTTCGCAACCCGCTGCGTGTTGGACAACGCTTGGCGCGCTGGCCTCGCCGCGCAACCCTGCGCGCCCTCGCAGAATTCTCGCCCGACCTGTTGCACGTTTCGGACCCCGCCCAGTTTGCCCTGCCCGCGCTGGCGTATGCCCGCCGTCGAAACATTCCCGCGGTGTATTCCATCCATCAGTTGCCGTGGTTCATCGCCCCGTACCTTCCCAACATTTCGTGGATGCGCCGCGCGCTCGAATCTCTGCTGTGGATGTACGGCGGCTGGCTCATCCGCCAGTTCGACGCGGTGACGACTCCCACCAGTTGCATCTCTCGCATCGTGGAAGCCCGCGCCCGCGTCGCTTCCTACCCGATCAGCGGCGGCGTCGCGCTGGACCTGTTCCGGCCGCGCCCACCCTCGAGCCGCGACGACACCTTTCGCGAAAGACTCGGCCTCCCGCCCAGCGCGCCGATCCTGCTCCATGTGGGGCGTCTGGATGCCGACAAGCAGGTGGACGTTGTCATCCGCGCCTGCGTTCCCGTGTTGAAGCAAACCGACGCGCATCTGCTCATCGTCGGCGATGGACGGAAGCGCGGCCAGTTGACAGAATTCTGCGCGCAACATGGCATCGAAGCAAAATGTCATTTCACGGGCTTCGTCTCCGCGGCGGACGGCCTCGCGGACTTGTACCGACTGGCGACGGTTTTCGTGATGGCATCGCAGATCGAAACGCAGGGCATCGTCCTGCTGGAGGCCGCCGCCAGCGGACTCCCGATCGTGGCGCTGGACGCGGTCTGCATCCCCGAAATTGTTTTGCACAACGTAAACGGATTCCTTGTACCGCCCGATAACCTGGCGCAAATGTCCACGCGGCTGATGCAACTGATCCACGACCCCGCCACCGCGCGCGAAATGGGACGCGCGGGCCGCATCATCGCACAGAAACACTCTATCCAAAAATCCATGAACGCATACGAGAACCTTTTCATCAAGAGTCTCGCGTGCGGGGAACGATGGGAACAAAAGGAGGGCGTGGTCAACTCAGCGCGCTGAGAACCGATTACAATATCGGCGTGAACACAATCTTCATTGACGAACACATCCTCGTCCTCGACAAACCCGCTGGCTTACCCGTCCTCCCCGATGGCTGGGACAAAAACGCGCCCTACCTCGTGAAAATGCTCGAAGCCGAATACGGGCGCATTTGGATCGTGCATCGGCTGGACAAATCCACCAGCGGCGTTATCGTCTTTGCGCGCAATGCGGAAGCGCATCGCTCGCTCAATATTCAATTTGAAAAACATGAAGTGAAAAAGGTTTACCACGCGCTCGTGGAGGGAAGCCCCAAATGGAACGAGCATACCGCCCGTCACCCCCTGCGCGCCAACGTGGGACACAAACATCGCACCGTGGTGGATAATCGAACCGGGAAACCATCCGCAACAAACTTCCGCGTGATGAAGCGCTTCGACGGATTTTCCCTGCTCGAAGCCATCCCCGAAACGGGGCGGACGCATCAAGTCCGCGTCCACGCCGCGGAGTTGGGGCATCCATTGTTGGGAGATGCGTTGTATGGGACGCATCCCCCAGAGTCGGATCTCAATAAAACGGTTTCGGTCGAGTTACCAGACGGAGGGATCAACATCCGCGATCTTTCCCTCGATAAAATCTTCTCGTCGCTCGACCCTCGTCCCCAACGCATTTCCCGCCCCGCGCTCCACGCGCGCGCGTTGACGTTCGCGCATCCCGTCAGCGGCGAAACGCTCACGTTCCGCGCCGAGTATCCCGAAGACTTCGCGTCGGCCCTCGCGCAAACATAATCACCCTCGCACAAACGGATTGAATTTTTTCTCATCCCCCACCGTAGTCTCAGGGCCGTGACCGGAAAGCAGGCGCGTTTCATCGGGCAGGGTGTAAATTTGCTCGCGGACGCTTTGTTCGAGCGTGTCCCAATTTCCCCCAGGCAAATCCGTTCGGCCAACCGAGCCAGCAAAGATCAAGTCGCCGCAGAAGCAGACCTTCGCTTCGGCGCAATACAACACGCAATGACCCAATGTGTGTCCAGGCGTGAAGCGGACTTCCAATTGCGCGCTTCCCAGTTTCAGGATCTGTCCGTGCGTGAAGTCAATGGTCGGTTCGGGGCCGGGGTCAATTTTGAAGCCGAAGAGCGCGCCGCCTCCGCCCGCCCGCCAGAGGACGTGATCGTTGGGATGGAGCGCCACGAGAGGAAGCGGATTCAACGCGTCCGCGATCTCCGCCGCGCCGCCGATGTGATCGAAGTGCGCGTGCGTGTACCATAGGTGGGCGATCCGCCAGCCGCGCGTCTGCGCTTCGGACAGGATCCGCTTCCCGTCCCAGGAAGGATCGATGACAGCCGCGTCCCGCGTATCGGGGTCGGCGATCAAGTAGGCATTCGTCTGGGCGGGTCCGAGGGTGAAGGGGATGATTTGTAGCATGGGGAGTTCCAGAGAGTAGAGATTAGAGAACAGAGAGTAGTTAGGTAGTGGGATGACGCGGGGCGAAGAGGATGCTGACGATGACGGAGAGTCCGATCAAGCCTATCGCGAGGGGATAGACAACGTAGGGATCGCGCTCGAAGAGAAAGCCCGCCAGCGGAGGCGTGAGGATGAAGATGATCGAGCTGACCGTCTCCATCACGCCGTAGGTGACGCCCATCTGCGAGCCATGGACAAGTTCGCGCGCCTGCGCCAACGCCAGCGGACGCGCGGCGCGGAATCCGCCCAGCAAAAAATATCCCAGCGCGAAGAGCGGCAGACCCGCACCCCGCCACATGAGCAGGGCGAACAATCCAACCAGCGCCTGTGAAATGGGATAGCTAACGCGCGGCGGAAGTTGTCCCATCAAAACGCTGATGACCACATTGCCAAACGCGCCCGCAGTGAACACCCAGCCAATTTCGCTGAGCGACAAATTTTTCACGCCTTCCAGAAAATTGGGGGTGAGCGGTTGCGCGAGATACATGGCAAAGACCGCCAGTCCTGCCACCCCTAAAAAATTCAGTAAGCGTGTGTTCGAGAGCAGGCGCGCGGGCGGCGCGTCGGGGTCGTGATGGTCAACGGGTTGATTCGCGATGAACGCAATGGCGATGTTCGATACGGCGAAGATTCCCGCGGTCACCGCGTACACTGTCCGCAGGCCGTAATGGTCGCCGATCCAGCCGCCGAGGGCGGGGCCGAAGGTCATGCCAAAACTGAAAGTGGCGGTCGTCAACGTGAGGGCGCGGCCCACCGTCCACGAGCCGCGCGCCGCGGTGACGTAACTCGAAAGCGACGAGGAGACGAAAGCCGTCAGCCCGTAGACGAGCAGTCCCGCCACGAACACGGTCAGGTCGGTCGCGAGCGCCATGATGACGGCCGAGAGCATCCCCAAAAACCAGGCCGCGATCAGCATGGGTCGGCGCCCGATGCGGTCGGCCAGGCGCCCCGCGGGGATGTGCGTGATCGCCATCGCCGCGCCGAACGCGCCCAGGATCACGCCGATCTGTTGCGGGTCGCTTCCCAATTGTTGCATGTAGATGGGCGAAAAATTGAAGAACATGCCCTCGCCAATGCCCCAAGTGAAAAGCGCGAGTGCGATGAAAATGAGATTGCGATTCAAATTAAATCTCCACCACAAAGTTCACAAAGGAAATTCTTCGCGAGCCTTCGCGGGTTTTGCGGTTAGTTGGATTTGCTTTCGACTTTTTGGATGAACGCGGCCGCGGCCTCGAAGACCTGCTGACGCGCCGCGTCGCGCGTGACGACGTGGCCGCTTCCCGTCACCCAGAGCATTTCCCTCAGGGACGGGTTGAGGCGCTCGTAGATGTTTGGCATACTATCGGGTGGCACGTACGGATCGTCCTTCGAGTGGATCAGCAACACGGGGACTTGAATCTTCGGCAAGACGAGACGCATCCGCCCGAACATGGTCTGCAACTCCGCGGCGGAACGGATGGGATTGAGCGGATACGAGACGTGCCCCTGGAACGCGTCTTTGTCGAACCAGCCCTCGCCTGGCGCGCCCTTCGATTTTTTGCGATAGGTTTGGAAGAAACTGAACAGACGGATTCCCCAGGCGGGATAATTGGCGGGCAACGTAAACGGCGTGGACATGGCGACGACGCCTTTCACGTTTACTCGCGTGGACATGAGCAGACTCAACACGCCACCCATCGAAAGCCCGACGAGGAAGATGTTATCCGTGACGCCGCGTTTCGACAAGCTCAACGCACCGCGCAAGATGTTGTAGCCATCTTCGACGGAGGCCGTCCAATCCGTCCACTGCGAGCGGATCATGTCTTTAGGACGCGTGGCGTGCCCCGCGAGGCGGACGCCGAGGCAGGTGTGTCCCTGCGCGTGGAGGTAGTCGCCCATCCAACGCATTTCTTTGGGCGTGCCAGTGAATCCGTGGACGAGGAGGCAGGCGGGCTTGGACGCGTCGCCTGGGAGGAAGAACGGTTCGGCGGTGGGGATGGTTTGTGGCATAGGGGGGGTGGGGAGAGGAGGAGGTGGGGTTATTGTACCGCGAGGGTGTTGCGTGGTGCGTGTTCCGTACTGCGTATTGCGTGTTGTGTAGTAGTGGAGAAGGATATCGCGGAAAGGTTGCGTCACTTTGATCTTTGTCATTCAATGTATCAAACAGATTTCAATTGGATTGGATGTAATCATTCCCTTCCATAAGTTTGGAAATCTGGCTGCAGAATATTCGCTCAAATAGCTATAAAAAACAAATTTGACAATATACGTTCCTGAGATGTGATCGGGAAATGGGATGTTAATGGTTGTTTCATAATATTCTCCTCCCGCGATTTTCACAGAAGAGTTGTAAGGTTCTGTGGGAATATCGTCCCAGTAAAATATCGATGCACGAATATGTGAACCATCTTGTTCGTACCATAATGGATTGATATCGCTCTGTATTGTCCCACTTATTGTCACTTCAAAACGAGTAGGGATTTCCAATGGTTTAGTCGTGGTATTCAAGAAAACAAAATCAACATCTGTATTCCAAGTTGAGTATCTTTTGAATTCATGACACTTCGGGTCATTTTCCTTTACAAATAGAATCAGCTCGCCATCTGTTGTTTGTTTTGTGGTGTTTTTGAGAATTTCAAAAAAATCAGGAAACGAAATCGGGGTTGGATTCGGGGGAGGATTCAAATATGGAGGCAAAGGCACAGGTGTAGACGATATTATTTCGAACCATCTCGGGGTACTAGTGACGATAATTGTTGTAGGTTGTGTTGATGAACAACTGACCAACGCAAGAGTCATCAAAACCAACAAAATGGATTTTTGTATTTTCATCACTCCTCCTGCATCAAAGACAAAACTACAACGGAAACTCCAGCGCCGACGCCAATCCATCCACCGTCATCGGGACAGGCCAAAGGACGCGGTGGATTTTTTCGATGCACAAAGAAGATTCTGTACGGATTCAAAATGTCCTGCGCCTAACTCCACCAGAGAAATTCTTTCAATGCCTCAGAGCCAAATTTGTTCGCAATAACTGCAACCAATGAAATACCGACAAAAGCCATCAGAATAAATATCCCCAAGTGCATTTCTTCCATGATTGGATACAGACAAAATACTAATAAGACGATTGTACCAACCACAAAAATCAGTTTATCGCCAAGAGTAAGAAAATCCCAAGCGCTCTCCTCTCCTTTCCATTTCTTTTTTACTTCTTTGACGAAGTTGAGAGCCAACACTAAAAGCAGAACGGTTCCCCACCTTCCATTTTGTACCTGAGAAAAATCCATCCGAAAGGTTATTGCGGAAAGGAATACTATCAACCCAATCAATACGATGAATTTTACTGCTTTCATACATCCTCCATGAATTTATATCGTAATCTCCAGCGCCGAAGCCATCCCATCCACCGCCATCGGGACAGGCCAGAGGGCGCGGTGGATTTTTTCGATGCGCTCGGTGGCTTTGTGGATGAACGCGTCCATTTCGGATTTGGGGAGGTAGATCATCGGGCGGGCGCACATGGCGTCTATTTTTTCGTCGCGGCGTTGGTAGAAGGATTTGATGTAGCCGAGTTGATGGCGCAGGGCTTGGTTGGGAAGGAAATCCAGATCGGCGGAGGCTGGCTCCGCGGGCAGAAAAATTTTCCAGAAGATGCCATCGGGATTCTCGCGGGCGTGGATCTGGTCGAGGCCGTACCAATCCTGTTTCACTTCCCAGATGAAATTCTTGTCCGCGGCGAACTGTTCGGGGAAACGCTCCTGCGTGGGCTTGCCGATGCGGATCGTCCACAGGTTGTCTGTGATGAGGTGGAAGAAGTAGCCGAGGCGGAAGGAGAAGCGTCCCGCGTCGTGGGGAGAAACGTCCACGAGGTAGCGGCGATAGAAATCGAGGTCCGCGCAATCTTTGTGGACGCCTTCGTTGCGTTTGAAATGCGTGATGTGCGGAGGCGGGTCGAACTTCTCCCACTTTTCGTCGGGGACGCCTGAATCGGGCGCAACGTTGCCGATGGCAAATTGCCCCGCGTCGAGGTCGGGGATGCGGGCGAGCAGGTTTTCCGCGATGCGGAGGTGGGCGATCCAGGTGGCCATTATTTGATTATAGCCCAGGGCGGATTTTGCTTCTTGATAATTTTGTAGATGGGGCAGGTCTCTTCGTGCGCGCCTTTGAGATAACCCGTGGACATGAGGAACTCGTTCACGATCTCGCCGCCCGTGAAGACGAAGGTCTGCTTGAAGAGTTTCACCCACTCGTCTTTGGGACGCGGGTGATGAGTGTCCAACCACGCTTTGAACGAACCGAATTCCTTTTGCAGTTCGAGAATCTTGCGCGCGTTGACGATCGCCGCGTTGACCTTGAGGCGGTTGCGGATGATGCCCGCGTCGGAGAGCAGGCGGGCGCGGTCGGCTTCATCGTAGGCCGCGACCCGCGCGAGGTCAAATTGATCGTAGGCGCGGCGGAAGTCCTCCGCTTTTTTGAGGATGGTGATCCACGAGAGTCCCGCCTGGTTGATTTCCAGGACGAGTCGCTCGAAGAGCAGGTTGTCGTCTGTAAGGGGGAATCCGTATTGGGTGTCGTGGTAGGTTGTGTTGAAGAGGTCTTCGGGATGAGAAATGCAATAGTCACAATAGGTTGTCATGTGGATATTTTACTATCCCCATCAGAATAATGTGGTTGCAGGGTTCAGGCTCTCTGGGATATCCGTGAACCGAATCTCGGCGATTCCAGAGAGCCGACTATGATTTGCCTGGATGAAAATGGGATATACTGTTAAGTAGTGAGATGGGAAATTGTAAATTTTCTATGCCGCCCAATCAGGCCCGCATCGCTGACCTTTGGATCAATAGACGGTTTCAGGAAACATGGTCCCACTCGTGGATGAAGGTCAACTCCACCAAGTGCGGATTGTGATGCGATGAATTCGCGTATATTCGCCGTACCATGAAATTAGAGTTCAAGATGAAAACTGCCATTTCGTTCAATGAAAACCTTTATTCGAGAATCTTTGAATCGGCCGCGGAGGGGGTAATTCTTAGCGATTTGGAATCCAACCTGGTTGTCGAGGCAAATCCTGCGGCATGTAAAATGCACGGCTATAGTTGTGAAGAATTCATCGGGTTGAACGCGACGGCCTTCATTCACCCAAAAAGTTGGCAGGCGTTTCACGAATACATGCTATCGTTTCGATCGGGGAATGTGTTCGATGTACGGTTACTACACCTGCGTCAGGATGGCTCGTCGTTCCATGCTGAATGGAGCGGGACAAAGTTCGACTATGAGGGTCGGCCGTGCTTACTGGGTGTGGTACGGGATGTTACCAGGGGGGTTCAGGCGGAACAAAATCTTCATCAGCGCGTCGAAATCCGAAACCGAGAACAGGTCAAATTGCTCGAGATCTCGCACACCCTCGCGTCTACGATGGAATTTCAACCGGGGTTGATTCTGGATCAACTGCGCGAAATCGTTGAATATACAAACGGCGGATTATTCACACTGGAAGCCTCCACGCTTGTCACCCTGGCGATGCGCGGCGCCCCGGAATTGGAGCGATCATCGCCGTTCCGCATTCAACTGCGTGGGACGGATGCCCTGGCGACGCTGTTCAACGGGCACCGTCCGATCCGGATCGCGGATGTGGGGAGCGACAACCCGCAGGCAAACTTTCTGCGTTCACTCCTGGACGATGGAGCGGCTCAGTTGCTCGCAGGCATGCAGTCCTGGATGTGGGTTCCGCTTGCGGTGAAGAATCGGGTCATCGGCGGGCTGGGTGTTGCGCATGAGAATCGGAACTTTTTCACCCCCCATCATTCCGACCTGGCCCTGAGTGTGGCCAACCAGGCCGCCATCACCATGATCAATGCGGAACTCTATGGACATGCGCAGGCCCTGGCAGTGTTGGAGGAGCGACAACGTCTGGCGCGTAACCTGCATGATGCGGTCAACCAATCGCTTTTCTCCGCCGGGCTGATCGCCGAAGTCCTGCCGCGCCTGTGGGACCGGGACCAGGCTGAGGCGCGGCGATCCCTCGATGACTTGCGCAGGTTGACGCGAGGCGCCATGGCCGAGATGCGCGCCCTGCTCGCGGAATTGCGTCCGGACACCCTGATCGATACCGAATTGGGCGAACTCTTGATCTTGCTGGGCAATGCCTTCACCGGTCGAACCAATATCCCGGTGAAAGTGACCGTCACGGGCGAAGGCATCCTCCTGCCCGGTGAAACACAGGTATCCCTTTACCGCATCTGTCAGGAAGCGTTGACCAATATTGCCAAACACGCCCAAGCCAGCCGGGTGGAAGTTGAGATACATTATATAAAGCCACCCGCGGAATTGGAACTGCACATCCGCGACAATGGCCATGGGTTTGTCACATCTGAGTTGTCTCCTTCCGGCCACTATGGATTAAAAATGATGCGTGAACGCGCCGAAGCGGTGGGAGCCAATTTTTCAGTGATCAGCCATTCAGGCCGGGGTACGGAAATAACCGTTCGCCTGGCAAGACAGGAGAGCTTATGAATAAAGATTCCCCTCAACCCATTCGCGTGATGGTGGCTGACGACCATACGATGGTACGCCGCGGATTGGCAACTTTCCTGATGATTTTCGATGATATGACCCTGGTTGGCGAGGCCGCAAACGGCGCCGAGGCCATCCAACTTTGTGCAGAAGTCCACCCAGATGTGATCCTGATGGATATGATCATGCCGGATATGGACGGGATCGCCGCCACACGCGCCATCCGCCGGCAGTTTCCACAAGTGCAGATCATCGCGCTAACCAGTTTCAAAGAAGGGAATCTCGTCAAGAAGGCCCTGGAGGCGGGTGCGATCGGTTATCTGCTCAAGGACGTCATGGCGGATGAACTGGCCGCGGCAATTCGCGGGGCACACTCCGGCCGAGCGACACTCTCTCCCGATGTTGTGCAGGAGATGGTCCAGATCGCCAATCAACCGCAAATTCCCGGCCTTGATTTGACCGAGCGCGAGCGCGACGTGCTGGCCTTGATGGTGGAAGGCCTGAACAATACGCAGATCGCGGGAAGGTTGACCATCAGCCCAGCCACCGTAAAATCCCATGTCAGCAGCATTCTTTCCAAATTGATGGTGACCAGTCGCACCGAAGCCGTGACCCTTGCATTGCGTCGCGGTCTCGTTGCCTAATAGCAACACAGGAAGATACCCGAGACGCTCTTTGGATAAATGTTCGGAGGCATTTTGGTCTCTTTTGCATTTGGATGAAAAAAGTCTGATTACTGGATATTTCTTTGCTTCCAGTCGTTCAAAGCCTGCTACGTGTTGACCAAAGGTTCCTTCGAGTTGACCAAAGGTTCCTTCGTGTCGCTCAAAGGTTCCTTCGTGTTGACCAAAGGTTCCTTCGAGTTGACCAAAGGTTCCTTCGAGTTGACCAAAGGTTCCTTCGTGTCGCTCAAAGTTTCCTTCGAGTTGACCAAAGGTTCCTTCGTGTCGCTCAAAGGTTCCTTCGAGTTGACCAAAGGTTCCTTCGTGTCGCTCAAAGGTTCCTTCGTGTTGACCAAAGGTTCCTTCGTGTTGACCAAAGGTTCCTTCGTGTCGCTCAAAGGTTCCTTGGCGTTGACCAATGGTTCCTTGGTGTTGACCAAAGCCTCCTTGATGTCCTCAAAGGCTGCTCCATTTGGGGAATGTACGGGGGCGCTTGAGGTAAAATCTGAACATGACACTAACACCGCAGGAATTTGTCAGCAAGTGGAAGCGCGTAACTTCGCGCGAGAAGCAATCGTATCAGGAACATTTCATTGACGTCTGTCATCTGGCGGGACATCAGACGCCGAACGATTACGACCCCACTGGCACGCGCTTTGCCTTTGAGATGGGCGCGGCCAAGACCAGCGGCGGACAGGGTTGGGCGGATGTCGCCAAACTGGGTTTCTTTGGCTGGGAATATAAAGCCAAAGATGCCGACCTCGATAAAGCCTACGAACAACTTTTACGCTATCGGGATGCGCTTCAAAACCCGCCCATCCTGATCGTTTCGGATATCAACAAGATCGTCATCCGCACAAATTATACAAACCTGCCCACACGGACCTTTGTCCTGAAGCTCGACGACTTGTTGAAGCCTGAGAGCATCAAACTCCTGAAGACCGTTTTCAACAACCCTGAGCGCCTCAAACCGCAAGAGACGGTCGAGAGCGTGACGAGAGAAGCGGCGGCGCATTTCTCCAGGTTGGCCGACAACCTCCGCAGGTACGGAAATGAGCCGCAGGAGAGCGCGCATTTTCTCATCCGCCTGTTGTTCTGCCTGTTCGCGGAAGACATCGGTTTACTGCCTGAAAATCTATTCCCGCAATTGCTGGAGCAAACGCGGCGCAACTCGAAGGATTTTTCGGAGGTCCTGCGGCAACTCTTCCGCGCCATGAATACGGGCGGATTTTTCGGCAGGGACAAGATTCTGCATTTCAACGGCGGACTCTTTGACAGCGATTACGTTCTGCAACTCGACAGCGCAGATATGGACATCATCGCGGGCATCGACGCGCTGGATTGGTCGGCCATCGAACCTTCGATCTTCGGCACGCTCTTCGAGCGCGGGCTGGACCCCGCCAAGCGTTCGCAACTCGGCGCGCATTATACGAGCCGCGATGACATTCTTCTGATCGTCGAGCCTGTGTTGATGAAGCCGTTGCGGGATGAATTCGAAGCGTTGAAAGTTGAAGGTCAAAGGTTGAAGGCCGAAGGGAAGAAGAGCGCGCGCAAGACGATCAGCGATATGCTGCGCGGTTTTGCGGATAAGATCGCGGCGGTGAAAGTGTTAGACCCTGCCTGTGGGAGCGGGAACTTTTTGTATGTGGCTTTGCGTTTGCTGTTGGATTTGCAGAATGAAGTGATTGCTTTTGCAGATGAGATGGGCGTGGGGCGTTTCTTCCCCAGCGTGACGCCGCAACAGGTATTGGGCATCGAGACGAACGAGTATGCCCACGAACTGGCGCAGATCACGATCTATATTGGTTATATTCAATGGCTGGTGAATAACGGCTATGGCTTTCCCAGTGAGCCGATCTTGAAGCCGATGAAGAACATTGTGCGGATGGATGCGGTGCTGGCGTATGACGAGAACGGTAAGCCCAAAGAACCTGAGTGGATGAATGCCGATGTGATTGTCGGTAATCCGCCGTTTTTGGGTGGCAAACGAATACGCTCCGAATTGGGAGATGAATATGTAAACAAACTCTTTGAACTTTACGATGGGCGTGTGCCACGTGAAGCGGATTTGGTTTGTTATTGGTTTGAAAAAGCACGTTCAATGATTGAACAAGGCAAAGTAAAACGTGCTGGTTTACTTGCCACAAATTCAATTCGTGGTGGGGCGAACAGAAAAGTTTTGGAAAAAATCAAAGGTACTGGTGATATTTTTTGGGCGCAGTCTGACCATGAGTGGATTTTAGATGGCGCAGCAGTAAATGTTTCAATGATTGGATTTGATAATGGACAAGAAAAGACTCGAGATTTGGATAATAACCATGTAAATGCAATTCATTCTGATCTAACTTCAGAAACGAACATAACTATAGCATCAAGACTTATTGAGAATGCAAATATCTCTTTTATGGCAGATACTAAAGGTGGGTCTTTTGATATTACAAACGAACAAGCACAGGAAATATTAAAGTCTACTTCTAATCCAAACGGAAAGCCCAATAGTGATGTCATAAAAAAATGGGTTAATGGCTCTGATATAGTGCAGAACTCTCGTAACATGTGGATTATTGACTTTGGTGTCGATATGCCAATTGAACAGGCATCTCAATATGAAGCTCCTTTTGAATACGTAAAAAAACATGTTTTTCCAGAACGGAAAAATAACAAGCGGCAGTCTTATCGTGAAAAATGGTGGATACATGCTGAGCCACGCCCTGAAATGCGGAGGCAGTTTATTGGAAAGAAAAGATTTATCGCGACCGTATCAGTCGCTAAGCATAGAATATTTACTTGGTTGGGCACAGAAACTATTCCAGATCATGCACTAATTATTTTTACGCGCGAAGATGATTATTTCTTCGGAATTTTACATTCAAGGCCACATGAAGTATGGGCATTGAAACAAGGTACATCCCTTGAAGATCGCCCACGCTACACACCTACCACCACCTTTGAAACCTTTCCCTTCCCGTGGGCGCCAGGGAAAGAGCCGAAGGGTGATCCAAGAGTAAAAGCCATCGGTCAAGCCGCGCAGGAACTGGTCGAGCAACGTGACCGTTGGCTCAACGCAACCCCCACCGCCCTATCGGGCGCCTCCCCCAAATCCGACGAACCCCAGTCGGATTTGGGGGAGGCTGGGAGGGGGGCAAAACGAACGCTGACGAACCTGTATAACCAACGTCCCACCTGGCTGGATCTCGCCCATAAGCGGTTGGATGAGGCTGTCTTCACAGCGTACGGCTGGCAGAGCGACCTGTCTGACGAGGAGATTTTGGAGCGGTTGTTGAAGTTGAACTTGGAGAGAGGCAGGCAGGATGGGGGATGAGTCCACGTTCCAAGCCAGGTTTGCCAAACTGCTGGGCGGGCTGGATTTGTTTTATATGAAAACTGAATAACGACCTATGCGCGTGGCACAACCCGTCTCCCCCAAGCGGCGGAGACAAACACTCCCCGGCCGATGGATGCGGCTGGGGAGTGTTTAGTTTACGATTAATGTTGGGCGCGCCCATCCGCGTCGATCGTGGACGCATTCATGAAGATTGCCAATTCGATCTGAGACTACGCCTACCCAGGCAACAGAAGCAAGCGCTCCTCAACTTCACAACAGGAGAACATTATGCAAATCCAAATTCATACCGATCACAACATTGAAGGTCACGAAGCGCTGATCGCCCAGGTCACTGACGTAGTGGAGAGCGTTCTAAGCCGATGGAGCGAACATATCGCCCATGTGGAAGTCCACCTGAGCGATGAAAACAGCGATAAGAAGGGCGGGCATGATGCCATGCGCTGTTTGATGGAAGCCCGTCTCGAAGGCCGCCACGCCATCGCGGTCACACATCAGTCAACAAACCTGGATCAAGCGGTTGAAGAAGCAGCAGATAAGTTGGCCAATTTGATCGAGAGCTCCCTTGACCGGCAACATGATCTGAATCTTCGCAGGACAGACCCACCTCTGCCTGAAAAGTTGAAATAGTCGCCAATGGGATTTTTCTGGCTCAAAATGGGAATCGCAAATAATCCCGTTGTGGGTTGTCTTATCAATACCTGTTCGCCTTTGACGGATCTCTCGCAGATAGCCTCAGAAAAAAGGATATAAAATGAAACTTGAACAAAAACATGCAAAAACGTTTGGTGTAATTTCCGTGATGGTACTGTTAACACTTACCGTTGCGGCTTGTGGCGGCGCCGCATTTGTGGCCCCGGTAAACGATGGGATGATTTCCATCTGTCACGCCACCGGCGACCCGGCCAACCCGTACAATGCGATCGCGCTTGACTTTAATGAATTGGCCGCGCACGCCAACCACGTGGACGATCTCGTCCCGGCCCCGGCAAACGGCTGTCCCCAGGTGGTAGCAGAAACGGGCTCCAATAATGGGAGGATCACCATCTGTCATGCAACGGGTAGTTTAACCAACCCCTACAACGAGATCACGATCGCTTTCAACGGGCTGAACGGGCACAGCAATCATGAGGGCGACGTCATCCCGGCTCCCGAGGGCGGCTGTCCTTCTGTGACCGCGACTCCGGCAATCACTGCAACTCATACCATGACTGCAACGCCTACGCCGACAGTAACGCCAGGAGGAACTGGCATGATCACCATCTGCCACGCCACTGGCAGCGCCAAAAATCCCTATGTCCTGATCACGGTCAGTGTTAATGGTTTAAATGGCCATGGCGATCACGCGGGCGATATCATTCCGGTTCCGGATGACGGTTGTCCTACACAGTAATTGCCTTGCTCATCCGAATCCCCCCCAAGTGGCGGAGACAAATACTCCCCAGCCGATGGATGCGGTTGGGGAGTATTTTTTATAAAATCAAGGGGAGATATCTTTTGAGCGTTTCCCCTGTGTTACATAAAAACAAGAAGCCGACACTTGCAGTTCTGCGAGAGCTGCAATTAAGGAAAAACACGTTTCATAAAAGGAAAGAAGGATACGCAACGGCGAAAAAAGATGATCCTTGCACTTTTTTTTTTGATTACTGCAAACCGGAAGGCATATGGATGATGAAAAAAAACATAAAAACCTCAGAACTTCGTTACCGCCGTTTATTCGAAGCCGCGCAGGATGGGATTTTATTGTTGGATGCTGAAACGGGAATGATCACCGACGTCAATCCATTCCTGATCAAGTTATTGGGATATTCGCGCGAGGAATTTGTAAAAAGGAAGCTCTGGGAAGTTGGCGCGTTCAAAGATATAGAAGCCAGCCAGAAAGCTTTTGAGGCTTTGCAGAAGAACGAATATGTTCGTTATGAAGACTTGCCCCTTCGGGCAAAGGACGGCCGTCTGGTCCAGGTGGAATTCGTCAGTAATGTATACCTGGTGGAAGGCGAAAAGGTCATCCAATGCAATATCCGCGACATCACCGAACGACAACAAGCGCAGGATGCCCTGCGTAAAAGCGAAGCGCTCCTGCGCGAACTGTCGGTTCGTGATCACCTGACCGGTTTATTCAATCGTCGTTATATGGAAGAAACCCTGGAGCGCGAATTACTACGGGCTTCTCGTAAACAACTTTCCCTCGGCGTCATTATGATTGACTTGGATAATTTCAAGCGCGTGAACGATGTTCACGGCCACGCCGCCGGCGATGACGTTTTGCGTGAATTGGGCGCTTTGCTACTTGGACATTTCCGCGGCGAGGATGTTGCCTGCCGTTATGGCGGTGACGAATTTGTTATCGTTCTGCCGGATGTCTCGAAGATTGTGACACAGGCACGCGCCGAACGTTTGTGTGAGTATACCCGGCACGTCAACGTTCAGTTCGAGGGGCATATCATTGTCCCGGTGGCGCTTTCCGTTGGCATTGCCACTTTTCCTGAGAACGGCTCCACGAGCGCCGAAATCTTGAAAGCGGCGGACGTGGCGCTATATCGCGCCAAACAGGCAGGGCGCGGCCGAGTAGTCCTGGCAGAAAACTGGTCCCCTGGGGATGGGTGTTCCGCCCTGGATTACGGCGTATCAGTAAATTCTGTTTTCGAGAAGGATTCATAATGACTGAAAACACCAAAGTTGTTACGGTTCATGGTTGTATCGCATGCGCCAGGTTATTCGATATCCTGGCAGTCTATGCCCCGAATGGCAGTCTGGTGGGTTGTAAGGTAACGAACAGCCCCGACGGCCACATCGTTCCCGATCAACGAACCCCGCTGGTTGCATGTAATACCCACACAGCGGCAGAAGTCGAGGCCGCGTATAAACGATGGCGGTCCAGGAATGGCAAAGAAGCGCACCATCAAGAAGAATAAACAAGAAAGTCGAAGAGAAATTCAAGCGCTTTCTCCCCCAACTGACGGAGAAAAACACTCCCCAACCGATGGATGCTGCCCGTGAGCGTTTGCTTTAATATGTATTTATTGAAATTCACATCAAATATCCAAAGGTGTAAATTTGCCATGTCTATTTACGAAGAACACGTGTCTTTTTTGGAATTTCTCTACCCAAAGCCGAACTCTACCAGGTCAGAGTTAACTGAATCCTTAGGGAATCTTGCAGGGCTATTCGTGGAAGTTTTCAATGATCTTCAAAGATCGAGGGCGGGGTTGCATGAGCAAATAGCCTCCTTGCAGGCCAGGAATAAGGAACTGGAAGCATATGCACACATGGTTGCCCACGATCTCAAGGATCCGTTGACGGCCATCATCGTAACTTCCAACCTGATCGCCAAAATTCCCAACATGACCCACAAGGAAATGAAGGAGTATTTACAGCAAATTGGCATCACCGCCCTGGAAATGAACAAGACCATCAACAGCTTATTGCTCTTTGCCGAAGTGGGCAAGGCGGATGCGCCAGTGGGAACTGTGCACATGGCCGGAGTGGTCGCGAATGTCCTCAATCGTCTGAAACATTTGATCCAGCAACAACAGACCCAGATCATACTCCCGGATGTCTGGCCGGATTGCGTTGGTTACGGACCCTGGATCGAAGAGGTGTGGGCCAATTATCTCAGCAATGCCTTCAAGCACGGTGGACGCCCACCGCTCGCAGAATTGGGCGTGTCAACCCAGTCGGATGGCATGCTTCGTTTTTGGATACGTGACAACGGCCCCGGTATCTCGCCTGTGGATCGCGCACAACTGTTCACACCGTTCAACCAGAACGGTCGCGCCCATTTTCCAGGGCATGGAATGGGCTTGCCCATGACGCTTTGCATCGTTGAGAAAATGGGTGGTCGGGTGGGAGTCGAAAGTGAAGTAGGCCAAGGCAGTCTTTTTTACTTTACCCTACCGCCTGCCCAACATCCCATCCGCAAGGCTTTCTCTCCACGCTAGAAAATAGCACATTAAACACACCTCAATTGAATTGAATTGAATTGAATTGAATTGAGTGGAAGGAGAATAAGTTGAAAGACCGATCTTCCAATGAAACTAGAATACCCCCAAGCGGTTTTGTCGACCATGAGCATAAATTGATCGTATTACAGGAGTCGGAGGTTCGCTATCGGCGCCTCTTCGAGACAGCCAAAGATGGGATTTTGATCCTGGATGGGGACTCGGGTCGGATCACCGATGTTAACCCCTTCCTTCAGGATATGCTGGGATACTCTAAAGCGGAATTGATCGGCAAGGCGCTCTGGGAAATCGGGCCAGTCAAGGATATCGCCGCCAGTCAGGCGGCCATGCGGAATCTGCAGAAAAGTGAATACATACGGTATGAGGATCTGCCTCTGGAGACAAAAGCGGGCGAGCGCAAACAAGTGGAGTTTGTCAGCAATGTATATCTGGTCAATGGATGGCGGGTGATCCAGTGCAACATCCGGGATATTACAGCGCGTAAGCGCTCAGAGACTCAGGCGCAGGTGGCAAACGAAAAACAATTAGCGTTGATGGATGAGATTCTAAGGCGCGACAAGGAAATACAGTCGCTCAATCGCCTGAACGATCTGCTACAGTCCTGTAAGACACAGGCGGAAGCATATCAGGTTATTTCCCTGATCGCAGAAGATATTTTTACGGGACATAACGGCTGTTTTGCGGTGTTGCAAACCGGGGAGCAGAGCCTTGAAGTTGTGGCGAGTTGGGGCGAGACGATGACGCCGCCCATTATTTCATTGGAGGATTGTTGGGCATTGCGGCGCGGTCAATTTCATGAGGCGGCCAACCCAAAAGTTGATTTGTTGTGCAATCATTTCCTTCATTCACCGCCACCCTCTTATTTTTGCCTGCCTTTATTGGTTCAAGGTGAAATGTCGGGCTTGTTATGTTTAATGGATGGCAATATCCCCCGCAAGGACGAGCATCAACAAAGCCTGGCGCAACTGGCTATGGCAGTTGGCGAATCGATCAAATTCGCCCTCTCCAATTTGAAGTTGCGTGATGAACTTCATCAGCAGGCCATCCTTGATCCGCTGACTGGACTCTTTAACCGACACTACCTGGAAGAAACATTACCGCGTGAACTTCACGGAGCACGTCGCAGAAAATCTCCACTATGTATCGTAATGCTTGATATTAATGACTTTAAACAATTCAACGATTCATATGGACACGCCGCTGGCGATACGCTCTTACGCGAGTTCGGCCATGTATTGCGTAAGCTTTTGCGAAAAAGCGATATCTTATGCCGCTGTGGAGGGGATGAGTTTGCGCTTGTTCTGCTCGATTCGACCGTCGCTGATGCGGAAAAGCGTATGGAACAGATCCGCACATCCCTGAAGAAACTCCAGATTCGTTATGGCAATGAAGTGTTGGGTGGGATAACTTTTTCAGCTGCAATAAGGCAGACAACGGAACACGATACAACCGTCAACGAGTTATTACGCGTAGTTGAACAAGCCCTGGACGCCGCCAAACAGGCTGGACGCGACCGCTCTATTATCTATGAAGTCCAAAGCGCGGTGTATTAACTTTTGTCTCTCTCCCCCAAGTGGCGGAGAAAAACACTCCCCGGCCGATGGATGCGAATGGGGAGTGTTTGTTCTAGAATGAAAGGGTAAAGAAAAGGAGATACCATGCCAAAACAATCAAATTCCCGTAATGAAAACAGGAAACGGTCTGGGCACGATGGTCAAGATGCAGGTCGAGGTGAAAGAGGCGAAAATGGGGATGAAAAACGGCAGGAAGTTCGACAGGATCGCCAGGACCGATTTGCCCAAGTGAAAGATCAAAAGCAGCAAAACCAGGAAGTCGGATCGGGTAAACCAGGCGGCATGGGCGCCTACCGGAAGTTATTACGAAGAAACCGTGAAGAGCGTCAGGCAAAAGGAGTGATCGGAACAACGAAAAAGAACGGATGCTCCCCAAAGTTGTTCATGCTGGCCCTGCCAATCATCGCGGTAGGAATGTACGTGTTTCTCGTTTCATAAATCAACCTGGATCAATCCTGTACCAAACAAAAGGAGTTGTACCATGTCCGTCGCAAAAGTGACCGAGCTTATCGTGTCGTCTAAAACGAGCTTCGATGATGCCATCAAGATGGGCGTTGCACGTTCTCAAAAAACGCTCCGTAATATCAAGTCTGCATGGGTTGAGAATCAGCAGATCAAATTGGACGGTGATGGAAAGATCACGGAATACCGCGTCCAGTTAAAAGTTACGTTCGTTCTTGATGACTGATTGAGAAGGATGCCCGCCTGAATCTGCCATTTGCGCGTCAGTGGAAAGCGCCTTTCGGACCAGCCCATATGGCGGGCTTTTTTTCAGTCAGCCACATATACTTTAAAGGAGTCTTCTGATGAGCGCTACATATATCATCATTGCTGTTGTTTTGATCGTGGTGGTCATGGGCTTGATCATGGGGCCGATCTTTTCCCGCAATCAACGCTCGAAGCAATTTAAAGATCATTACGGCTCTGAGTATGATCACACAGTCGAGACGGCGGGTGGCGAGAAGAAAGCACAGGCAGAGTTGGACAAGCGACAAAAGCACGTTGACGAGTTAAATATCCGTCCGCTTTCCTCCAAGGAACGCGAGCGGTATACGGCCGATTGGTTGTCTGTCCAGTCTAAATTTGTGGACGAACCAGGGCAGGCCATTGTAGAGGCCGACCGTTTGATCATGGAAGTCATGCAGGTGCGTAACTATCCGATCTCTGATTTTGAGCAGAGGGTGGCGGATGTTTCGGTCTCTTACCCTGGCTTGGCGGATAATTACCGCGCTGCGCGGGTGATCGCGCTCAAAAATGAACAGCGTCAGGCGGATACTGAAGAATTGCGACGAGCGATGATTTATTATCGGTCTCTATTTGATCAACTCCTCGAAAACGAAGCAGATCTTGAAACGGCTAAATAGTTCTGAAGGGATGGAGCGTTTGAGGACTCCCACAATTGATTGGATATTGTTGAAGCGATCGCCAGGATGTAAACATGGCGGCCGCGTATATCCCCGCCGTTCAATCAGGAGAATAAAATGATTAACTTCATTATCTGGATCATTGCAGGGGCCGTGGTGGGCTGGGTGGCCAGTCTCATTATGCGGACGAATAGCCGGCAGGGTTTGTTCGCCGATATTTTCGTAGGTATTTTGGGCGCGTTTCTGGGAGGTTATATCCTAAGCCCCATGTTCCATGTCAGCACGATCAACGAAGGCAATTTCAGCATCCCTGCCTTGTTGGTGTCGTTGGGAGGCGCCATTATCCTGCTGGCTATTTCAAAGTTGTTCCGCAACATAGGCGGCTTCCTGGCGCTCATCGTCATCGTACTCATCGCCTATACATATTACGCTTGCTGGTCACTGGAATCAACTACCGCGTTTTGCAACGCGGTCCGAGCATTGCCATTCCTGAAATGAACCTATCTTCCCCTGCATCCCAGATGGATGCGGCAGATTGCGGGCGATATCAGCGCTCAAATAACCAGCAAAGTTTCGTAACTACCTTTATCTCGGGCATGATATTCTCGTTCATGATCGCCTACCTACAATTGGCGTTTCTGGGAGGCGCCTTAATCCTGCTGGTAATCTCCAGGCTATTTCGTAATATAGGCGCGGTTCTGGTACTCATCCTGATTGCGTTAACCATGTACCTGTATTTCAGGTGAAGGTGTAAGGAAACCTAATTTACACGCTACCCTTTTTTTGTCTCCCCCAAGTGGCGGAGACAAACACTCCCCAGCCGATGGATGCGGCCGGGGAGTGTTTGCTGTAATATGAATTCATGACCCGCGTATTTCTAGCCGATGCATTGCCCGAAGAGCGATCCGCCCTTCGCCAGTTACTCCTTGACCTGAAGATGCAAGTAGTTGGCGAAGCCGGGGATTGGCCTACCACATTAGCCCAAGCCCCGATGAACCGTGTTGATATGTTGTTGGTGGACTGGGAGTTGCTTCCCAACTCACCGACCGCCGCGCTGAACGAACTCCGAAAAGCATGCCCGGCCGCGCTGGTCATCATCCTCATCAGCCATTTGGACGCCCGTCATCAAGCCGCGTTGTCCGCTGGCGCCGATGCATTTATCAGTAAAGGCGAAACGCCTGAACGTGTGGCTGAACGTTTGCGTCTCGCGGCCGCCAGTCTGCGGACTAAATGATGCCGTATGGTCACGAAGATTTGACGGGACTTGGCTGATGAGGACATGAGAACCGGCGCGTCAACGCTGTCCGGCGCGCCGGCGTCAACTGGGACAGCATTATCAAAAGAACTGGAGAATCAAATGAACAAAGATATATTCGAAGGCAAGTGGAAACAAATCCGAGGCGAGGCCAAGGCCTGGTGGGGCAAACTCACCGACGATGACCTGGATCGGGCCGCCGGTAAGTATGAAGTCTTCACCGGTTTGCTCCAAGAAAAGTACGGCTATACCCGCGAACACGCCGCCAATGAAATTGACAAGCGCGTGACGGAGTATGAGGCCGCGCTGAAACTTAAAACTCAACCCACCACCGGTAAATAATCGGAGTGGGACCGCAGTCCTTTCTTCGTAAGAGGAGGCTGCGGTTCGAGAATCAAACACACTGACAACCGAGTATTCTCAAAAAAGGAAAAAAAATGAACATCATCATCTACCTCATCGCTGGAGCGATCGTCGGTTACATTGCAAGCAGGATCATGAAGACGAACTCGCAGCAGGGCTTATTACTGGATATCGTGGTAGGCGTCATCGGCGCCTTCCTGGCTGGTTACTTCATCAGCCCGCTGTTGGGCATTGGAACGATCAACGATGCCATCACCATCCCGACCATGCTGGTAACCCTGCTTGGCTCCGTTGTTCTGCTGTGGATCTTTAAGATGGTCCGCCGCTAATCTCACATGAAATAGAGAAGAAAGGCGGGGATGGCGGTACACACCCCCGCCTGTTAAGTATTTCATGACAAAAAACATATTCCGTGACGATGATGGTTCTTCGATTGGAACATCAAGAGCACATTCAGAAAGGTAAAAATGACAAACGAAAATCGAGTATCAGAAGTAAGAACAACGCAAACCGAACCGGAACAAGAGCAACGCATTTTTACTTTTAAGGCCACACAATTGATCTGGCTGTTCCTGGGTATTCTGGAAGCCATGATCGCCCTCCGGATCGGACTGAAATTGATCGCCGCCAATCCCGAGAGTCCAATCGTCGCCTTGATCTACGGGTTTACCAATCTGTTCCTGTTTCCGTTTGCAGGGATGACCGTAACTCCGTCCGCTGGCGGCATGGTGCTGGAACTCTCATCCCTCTTTGCAATGGCGATCTATGCCTTGATCGCATGGGCCGTAGAAAGAATCGTATGGGTGATCTTTTACCGTCCACGCGGCGCAGTAGTAGGCGTAACCGAAACCAGATCCAGCGAGCGCCATGATACCCCGTAAACCAATGAGGCAGGCATGGATAAATTCTTCTTCCGTAGGCAGGAATCCACACAGCAACCAACAGCCGGCCTGCAGATTTTTCGTGGCATCCTAAAGTGGCTGGCTGACATCTTTCATTTTACGGAAGAGGAAAAAATGGATGCGGGTATCTATCTTCGTGAGAAACGCAACAAGTAAGCCGCGCCAAATCAGGTCAGGAAAGTAGACGATCTGTTAAACGTAATAAGGAGAAATTGAAATGGAAAACGAGAAGCAAGAAATCCAAGTCCCCAGCAACAATTTTTTTAGTGTGTTAAGTAGTCAGTCGAAATAGATTATAAGGCATGATACACTTTCGTCATGAGAACCGTATACCAACTCAAGCCAAAAGAGTTAGCCGAAATAGAAAAAGCCATTCGGCAAGACAAACGAGCAGAAGTCAAACAGCGTGC